>JAFYCM010000029.1 GCA_017539645.1 Bacteroidales bacterium
GTAGAACCCGTAGGAAAGCCCATTGAAAAGCCAGCTCCAGCACCGAAACCTCAGCCGAAACCACAACCTCAGCCAAAAGTTGAAGTTAAACCAGAGCACAAAACTCTACCCAAACCAGCAAAAGCAGTCAATTCCGCCGACCTGGTGAACTACGGAACGCCCGTCGATAATGTGATGAAGGCATTCAGCATTAGCGATAAATTCCAATATCAGAAGGAACTCTTCGGTGGTAAGGTGAACGACTTCAATGCTGTTATTGAGCTGATTAACAAGTCACAAACATTCGACGAAGCTTATAGCAACGTTATAAATATGTATCACTTCGACGAAAACGATCCGACAGTTGAGGCATTTTTCAGAGCGGTGCACAGACGCTTCTTGTAAAATTTTGAAATTTTCTGTTGGAATCTTAACACCGTATATATAAAAAAACTACTTTTGCTACGTCGAAAAGACAAATGACAAAAGATATAGAAAGACAATGCTTACCGCACGATTTTATTTCGGCTTTTACTTTTACTTTTTTGGTTATCGCCAGAAGAGCGGTGGGTGTTGTGAATAAAAAAATTTATTATTGATAGCATGAGCCCACCAGAAAACGGTGGGCTTTTTTATTTGTAATAAGAACACAAATGAAAGAGATAAAAAGAGTAGCCATACAAGGCATAGCAGGAGCGAACCACGAGATAGCTGCGCGCGAATTTTTCAACGACTACGATGTTGAAGTTGTGCCATGCTTGACGTTTCAAGACCTGTTTGATGCCGTAAAAGCCGACTCGCAACTCTATGGCATTGTAGCGATAGAAAACACGCTTGTAGGCACCATACAATCGAACTACACGCTACTCAAAGAATCGGGACTGACAGTTATTGGAGAATACAAACTACGTATCAAGCACAATTTGATGGCACTGCCAGGTGTAAAGATTGAAGAGCTAACCGAAGTTCATTCGCACCCAATGGCACTGCGCCAATGCGAAGCATTCTTCCGTAAATATCCACACATACGCCTCGTAGAGAGCGACGACACCGCTCTTTCGGCCAAAGAATTGAGCGAAAAGCAGAATCGCACTATTGGAGCCATCGCCCCAAAATTGGCAGCAGAACTCTACGGATTGAAAATTCTCGAGCATGGCATTGAAACCAACAAAAAGAATTTCACCCGATTCCTGATTGTCAGTCAACATGGCAAGACGGAAATAGACGAACTCTTTGCTCAAAACCGCATCAACCGCGCATCGATAGTGTTTTCACTTCCACAAGCACAAGAAGTTGGCAGTTTGTCAAAAGTGCTTACGGTGTTTGCTTTCTACGGCATCAACCTAACCAAAATTCAGTCGAATCCTATCGTCGGTCGCGAGTGGGAATATCTCTTCTACATCGACCTTTCGTTCAACAACTACACGCGCTACATTCAGGCTGTAGATGCAGTTCGCCCATTGTGCGACAAACTGACAGTGCTCGGTGAATTTGAACTCGGTCGTCAAAGTCATAAAGAATAAGTAACTACAAAATATACATAAAGTGATAATAGCACCAGCAAAGCGAATAAGCAACGTAGAAGAATACTACTTCTCGCGCAACAACCGTCGTCTCGATGCCATGCGCAAGAGCGGCGTAGACGTAATAAATCTCGGCATCGGCAGCCCCGATCTTCCTCCAGCCGACGATATTATTGAGACATTAAGCACTGAAGCTCGCAAACCCAACGTCCATGGTTATCAAAGCTACACAGGCATACCAGAACTCCGTAAGGGCTACGCTGATTGGTATGCCAAGTGGTATGGCGTACAACTAAACCCCGACAACGAAATTTTGCCTCTCATTGGTTCTAAAGAGGGCATCATGCATATAATGATGGCATTCATCAACGAAGGCGATGGTGTGCTTGTGCCCAACCCTGGCTATCCTACATATTCGTCGGTAGCTAAACTCGTTGGTGCTAAGACTATCACGTATAATCTATACGAAGAACTCGGGTGGCAACCGAACTTCGACGAGCTCGAAAAACTTGACCTCAGCGGTGTGAAAATGATGTGGGTGAATTACCCTAACATGCCAACTGGCGCGCCTGCTTCAATGGAACTATATAAGAAAATTATCGATTTCGGTCGTCGACATAACATACTTATATGCAACGACAACCCATATAGCTTCATACTACACGAGAAGCCAATAAGTATACTATCGATAGAAGGAGCAAAAGACGTAGCAATAGAGCTCAACTCGATGAGCAAAGCGCACAACATGGCAGGTTGGCGTTTTGGTATGGCAGCATCGAATGCCGAAATTATTCAATGCATACTTAGAGTGAAGAGCAACATGGATAGTGGCGTTTTTCGTCCTATGCAAAGTGCAGCAGCCAAAGCCCTTGCGCTTGGCAAAGATTGGTTCGACGAAGTGAATCGCACCTATCGCGAACGTCAGACGTATGCATTCGATATTATGGATATGCTCGGATGCAAGGCCGATCGCAAGCAAGGCGGTTTGTTCGTTTGGGGTCGCATTCCCGACAATTGGAAATCGGCAGAAGCATTGTCGGACGAGATACTACACAAAACGGGCATATTCATTACGCCAGGCTTCATTTTCGGAAGTCAAGGCGAACGCTTCCTTCGCATATCGCTATGCTCGAAAGTAGAGACTCTAAAAGAGGCAATACGCCGATTGAAAGAGATGAAATAAGCAACAACAAGAAAAAGAATAAAAAATCAAACTAAATATGGAAAATACATTAGATATAAAACCAATAACGCTAGAAGGCGTAAGTTTGAAACGCCCATTGGTGATAGCAGGACCATGCAGCGCCGAAACAGAAGAACAGGTAATGAACACAGCACGTGAATTGGCAGCAAACGGCATCAAAATATTCCGTGCTGGCATTTGGAAGCCTCGCACACGACCAGGCACATTCGAAGGCGTTGGCGTTACGGGTCTACCATGGCTTCAGAGAGTTAAGAAGGAGACTGGTATGTACACCGCCGTTGAGGTTGCCACCGCTCAGCAATGCTACGAAGCCATAAAATACGGCATCGACGTATTGTGGATTGGCGCGCGCACTACAGCAAACCCATTCGCAGTGCAAGAGATTGCCGACGCTCTTCGCGGCACTGACATTCCCGTGCTTGTGAAGAACCCCGTCAACCCCGACCTCGAATTGTGGATTGGCGCGTTCGAACGTCTCAATCAAGCTGGCGTTAAGCAACTTGCAGCTATTCACCGCGGTTTCTCGGTATACGAGAAGAGCCGTTTCCGCAACGACCCGCAATGGCAGATACCTATTGAGCTTCATCGCCGTTTGCCTCAGCTACCTATAATTAACGACCCGAGCCACATCACTGGCGACTCCAATTTGATTCAAGAGGTTGCACAAGAGGCAATGGACCTTAACTTTGATGGTCTCATTATTGAGAGCCACGAATGTCCAGCCCGCGCTTGGTCGGACGCAAAACAACAAGTTACACCACAACATTTACAACTTATTCTTAATGCACTCGTGATACGCGACCATTCCATAGACAACAAGCCACGCACCGAACTTGAAGACTTGCGTATGCAAATAGACGAACTCGACCGCCAACTGCTCAGCTGCCTCGGCAAACGTATGCAAGTGTCGGAGAAGATTGCCAAATACAAATTCGAGCATAGCATAACTATCTTGCAACAAGGCCGTTACGAGCAAATTCTCGAAAACCGTCGTATGCAAGCTATGCAAAATGGCTTGAACCCCGATTTCGTAGTGAAAGTTTATGAAGACATCCACGAAGAGTCGGTAAACCGCCAGAACAACGTAATGAAAGAACTCGCTAAGAATAAATAAGTTATGAGAATTTGCATTGTAGGAGCCGGCAAAATGGGCACGATACTCGCCGACTCGCTCTGCTTGCAACACGAAGTTGCTGTTTACGATCGCGACATTACGCGTTTGCAATACGTATTCAACACGCGCCGTCTGATGAAGCTCGACGAAATACGCGAGTTTGACCCTGAATTGCTCATCAACGCCGTGACGCTCAAGTACACCATAAGTACATTCAACGAAGTGCTGCCATACCTATCGCCAATGTGTATGGTCTCGGACATCGCATCGGTAAAGACGGGCTTGAAGGAGTTCTACGCATCATGCGGTCATCCGTATGTATCTACTCACCCGATGTTCGGTCCAACATTCGCCAACTTGCGCGAACTTCGCCAGAATCACGCCATAATTATTGCCGAAGGCGACCACTTGGGCAAGGTATTCTTCAAGGATTTCTACCAGTCGCTCGGGCTTAATATTCACGAATATACATTCCAAGGTCACGACGAAACTATTGCCTATTCGCTATCGATTCCGTTCGTATCTACGATGGTTTTTGCTGCGTGCATGAAGCATCAGGACGCGCCTGGCACAACCTTCAAGAAGCAATACGACATTGCTAAAGGCGTGCTTTCGGAGGACGATTTCTTGCTCTCGGAGGTGCTGTTCAACCCATACACGCCAGCGCAAGTGGAAAACATTGTGTCGCAGATGAATAAACTTCTCGACATAATAAAGAGAAAAGATTCTGCTGAGATGTGCGAATATTTAGCTAAACTTCGAGAAAATATTCGATAAGCATAACTGCAAACTAATATTATAACTAATGAAAAAGATTTTAGCAATTGCCGTTGTAGCCTCAGCATTAGTAGGTTGCAACAATCATCAGGCAGAAGTAACCGACTTACAACAAAAAGTTGATACACTTCAAAAAATAATCGATCAGAAAGATAAAAACTTTGCACTCATCGCCGGCACGATGTCCGAGTTGCAACAAAACCTCAACGTGATAAAGGAGAAAGAGGGATTGATTTCCACCAACCTCAACGAAAGCAACAAAAGCCAACTTCAAGACGACGTTGACGCTATCTACAAAGTGTTGCTCGACAATAAGCAAAAGGTGAAAAGCCTTGAAGCTCAGTTGCGCAAAGCTACTTCGAACAACAAAGAGCTTCAGCAACTCATCAGCGTACTCCAAGAGCAAATAGACCAGCAGAACAAGGAGATTGAGAAACTCACCACGATGCTCAAGGATAAAGACCTCGACATCAACGCGCTTACTGGCGCTGTGATTTCGCTCACCTCTTCGGTCGATTCGCTTGCAACAGAGAAAGCAAAAGTAGACAAGAGCCTCGCTATCGCAACCAACGAGATTAACACCGTGTTCTATATCGTAGGTACAAAGAGCTACCTCAGAGACAAGGGCGTTGTGGAGAAAGACGGCTTGTTCAAGAAGAAAATTCTCGCCGGCGATGTAGACAACCGCATTTTCAACGCAGTAAATAAAAACGAAGTCACCAAAATCGACCTCGGAGGACGCAGAGCTAAAGTTCTCTCGCAGCACAACGAATCGTCGTACGAGATTGTTGACAATGACGACAGGACTCAATCGTTAGTCATCAAAAACGCAGAAGCTTTCTGGCAGACGAGCAAATATCTCGTAGTGCAGATAAAAGACTAAAATTCAGTCACATATAAATATGTACAATCCGCTCTAAGGCTTATCCTTGGGGCGGATTTTTTTATATACATATTTACAAAGCGATTATCGACAGAATCTGGCGCTACACTACAAAACAGATACCTTATAAGTCAGCTATATGTTGTAAATTCGCCAATGCATAAACCATTTTTTCGATGAAAAAATCAGGAAGAGTTATCGTAGTTGACGACAATGCTGGCATTCGCGCCACGCTGAAGATATTATTACCCTTACGTTTTGCCGATATTGAAATTCTGTCATCGCCCAAGGAACTGCTGAGCAAGGTGTCTACGTTTGCACCCGATGTGGTGCTGCTCGACATGAATTTTACGTCGGAGGTAAATACTGGCAACGAAGGACTCTTCTGGCTCTCGGAGCTCAAAGCTAAGTACCCCAAACTGCAAGTGGTACTTTTCACTGCATACGCCGACATCTCGCTTGCCGTAGAAGGCATGAAGCGCGGCGCATTCGACTTTGTGGTGAAGCCGTGGGATAACGACAAACTGCTCGATACGCTTGCCGCAGCTTGTGAGCGCACTCGCGAGCTTACAAACGACAATAGCAACGCTCCTTCTCAACCAAAAAATTCCGATATGTACTGGGGTTCAAGCGATGCTATGCGCCAGATACGCGCCACGGTGGAGAAGATTGCTCCAACCGACGCCACGGTGCTCATCACGGGCGAGAATGGTACAGGTAAAGATGTGCTTGCACGCGAGATTCATCTTCGCAGCGAACGCCACAACAAGCCAATGGTTGCCGTTGATGCGGGTGCGATAACCGAAACGCTTTTCGAGAGCGAACTTTTCGGTCATGTGAAGGGTGCATTTACCGATGCGCACACCGACCATGTGGGCAAATTTGAGCAAGCCAATGGCAGCACACTCTTCCTCGACGAGATTGGTAACATTCCGCTACATCTGCAAGCCAAGTTGCTACGAGTGCTGCAAAACCGCAGTGTGATGCGCGTGGGCGACTCTACGGCGCGTCCCATCGACATACGTCTAATCTGCGCTACCAATATGAATTTAGAGCAGTTGGTGCGCGAAGGTAAGTTCCGCGAAGACCTCTACTACCGCATAAATACTATGCACATCGAGTTGCTGCCCTTGCGTGAACGCCGCGACGACATAGTGCCTCTTGCAGAACGTTTTGTGATAGAGTTTGCTAATAAATATCATCGTTCGGTGATTGGCATCGATGCTCAAGCCGCCACCGCCCTGCGCGGACACCGTTGGCGCGGCAACATACGCGAGTTGCAGAACTGCATCGAGAAGGCTGTCATTCTCTCAGAAGGTAGCACACTGACAGCCAACGACATACAACTCGAACAATCGTCCGATGCTATCGACAACCTCGACGGCCTCGACGCAGCCGAAGAGAAGATGGTGCGTAGTGCCGTGAGCCGTTGTAATGGCAACATCTCAGCTGCAGCTAAAATGCTTGGCATCAGCCGCCCTACGATGTATGCCAAGATGAAGAAGTATGGAATGTAGGTAGTTACGAGTTACTTACTAAACGATTCTCTTACGCAGTAATGCGGTAATTGGTCGGAATATGTATTTATGTATTCCGATTTGCTTCAATACGTATGCCACTACAATTGGTATAACTGCACTTAGCAACAAATTGAGTAACAAGTTTGGACAGAAAGTAGTTATGCCCAATTTGGGTAATATTGAACGAAATGCGCCAGTAAAAAAGCAATGCATTACATAAATTTCGAGACAATAGAGACCACACGTACGGAATACTATATTATCAAGCCATTTGTATCGCGCAAATACGCACCACAGCAAAGCAGTCATTCCCAAACCAGTTAATATTTGCAATGGCAATAAATGTATTTTAGTCTGTTCCTCAACGCCCCATACAACTATAGCAACAGCAACTAATGCCGAAGGCAAAACAACCGATAGCTTTATCTCTAATTTATGAACGATTAACAACACTCCTGCAAAGAAAAAAGGCAGATGAAATATAGTTCTGCACAATAACGATTCGGGGACAAGCATCATTTGTGCTACAATTGACGCAATACACATTGCAATTAGCACGATCGTATGAGGCAACCTTCTCAGTATAAATCTTGTTACTGCATAATAAATACAAAGCGAATACAAGTACCAATATGGACCGATAGGGTTTCGCCATAGCCACAAAATATCAGTGGCTTTTTGTTCGTTATTGACCGCCCCTGCGAATACTAATTTTACTAATACTAGCAAGCAACTAAACACAAAATAGACGGCAACGAAATTTCCAATACTCGTTATGATTTTTCTTTTGTTCGTCAAGCAATCAGATACTATGTACGCTTTACCAAAAAGATAGCCACTAACAAAAAAAAACACTGGCATATGAAACGAATAAACAACAATATACATCGCATTCATAATGCCCAAACGGTCAGAAAAAATTTCTGCACTCATAAATCCATCAAGGATATGCCCAAGAACAACGCAGAGTATCAAAAAACCTTTCAAACTATCGATATAAGTTAGTCTTATGTTACTATTTGATACATTTTGAGATTGGGAGGAAGCAGAATTAATATCAACCGACTTATTGTCTACGCTTCCATTACTATCAATATTCATCTATGGCAAAAATTTACATTTCAAGAGTTGCACACAAATTTAGTATTTTCGCAACACAAACGCATTGTGACATATCGAGCTAAATCAGAATCTGCGTCATCTGTGTTGTCTGTGTGAATATGTACAAGACTGTATTATGAAATTAGCCGTTTCCATACTTATATGCATCGTTGTTGCGATAGTTGCAGCCATCGTAGCATCGTGGCTGACGCGCAGAAAGGACATCAAAAAGGTGGCCTACATGATGGACGCGCTCGAAGATGGCGAGATGAATTTCCGTTTTAGCGAGACTAACCAATTCAACCGCACACTCAACCGTATACGCTACATATTCAAGAAGCAACGCCAGCAAAACGAGCAGGACTCGTGGGAGAAACTCATTCGTGTACTGACGCACGAGATAATGAACACCGTGTCGCCCATTGCCTCACTGAGCGATGCGCTGTCGAAGTCGGTTGACGACAATGGTCACTGCGAACTCGATGTGAAGGCTGGATTGGAGACGATAGCCAACTCGTCGAAAAACCTAATCAAATTTGTTGACGACTATCGCAAACTTGGCGGAGTAGCTCGCCCCATACGTAAAGCCATTGAACTACAACCACTTATAGAAAAAATAATTTCACTAAACAGTGAATTTACCACATCGCACGGCACAGAATGTAGCTACTCGACTAAGGAGCACGACCTTATGATTTACGCCGATGAAGGACAGATTTCGCAAATATTTATCAATCTGATAAAAAATGCGGTACAAGCGGGCGCTCATCACATCAGCATAACAGCCCAATTGCACCCCGACGATGAGGTTGTCATCCGCATAGCCAACGACGGCGCACCAATTCCACTGACAAGCAGAGAGCAGATTTTCGTACCATTCTTCACCACCAAATCCGACGGCAACGGCATTGGCTTGAGCATATCGCGCCAAATAATGCGCCTACACAACGGAAGCATCGAACTCTACAGCAGTAACGACGCAGAGACGGTGTTCGAAATGGTGTTTAGGTAGTTATGAATTGAAAATTGAAAATTGGAAGTTGAAAATTGAAAATCACACTGTGTAAACCTCCAACTGTAAAGCATGTAAAGTTTTTTTACACTTCTATCAGCCACCACTTTTTACTTATCATCTACAACTCAACTACTTACGAATTTTGGCACGACAGATGTTTCATCCGTAGCAAACGATTACAATTTTTACGTGATGACACATTTTTATTACATATTCTTGATTATCTGCATGCTCCTTGCTGGGCAAAATGGCAAAGCGCAAACCACCGACAGCACTAAACTCATGACGCTGCACGACTGCATGGTGTATGCACTCTCGAACTCTACGCGCATACGTATTCAGCATGCCGCCACGGGCGATGCACGCATTGCTCGCCGCGATGCCATATTGACGGCTTTCACACCAACCATCGAGGCGCAGGCGTATGCATATTACAACTTCGGCCGCAGCATCGACCCGCAGACGAACACCTACTTCACTCAAACGTCGTTTCATAATAATTACAACGTGAGCGCGGGTTTTACGCTCTTCAATGGATTCGAAGCGGTGAACAACCTCAAGATTTCACGCACGGGCTTGGCAATATCGCAGTCGAGAGAGAAACAGGCGGAAGCCGACATCTGTCTCGCTATTATGGAGGCATATTATAACACGGTATATTACAGTCAGTTGACAAATATTTATGCTGAGCAAATAGCCAACGCCGAGAGTCAGTTGCGCCTCGGACAACGTCAAGAGGAACTCGGACAGAAGAGCCACGCCGTGGTGGTGCAGCTCGAAGCTGACTTGTCCGACCGCCAATATGACCTTATAAACGTGCAAAATCAGTATCGCGACCAGCTAATGACGCTCTCCGACCTCATGTTTTGGCCCGTCGACGAGCCACTACGCATCGACACGGTGCTGCCTACTTGGCAACTTGAAGTTGCCGACGACAGCCATGTTATTGACTACGCTATAGCGCACAACCCCGACATCAAGATTGCCGAGGGCACTCGCGACAATGCCAAGCGCGAACTCACCACCGCACGTTGGCAACTGCTGCCCACAGTGGGATTGTACGCAGGTTGGAGCACGAGTTATTATACTTACGAAGGCGCTCAGACTGATGCGTTTAGAAATCAGATAAAAAACAATGGTGGTGAGTATGTAGAGATGTCGGTTTCGATACCTATCTACAACCGTTTGCAAAAGCATTCGAACATATCGCGCAAACGCAACGCCCTAACCAAGGCTTCGGCCGAACTTGAGCAGAAGCGCCGCGACGTGGAATCGGAGATCAGACGAGCCATACAAGATTGCAACGGCACGGCAACGGCCTACTGCCAAGCACAACGCAAGGCTGAGGTGCAACGCGAAGCATACCAACTCAATGCTCGCAAAATGGAGCAAGGTCTTATCTCGCCCATCGAGTTCCAAACGGTCAACAACAACTACCTCAAAGCCAAAGCCGACGAGATGAATAGCCTCTTCAAACTACTTATAAAACAAAGCGTTGTAAAATATTATGGTGGCGTGGAGTATGTAGAACAGTAAGGCGAGGTAGCCCACTACCCCATCAAAATGGCGCTAGCCTTCTAACGCAAACCGCTTTTCCTCCATCTCAATACATATTTGCGCATTCTTACACACAAATTGCGCACCGCAGACGCGCAGGTCGTTATAATTATTTATATTCGTAGGAATATAACAGAAGGAATTCTTATGAGTAAGCAGTTTACTTTACCTTATGAAGGCGGATTGGCCGAAGAGACTCTCTCTGGCGGCATTCTGCATAATTACGAGAAAATTTGGACCGACATCTATCCCGAGGCTCGTCCTGCATCGGTGGCAGTGGCCGATTTGATTTCTGCCAGCATCAACAAATGCAAAGGGCGCCTTTTCCGCCTCGGACTGACAACAGGTGCTACGCCTGCTGCGCTTTACGAAGAGTTGGCGCGCAGATACGAAGCTGGAGAGCTATCATTTCGCAATGTGGAGGTAATCTCCATCGACGAATATTATCCCGCATCGGGCGATGAAGCCCAAAGTCGCAACCACCGATTGCACGAAGCGCTACTCGACCGTGTGGACATCTTGCCCGAGAATGTACATATTCCCGACCCAACTGTTCCAAGCGACCGTATTTCAGAATATTGTTCAGAGTTTGACAAATTGGCTCGCGGACTCGACTTACTCGTCATAGGTATTGGCGAAGACGGACAAGTAGGTTTCAACGAATCGGGCAGCAACGAGACCACTCGCACACGCACCGTTCGTCTATCGTACAGCTCGCGCAAACGTCAATCGCGCAACTTCAACCACGATATTGCGGTAACTCCGCAAAGCGCCATAACTATGGGTATAGGCACAATGATGACCGCCGACCACATAATACTTATGGCGTGGGGCGAGGACAAAGCCAAAGCAGTGAAAGCTATTGCCGAGGGCGAAATCACAACAACTTGCCCAGCATCATTGCTGCAACGCCATCAGCACATTCGTTTCTTTGTAGACGACACCGCAGGCAGCCTACTTACGCGTGTAGTAGCTCCGTGGCTCGTTGGTCCGTGCAACTGGACGCCCAAACTTCGTCGTAAGGCTGTTGTTTGGCTATGTCAGACCGTAGGTAAGCCTATTCTAAAACTCACCGACCAAGATTACCTTGAAAACTCGCTCGGTGAACTGCTCGAAAAATATGGCTCGTTCGACAAAATAAATATCGAGGTATTCAACGATTTACAGCACACCATCACCGGGTGGCCGGGCGGCAAACCCAATGCCGACGACAGCACGCGCCCTGTACCTGTAGCGCCATTCCCTAAGACGATACTTATATTCTCACCGCACCCCGATGACGATGTAATATCTATGGGTGGCACGTTCATACGTATGGTGTCGCAAGGGCACAACGTGCATGTGGCATACGAAACTTCGGGCGATGTGGCAGTTCACGACGATGTGGTTCTTCAGCAACTCGATGCTGCATACCAACTTGGACTTGCCGACCGTTTTGACGAGGTGAAGGCGCTCATCGACAGCAAAGTGCCCGGCGAACCTGAGCCTCGCGCACTTCTCAACCTCAAAGCTGCCATTCGTCGCAGTGAGGCTCGCGCAGCTGTTCGCTCGTTTGGCTTAGATGACAAGAAGAATGCTCACTTCCTCAATTTGCCATTCTACGAATCGGGCGGCATAAAGAAGAACCCGTGTACGCAGGTAGATATTGATATCATAAAGAAGTTAATACGCGAACTTAAGCCACAGATGATATTTATGGCCGGCGACCTTGCCGACCCGCATGGCACACACCGCGTATGCACCGAAGCAGCTCTTTTAGCCGTTGAACAGTTGAAAGCCGAAGGAGAAAAATGGCTCTCAGACACCCATATCTGGCTCTATCGCGGAGCATGGATGGAGTGGGAACTCGGCCGCGTAGATATGGCTGTACCTCTTAGCCCCGACGAGGTTGTGAAGAAACGCCACGCCATCTTCCGCCACCTCTCGCAGAAGGACATCGTGCCGTTCCCTGGCGAAGACCCACGCGAATTTTGGCAGCGCGCCGAAGAGCGTACTCAAAATACCGCTCAACTCTACGACAAGTTGGGTATGGCAGAATATCAAGCAATAGAAGTATTCCTAAAACTCTGTTAACTATGAAACTTATTATTAGAAACAATGCAGCCGAAGGTTCGTTGTGGGCGGCTCACCGCATAGCAAACGCCATTCGCGCTAAATCTACTATCACCGACAAACCTTTCGTGCTCGGTCTTTGCACAGGTTCTACGCCGATTGCTACTTACGCCGAACTCATACGTCTGGTAAAAGTAGGCGAACTCTCATTTCGCAATGTAATTACATTCAATATGGATGAGTATGTAGGACTACCCGAAGATCACCCTGAGAGCTACCACTCGTTCATGCACCACAACCTTTTCGACCACATCGACATCAAACCTGAGAATATACATATTCTCGATGGCAATGCTCCAGACACCGTCATAGAGTGCGCTAAGTACGAACAAGCCATTGAGGATGCTGGCGGTTTCGACCTTTTCCTCGGCGGCGTAGGCGAAGATGGCCATATAGCTTTCAACGAGCCATTCTCACCATTATGCTCGCGCACACGTGTAGTTACGCTCACGCAAGACACTCGCGAAGTCAACGCTCGCTTCTTTGGTGGCGATCCAAACGCTGTGCCTGCCCGTGCTCTAACAGTGGGTGTGGCTACCGTTTTGTCGGCACGCGAAGTTTTGATTCTTGCCTTCGGACCTCGCAAAGCACGCGCTCTCCGCGATGCCGTAGAAGGGCCAATGTCGCACTACTGCACACTTAGCGGTATGCAAAACCACGCTAACGGCACCATCGTTTGCGACGAAGCTGCTATAGGCGAATTGAAAGTGTCGAGCTACCGCTACTTCAAAGCAATAGAAGCAGCCGAAGAAGCATAACGCAATCTTTACAAGAAGCATATTTCATAGGCTGCTCTTCGGGGCGGCCTTTTTTGTCGTACGTACGCCGCAATCAATCCGCTATTAGTAAAGCTTTTATATTCAGAAACCACATAATTTTGCTTGGATTTGAATATCCATTAGACGCCTAACTCTGAAATTGGTATTAGAAAAAATGATCGCTAATATTTTTCATAAGTTAACCATAAATAAAGACACCCGCGATAGTGTCAATATGATATGGAAACTGGTTTTGATTGTTTCTGTTGTCTTATGTTATCACAAAAGACCATTGTTCATGTATGCATCATTTGAAGGCCAGATTGATGATGTGAAAATAACTCATCAAATAATTCACGGGAAGCGACATCCTATCAAGCTAAATGACATCGTTATTACATATAATTATAATAACAAAGTGTATTTGGATGCTAAATTGTACAATGCCACTGAAATTCGAAAAGGTCAACATATAAAAGGTTGTTATTGGAAATTCTATTTTATAAGACCCACTGTGGAGTATGCTGAATTAGATGGCAAAATAATAAAACCGCATACTTTAGGACAAGAGATATGGGGATGGGTAAACATCGTAATGGTGATATTGTGCATCGTATTAAAATTGCTATTGATCTCATATTCCTATGATGCAAAAAGACAAGATAACAAAGTAGTTATTAGAAAACCTAAGGACGTTATACAAGATAAGTATATGCGTTGCTACGAAAATTATAATGTGTATTGTAACGGCGATACATGTGTGATTGAAGTCTTGTTCGAAAATGGAAATTCAATGTATGGGGAATGTTACCAAATACAAGAATTCTCCAACAGAACTGATTATGCACAAATTGCAGATGACATTCGAAGGAATCCTAAAAAATATATTGACAATAAAGTGGCGATGTAAAACAATGTGTTCCTACGTTCGGCTTCCCGCCACCTCGCATCAAAAAACAACGATCCAGCCATGAGCATAAATAAAAACAATGCGCGGATAGAGTTGTCTTTGGCTACCCAACAAAACAAAAACGTCTCACAACCAAACGGTTATGAGACGTTTTTTGTACTCGAAGCGGGACTTGAACCCGCACGGCTGTTAAGGCCAAGGGATTTTAAGTCCCTCGTGTCTACCGATTCCACCATCCGAGCATCAGCTGGTGCTAAGGGCAGCGCCAAAAGCGGTGCAAAGATAGTGTTCGCAGCGGAAAAGCAAACTATCTTTTGCTCTCTTTTCTATATTTGTGCAAATATTTTTCTATGAAAAAACTTTTAGCTCTATACGCCATACTATTCTCTACCAATAATATTGACGCACAACTTATTAGAGGTTACAACGTCGACGAATACCGCGAATGCGTGTGTATGGCATCGCATTTCAGCAAACAAATTCTCGATAGCATATATATGTCGCCAGAACCGACGCATAGTCAACGTATCTACGCATCGCCAGAAGTGGGCTTCGACAATATGTGGGAGCTTTGGCAAATGGATAATACTTACGTAATTAGCCTACGTAGCAGCCTACCTACGATGCTCAGCTGGATGGCAAATTTCCATGCTGCGATGCTTCCAGCGCAAGGCTCTGTTACCCTTGGAAAGAAGTTCAACTACGACTTCTCGGCCGATACGCTCGCTCACGTTCATGCTGGTTGGACGGTCAGCACGTGCGTACTTATGGATGACATTCTTCCCAAAATTGATTCGCTTTACAAGTGCGGCGCTCGCGATTTTATAGTTACTGGTCATTCGCAAGGTGGAGGATTGGCATACTTAGTTACGGCGGCACTCATACGTATGCAGCAAAAAGGCACATTCCCAACCGATGTGCGTATAAAAACATATTGTTCGGCATCGCCCAAGCCCGGCGATTACGCTTTTGCAATGTGGTATGAGCACTATACGTATGGCTGGTCTATCAATGTGGTGAATGCCGACGACTGGGTACCCGAAGTTCCTTTGAGCGAACAGCTTACAAATGATTTCCGTCCTACGAATCCATTCGCTCACATGGACGAACTTTCGCAATATGTATCGGCTAAAGACAGATTGAAAGTGAAGTTTTTGCTCTCGCGTCTCAACAAACCAACGCGCCGCTCCGAGCGTGCACTGCGCCGGTATTTAGGCCGTGTAGTAGGCTCCATGTTGCGCGATTCTGTGCCGTCGTATGTAGTGCCAGAATTTTCGGTATGCGCCAATTATGCACGTTGCGGCAATTCATACATACTTATGACAAACGACGATTACCACAAACGTCACCCGCAAAACGCAAAAGATCCGTTTGAGCATCACATGTTCAAATCGTATTATGAATTGACTTTCGAAGAGCAGAATTTGCCTAAGTAGAATTAGAGATTTTTAGTTTACAAGGAAGCGCCCCACCCATTAGGTGTTGTGGGGTGAAATAATTATATCACCTCCACAAGGTTTACAGGACATTTAATCATATCCTTATAATCCGAACCTATTGAGTAGATCTCCTCGTCGTCTTCGTTATAATACCAATTCACGGTAATATCGCGACCTTTTTTCGACATCAAATCGAGACGATTGAATATGGTCATCAAGCATTTCGACGAACAAGTATTGATGAAATCCACCTGAATATTCATTTGAATTCTGTTGGGATTCACCTCATCATACTCGTTGAGCCATTCCACCAACGGCCGATAGAATTCCACCGGATTGGCAGGAATGGAGCGGCCCGTAATATCTATGGTCCCTTTTATTGGGTCGGCACAGATGAAAGGAGTCTTGTTGGTCGCCTCGATAGTGAATGTGTTCATAATTTGTAGTGTTAGATAGTTTGCTAAGTTAGACAATTTGTTTTCTTGTGTTCCCCCTAATCAAAAAAGAAAAAGAGATGCGACTTTTTTACAGTCGCACCTCTCATTGTGAAAAAACTATGCCAAAGGGCGTTAGTTGTTATAAATATTTAGATTTTTTTTATCGAGTAAACAGTAATTCACGATATTTAGGCAATGGCCACATCTCGTTGTCTACTATAAGCTCAAGTTTATCAACGTGGTAGCGGATGTCATCCATAAGAGGACGAACGTTCTCGTTGTAAGCGTATGCCTTCTCGCGAACATCCTCTATAGCGTTGGCAGTCTTACGAGCGTTAATCATGATTTGGGTCTTCTCGCGAATCTCCTTTACGTGGTCGGAAATCTTGCGAATGAGTTCCTTCTCGTTTGCAGTGAGAGCCTCAGCTTCGTCGCCCATAATCTCTTTCATTCCTTTCACGTTCTTTATCAGTATATTCTGATACTCCATAGCTACAGGAATGATGTTGTTTATAACGAGGTCGCCAAGGGTACGCGATTCAATTTGAACCTTCTTCACGAATTTCTCCATCTCAACTTCGTGGCGTGCTTCAAGCTCACGTTCAGTAAGTATGCCTTGTTTTACGAGCACCTCTTTAGCGTGGTCGCTGAGCATCTTATCGATAGACTCTGGCACGCTGGTGATGTTGGTCAAACCGCGGCGAGCAGCCTCTGCTTTCCATTCTTCTGAATAGCCGTTGCCATCGAAGTGGATTGGTGCGCACTCGATGATGAGTTTACGAAGTTCTTGGAAGATAGCTTCGTCTTTCTTCACACCTTTATCTATGAGTGCGTCGACATCTTTTTTGAATTTTATGAGCTGAGCAGCTACGGCAGCGTTAACTGCGGTCATTGCGCCAGCGCAGTTTGCCGATGAACCAACGGCACGGAACTCGAAGCGGTCGCCAGTGAATGCGAAAGGCGACGTACGGTTGCGGTCGGTGTTGTCGACGAGAATCTCTGGCAAACGGCCGATACCAAGTTTGAGCGCGGTCTTCTCTTCGGGCGACATCTTAGAGTCGCTAACTTTCTCAACAATGTTGTCGAGCATTGCCGAAACTTGCGTACCCAAGAATATTGACATGATTGCAGGAGGCGCTTCGTTTGCACCCAAACGGTGTGAGTTCGACGCGTTCAATATCATAGAGCGAAGCAAATCCTGACCGTGATATACAGCAACCATAGTATTTACAAGGAAGGTAAGGAACAGCACGTTGCCTTTCGGATTTTTGCCAGGAGCAAAGAGGTCGATGCCGGTGTTGGTACCGAGCGACCAGTTGTTGTGCTTGCCCGAGCCGTTGATGCCTGCAAAAGGTTTCTCGTGAAGCAAAACTTCGAAGCCGTGGTGCTTAGCTATGCGCTTCATCACGTCCATAACGAGGAGGTTATGGTCGTTGGCAAGATTTGCCTCTTCGTAGATAGGTGCAAGCTCGAATTGGTTTGGAGCAACCTCGTTGTGGCGAGTCTTTACAGGAATACCAAGGCGTTGGCACTCAACCTCCAAGTCGCGCATGAAATATGCCACGCGTTCAGGAATTGAACCAAAGTAGTGGTCGTCGAGCTGCTGGTCTTTTGCTGCTGCGTGCCCCATAAGCGTACGACCAGTAATCATAAGGTCAGGGCGTGCCATATAGAGGCCATCGTCAACGAGGAAATATTCTTGTTCCCAGCCTAAGTATGAATATACCTTAGTAATATTCTTATCGAAGTACTGGCAAACGTCAACTGCTGCTTTATCTACAGCGTGCAAAGCCTTCAAGAGTGGAGTCTTGTAGTCGAGAGCATCACCAGTATATGATATAAATATGGTAGGAATACAGAGTGTAGAGCCAACTATGAATGCAGGCGACGAAACGTCCCATGCCGTATAGCCACGAGCCTCGAAGGTCTGACGAATACCACCACTTGGGAACGACGATGCGTCAGGTTCTTGCTGTGCGAGGTGTTTGCCGGCAAATTCCTCGATAACTTTTCCGTCAGGACCATAGTTGATGAAGCCATCGTGTTTCTCGGCAGTGCCATCGGTCAAAGGCTGAAACCAGTGTGTGAAGTGTACTGCACCGTGGTCGAGAGCCCAAGCTTTCATACCAGCAGCCACACCATCGGCAAGATTGCGGTCGATGAGTGCGCCATTGGTGATGGCCTCTTTTACCTTTTTATAAACCGATGTCTGAAGATATTTCTTCATTGCCTCATCGTTGAAAACGAGTTCGCCATAAAATTCCGAAACTCGTTTTTCGGGGAACTTAATGTCGGGAACCTTTTTGTTTAGGAGGTTCGTTAGAGCATTGAATCTTAGTTGTGCCATAAATATTGAATTTTGGTTTATTCCTGTTTCTAAATGCGCGTCAAAAATAGTGCATTTTTCAAAACACCCCCTCTTTTTAGAGGGGTATTTACACAAAAACATAGTTTTTGACTTTCGCTACCCATTTTTGACAACGGCAACAAAAGTATAGTACATAATTATAATATACAAGACATTTAGCATAAATAATTACTATTTGATATTTATAATTATGCTTATTTGATAAAATGAAAGCATAACAGGCGTAAATATGCAATAATTACGTTTCGAGTAAGAATACAAGTTTTTAGCCAAGAGTATAATTTCTAATTCTCTAAACGTGGATTCACACATAATGCTATCGCTCTGCGCAAACATTTTGTTCGCACAGATTACACAGACAGCGTTGATTGATAATATTTAGTAGGGTTGATTTCGTTCGAGCGGATTTGCAATCACAGAGCATTAGTTTGCGGATTTCAACTTCGCTTGAACCGCCAGAAATTTTCCTGCAACAGCTGCAGCATAGTTTCGCAGGTTGCGCAAGTCCCTTGCAACTGCTGCAGCATAGTTTCGCAAGTTGCGCAAGTCCCATGCAACTGTTGCAGCATTGTTTCGCAAGTTGCGAAAGTCCCATGCAACCGCTGCAGCATTGTTTCGCAAGTTGCGCAACCCTCATGCAACTGCTGCAGCATTGTTTCGCAAGTTGCGAAAGTCCCATGCAACTACGGAAACGGATTTCGTACATACATAAAAAAAGCACCTGAACAGTGCTTGTATATTGAAGAGACGGAGCGCCGCTTCTACGGGTATATTTTCATGTGGTTCCAGCATGCGCCGTCTCTACATGTAAAGTACACCTATGCGCCAACATTTTGCGCGCACAGATAGCGCTGATTGATAATTATAGCTTTATAAATATCTTGAATCGCCACAGAAGCCATGCTATTACGGACATAACTGCGCAGAAGGACAATGCGTAGCAGAGCGATGCTAAGCATGGATATGAAATAGCGGACGAGATTGCACCCCAAACGGCATCGTAGATTCCTGCAAGTCCAAATATTGCAGGCAACATTTCGCTTATCACATACAATCCGAGGGCATTAAGTCCGAAAATTTGGAACAGTTTGCACCACTTGTCGTGTCCTTTTTCGTCGATGACTATTGTGAGCAGCACCAACAACGCCGTTGCCAAGCCGCAGGTAACAAACACATAACTCGGCGACCATACGCGCTTGTTGATTGGTAGCCAAACGGACAAGAGACATGCAACGCCAATCATAACTGCTGAAACAATAAAGGCGAGCGTCACTGGGCGTTTCTTATCCTTTTTACCAAAAAGCAACATACCTACAAGCACACCAATAATAGTATGAGCAACAGAAGAGATAAGTCCTGGGATTCCTTCGGGGTCGATAGGCCCTTTGCGATAGAGATGTTCAGCTCCAAACACAGCTCTATCTATCGTGTTGGCAAAATTTTCGTCGGACGGCGCATAGCCATTATATGCCAAAAGCAAATAGCTATAGCCACCGAGCAGTGCAAGCGCAATGGCCCACAGATAGCGAGGTTTTACGTATAAGAATATTATTGATGCTATGCCATAGCTCAATGCAATACGCTGGAGAACGCTTGTGAGGCGAAGATTTGCCAACAAATTCTCTTGCCCCCTTAGCAGCATATCCCACGCGTGAAGCGCAATACCTATAATAAACAGCAGCGCCGTGCGATAGAGAATCTTTTTCAGCGTAGGTAGCGAACTCGCCGCACCCGACTCTATAGCAGCTTTGCGTTTCGAGAGCGATATATAAATACTTACGCCAACAATGAATAGAAAAAACGGGAACACGAGGTCGCACGGCGTGAGACCATTCCATGCGCTATGCTTGAGTGCTTCGAAATGCTCCTTGCCTGCGCCATTGTTCACCAAAATCATTCCGAAGACAGTAAGTCCGCGGAGCACGTCGAGCGAGACAAAGCGCTTCGACTTAGTAGTACTAACTTCCTTATTCATTGGAGTTGAGAGAGAATTCGTTTTGCTATTTCTATAGGATCGCCGGCAGAATCGGCAGCATAAATATTATGGCTAAGCGTCCAAGGCTCTTCCATAGCATACCAATCGATATTCATAGCTGGGTTGTCATCGGGTTTAGTGGAAGAATTGCCAGTAGGCATAACGGGAAGCTTGCCATCTATTTCGTCTTGGAGAACGCTCCAATATTTTACCCAACGCGGATAATAGTAATCCTTCAGCAGACCGTTCCACTCCTTGTGGGCGTAGTCGCGGAGTTTGCCAGTGTCGGCACAATAACGATTGCCCCACGTGGTGATTTGCACGCGAGCATTCCACTCGTAGAGATTCTTTTCCTCTTGAGTATTGCCACGAGACTTAGCCATCTCTATCCAGCGACCTACGCGAAACTCGCTGCGAGCCGACAAAAGTTCGTCTTGCAACAGCAATAGTCTAAGGAATTCTTTATAACCGGTCGTAAAATCTTTCTTGTTGAAGCAATTGAAATCTGCCACCGTATGACTATAAACAATTCGTGCTCTGTCGGCAATAGCTTGGCGGCAGATGTCGATGAGGTCGTATTCAAAATTGTTATTTCCCTTGAAGTTGTCCGCAACGCTGAGCATGAGTCTTGCGGCTTCCATAGTAGAATTGGGATCGTAGTAATTACACATCTTGCTCCACGACGATGACTGAAACGACGTCAGCGAAGGTCGGCTACAGAAGATGCTTTCGTGTGGGCCTTGCTGGTTGTTGCCTTGCGGACAGTTGTAAATACCCTCCACAAGAATTGCCCATGCTTTTTGTATCGCGTCATTATCAGCGCCGTAGCGAGCTTTTACGTATGTAGAAATCCACTCCTCTTTGGTAATTTTCTCTGGGCGCCAGATGAGTTCGCTCATAAGTTCATACATCACAGGATTGGTCTCCGAGCCCTCCATGGTGAAGCCGATGCCTTTGATATGTGCTGCATGGCTGTCGGTTTTGGTGAGGTAGAAATTGTTCAGCAACTGATCCATGCGGCCATGCATACCGACGTTTGCGCCGAAATTTTCCAACATGCAGAAGAGCCACTCGTGGTCGCCATAGCCTTCGTCGCGTTTCCAAAGAGAAGGAATGCCCCACATAGGACGACATTCGCTGAAGAGGTCGAGAATGAGCAAATCGCCAGGCTTCAATGCAGCCAACATCTCGGGGCGAGGGTTCTCGGTCCAACCTTGGATTACCCAAACGGCATCTTTGTTCACGCGTTTCATAGCCTCCATAAGCACCTTGCCAGCCTTGCCAAAATCGAGGTCGGCGGGTAGATTCTTGGCTTCGTGGAACGGGTCCATAGAATAGTATTTAGCCTTGCCATACAAACGTGTTGTCTCTTCGTAGAAAAGGTCGGCAATCTTATTGAACATTGGGTCGTCGGGCATAAGCACTGCTGGGCGATCGAAGCCATTCCACTTGGCAATGCTGCTCTGCGCCGATTCGGCTGTAGATGAATTATTGTCGTCGGCATTGGCGGACGCTACGCGGTTACCAATATCAAGTTTGCTTGGCACCATGCCGCTATATCCAGGGAGAACGGGCGACATGCCGTACTCTTTCATACGTTTGAGGATAGTTTTTTGCAACGCTTCCTGTTGAGCATACCACGAATCGGGGTTCGGACCGCCCCAACCTTCGAGGTTATTCATCTCCCACCAAGCCAAGAAAGCTGGTCCGGCAATGAAGCTATTTATATCCTCCTTAGAATACCCAAGGCGCAATAACATATTACGCCACACACATTCGTGACCAACAGCAGCAAGCGGCATATTTACGCCATGAAGCGCCATCCAGTCGATTTCCTTCTCCCAGCGAGCCCAATCCCAGAACGCCATTGAGTAGCTGAATGTGCAATAGTTGAAATCGTAGCGCAGTGCGAGGTTTGTTTCGTGGCGTTCTTTTTTAGCTACAACTGGAAGTTTATTGGGCAATTTAGCCGACATACAGTTCCACGTCAAGTTGATGCCAGCGTAATACTTGAGATACCAATTGATGCCGGTAGCAATATTTACGTATGTATTACCGCGCACGACAACTTTGTCGCCTTTTTGGTCGAGTTCAAAAAAGTCTATATCGCTTTTCTGTAATTGTATTGCAAATTTCGATGATGCTCCTTTATCAATGCGTTCAAGCAATCCCGCTATAGGATTAGCAGCAAAACAAGATGTTATGCCCAACAGGGCAATGAGGATAATAAGACTTCTCTTCATTATGGTGAAATGAAATAATATTGAATAATAGACGCTAAAGGTAAACAAAAATAGTTTTGGCAAACAGGCTAAGCGGCGAAATGGCAAAAGCAGACCGTTACCAAACGTATATATATGACTATGAGAAGAAATACATATTTTTATACCCCAAAGTTCTGTAGTGAACCGCTTATAATTATAAAAAGAGAAAACCATGAAAAACATTATCCCTCTATTGCTTGCCTCCTTCTTTATGTTTGGGTGCTCAGACAAGAAAAACACAACGAATACCTCAAACATAAATAGTGATAGCACGAATGTGTCTCAACAAATTACTACCGACTCTGTGCAAGAAACATATATGGATAAGGAGTATAAACAACTAAAAGCAGAACACAACTCTAAGCTTAGCTATTGCAAATACGTAACGATTGGCGCAGATACCGTGTTTTTTACTAAAAACGTAGTTGGTCATGAACGCCTCGATAATTATATAATGCCTTATTCGTTCGCTCGCAGTTTTGCAAAGGACTATGTTTATCCATTATACTCAATTGCTATCGTTAGAGAGAAAGAAGACATTATTGCAATTACTGCATTTTGGCAAGGCGATTGTGAATGGTACGACTATTTGTTGGTATATAACAAAACGACAGGCAAACTATTATCAAAAACAGTTATAGCAAGCGATGGTTGTAGTGATTGCGACGTCAACATACAAATGTCGCTAAAAAATGATTCACTAATAGTTTATAAATCAATTGATTGTTCGCATGCAGAATTGGGATATAGTTATTTCGAATCAAAAAAGTGTTTTGTAGTAAATAGCAATGGAAGTGTGAAAGAAATAGTTTTGTTATCGGCGCCAGAAATGTTCAAAGATCAAACGGCATATTTTACTGACAAACCAGCAGAACTTCGGTTGTTTGAATTAGTATATATGATGCCCGATAAATACATAGAAAAACACGGGACAAAGTGGCAGCAAGATGATAGAAAGAGCCTGTTGTATGACAATGTAAAATATGAAGGACACAGCCTTGTAAAAAGCCACCCACAAATGAAATCAATAGCCTATTCGAATTACAATCTTGAAACGACTATTGGTAGTAAGATGCTAAACTTCCATCTATATAAGGCTAATGATGGGCGCGAGTTTTTTGTAACATCTTCGGTTGATTCTACGAATTTGAGTAATCGCATCGACTCATACCAATACGTAGATTCTTGCTTCGTTGAAAATAATAATTTTATACCGGCTTCACTTTTAGGCTCAAACACAGACAAGCACTTTTCGTTCGACGGTGATAAGTTAACAGCAACAAGTTCTTCAGCTACAACCACTTACATTTTCGACAAAGACAAAGGCTCAATGACAGAAATACGTTAGCAGCCGATTACATAAGCACAAAAAAAGCGCTACAAATCGCCATCTTTATTACCGAACACTAATATGCGGCGTTCATCTGAAGCAAAGGTTTGCAGATAGAAATAGCGCAACAACACAAAGATGCAAAACAGCGCTATGGGTGCAAAGATGCAGAACGGGAACCAACCGACATCGTAATATGAAATCTCATGCGGATCGTGGTACGAATAACTGCCGTCTTCAAGTTCGATATGGCGAACTACATTATTTCCTTGCGAATAATAAACCTTTGCATACTTCCCTTCCAATTTCTTCTTCCAATACTCTTTTTGTCCTTTGAACGTATCCACACCTAAAGATGACGCGACATAAATTTTAGTGGAGTTTATTATAAAAAAATAATAATCAATATCATACTCACCACCTTTGACATGTTTTACATGCCTTATATCCTCTTCATATCTACTAATGATTCCCTCTATATAATTTATAGTTTCTTTATGCGGGAATTTGAGCCATGACATAATACCACATACTACTCCTATCAATAAGCACAAACCCTTTGGAAAACGTGCAACTATTTTGTCAATAAACAACATCATCGCTATCTGCAATTTTTATGGCAAAATAAAGAAAGCCGCAATCAAAGAGCATTTTGACTGCGGCTTGTTGTTATTATTCAACTAAAAAATTAGTCCATTGGCTGCTCATTGTTGTTGCGAGGAGCACGGTCGCCATTACCACGACGCTCGCCGTTGTTAGGACGACGATTGTTGCGGTCGCCATGACGTTCGCGGCGCTCTCCTGCAGGACGTTCAGGGCGTTCTACGTAGCCTTCTGGTTTTGGAAGAAGTTCACGACGAGAAAGACGCATCTTGCCAGTCTTCTCATCTATTTCTTTGAGGATAACTTCAACTTCGTCGCCTTCGTTCACTACTTCGTGAGGATCTTCGATGCGTTTCCAATCCATCTCCGAAACGTGGAGCAAACCATCTTTACCCGGAAGAATCTCTATGAATGCACCGAATGCAAGGATAGATTTCACTTTGCCTTTGTATACGGCACCAACTTCAGGAACTGCAATGATTTGTTTTATGCGAGCAACAGCAGCATCGATGCTTGCTTTGTTGGCAGCTGCAATGCTTGCAATGCCTTTGTTGTCGACCTCTTCGATAGATATGGTGGTGCCAGTGGTAGCTTGAATGTCTTGAATAATCTTACCGCCAGGGCCTATCACAGCGCCAATCATATCTTTAGGAATGTCTATAGATACGATGCGAGGTGCGTGAGGCTTGTAGTCTTCGCGTGGAGCAGGCATGGTCTCTTCGATGATGTCGAGAATGTGCAAACGTCCGCGACGAGCTTGATCGAGTGCCTTTGCAAGAATTTCGTATGAAAGACCGTCAATCTTTATATCCATTTGGGTGGCGGTGATACCATCGCGAGTACCGGTAACCTTGAAGTCCATATCGCCGAGGTGGTCCTCGTCGCCAAGAATATCAGAGAGCACGCAGTATTTATCACTGTTGGTATCGGTAATCAAACCCATAGCTATGCCGGCAACTGGTTTCTTGATCTTTACGCCAGCATCCATAAGTGCAAGAGTACCAGCACAAACGGTGGCCATTGAAGACGAACCATTTGATTCGAGAATATCGCTAACTACACGTACGGTGTAAGGAATATCCTCAGGAATCATATTCTTGAGTGCACGCATTGCAAGGTTACCATGACCAATCTCACGACGACCTACGCCCTTAGGAGCTTTAGGGTCGTTGGTTGCGAATGGAGGGAAGTTGTAGTGAAGTAGGAACTTCTCTGAACCTTGAACGGTAGCTTCGTCAACGAGTTTCTCGTCGAGCTTAGTACCGAGCGTAACGGTAGAGAGCGATTGAGTTTCACCACGAGTGAATATTGCAGATCCGTGAGGACCAGGTAGATAGCCAACTTCGCACCAGATTGGGCGAATCTCGTCCATTGCACGACCATCTAGACGCTTGGTTTCATCGAGCATTGCACGGCGAACTGCATCGCGCTGAACATCGTGATAATAACGTTTGATGAGAGCCTCTGGGATTTCGCCTTCGAAATCTTCAGGATAGTTTTCTGCTATAAACTCGTCGCAAACTGCGCTGAATTGGCGTTCGCGTTCAGCTTTGTTAGCAATAGCCGAGCATGCCAATTTGTATGCTTTAGGATAGCATTGCTCTCTAACGCGAGCACGGAGCTCTTCGTCGTTGTCTTCGTGGCAATATTCGCGTTTTGCTTTACCAACGAGTTCTGCGAGTTCTTTCTGAGCAACACAGTGTTTTTTGATTTCGGCGTGAGCGAACTTGAGAGCCTCGAGCATAACATCTTCAGAAACCTCTTTCATTTCGCCTTCAATCATGTTGAGGTCGTCGTATGAGCCAGCCACCATAAGTTCGAGGTCGGCGCGCTCGAGTTCAGCAGGCGTCGGATTGATCTTGAACTGACCATCGATGCGAGCAACTTTCACCTCGGAGATAGGACCATGGAAAGGTATATCAGAAACTGCGATAGCTGCCGAAGCTGCAAGACCTGCAAGGGCGTCTGGCATAACTTCAGGATCTGACGAGAAGAGAGTTATTGTTACGAAAGTATCTGCGTGATAATCGTCTGGGAATAGAGGACGAAGAGCGCGGTCGACTAAGCGAGCTATAAGAATTTCGTAGTCGGAAGCGCGACCTTCGCGGCGTGTGAAACCGCCAGGAAAACGTCCTGCTGAAGCGAATTTCTCTTTGTATTCTACTGTTAGCGGCATGAAGTCCGTATCGGGTTTTGCTTCAGTTGCGCTAGTCACTGTGGCAAGAAGGTATGTGCCACCGCATTTTACCATTACAGAGCCATCGGCTTGTTTGGCTAATTTTCCTGTTTCAATTGTGATGGACCTTCCATCACCCAAGTCAATTACCTTTTCAATTGGTTGTGGTTTTACCATGACTTTTCTTTTCTGTTAATATTCCTAAAAATTGCGGTGCAAAGATATAAGTTTTTACGTCGCTTTTATACGCTACAATAGTTTCGTATGTATACTTATATGAAGTTTAGCAATATTTACACACTTCCTTCTTATACCTGTCTATATGCAATAAAAACGCCCCATAATCTTTCGACTATGGAGCGCAAATGCTTTCCTTATTATATGGATTACTTATCTAAACAGAACGACGGTCAATCCTATAAGCGTAAGAATAGTAAATATGGAACTTATAGAGCCGACTATCCATAGTATAGCTTTCGCTTTTGACAGCGAATCGGCCTTTTGCAGATGTTGCTCGTACGATGGCATGAAGAACTTTAGCGCCGGAGCGATGAGAACTGCCATTATGATTGCACCTAAAAGGCTGAAGAAATTCAAGAAGATGGATACGCCAAACGCGCAAATGAATATTTTGAACCAAAGGTCCATCTTTTTGCGAGTTCCTATCGTTTTGTATCTCTCCTCTATTTTCATAACTATCTCGGCATCTGCGGCATCCTCGAACTCTGCATTATCTTTCCGCAGTTGACTGACAATCTTGTATGCGCGTTCCAAGTCGGCACTTTCGTCCTCTTTGCCGTTAGCATAAATATCAGCCAATAGCACCGATGACTTAACGTCACCTTTTTTGACGTTTCGTCTCAGCACCTCTAAATATTTACTGCTATTCTTAGCCTCGTCACGATAGTAAGTCAACAGTTCATCTTTGGCCTTGGACGAGCCATTTGCCTCAGCTTTTTCGAAATAGCTAACCGATTTGGCTGTATTCTTCTTGCAGCCACGCCCATCTTTATAGCAATACGCAACAGATAGTTGAGCTTCAACATCACCGTTGCTCGCTGCTTCTAATAGGCGATTGAATTCTGCCTCTGCATTGGCAGACACCTCGTCGTTGATTTTGTTTTCCGTTTCTTTCATGGTATTGTGGTTTTATGATTTTCGTTACTCGGAAGTTGATGCGTTCTATTACAAAATAGTGTTACGAAGATAACGTTTTGTGTGACCTTTTGTTATAAAATCTCCCTTTGTCGAGTTTTTTACGTCAAAAATAGACCGGTTGAGTATCATTTTTATGCCGATTTAGGGTCGAAAACATTTCATCAGTGTTACAAATCTTTGTTTTTTCGTGTAATTAACGGAAGTTGCACAGACGCATAACATATTGATATTTACGCAAATATCAATAATGGCACACAGCAACAGAACAAAATACCATCTTTTTGTTACACAACATTTGTATTTGTAAATAAAAATTAACTTACTTTTACAAGTGTCAAATTGACACAAACAAATGCTTTTATGTATAACCATAAAATTCGAACAGTTATGAAAAAAAGTTTACTTCTTTCAGCTGCGCTTCTTTTTAGCGCTGGCATCTTCGCAGACGACGTAGTATTGACGCCTACATCAGCAAATGTATGGAAGGAAGATTTTGGTACCATAGAGGTCAAAGATGGCGCCGTAGTAGTTAATTGTACTTCAGATGGCTGGAATGGCGGCGGCTTTACATTTGACGTTACTTCGGTAGAAGGCTACAATCAACTTGTTATTGAATATTCAGCAGATGCAACATTCCAAGCATGGGCTCAGGGTGGTCCTGGCGATTCGGACTACAACAACATGACTCCAACCATTCAATTGCCATTCTGGAAAACTTCGCAAGCCTTTGATATTACGGGCGCAGGTCCTATAAAGCAAGTTTGCGTTCAGGCTATTGGACAGAAATTCGCAGCTACCATTACTAAAGTATATCTACGCAATTTTGCACATGAATATGAAGAAGCTCAAGACATTATAGAGAAAGTTACCGGCGAAGGCTTCTCTCTCAGCGAATTCGGTGCTCAGTTGGATGATGCAGACTACATCGAACTCTTTGGTACTTGCAAAACTGAAGCTGCTGGCTGGGGCATCGGTGCAATTGGCGCAGGTAAGGAGAATTACCTCAATATCAACGCAAGCTCTGCAACGGAATTCTCATTGAAGGTTACCGGCGCTGAATTGAAGACCTTGCAAGCATACGTACAGAATATCTCTACCGATAACTATATATACTTTGCTTGGTGGGCAGACGCTAAGATTACTTCAGCAAAACTCTACAAAGTGAAAAGTGCAGAAGGTGGTCAAACGACCCCAACTCCAGTTGTAAATATCAACGTTGACACTGATGTTGTAAGCACAGTATACTATACCCTCACCGGCGCACAAGTTGATGAGCCACAGAAGGGTATCAACATTGTTAAGCAGACACTTACAGACGGCTCTACAAGAGTTGTGAAAGTGTTGGTGAAATAGCTCTTTGTTAGTAATGTTTACCATAGCCGGATGCTTCGTGATGAGGTATCCGGCTCTCTTTTTTTGCACCACTCGAGCTTACGTAATTGACAAGAAAAGCTCTTTCGTTCGATGTTTTTCGGTTTTTGTTTAGAAAAAAGTTAGTTTCGAGTACGTGTTTCAATGTACATAGGTGTCTTATGATTGTTTGTAGCTAAAAACGATATGGAATTTATATTTCAACTATTTGCTCAATTGTTCAACTCGCGCAGCGACGAAGAGATGGCTGCCGAGGAAAAATCTTTTGCCCAAGCGCAAGAGTTTGAAGAACAAACCGAATTGGAAGAGCTGCCCACAATTGAGGTAAGTAACATATTCGAAATGGTCAATTTTCACTAAATAAGCATATTAACTGATGAACAATTCCTCAGAAATAGAGAATCAGATAATACGCCGACTGACTGGTGATATGACCACAGCGGAGCAAGCAGAATTCGATGCTCTGATGCGCACCGATAGCAACTTGCAGCGCCAATTTGCCGATATGCAAGCCATCTGGAATCTGTCGGCGGAGGCAAAAGCTTTGCAGGAATTCGAGCAGAGCCGCAATGCTTCGTGGATTCAAATAAAAGATACTATAAATGCTAAGCACGTAGCTAAGAAGAGTTTTACAAAACGCTTCATGCGCGTAGCTGCAGTGCTTGTGCCGCTTATGGTGCTGGGTGTAACAGTGTGGATGACTGCATTCAACCGCACACACGAGTTCACTTACACCGCCATGAGCGTCGACACAATAACACTTCCCGACCAGACGGAGCTCATATTGAATGCGGGAACTACCATAGAGTATTTCGACCGCGCTGGCGAACGTCGTTTGCGCCTTGCTGGCATGGCGCATCTGCACGTAGCTCGCGACGAACAGCGCCCATTCATAGTGAAAGCTGGAGACACGAAAGTTCGTGTTTTGGGTACCGAATTCAACGTAGAGAATATCGATGGTCGTAATCGTGTAAAAGTTGATGTGGAGAGTGGTAGAGTGAGAGTAACTTCCCACGACAACAAAATAGAACTTACGGCTAATCAGTCTGTTACCGTAGAGAATGGTAAGTTCTTAGGCACTGAAATTCCTGCAGATAACTCGTGGGTGAATGGCAGCCTCGTATTCGACAATGCTACGATTGGCGAGGTAGCCGACAAACTGATGAATTACTATCCAGAAATCTGTGATGTAAGAATCGGTGGAGCACCCGACACAACGCGCGTCACTACAAAGTTTGTGCGTCAGCCGTTGAACGAAGTTATTGAGGAGCTAAATATTCATTTCAATCGAAAAATAACGTTAAGCGACGGCTATCTTGTAATATCTAACTAATTTCGCTGCGAAAGCGACAAGATAGAACAGATAGCAAGCATGTACAAAATGCTTAACGATATTACATATGGTGATTTGTTTTTGAGGCGCGTGATGCGTCTCTTTTTTTTGCTATTGCTTTCTCTTGTACCACGCGAGGCCGAGGCTCAGAATAATTTGCTCGACACTCAAATTGACCTCGGCGAACGCTACGAAGGCTCTTCCAAAACGTTGATTGACAAAGTAGGCGCTGCAACTGGCGTCACCATAAGTTATTCAAACAAAGTATACGTACACCAGCACGTTGCGCTGAGTTTTCGATCAGGCACATTGCGGGAATTCCTCGACGCCATCTTTTCGCGTTTTGCGGTAGAGTATATTATTAGAGATAAGAAGGTTATAGTGTCGGCAATGGCAACGCGCAATAGCCGTTTGAGTGGTTACTGCCGCGATGCTCTAACGGGCGAAGTGCTCATTGGCGCCAATGTATACGACACGCTACTTATGGCAGGTTGCGCCACCAATGGTTACGGATTTTTCAGCGTATCGTTGCCGCACGGACGAGCTACACTCCGCGCCTCGTTTGTAGGCTACACGCCAGAATTACGCGACGTCGACCTAAATAGCGACACAATTATCGACATTCGCTTGCACCCTTCAATATTGATGAAAGATATCAACGTTGTAAATAGCCACAGCGATGCCGACCGAGCTCAGATGGATTTTGTGGATATACCTATCGAACAGGTGAAAGCTATGCCGACACTACTTGGAGAGGCCGACATCATACGTACGTATCAGAAAACGCCTGGTGTGCAGAGCGGCGAAGAGGGCTTTGGCGGTTTGAGCGTTCGCGGTGGCGATGCCGATCAAAATATTTATCTCCTCGACGACGTGCCGCTCTATTCGGCTACGCATCTTATGGGCATGTTCTCTGTATTCAACACCGAAGCGGTCAACTCGGCGCAGCTATACAAAGGCGCATTTCCAGCGCGCTACGGAGGGCGTATGTCGTCGGTATTCGATGTGAAGTTGCGCGAAGGCGATATGCAGAAGTTCGATGGATATGCCAACTTAGGTTTGCTTGCGTCGACAATAATGTTCGAAGGCCCGATAGTGAAGGACAAGGTGTCGTTTATCACTTCGGCACGGCGTACATATTTCGATGTTTATTCGTCGCAAATGCAACGCAACAACGACAACCGCTACTCGTTCTTTTTCTACGACATTTCGGCAAAACTCAATTATCGCGTATCGCCACGTGACAGATTGTACGTAAGTTTCTTCGTAGGTAAAGACGAACTAAAAAACGAATACAACTTTCAGAATCAGATTGTTACATATGGCGAAAAATCGTCTCGCACAGTAGCAAACAATGATGAGCAAAACGTCAATTGGAACAACTTGGTGGCGGCCATTCGATGGAATCATCTGTTTGGCAATTCGCTCTTTGCCAATGTCACAGCGGCGTATACACACTACCGATTCAACTACAATATCGAGAATTTCAAAACGCTTTCTAATTCTATTTACGAGAATAATCAGAAATATTACAACGGAATCACCGACGTAGAAGCCAAGGCCGATTTCAACTGGTATCCAAACAAATTGCCTGGCATCATTCGTTTTGGCGTGAGTGGCATGAGCCATCTTTTCTTTCCAGGATTGACAATATCTACGTCGATTGTCGATGGCGAAGAACTTGCCAATTCAGCCCCCGACGAAGAAGAGACAGAGCAGGAGGCAACCGCCAAAAACCGCTTGAGCCGCTACGAGTTTCATTCGTATCTCGAAGATGATTTTCGCATAAACAAATTCTCGTTCAACGTGGGCGTGCATCTCTCGATGTTGGCGCGCCAAAACCAGTCGCACTATCTGAGCGTAGAGCCGCGAGCTGCGTTGAGCTACGACATTTTACCGCAATGGCGCGTGCAACTCGGATACTCTCATGCATCGCAATTTGTGCAGCAACTACGTCTTATATCGGTAGCATCGCCGGCCGACATGTGGCTACCCGTCTCATCGCAAAATCCGCCACCTCGCGCACGTCAATGGTCACTGCAGTCGACTATCGATTTGGGTTCATACTATTCATTCACAACTGAGCTATATTATAAGGACTACATACGTAAGCAGACCTTCAAAACGATGCCCACAAGCTTAATTCTTTCCCAAAACGAGTGGGACGACATTTTCTGCTCTGGTTCAGGCGTTTCCAAGGGTTTGGAACTCTTCATGCATCGCAAAGCACAACGGCTAAGCGGCTGGATTGGCTATTCGTTTAGCCATAGTTATTGTTCTTATAATGAGATAAATAACGGCAAACGCTTCGATGCCGACAACGATTGCCGTCATTCAGTATCTATTTACGGATGCTACAAAATCAGCGATCGTTTCGATGTTTCGGCCACATGGTCTTATCACAGTGGCGCGCCTGTCACTATTCCCGATAGCCGATATACCATCAAAGACGCCGACAACGACGAGTATACATTTTATATTGACGGCAAACGCAACGCATACCGCATGAGTGCGTCGCACTCGCTGAATATTGGAGCAAACTATAAGCGGCAATTCTCCAATACGCATCACACTTTGAGTTTCGGAGTATACAATGTATATGGTCGCAAGAATCCGATGTTTACTTATTGGAAAGCCAACGAAAACGGCAGCTATAACCTCCGCGAGTTTAGCCTAATAGCATTCCCGTGGCCATACGTAAAATATGCAATTCGTTTTTAGTAGCCATGTATAAGTCGTTATTTATAAACACAATAAGAATATTTACAGCTGCAATAGCGATGCTCGTGTCAACGTCGTGCGAACGCGATTCGGTGATTGATGTCGAACAAGGCGTTGTTACTCCTGTTATGACTGCTTATTTCTACGAAGATAGCAGCGTGGTAGTGAATGCATATTCGAGTGTAAGTTTCTATTCTTCAACTAATTATCAAGCACTCACGAATGCCATAGTAACTATTGACAAAAACAACAAATTCACACAAATGGTTGCTGCCGACAGCGGTGCTATAAGGATGACATTCAACGGATTGCGCATAAATACCGGCGACACAATCACCGTGAATGTCTCATGCGACGAGGGGAACCTTAGTGCAACCACTGTAATGCTACCCGCTGTAGATTTCACTGTCACTAACACACTGAACGACAGCGTTGTAGATTGCGTCGTACGTATTATGGATAGTAATATAGCCACCGACTATTTCCAACTAAAACTCTTTGCCGATGACGAATTGGTCGATTGTTATTACTACGATGACATTTTCGAGTCGGTTTTCGCCACGTCGGAGCAGCTGTTGGGATTGTTCACAGATAACGATTTCAATAGTCGCGTTCGCTACGTACGCTTCGCATTCAACTTGAAAGATGCACTGCGAGCAGATGGCACCAACGCCACACTGCGTCTACGCTTGTATCACCATACATACGACTACTATCAATATTTATTGAGCATTCAAGGTGCGTTTGCCAGCACTGTGCTGCCCGTGTTGGGACAGACGAATTGCTACACCAACGTCACTGGCGGCTATGGCATAGTGTCTGGACTTAGTTTCTCTGAGAAGATACTGGAAATTGAAAATTAGCCACCAAAGGCTTCCGCACAACAGTCACAACATCATTCGCAACTCGCTGAATATCCGTGCGTAACGATATTCTTGAACTTAACTACCGACGACATTCCAGTGTCGGAATATCGGCTGATAGTTTGAGCGCCTTCTGCAGCATCAATGGCATCTGGCGAACGGTAGCGACCCAGAGTTAGCGTTGCGTGGTCGGTGCGTGGAATGATGCCAAGAACCTTTTCGACGAAATATTTTTGTTCTCTACTTTGCGCATCCGTGCCAACATAATCGCCATAAATAGAAATATTTACGCCGGCATAACTATACGTAGATATGCCATACATAAAGCCATTTGTATATATGCTGTGGCGCGCGGACTGGTCGCCATACCACGATGTGCGACTATAGCCCATATCTATAATTAGGCTATCGATGGTAGCCGAAGCCGATGCAGAATCGACCATAACAAACTGACACACAGAACCATCGAAAAAATCTTTACTTATAGTAATGACATTACGTTTGCATGCAGCCAACGAATCGACGAAGCCAATACGATATGGCGAAAACGCCACTCCACGCGACACACCCTCAAGATCGGCAAAAGATGCACCCCAACCTGGGTCATCATCATCGAGCCACTCTGAATCGGGGTCGAAATTATACTGCGCGCCTGAAGTGTAGGCATCTCCTACGTACGGCGAACCAGCGTACTGGTCGAGACATATTCCGCCCCAACCTTGCGTATTCACAGAGAAGGGCGTCGCGAGAGCGTTGCGTCCATCGACAACAAGCACAGGTTTGCCATCGTCGAAGAATGCGGCAGAGAGCGTTTCGGAAGGGAAAGAGCGCCCGCCATCGTTTATAGCTACTATATTATAGTCACGAATAGCGCCATCGGTGGGCTGCAAAATAGTTATGCACGTATCGCGAGTGGTAGTCAGCAATCGACGATTGACCATAACAGCATAACAGTTGGGCGCAGCCGTAGGTTCGAGGCTATCGACTGTGGCGGACCATTGCAAGCAGACGCTGTCGGCAGCCACGCGCGTCATACCGAAATTGCTCGGTCGAAGCGGCGCAATGGGCACTTCTTCGCCATAATAGAAACGCAAAATGGCCTTGTAGATTGAGCGCGAAATATCGTGGCGAAACTGCGGATGAAGCGCATAACGCATATCGTTGACATTTTGATGCGAGAGCATCTCTATGAGTACCGATGGCACCTCCGGACGACGCGACTCTGAATAACCTTTGTCGAGCACACCACGCACGCCCCACGTAGAATCCCACGAGGCGCGAATATCGGCAACCATCTGTTTCTCAATAAACTGCGCCATATCGCGATTCACGCGACGCGACAAACCGTTGAGCAGATTTTTGTTTCCCGTTGTAGCTATGGTGAGCGTACCAACCGTTGAATCGCCTTGCACAATGCCAGCGTCAGTATGTATGGCGAGCGACAAATCTACATTCACACCTCGCGACTTCACAAGCGCATTCACCCACTCGCCGCGGCTGTTTATATCGTCGGTATAGTCGTTTGTTCCTTCACTAATATTGTAAATTTCTGGCGCGAAGCCATCTGTTTGCAGATAGTATCGCGCACACTCCATCCAACGTGGCATACCGCTCAATTGTCCACCACGCATCACACTGCCTTTTCCGCCGCCAATGCGCACCGCGTCAGCCGAAACTTGACCTTTGCCGTAAATTTTCACGGTGCATCCGCCTCCATCGAATCGGTGCTTGCCAAGACGAACCCACATATTGCCGCCAATCTTCTGATTAACAACATAATGATGCGTGCCATCGGCATCGACAACTTGCACCTTCACGGCGTTGGAGTTCTGAGCGTCGGCAGCATAGCATATATAGACTTCGGCATAACTATGCGGAACGTTAGTAAATACATATGAAATGGTGTCGTGCGCTTGCAAATTGTAGATACGCGCATTGCCACTGGCAAAAGGATTTTCTGCACCACGCAAAACCTCAAAAGGTTTGAAGCCAACAACAGTTTTCTGTGCCTTGCGACTTGCGTGAAATTTCCCGCTACCAGCATCGTCATCATCAACAATGAGGCAGAAGTCATTCATGTCGCGCTCGCGAGGCATAAGTACGTATGCGCCAGCATTTTCGAACATTGGCGCGAGAAATGGCAATACGTACGACGACGACAAAAGATCTTCGACCGTTGTAAACAGTCGCGCGCGCTGCCATTCCCATCTATCGAGTTTCTGTTCATAATAGCGTCCGTGGCTGGCCCAAACCGCAAGCGTAAAATTCGACATTGGTCCTACTTGCATGCCATCAACGCGCGTTACAAGTGGTTTCTCGCTCGAATGCGGCATCTTCCAACTATCTTTTGGCACGAGCGTCTCCATATCGGTATTATTTACGTAGAACGTAACATTACCATGCCTTATGTCCAAACGATGGCGGATAGAATCGGCAGCGTCAGAAAGAATCTTATTGGTTACGGGGAAAAGCGACGCGTGCTTGGTGAAACGAATACGTATGTCGTTATCATCGACAACAGCCGACTTTATACTTATAGGCTCCTTGCTACTCCAATAATCACCAGTAAACCAACTTATTACCGTATCTACAGGCAATTTATCGAGCACCGATTTGACTTGTGCTTGTACGCCGACAGACAAAAGGAGTAGCGGAAGAATCAAAAGACGAGCTATAGTTTCCATACCGATGTGCGCATTTGATGAAGAGAGCACAAAAATGTGACCCCGAGGAGATTCGAACTCCTATCAGCAGAACCGGAATCTGATATTCTATCCATTGAACTACGGGGCCAAAGCATAAAACAAAAAAGCGCCGACAATCTACGGATTATCAGCGCTTTACGTAGTCGGGGTGACTGGATTCGAACCAGCGACCACACGCCCCCCAGACGTGTACTCTAACCGGACTGAGCTACGCCCCGATTATCGCGTTTAGCTTTGTTTTTCAACGGTGCAAAGATAGCGTTTCCGCGCTTACATTGGCGTGCTTTGCCGAATATTTTTTTAGCGTTACGATAGGCGCGCACATGACACTATTATTCAGCATTTTACGACTCAAAAACTGCGAATATCAGTTTTCATTCACGTCATCGGAATTGTATTTGAAGCCGAGACGTTTGCCAGTTTTGGGTTTCGAGGTGATTATCTGCGACGTCATGTATGCAAGGTTAATTATGCTGGTGGTTTCGTATGGCGGCACAAGAATATCGAACTCGATGGCATATTTTAGCGCCGTCTCCACAATGCGACGAGCCATATCTGCGTCGAACTTATTCTCGCCAAAGTGCTTAGCTCCAAGGCGTTGGCGCTTACCTTCTACATAGAACGATTTATCCTTATTTATAAATATGCGAGCCACCATATAGCCTGGGTCTTCCTCGCGATTGAATTCGATAGAGTCCGAGATGAAGTTGTAAATGCTTATTATAGCCACATAGCCACGCTCCTTATCTTCAGCCACATACGGATTTTGCCAAACCTCATTTTCTCGATCGAATTGGAAGATATTCGGGTGCAGCGAAAAGATGAGAGCGTCTTCGTCGGCTACTATTTTGAGTACGTTTTTGCTCAAGCGTTTAGCTTCTATGCGCGTAGAACTGTCGGCAACCTTCTTGAAATCATCAACAATTGCATTCAGTTGCGTCTCTATAATATCAAAACACGATGCTGCAATCTCGCCAATCTCGCGTTTCAGATTACTTTTCAGCGACAATTGCGTTGCTATTTGTTTAGATCTGCGGTCCATGACTTCTGGTGTTATAAGTTTTAGTGTGATAAGTTATATAATTTGGTGTTGCAACGTATTCAACTCCGTTAGCATTTGGAGTTTCTAATTAGAAATTAGCTCAATTTGCAACACTTCCTTGCAGTCGGGTGTTATTTTGAAGCGGTCGTCGATGCGCTGACCTACAATCCAAATTATCTCGCCGCCTGCCTCCAGAATCCAAGCACTCTCTTTCTGCACTTGGTTCATTTTTCTATCTACGAAAAAGTCGCTGAGTTTTTTGAAACCCTTCATGCCAAGCGGACGAAACATGTCGCCATTGCGCCAATGACGCAGCGTGAGCGGAAAGTAAATCTTATCGGCATTGAAATGCGCTACGTTGGCATTTTTCGATAGCTGATAATCGTCAGTACGCTCGAACGAACTTATTTTCAGATGTATAGGCGTATACACTTCATCTTGATCCATCTCGATGTCGAACTCTTCGTTTTCGGTCTGCTCGTCGCGCGGCATAACCATCAAGTTGAAGCGGTCGACAATCACGCGATATTTCGACGAGAAGAGTATTCTGCCCCAACGTTTTTCGTCGACGCAACGCGCTATTTTATGTATGGCGTCGGGCGAGAAGCCTTTCGGGAAGAGCACTTCGAAGATGAATGGCTCCACCTCGGGCAACTTCTGGAGATTCTCCATAGAGATGAGCGTCTGGTCGTCGAGCTCAACCACGGCGCGCTTCATGAAGTCGGCGGCTTGCTGCTGAAAGAGTGTATAAATCTGGTTGAGATGCGCCATATTATTACGCATCGTTCGCAGGAACGACGGGTTGATTGTCTTGAGCTGCGGAATGACGTGGTGGCGTATGCGGTTGCGTACGTATGCATCGCTCTGATTGGTACTGTCGGTGCAGAATTTCAGTCGATGGGCGCGGCAATAGAGTTCTATATCTTGTCGGGAATAGCGAAGCATCGGGCGCACTACCCTACCTTGAACGGGTTTCATACCCGTAAGTCCTTTTATACCAGTACCTCGCACGAGGTTGAGCATGAAAGTCTCGGCAGCATCATCGGCATGATGGGCAACGGCTATGCATGGTATATCATATTTATCGAGCAACGAGTAGAACCACTGATAACGCAACTCGCGTGCTGCCATCTCTATAGAAATGGACTTTTGCTGTGCATATTTACGCGTATCGAAATGCTCCACGTGGCAAGGCACACCAAGTTCATCGCAAAAACTGCGCACAAAAGCCTCGTCGGCATCCGATTCGGCACCGCGCAGATGAAAGTTGCAATGCGCCGCTATACAATAGTAGCCTTGCCCTACGAGCATGTGCAGCATTGCCACACTATCGGCACCGCCACTCACAGCCACAAGCACGGGTTTATTTTTATCTATATACTTGTATTGCAGCATTTTACGTAGATACAAATCATCATATCATCCTTTGCAGAGCGAAAAATTTCGCTTGCGCAACATAAGTTCTCGGTTACGCCCAAGATGACAAAAACGTAGCGAGTTTGTACATAGAAAAAACGTCAACGCTCGTGTGAACGCTGACGTTTATATAATTACATATTATTCTTTTACTGGACGCACGTCTAAGTAGAGTTCGTCGAGCTGCTTTTGGTCGATTGCAGAAGGAGCATCGAGCATCACGTCGCGGCCTGAGTTGTTCTTCGGGAACGCAATACAGTCGCGGATGCTGTCGAGCTTAGCAAAGAGGCTGACAAAGCGGTCGAGACCATAAGCCAAACCACCGTGAGGAGGTGCGCCGAACTTGAATGCGTTCATCAAGAAACCAAACTGCTCTTGTGCCTTCTCGGGCGTGAAACCAAGAATCTTGAATACTTTGGCTTGAAGTTCAGAATCGTGTATACGTATTGAGCCACCACCAACTTCAACGCCGTTGATAACCATATCGTATGCATTAGCACGAACCGAAGCTGGGTCGGTATCGAGGAGCGGAATATCCTCGGGTTTCGGGCTGGTGAATGGGTGGTGCATAGCCATAAGACGATTCTCCTCCTCGCTCCACTCGTACATAGGGAAGTCGACAACCCAGAGGCAAGCGAATTTGTCTTTATCGCGCAAACCAAGTTGCTGAGCCACCTCGAGACGGAGTTCGCAAAGCTGCTTGCGAGTCTTCATAGCGTCGTCGCCAGAGAGGATAAGTATGAGGTCGCCAGGTTCAGCGCCGAACGCAGCCTTCATCTTTTGCAGAACTTCCTGCGTGTAGAATTTATCTACGCTCGATTTCACGTTGCCATCGGCCTCCACGCGAGCGTAAACCATACCTTTAGCGCCAATCTGCGGACGCTTAACAAACTCGGTAAGTTGGTCGAGTTGTTTGCGAGTGTAGGTAGCAGCACCCTTAGCACAGATACCGCCTATGTATGCAGCGCCATCGAACACGCTGAAGCCATAACCTTTGAGCACATCCATAAGTTCGACAAACTTCATATCGAAGCGCAAATCGGGCTTATCGGAGCCGTAATATTTCATAGCATCGTGCCACGTCATGCGAGGGAAAGCCTCTTTCATGTCTATGTTGAGAATGGTTTTGAAAAGGTGTTTAGCCATTCCTTCGAACATATTTATGATGTCCTCTTGTTCAACGAAAGACATCTCGCAGTCGATTTGGGTGAACTCAGGCTGACGGTCGGCACGCAAATCCTCGTCGCGGAAGCACTTCACAATCTGGAAATAGCGATCGAAGCCAGCCACCATAAGCAATTGTTTGAGCGTTTGAGGACTCTGTGGCAAAGCATAGAACTGACCAGGATTCATACGGCTTGGAACAACGAAGTCGCGTGCACCTTCGGGCGTAGAACCAATAAGCACTGGTGTTTCTACCTCAAGAAAACCTTGTTTGTCGAGGTATGAACGAACCTCAAATGCCATTTTATGACGGAGCTCAAGGTTTTTACGTACGCATGCACGGCGCAAATCGAGGTAGCGATATTTCATACGAAGGTCGTCGCCGCCATCGGTGTTGTCCTCGATGGTGAACGGAGGCGTAACGCTCTCGTTGAGCACATTGAGTTTCGACACGATTATTTCGATGTCGCCAGTAGGAAGGTTGGCGTTTTTATTCTCGCGCTCAGCCACTTTACCAGTGACTTGCACTACATATTCACGACCGAGGTGCGAAGCTCTTTCGCACAATTCGGGGTCGATACCATCGTTGAAAGCAAGTTGAGTGATACCATAACGGTCGCGCAAATCGGCGAAAACCATGCCGCCCATCTTACGGGTGCGCTGAATCCATCCACTTAGGGTTACTTCGGTGCCTGCGTTCTGCAAACGTAGTTCGCCGCATGTATGAGTTCTATACATCTCTATTTATTGTTTTTTATATAGTTATTCTATTCTCTATTAGCAGTTTGCAACAGACTATTGTCGGCGTTGCGCAAATTTTTGAGCGTGACTTTCACGTTGCGAATTTGGCTCTTTATCTGCACCGTTTCGCGAAGCATAAGAGCTAAATAATATGTATCGCGAAGTGCCTGTTTATCAACGTCGTTCATTACATACGTACAAGGTGAGCCGCCACCAAACGTGAGCACTATGCGGCGTTCGTAGTTACGTGCAATGAACTCAGCCGCGCCGTTGTCTGAGCCATATTTATATTTTACCGTCTCCCACACCTGTCCGCCGTTCTCAAAACTATGGTTGAGTGCATCGTTGCTGATGGTGTCGGTAGTTATGTAATCATCGCCAACGGCAACGCGGAGCATCGTGTGGTTGATATGCCGTTCACCAGTGTAACAACTTGCTATATAGAACGTTCCGTTTCTATCTACGTATCCGCGCACAGTCGAGCGGTCGAGCGTGCGTGCTACGGTTTGCGTTTTATGTACATATATAGGTACTTCGGAGCGGTCGCCAACCTCAACAAAGTTCTGTTGCTGAGTTTTTATCTCATCTTCGCGCTTAAGTAGCAGACTATCAAGAAAATGAAGCGTGCGCTCCTGCTCACTGCGATATACGATATTCTCAAAATCGTGAGCCTCACGAGCGATGTCTTCATATTGCGGATAAGAATGTATGACGCTATCAAGCAGCACTTTAGCTTTATTATACTGCTTATTCATATAAGCATCTACAGCCTCGTTGAACACCTCTTTTGCCGTCGTTTCGGTCGACTCGGAGCAGGCGTTCAGCATAATAGCCAAAGTCAAGAGGAAGAATTTAGATTTCATGGATGTTGATTGCTGTTGTCTATTTGTTTTTGTGTAGATAGCAAGCCGCAAGCTGCCTGAATATCCTGCCCACGCGAACGCCTAATGGTAGCTACGAAGCCTCGGCGGTTGAGTAGGTCGCGGAAGCGTTCCATTGCTTGCTGCGAACTGCCTTTCAAGGTAGAATTTGGAAAACTGTTGAAGTGTATCAAGTTGACGCGGCAATTCATGCCAGCCAACAAGCGAGTTATCTCGTCTACGTGGCGCGGAGTGTCGTTCCAACCACTGAACATGGTATATTCAAACGTAAGTCGGCGCTGACCAGTCCAATCGTAGCCGCGGAGTATTTCTACCGTTTTGGCTATTGGGAACGCCTTTTGCGCCGGCATCATCTCTTCGCGTTCGAGCGGATTAGCGTTGTGCATACTTACGGCAATATGTACGTCGGTGCTATCGAGCACGCGCTTCAGTTGCGATGTCACGCCGATGGTCGAAAGCGTTATGCGACGCGGACTCCAGCCGTAGCCCCAAGGCGCTGTAAGTATCTCTATGGCACGCATCACCTCATCGATATTGTCGAGCGGTTCGCCCATACCCATAAACACCATATTGGTCATCTGTTCGCGCTCGTCGATTGACGCCAACTGATTGAGAATTTCGTTTGCAGTAAGATTTGCCTGAAAACCTTGCTTACCAGTCATGCAGAACTGGCAATTCATTTTACAGCCCACTTGCGACGACACGCAGAGTGTATGTCGGTCTTCATCAGGTATATAGGCGGTCTCTATAAAACCTTTCGATGCTGCAAATAAATATTTCTTAGTGCCATCAGCCGAGGTAGCAACTTCGAGCGGCTCACGGCGACCAACCTCATAGTTTTCGGCAAGTTTTGCGCGGTTATTCTTAGCGAGGTTAGTCATCTCATCGATAGACGCAACGTTTTTTGCATAGAGCCAATCGGCCATCTGCTTGGCGGCAAAACGCGGCAGACCATTCTGCGCAGCCACATCTGTCAGTTGCGCGAGCGTAAGACCGAAAAGTGCTGATTTATTGCTCATTGCAGTAATGTTATGCCGTCATTATCTATACTTATGACGCCCTGTTTGTAGAGCGTGCCGATAGTCATTTTGAATGCCTTTTTGCTACAACCGAAAGCGAATTTTATGGTTTCGGGGTCGGTTTTATCGCCCACACGCATACGTCCGCCATTCTCTTGCAAACGGCGAATAATCACCTGCTTCAGGTCGCCAACTTTGTCGTAACCAAGCGGCGTGAGAGTGAGGTCGATTTTATCGTCGTCGCGCACTTTGAGTATGTATGCCTTGAGCTGCTGACCGATGCGCAGTTTCTGCCCAACTTCGGAGGCGTAAATCATACCAGTGTGCATATTATTAATTATGGCGCGATAGCCAAGCGGAGTACGTTGTGCCACAAGCGCTTGCACGGCCGTACCTTTTTCGTATTTAGGTAAAAGATTGTCGAGAAAACTGCCGTAGCGTTCGGTAGCCACCATGCGTTTGCTTCGAGCATCGTAGTATATATATACAACGTAGCTCTTACCCTCCTCCATACGCGTAAGTTGCTCAGAATAAGGCACGAGCAAATCCTTAGCCAAGCCCCAATCGAGAAACGCGCCAAAACGCGAAACGGACTTCACGGCAAGGTAGGCAAACTCGCCAGCCATAGCGTAAGGCTTCTCGGTGGTAGCCACTGGGCGGTCTTCGGAATCGATATAGACAAAAGCATCAACGAGGTCGCCTTCGCGCACGCCATCGGACACGTAGCGTTTCGGCATAAGTATGTCGCCAGCATCGCCGCCATCGAGATACACACCGAAATCTACCAATCGCATCACTTTCAACGTATTGACGCGACCAAACTCAATTTTCTGATTAGTAAGGTTTTTCATAATTAGAGCGACAAATTTAGCAATTCGGCACGCATTTATATAGACAAAACTTTTTTCAGACGTTTCTTGCACAATATTTATATATACGTATGTATCAACATATTAGCAGTATACATACATAAGCGCGACAATATTTATACAATTATTAACACTCGTTTTACTGACATGTTAGTATTGACACGCGCCAAAGTTTGCCGTTATTTTGCAAGCCAGAAAAGAATGAATTAGAGAAAATCCACAAATGAAATCTTTACCCCTCTTTCTTGCTGCGATGGCAGCAACGACGGCTATCAACGGCGAAACGAAGATATTCAAAGACAGCCTGCAAGTGACTGTTGGCGAAGTAAAAATCTACGCATCGGCCAAAGACGACCACACGATGGGTGCATTCGCCGTGGCGCAATCGGAAATAAAACTTAGCGGCAACGCGTCGGAGCCTGCCACGCTCAACCAGATAACCGCCACTATTCCTAACCTCAATATGCCGGATTATGGCTCAAGTCTCACTTCTGCAATATACATACGCGGCATCGGTTCGCGCATAAATACGCCAGCTGTCGGTCTATACGTCGACGACGTGCCCATTATCGACAAGACTGGATTTTCGTTCAACTTCGTAGATGTAGCGAAAATTGGCGTGATGCGCGGCCCGCAAAGCACTGTCTATGGTCGCAATGCGATGGGCGGCGTGGTAAATATTCAGACGATGAACCCGTTTACCAACTCAGGCACTACGCTCCGTCTCGATGGCATAAAAGAGAGCAAAGATTTTTCCGCATACGTATCTCATAGTCACAAGATTAACAGCACCGCTGCTTTCTCAGTTGCAGGTTTCTACAATACACGCGACGGTTTCTATCGCAACCAGAATCTGGGCAATAGCGTAGATGATCGCAAAATGGGCGGAGGCCGCGTACGTACTATATTTATGCCTAAGGACAACTTGCTCGTAGACGTCTCTGCCAACTTTCAGCACACCAACGAGGGCGGCTATGCTTACGAATATCGCGGTGCAACAACCGACAAAGTAGCTGACCCAGTGGCTATTGGCGCTATAAGTTCTAACAAAAAACCTACATACTGGCGTTCGTTAGGCTTTGGCGGAATAAAAGCGCAATACGTTGGAAGTAAGAATATTATATCGTCCATCACAGGTTTCAACTTGATAAACGACAAGATGGACATCGACCAAGATTTCTTGCCTACCGACACGTTTGAGCTCTCGCAAGCACAACGTCAACGCACTGTGAGCGAGGAGATTATAATAAAATCATCGCGTGCGGGTCGTTGGCAATACACTAACGGACTATTTTTCTATTATCAATGGCTCAAGACGGCAAGCGAAGTACAATTCTTCGAAGGCGGCGTGCAGATGATAAACACATCGATGCAAGCTGCAATGGAGGCTGCCGGCTCGCCCGTACACGTTACGCTCACCGATGATGGAATGGATATTCCTGGCACATACAAAACGCCAGCGCTCGGCATAGCTCTCTACCACTGCTCTACTTTCGACATCAGCGATCGACTGACGGCGCAGGTTGGCGCACGCCTCGACTATGAACGCACGAAGATTGACTACAACACATGGTCGAGCGATGTGGAATACGTGATGGACTATTACGGACAAACTATACAAAATGCTTTGCCAGGCGCCGTGTACAAAGGCTCTACAGACAATAGCTACTTCAACTTTTTGCCTAAAATCTCGCTCACTTGGCACTCTCCCGCTGGCTATTCTATATACGCCAATGTAGCAAGCGGCTATCGCAGCGGCGGCTACAATGTGCAAATGTTTTCGGACATCGTCAGCGCCTCGTTTCGTCAGCATAATGCATCTATCACCGAAGAAGAGATCAACGACATAATTACGTATAAACCAGAGCATTGCATCAACTACGAGATTGGCAGCCACATTCGTCCGAACAGCCATTTAGCTATAGAAATTGCTGCATTCGTAGCCAACATCACCGACCAACAAGTTGCACAATTTGTAGAGAGCGGTTTTGGGCGTCGCATTGTGAACGCGGGCAAAAGTCGTAGCATTGGCGCGGAGGTTTCATTTATGGCTAACGCGCTCGACAACAGGCTGATACTCGCGGCTAATTATGGCTTTACCGACGCACGTTTCACCGATTATATTACGTATGAAAATGGCGAAAACCTTTGCTACGACGACAATCGCGTACCTTTCATTCCGCAACATACCATTGGTTCAACTATCGATGGCGTAGTGGTTCGCAACAACGACCTCAACATAAATATTGGTCTATCGCTCAACGCATTAGGAGATATTTATTGGACAGAGGATAACCATTGTAAACAAGATACTTACGCGCAACTTGGTGCTCACGCTGATGTGAAATACAAATCGCTGAGCATAGGCATCTTTGGCCGCAACCTCAACGACGCCCAAGCCGATACGTTCTATTTTGAAAGTCTCAACCACAAATTTGCGCAATCGTGCAAGCCGCGCCACATAGGTATGAGCATTGGATATAAGTTTTAGGAATTGAGAATCAATCGCTAAACTTGTCTCTACGTCTATTTATAATCATGAAGAACTTAGCATTAATATTATTAGCAATAATATTTTCAATTCATGCTGTAGCTCAAGATTTTATTGTCGACAATCTGAAGTATAAGATAACCGACAACAAGAAGCATTACGTTTCTGTAGGTAGAGCAGAAGCCAAAAGCCAAGGCGACCTTACTATTCCTTCGATTGTAAAAAATAATGGCACTACCTACACAGTTACAAGCATTAGCGATTTTGCGTTCACTTATTGTGATGGTCTGCAATCTGTCTCCATTCCTAACACAGTTGTAAGTATTGGTAATTTTGCATTCAATTATAGTGATTTCAACAAATTCTGTATTATGTATTTCTGGCAAATCTATCACTAATTATCTTTCAGCGACATGTTGTTGCTTCGCGTTCACTGAATCCTATCGGAATTCAGTGAACGCCTTTGTGTGTCGTCAACTGACGATATCA
>JAFYCM010000030.1 GCA_017539645.1 Bacteroidales bacterium
ACTAAATGCTATTTTGGCGGACTTGGAAATCAGCAAACCAGTGGGGGAAAAATTTCCTCGAACGGGGCGAACTGTTATTTTGGGCGGATTTGGAAATCAGCAAACCAATGGGAGGCAAATTTTCTCGAACGGAGTGAACCGCTATTTTGGGCGGATTTGGAAATCCGCAAACCAGTGCGGGGCGAATTTTCTCGAACGGAGTCGGACGGAGGTATAGTTCGACGGAGGTTCATCGCTACTCAACTTGCGCAATAACAGCGCATTGCATCTTCATATACCATATTTTTGGTATACGTATATACCAATTATAGTTATGCAATACACCAAATGAATGGTATTACTCTCCTTGTAGTTGAGTAGTATGTTTGCCATTGTAAATCAGTAAGGAAAAGAATATGGCAACATTCAACAATGTTTTGGATATGATTGGGAATACGCCAATGCTCCAACTAAAGCGTCTCAACACAGGACGGAGTTCACTTTTTTTGAAACTCGAAAACCAAAATCCCGGAGGCAGCATAAAAGATCGTACGGGTCTTAACATGATAGTGCAAGCCGAAAAACGCGGAACAATAAAAAAAGGACAACTTATAGTAGAGGCCACTGCAGGCAACACCGGATTGGGGCTTGCGCTGGCCTGCCGAATGAAAGGCTATAAGCTACTTTTAGTAATACCCGATAAAATGAGCCGCGAGAAGATAAATCACCTAAAGGCTCTTGGCGTTGAGACTGTCATCACGCGAAGCGATGTGGGCAAGGGGCATCCTGAATATTATCAAGATATGGCTGCAAGAATAGCCAATGAACGTGGCGGCTACTACATCAACCAATTTGAAAATCCTGATAACCCAGAAACGCACGCGCTCTATACAGCTCCAGAAATTTGGGAACAAATGGAGCATAAAGTCGATGCCGTAGTTGTTGGCGTTGGCTCTTCGGGTACATTGTCGGGGCTAACAAAATTCTTCAAAAAAGTAAGCCCTCAAACCGAATTTATACTTGCCGATCCCAAGGGTTCTGTACTTACTGATTACATAAATCTTCATAAACTCAACAAAGAGAGCGGTTCGTGGTATGTAGAGGGAATAGGTGAAGACTATATTCCAGCTCTTGCCGATTTCGACCTTGTGAAAAAGGCCTATGCCGTAACCGACGAAGAGAGCTTTGCCGCAGCACGACTCCTTCTCTACGAAGAAGGCATATTGGCTGGCTCGTCGACAGGCACGTTGCTTAGCGCTGCATTGCGTTATTGCAAAGAACAAACAACGCCCAAACGTGTGGTTACTATAGCTTGCGATAGTGGCAATAAGTATTTGTCGAAGATGTATAACGACGAATGGCTAAAAGAGAAGAAAATTGAATTGAAAATTGAAAATTCAGAATTGAAAATTGAAAATTCAGAATTGGAAATTGAAACTTCAGAATTGAACTGAACTCGTAACTCATAACTCGTAATTATTATGTCTGGTTTTTCTACAAAGGCAATACATAGAGGCGAAGAGCCCGATTTTCGTGAAGGTGCAACTGGCGATGTAGCCGTACCTATTCATTTATCAACCACTTTTGCACGCCAAAAGGCTGGAAACCCTACTGCTGGCTATGAATACACTCGCAGTTTGAATCCTACGCGTAAGGCTCTCGAAGATAAACTTGCTGCTCTCGATGGTGCAAAATATGGATTAGCCTTTTCGTCGGGACTTGCGGCTGCATCTACTCTAATACTATCGTTGCTGAAGGCTGGCGACAATGTTATTGGCTTCGATGATTTGTATGGGGGCACTCGTCGACTTTTGAGCAACGTATTTTCAAATTGGGGCGTATCTACTACTTATGTCGATGCTACTAAAGCTGAAAATATCGAAAACGCTATCTCGACGCTTACGAAACTCATTTGGATTGAGTCGCCAACTAATCCGCTGCTCAAACTTGCCGACATTCGCGCTATTGCTTCTATAGCACGAAAACACAATCTTATTTTGGTGGTCGATAACACGTTCCTCTCGCCATATTTTCAACGTCCGCTCGAGTTGGGGGCCGACATAGTTGTATATAGTACCACTAAATATATAGGTGGACATAGCGACGTGCTTGGTGGTGCTATAACACTCAACAATGAAGCATATTACCAACGTTTGGCATATCATCAAAATGCCGTTGGTGCAGTGCTTTCGCCGTTCGATAGTTATCTGACGTTGCGAGGCGCAAAGACGCTTGGTGTGCGAATGGAGCAGCATCAAAAAAATGCGTTGGCACTTGCTGAATTTTTGCAATCGCAACCGAAAGTTAAGCGCGTTATATATCCTGGTTTGAAGGACCACCCACAATATGCACTGTCGCAGCAACAAACGACAGGTGCGGGAGGAGTATTCTCGTTCGAACTTGAAGGCACGCTCGACGATGCAGAACGCTTCCTATCGAAACTAAAACTATTTGCTACAGCCGAGAGCCTTGGCGGCGTGGAGAGCCTTGTTGAAATACCTGCTATAATGACTCACGCTTCTGTTCCGAAGGAAGTAAGAGAGCAGAACGGAATCTCCGACACACTGATACGAGTATCGGCTGGCATTGAAGATACCGACGATTTGATAAACGACTTCAAGCAGGCACTGCAGTAGCTATAACTACTGCTCTCGCCTCAGTTGACATCGTTCATACATATATAATTTCAACTTCCAAATTATTTGAATAATATGAAAATACAACTTGGTGATATTGAAACTACAGCTCTCATTCCTCTATCTATCAGAGCCAATGAGACTAAGCGTTCGAATGCTCGCATAAAGGACGAAGTGGCAGTGGAGATAATAGATACACTTGAAATAGACACTGCGCCGTATGATAAATTCTTATCACACGAAGGTGTTATTGCGCGTACTGTGATGCTCGATAGGCAGCTCAAGGCCCTTATTGCCGAGTGGCCCGACGCTGTGATTGTGAATCTTGGTACTGGATTCGACAACCGTTTTTCGCGTGTCGACAATGGGGAAATACTTTGGTTTGATGTCGACTTGCCTAATTCTATAGAAATACGCAAAAAGGTTATTCCTAAACGCGACCGTGTTTCGATGATTACTGGAAATGTGCTTGATAGTTCTTGGACCAACAGTATTCCTAAAGGCAAGAAGACTATTCTTATAGCTGAAGGCTTGTTTATGTACCTATCGAAGCGCGAAATACAGACTGTGATAGAAATATGCAAAGATGCCTTCCCTCATGCGACGCTCATTGCAGAGCAAAGCAGTTCGCTATTTGTAAAACGGCAGAAATTCCACGATACGGTAAGGAATACAAACGCTGTGTTCAAGAGTGGAAGCAAAAATGGGCAAGAGATTGCAGATCTTGTTGATGGAGTTCGTTTAGTAGACGAGCATAGCTTCAACGAAGAGATGAAAAAGCACTCAATGCGAGGTAAACTTTTGGCGTTCTTCTTCCCTCAGATTAGCGACAGATGGGCAACCTTTGAATGGTAAATAATTAATACGTATAAATCGTCATATAGCTATGCTACAGAGAGATATGTCATTCGGACAAGCATTGGCGTTCAAAATAGTTATGGACGAAGACGAAAGCGATAAAACATACGCGCAATTTTCCTTGCAGGGGTGACTTTTTGTCGTTTTGCGTTGCAAGGGCTGCTTATATTGCTTTTATACATACGTATTTGTGCGTAAATATTTAGCATATAAGGGTGAAATAAAGCTATGTTTTGAGGGGTGATTCTTTACCTTTTGTAATATTTAACACTTTTTGCACGCTATAATATTGACAAAAACACCGTGTCTTGAGAATGAAAATCGCATTGAAACACGGCAAAAAACCATTCATATAATTTACTGATAAATAGAGCATTTCCCAACAAACGCGAAGACAGATCGACCGATTTACCTACCATGAATTGGGGTTGAGTTTTAACATTTAGAAAATGTCGTGAACGATTTTTATTCCGTACATGAACGATGAGAGTTGTTTTCTGTATACATAACCCAATAAATTAGCAAAACACGATTTGCAACTTTCAAAGACAACAATCGTAGAAACTTATTACTAATTTTTTATTAACACGGTATGAATAAGATCTTTTTACAAGCGTTAGCACTTGGGACAGCGGCCGTGCTGTTCTCGTGTGATGACGATGAAACGTCGTACGCGGTGGTTGATGGTGCACTTCCTACCATTACCATGGAGAAAAAAATTTTAGCAGAGCCTGGAAGAAAGTTCACTATCGAGGCGACAATCAAAGACAACGATGGTTTGAAGTCGATAAGATTGGTGAACGATGAGTTCTATCTCGACAAAACTATAGATCTCATAGCTACACACAAGGCGGTTCTGAACGAATACGAATTGAAATATGGCTACAAACCTGATGCAACTTTTGCCGAAACCGATAAAATAGTAGTTGCCGTAACTGCAACCGACGTTCTCGGCAACGAGACAACGCAGAACGTTACTGTTCAGATGAATGGCGACTTCACTGCACCATCGTTCACTGTAGCTCCAAGCGATGAAATATTTGTATTGCTCAAAAGCGAAACAAAATTGAAACTTGGATTTACCGCAGTAGATGATAAGGCTTTGGGAAAGATTAGCATTTCTATTCCAGATCTTAGTTATAATAGTGAAATAACACAATTAGCCAATGCAAAGAAATATGAGTACAACGAGTTTATAGTTGTGCCATCGGAACTTGCTGAGTATAAAATGGTTGTTGAGCTTACCGACACAACTGGATTCACAACATCGAAAGAGAGCATAATCAACGTTTCTGAGTTGGTAGACTTCCCTAAATTGTATTTGAGCGATGTAGAAACAGCCGATGAACTCAACTCCGATCTTTTTGGTGTACCTATGCTCATCGATCATGGCTCAGAGCCTTTCACATACGTAGCTCATTATTATGCATCGAAAGCTAATCAAGGTATTCGATTCCTTCCTCAGAAGACGAATTTCGATCCAGTTTGTTTTGCTGCAGACGTTAACAATAAAAGCAAATTGGGCAGTGAATATGATGCAACAGAGCCAATTGTTTTGCCTGAAGTAGGATACTACGAAATAAAAATCAACACAAAAGAGTGGTCGTATAGTGTAGAGAAATGGCAACCAAAAGTTGTTGAACCAGGCGCACCAGAGGCTAATGGCGCATACAAGCAAGCTAGTCTCAAAACCGCTAATCCTCTGCCAGCTGGCATTCAGTATTATCTAAATGATGCTGAAGAGTACACCTCATCGTTCGAATTGGCACTTGCAGGTAGTGGCATTCCTGGCATAGGTAGTTGGTCTACATCTAATGCACTCGTTCTGACGCAAGACAAGACTAACCCATACATCTGGACTGGAGAGACACAACTTGAAGCCAACGCAGAGATAGAGTTCACCATCACACCACGTCACGATTGGGGTTGGTGGCCAGAACCATTCTTCCGTTTCGAAAGTGGCGACAACGACTCTAAAGAGAACGAATACAACACGCGCAATGGTGGCAACAATATGGCAAAAGTTGTTGTGCCTAAGACGGGTAAATATCGCTTTGTGTTCGACACAGCGTTGATGCGTTCTAAATTTATCTTAATAGACTGAGTATCAAAATAAATATACAAGTACGATATGAAAATCAAGACATTAATAGCCACTCTGTTGCTCTCGTGCACAGTGGCCTTTGCTCAGCAAAAAGTCGAGGTTAGCGGACAAGTTATCGACGATACAGGCGCACCAGTAGCAGGTGCAGCCATCATAGTAAAAGGTACAACACAAGGCACCGTAACCGACTTTGACGGTAACTATACCATATCAGTGGCACCCGATGCCGTTTTAGCAATATCGATGCTTGGCTATGTAAATCAGGAGATTCCTGTAGAAGGCCAAACAAAAATAAATTTTAACCTTGAAGCCGATTGGCTCGACCTCGACGACATTGTGGTAGTTGGTTATGGTACGCAAAAGAAATCCGACATCACCACATCAATTGTTTCTGTTAAGGGCGACGACCTTCGCAAAGAGACACAAGGCAACGTAGCTACAGCAATTCAAGGTAAGGCTGCTGGTGTACAAGTAATATCCAACAATGGTGCTCCTGGTGGTACACCAACAGTGCTTGTGCGTGGCTTCACCACTATCAACTCGAGCACTTCGCCACTCTATGTTGTCGATGGTGTGCCCATTGTAAATACCGATGGCAATGGAAATATCAACTTCCTTAGCTCAGAAGATATTGAGAGCATAGATATTTTGAAGGATGCGTCGGCTGCCGCTATCTATGGTACACGTGCTTCGGCTGGTGTCATAATCATAACCACCAAACGTGGTAAAGTTGGCGACACACAATACAATGTGAACTTCACCTATGGTATTCAGCACGTGAAAAAGCCATACAATGTGCTCAACAAGGCTGGATATATCGAGGCTATGAACACTGCTTATAAAAATAGTGGTGCAGGTCAACTCATCGACGAGACTACAGCTAAAGATCTTGCCGACACCGATTGGTGGAGCCTTGGCGTTCGCGACTTTGCTCCAGAAATAAATGCAAGCATAAGTATGAATGGTGGTGATGAGAAACATCAGTACAACGCTGCATTCTCGTATTTCCGCCAAGAGTCGTTCTACAACGTAGGTAATTGGGAACGTTTCACCTTGCGCGTCAACAATGACTGGAAACTCACCGAATGGTTGAAACTCGGCGCAGACCTTAACCCTCGCCACGAGAAATGGGATAACACACCTAATTGGTATGGTGATTATTTGCAAATCGACCCTACCACAGCTCCTAAAAAGAGCGCAGACCAACTTAATGGCACAGAGAACGAGTATAGCATCTACAGCCGTTCTAAGTATACTTACACATGGAACCCTGTTGCACGCGAATCGCGTCAGGATGGCAATGGTGGTAAAAACTATGGCATCACGGCTAATGGCTATGTGAATGTTACGCCAATTGAAGGCCTTTCGATTCGTTCGCAGATAAGCGCAAACTATAACCAAGAGATGACAAAGTCGTTCAACCCTGAATTTGTTATCGATGCTTCACACGAATTCAATGCCGTAACAAATGTTAATCGCAAGACTGTTACCGATTTCAACTGGAGCTGGCAAAACACCGCTCAATACGATCTCAACCTCGAAGAGCACCACGGTAGCGTGATGGTAGGTATGACAGCTGAGGAGCAAAATCGTGAATATTTGCAAGGCTATCGCGAAGGTTACCCAAGCACTACTGAAACTATGCGTCAACTCGATGGTAGTAATGGTACTGTACAAAAAGCTGGCGGTAACGAATATACCAACTCGATAGTTTCTTATATCGGTCGTTTGACATACAACTACGACGATCGTTACCTCATCACTGCTACTGGCCGTTACGATGGTTCTTCGAAATTCCTCGACAAGAACAAGTGGGCATTCTTCCCATCGTTCTCAGCAGCATGGCGTTTTAGCCGCGAGGCATTCCTTATCGACAATGAAATAATTAGCGATGCTAAACTTATAGCTGGTTGGGGTAACGTAGGTAACCAGAACTTACCTTCGGATGTATACCTATCAAAACTTGGCACCGACTACTACTCGTTCGATTCGGAAAATGTTTCGAGTGTTACTGGTATGAGCACCATGAAGAACGAGGATATTAAGTGGGAGATTATCGAAGAGCTTAACGTAGGTGTAGAAGTTGGTCTTTTCCAACAACAACTCACTGCAAGCGTTGAACTATACAAGAAGACCACCAAGGATATGCTATTCCAAATGACTTATCCATATTACGCAGGTTTCCCAAGCTGGGGTAACATTTGGACCAACATCGGTGATATGGAAGCTAAGGGTATCGACTTCGCGGTCAACTATCGTAACACCTTCAATAAGCTCCGCGTTGACCTCAACTTCAACATGTCGACCGCTAAAATGAAGATGAACAAACTTGCTGGTACGGAAGAAATTCTCGGACATGGATGGAACGACCAACAAACCACACGAATGGTTATTGGTGAGGAACCTGGTTATTTCTATGGCTTCAAAACTGCGGGATTGTTCCAAAACGAGACAGAAGTTAGAAGCTATACCAATGAATATGGCGACGCTCTACAGCAATACGCTCGTCCTGGCGACATCCGTTTTGTCGACGTCAACAACGATGGCGCTATTAATGCCGACGACCGTGTGAAGATTGGTTCGCCATTCCCCGATTTCACTGGTGGTTTCAACGCAAACCTATCGTATGAGCTCGACAATGCAGGAACTGTAGACTTCGGTTTGAACCTCTACTTCAGCTATGGCAACGACGTTGTCAATTGGCTCATCATCGACAAATACAATGCTGCGAGCCAAACTAACCTCGCAAGCGATGCTCTCGGCAAATGCTGGCACGGAGAGGGCACAAGCAACTATTTGCCAATACTTTCTCACAACGATAATAACGGAAACTACACTAAGTTCTCTGACTTCTTCGTTGAAGATGCTTCATATCTGCGCCTGAAAGATATTCAAGTTGGATACTCACTCTCTCAGCCTGTTTGTGCAAAACTGCATATCAATAGCGCACGATTCTCAGTATCTGCACAGAATCTCCATACTTGGACCAAGTTTACAGGTGTAGATCCTGAAACCAACTTCGCTCCTATGGAATATGGTTTCCAAGAATTTGCATATCCTATGCAACGCACTTGGTTATTCGGACTTAATGTCACATTCTAAAAACTACTACGACAATGAAAACAACAATAAAAATACTTCCATTGGCTGCCATAATAGGATTTATGTCGCCATCATGCAGTGAAGATTTTATAACCACTCCTCAGAACGGTGTTGAGGATTTGGACAACTACTTTAGTACAGCCGAAGAGTGTGAATCATTTACCGGTAGCCTCTATGTGGGATTCTCTCACTGGCACGACTGGTGGCAGCAACTTCTTCGCTTGATAAACGAAACTGCTACCGACGATGCTTGGATGGGTAACCTCGGTCAAGATAACTCGGCTTATTATCCGTTTGCCCACTACACTGTTACGGCAACCAACGCTCCTGATGGTTTGTATAATTTCTATTATTACAAATACCAAAATATCAGTGCAGCTAACACATTGCTAAAACGTATTCAAGATTCTCCAGTGAGCGAAACGGTTAAGAATCAGTGCATCGGACAGGCAAAGTTCTTCCGCGCATATTCTTATTGGGAGCTTGTGCAGAACTTTGGCGATGTAGTTCTCCTCACCGAACCTATTGGTACAAGTGGTCTTGGACTGACACGTTCGCCTAAAGCTGAGGTTTATGCTCAGATTGTGAAAGACCTCAAGGAAGCTGCCGCTCTTCTCCCAAGCGAATGGACCGGCGTTGACAAAGGTCGTGTGACGAGTGGTGCTTGTGAAGCGTTGTTGGCTCGTACTTACCTATTTATGGGCGATTACGACAATGCATATACCTATGCCGACAAAGTCATCAACAGCGGACGCTACGCTCTCGAGCCCAATTTCATCGACATCTGGAGCGTATATAACCACAATGGCCAAGAATCGATTTTCGAAATCCAAGCCAATAGCAACCAGACCTATGCAGTTGGTGCACGTATACCGACCGTTACTGCGGCTCGTGGCGAATCATGGAGCACCGACGATTTGGAAGCTAAGAAAGCAATGGACGGTTGGGGCTGGTGCGTACCTACTTCCAACCTTGAGCAAGCATACATAAGCGAAGGCGACGATATTCGCCGTAAGAGCACCATTGTAAAATATGGCGAACCCGTCTATGGCGATGAAGACCTTAACCCTGAGTATAAATTCAAAACCGACGACAACAAATCGTGCCGCGTATGGCGTAAGTTCTACGTACCTATTGCAATGCGTCAAGAACTTGCATCTGCCGGCAACATTGATGGTAAAGTGCCCTTGGATTTGATTTGCATACGTTTGGCAGAAATGTATCTCACCCGTGCTGAGGCTGCATTCCGTAAGGGCGAAACTGCTCAGGCTCTTGCCGACATCAACACAATTCGTGCTCGTGTAGGTCTGCCTGCTAAGACTGGACTCAGTGGCAACGATCTTCTCTATGCTATTTGGAAAGAACGTCGTCTTGAACTTGCTGGCGAAGGTATGCGTCTCTACGACCTACGTCGCGAAATAGACCCTGTACAAAACAAGCCAAGAATTTCTTGCGTGATGGGCGAGAATGGTGAATTTGTACGCTACAACGCTACTTCGACCGATGAATGGGAGGTTATGAACACTAAAGAACCATCTAACGAAGGTCACCTATTCCAAGAAGGTCGCCACGAACTTTGGCCTATTCCTCAAGCAGAAATCGACCGAAGCAATGGCTCTATTTCTCAAAACCCTGGCTACTAATTGAATAATTTATATGTCTAATACGAGTTACGAGACTTTGTTTCTTCAATCTCGTAACTCGTATTTTTATTATCATCAACTTGATGCATAACATCTAATTAGAAACTCTTACGCATGAAAAATAACCTAATCATTGTATCTGCATTAGCAATACTTATGGGCTGCGACAACGACAAGTCGGAAGTGTCGACACCTAAAGAGAATACGCCTACCGATACAACTACAACCGAGCCAGCCACCACAGACTCCACCACCAACGAGGAGGCGAAAGCTACTGCGATTGTTATTGATGCAGCAACGTCGTATCAGACGATAGTAGATTTCGGTGCTTCCGATTGCTGGACTGCCGAATTTGTAGCAGACTATTTCTCAGAAGCTCAGAAAAATCGTGCAGCGAAGTGGCTCTTTAGTCAAGAGATTTCTCCGACCGGAAATCCAGCAGGCATAGGTCTTTCGTGTTGGCGTGTCAATATTGGCGCTGGCAGTGCTACGCAAGGTAGCAATAGTAATATTGATGACGAAACGCGTCGCGCAGAATGTTTCCTCAATGCCGATGGCACCTACGACTGGACGCGATGCGATGGTCAGCAATGGTTTATGCAGAAGGCCAAAGAGTATCAAGTGCCGCACTTCTTGCTCTTCTCCAACTCTGCGCCAATCTATTACACCAAAAACGGACTTGCTAACATGAATCGTAGCGGACAAAAGTGTAATCTAAAAGATGATTGCTACGACGATTTCGCTGAGTTCTTAGCCACTGTAACACAGCATTTTGTCAACGATGGCTATAATGTCACTTATATCGACCCTGTGAACGAACCACAGTTCGATTGGAACGATGGTCAAGAGGGCTCGCCGTGGGAAAACGAAAATGTTGCTAAGCTCGTTCGCGAACTCAACACGAGCATAGATAAACTCGGTCTCTCTTCGCAGATACTTATTCCCGAAGCTGCTAAGTGGAATTGTACGTACGCTGGCAACGAAACGCGCGGCAACAACCAAATAAACGCCTTTTGGAATAAGGATAATACAAATACATACATTGGCGACTGCGCCCACGTAGCGCCCATTGTTGCCGGACATAGCTATTGGACATTCACCAACAACAACGACCTATCCACCATACGCGAAACGGTGCGCGACGCTGCAGCCGCCTACGGCTTGCGCGCCATGCAAACTGAATGGTCGATGCTCGATGCTGAACCATTGACAAGTGCAGGTTTTCCAGAGAGCTACAATGCTGCTTCCAAGATGGACATTGCGCTCTACATGGGCAAGATTATCCACAGCGACCTCACCTTCGGCAACATGGCGGGCTGGAGCTATTGGACAGCTTTCGCTCAAGAGAAATGGGGTCAGAAAAACCGTTTCTATCTGATACGTATGAATGCCTCAGGTGATTCGAACGACGAAAGCTACGGCGACATAAAGAATGGCGGCACGCTAACTGCCGACAAGAATCTTTGGGTGCTTGGCAACTACAGCCGCTTCGTTCGCCCAGGTAGCACGCGCATCGACCTAAATGGCGCAAGCGAAATGAATGGTCTGCTGGGTTCGGCATACATATCGAGCGACAAATCGCAAATAGTTGTTGTATACGTAAATATGGGCAAAGAAGAGGTCAGCACGGCCGCAACGTTCAAAAACGTTGGCTCGCCTAAGACGATGTCGGTATTCGTAACCGATGCCAACAACAACCTGCATCGTACAACAGAAAGCGACTACAACGCCAATATCACTATTGGCGCACGCTCTGTCACCACTGTGGTGTACGATTTATAAATAGAATAAGAATAGAAAATAAAATTAGGGCTGTCATAGATATAATGGCAGCCCTAATTGTTTATGACCAAGAAACAAGCCTCATGCATATTTACACTCGCCTCTTGCGTTCGCAAAAACGCTCACACTGCCGGCAGACATCGTAGCCAAGAAGCGCCCCAAGAATGAAATCCTCCTCAGGCGACAGCATGCTAAGAGGTCTATCGACAAACATACGAATGGCATCGAGGCACTCTTTTTTGCCAAAGAAGATATTTACGTTGTTGCTACCGATAGTTTGTACAATATAGTCGATGTTTTGTCGTTGAAGCTTCTCCACTGCACTACTCACCTGACGATTAGTGAGTGTGAAAAGAATCAAGTTGCGCACACCTTTTTTGTATTCATAAATATGGTTACTCAGCACCATAAGTTCGGCAGAAACAAGTTCACTATTCATACCTTTCTGGCTATAAATATGTTATTGTATATTTTTTACCCACGCAGCAATGCGTTCGTCGGTTTTGTTCGACTCGTTTACCTCATCGATAGCAAGACCTACAAATTTTCCATCGACTACCGAAATAGACGAGTCGAACGAATAGCCATCGGTAGGAGTTTGTCCAACAATGATAGCGCCCGAGTTGGCAATCTCTTGATATATAAGCCCCATAGCATCGCAAAACGTGTCGCTGTATGACGAAGAATCGCCACAAGCAAAAAGTGCAACTGTTTTGCCTTGCAAATTGGAAGATTTGAGCACCTTCACGCCATCATACCAATCGTCTTGAAGTTCGCCAGCACCCCAAGTGCTCGAGCCAAAAATCAATGTATCGTATTCGGCAATTTTATCGGCCGAAAGGTCTGTAACATTGAAGACGTCAGCGCCCAATGCTGCGCCTATTTTTCCTGCAACTTCTTCTGCTGTTCCAGTCGTAGAACCATAGAAAATAGCTTTTTTACTCATCGTTATTTTTGTTTAGAATTATTATACACAAAACTATTTATGACTATAGCGAACGACAATCACTACAAATAACTATTTATAACACTCAAACCTTACAAAATGAGTATAAAAAGTGAGAGGCAAAGCCACTTTTGCGACCTTGCCTCCCAAAATGAGATTAGTAGAATCTATAATTTACGCTGTGGTATTTAGCTGAGTAGCTGGTAGAAAAGTTGTCCTGCTATGTTGAGCGTGCAGAATGTGAAGCCGAGAGCTCTGTAGTAGCGTCTACCATCAACGACGTAGCAAACAGCATCGGCAGGAATCTGAGTATATATAGCGCCAACTACGTATGGGTCGGGAGCATAGAAATGCTCGTAAACCACATAGCGATGATGGTTGTGCACAATGTGGCGAAGTGGCAACGGACGCACACCATTGTAGTGGTGAACCACATGCACTGGAGCTGGAGCAGGTGCATAATGATAATGGTGATGATGATTGTGGTGAATCACCTTGTTGTTGCCAAAATTGTTGTGATGCATTTTATGATGGTTATCACCATGATATTTATTTTGATGAGAGTGACCATTGTTTACAACGTGATCATGCTTCGGCGCAGGCTGATGCGAAACGTTAGCAGTACGAGGTGAAGTTTGATTAATGTGGCGAGCACTATTCTGTGCGATAATGTTGCTATTTGCTGAGGTGAGAATGGCTATCGTCATTACTGCTACCAATTTGAAATTCGTTTTCATAATCGTCAGTATTATTAGTTCGACATTTGCTAACGAGACAGACGAAAACTGTGCCAACGAGTGAGTGATTGTGTGCCGCCTGCCGTTTTTACCGACGAATGCGCTAAATAGCTCGATGAAGTATATATATGTATGGATAAAATGTGCATAAATATCTATAACGAAGGCAAAATGCCGCGCAAAACGTTAACTATTATTAATAGTTGTTTACATTTTATACAATAGGATTGATTATTGATAACTTAGATATATCAACTTCTAATACACAATGTATATGAAAAATTTGAGAACATTATTCGTGCTCGCTGCAGCGTTTTGCGTAGGGGCACAAGCGCAAACGAGATTTGGCGCTGCAGTAGAGTTAGGACCTTCTATTATGTCGATGAAGGTTGAGTCACCTTTTGGTTCAACATCGAGCTCAGAAAGCGGTTTTGGTTGGAATGCTGGTGTTTTTGCTGATTTCACAGCAGGTAAACTTGTGGTACAACCTAGTGTTTTGTTTGGTATGAAGTCCGCCAAAGAAGGTGATGCTTCTTCAACTATGACAGGGCTCGACATTCCTATAATGGTTGGCTATCAGATAGGTATTGGTTCTTTCAAACTTCGTCCAGAGTTAGGCCCAGCGTTTGGTTTAGGTCTGTCGTGGAAAGAGAAATATGGAGACTATAAGTCGGACAATTTATACGACGAAGATGAATACAAACGATTCACCTTTGGCTTGAAATTCGGTGCTATGTTCGAAATCAATGAACATATTGCACTGGGTGTTCATTTCAACAAAGGTTTGAGCAATGCATTCAAATATGAAGAGAGTGGCGACGTCCCTGATTACGATGATTGGGATGATTGGGATGATGATTGGGGCTACAACAAGAGTTCCAAGAGCTCTATTGAAGAAAAGGGCAAATGGAACTTCTTTAGCATAAGAGCTGCATACACATTCTAAAATTTAGATACAATTATAAAAAACGAGGCTGTTCTAATTAGTGTTAGGACAGCCTCGATTATTTTGTATTGAAAATTTACTTACGGCACGAAATCTTGCAATCGCCTGGAGCTTTGAGGTTTTCGTCGATAATTATTTCGCCTATGGTATCGGCAGTGATGCGTCCAGTGAGCGGATTCTTCACGCTGACGATGTTGCCACAAACGTCGGCTTCTACACTTGTATATTCAAAAGCGAGATCAGCGCCAGCCCCCATAGTGCAATGCTCCATCAGAAGGTCGTGGGCGTAGCAAAGCGGCTGAGTGCCATCGATGTGGCTATCATACATACGAAGGTTGTGCGAGTGCCAAGCGAGGTATTCGCTACAGATTTTGGAATTGTGAACGGTAATATTCTCGCTATTCCAGAAAGCATCTTTCGTATCTATCTCGCTATCATATATCTCTATATTACGGCAATACTGAAAAGAGTATTTGGCACGAATGCGGCAATTGTAAATTTTTATGTTGTTGCTATGTAGAAACGGATAGTCGCCGCCATCGATAGTTACGTTGCGGAGCGTTATGCCATCGCAATGCCAAAAGATTTCTGGCGTTTCGCGCATAGTTACGTTCTCGAGCATGAGGTTTTGCATCTCGCGAAAAATCTTTGGCGATTCTAGCAACGTATTCTTCATCAACAGATTACGCGAATACCACAACGGAGCACGACAGTCGACAGTCAATGTGCAACCATCGATAATGAAATTATCGTTGTGCCAGAACAGATAACGACCTTCGAAACGGCAATCGTAAGCTTCCACATCGGTACACTCCTTCAATGCCGATTCTCCAGTATGAATAGTTACGCCACGCAGCACCAAGCCGTGGCTACCAAAAAGCGGACGTTCGCCGCCAAATTCCTTGTTTTCTATTGTTGTCTTCATCATGGCGCAAATGTAACCTTTTGCCTAATTAGAAGACAAATACATATTTTCTATTACAGAGTAGTTGGCAACACATCGCCAACAAAGGTGAGCGGCATAAGATTATCTATACCACGAATACGATACATCTTATCGCGACCACAAAGAATAATGGTGATAGGCGAACCTTGCAGATGTTCCTTTTCGAGAATCACCTGACGGCATGCGCCACAAGGTGTGATTGGCTGCTCCAAAGCGCCTTCATCGGTTTCGGCATAAATAAGCAAAGTATCTACTGCAACATTGGGCTTTTGCGCATTTGCATAGAAAAGCGTTACGCGCTCGGCACACAACCCCGACGGATAGGCTGCATTTTCTTGGTTACTTCCCGAAAAGAGCGTGCCATCAGCCATCTTAACTGCAGCTCCTACACGAAAACGCGAATATGGAGCGTATGCCCTATGAGCCGCCGCCTTTGCGAGTTCCATCAATTCGAGTTCGTCTACCCTACTCTCTTCATTTTCACCATATTGCACCTGCGTTGTAAGGTTCTGTATTTTCATTGCGTATTATTTATTCAAAACGAACCAAAATTATTCATTTCGGCAATGAAATTACGCGCCACGCCACATTTCTTTTCACGGGAATACTACAACTACAATAGCACCTCATTCCCCCGAAAAAGTGTAAGTTTTACATCAGCATTCCCCCGAAAAAGTGTCAATTTTTATTCTAAATGCACCGAGTTTCTTCATTATTCTCAGAATAACAAGCACTTACATCTTCAGAAATAGAGCAAAATGAAATGCGCTCCAATCGAATGTAGCCATACACCGATTTTCAATATCTTCGTGCTCAATTATTAGCACCCATAAATAACAGAAAGACAATGAACAAATCAATAATTACGGTGGTTGGTAAAGACACCGTTGGCATAATAGCGAAAGTCTGCACATACTTGGCCGACAACAACGTCAACATCTTAGATATTTCGCAAACCATCGTGCAAGAGTATTTCAACATGATGATGATTGTGGATATGTCGCGCATGAAAAAACCTTTCGAGGTGGCTTCTACCGAATTGGGTGAACTCGGCGAAAAGATGGGCGTACAGATAAAATGCCAACGCGAGGAGATTTTCGACAAGATGCACCGTATATAAATTGAAAATTCAAAATTGAGAATTGAGAATTATCGGTTACTTCTTACCTGTTTTCGCTTCAAGCCTTTTACTTTTTACTTATTACTTTTTACTTAATCATGATAAATATTTCGGAAGTTATAGAGACCAACAAGATGATAGAGCACGAGAATCTCGATGTGCGAACTATCACTATGGGTATAAATCTTCTCGACTGCGCCGACACGAATGTTACACATCTTTGCGAAAATATATACTACAAAATCACGCGGTTGGCTCGCGACCTTGTGCGCACTGGCAACGACATCTCGCGCGAATTCGGCATTCCTATCGTAAATAAGCGTATTTCTATTACACCTATTTCGCTCGTGGCGGGTTCGGCTTGCCAAACTATCGACGACTATGTGCACGTGGCTCAAACGCTAGACAAAGTTGCGGCTGAACTTGGCATAAACTTCCTTGGCGGCTACTCGGCCATCGTATCGAAAGGTATGACGCAGAGCGACGAATTGCTCATACGCTCTATACCTAAAGCGCTTGCATCTACAGAGCGCATCTGCTCATCGATAAACGTTGGTTCTACAAAAACGGGCATAAATATGGATGCCGTACGCTTGATGGGCGAGATAATAAAGGAGACTGCTGCCGCAACTGCCGAACGCGATTCGATGGGCTGCACCAAGCTCGTTGTGCTCTGCAATGCCCCCGACGACAACCCATTTATGGCGGGTGCGTTCCATGGCGTGTCGGAAGCCGATGCCATTATAAATGTGGGTGTTAGCGGTCCGGGCGTTGTTAAGTATGCTTTGGAGCAACGCCGCGGTGCCGATTTCGAAGAGCTCTGCGAAACCATAAAACGCACAGCATTCAAGATAACACGCGTAGGACAACTCGTTGCACAAGAGGCATCTAAGCGTTTGGGTGTACCGTTTGGAATAATAGACCTCTCGTTGGCACCTACGCCAGCAATTGGCGATTCGGTAGCCGACATTTTGAAGGAGATTGGCGTAGACCAACCAGGAGCACCTGGCACAACGGCGGCTCTCGCTCTGCTGAACGACCAAGTGAAGAAAGGTGGTGTGATGGCATCGTCGTATGTAGGCGGACTTTCGGGCGCGTTTATTCCGGTTAGCGAAGACCAAGGCATGATAGACGCTGTGAACTGTGGCGCACTACACATTGAAAAACTCGAGGCTATGACGTGTGTTTGCTCCGTAGGTCTCGATATGATTGCCATTCCTGGCGATACGCCTGCCACATCAATTGCAGGCATAATAGCCGACGAAGCCGCTATAGGTATGGTGAATCAGAAGACAACGGCCGTACGTATAATTCCCGTTGTAGGCAAAACGGTTGGCGACAATGTGGAGTTTGGAGGTTTACTTGGTCATGCACCAGTGATGCCAATAAATACGTTTGGTTGCCAACGCTTCGTTGAACGTAAGGGCCGCATTCCTGCGCCTATACATAGCTTCAAAAACTGATTTACAAAAGGTTTCGTTATAAAAAAATGAAGGACTGTCGTAATGGCAGTCCTTCGTTTTTATGTATTGTACGTTTCTAAATCAGTTGGGATACACTTCGCCTACAATAGGTATGTAGCGATCAATCATTCGCTTATATACCACATTGTATTGCTCTTTATTAGTTATACTATCTATTATCTGTTTCTCGCGAAGGAAATTATCGTATACATCGCCGCCAACCTCCTTCAAAATTTCATCAAGGAATTCGATAGTAAACATGTGCAACTGATTATCGTGAGTATCGAGAGCATAACAAAAGCGCGGAATATCACTTGCCAATGCCATCAATCCGCCTCCAAGTGCACCAAACATCACGCCCATTGCAGCGGCAGAAGCACCACGTTTAGCGTTTTCTTTCTTAGTCAGAGCAGAGAGCCCTGCATGAAAAATCAAATAACGTCCTGACGATTCTACCAACGCATAATGCTTGTCGGCTTTATATTGACGACAATTGATAAATAGCGAATCGCCGCTCGAATAGACAACGACTTGCTTTTTGAGCATTTTTTTCTCAGCGCGATTGTGATGCAAGATTTCATAATCGTTGCCACCATTCATCTTTATAGCAAAATTGCTACGCTTCTTTACATTGAAATGGATTGTGTCTGAGGGTGTTTGCTGTAATAAATCTTCTATCGACATATAAACACCTTGAGGGATTTCGTGTGCTGACACACAGCAACATACCGCCAATGCGGCTACAAAAGCAGAAATTTTCATAATTATAGATAGTTTATTTAGGAAAAGTCACCTACCATTATGGCAGGTGACTTTGGTTATGCTGTTATATATAGGTCGTTATGCTACGCCCATATCTTTGAGAGCCTGATTAATCTTCTTGTCGGCTGCGGCATCGGCTGCGGCGTAATCTGCAGCGCTCTTCATGTCGGCTTTAGCCTCAACGTAGAACTTAATCTTTGGCTCGGTGCCCGAAGGACGAACGCTCACCTTCAAACCGTCGGCGGTGAAGTATTGGAGCACGTTTGAGGTAGCAGGCATCTTGATGTCGGTTACTTTGCCACACTCGCAGCATGTCTCTTTGAGCAACTTGAAGTCCTTAATCTTAGCCACTGGCGAACCTGCAAGGCTCTTAGGCGGATTGTTGCGGAAGTTCTCCATCATAGCCTTAATCTCGTCGGCACCGCTCTTACCAGGCTTAACGACGTTGACTGCTTTTTCCTTCTGGAAGCCGTAGTCTTGGTAAATCTTCATAAGGAGCTGATAGAGCGTCATACCATTGTCCTTAGCCCAAGCAGCAATTTCGCAGATGAGGCAGATAGAGGCAGGCGAATCTTTATCACGAACCTTATCGTATGGCAAGAAGCCGAAGCTCTCTTCGCCGCCACCGATGTATTTCTCTTTGCCTTCCATCTCGCGGATGCGGTAAGCAATCCACTTGAAGCCAGTGTACTCGTCGTAGAGTTTCACTTGGTTCTTGTCGGCAATCTCGCGGATGAGTTCCGAGGTGACGATGGTCTTTACGAGGAACATATTTGGCTTCAACTTGCCGAGTTTCTTCATATTAGTAATGATATACTAACTGAACATCATGCAAGTTTGGTTGCCGTTGATGATAACCCACTCACCTTTGTCGTCGCGGCAGACGATAGCGAGGCGGTCGGCATCGGGGTCAGAAGCAATAACAAGGTCGGCGCCAACTTTTGTACCAAGGTTCATACCCATCGTCATAGCCTCTGAATTCTCAGGGTTTGGCGATTTTACGGTTGGGAAGTTGCCGTCGATAACCATCTGCTCAGGCAC
>JAFYCM010000031.1 GCA_017539645.1 Bacteroidales bacterium
ATCTGGAGTCGGATGCCAAATGAGTACACGATTGATTTGTGGAATAGAATCGGATACTCGCAGAACAACCGTATCTCCGATATTTACCGTTTGATAAATCTTTTCAAAGTTCTTTTCGAACGTTTTGAATAAAAAAGTACGCACGAGCTTTTTATCTATGCCCACTTCAATGTATGCACCGATATGTTCATCTTGATATTTGTCGTAGACAAAACCAATTCTTTTGTGCGATTGATGTAGCATCTCGGTTTCAAACTCTTTGCTACAATTGCTGTAGTCCGTTATCGCTTCGTAAGTAGCATAATTGGCAATATCATTTCCGTCGGGCTGCCAACATAGCACGCGGTTTATCTCAGGCAAAGAATCTGCAACTTGAAGAATTACCGCATCGCCTACGTGCAACCGCTTATACACTTTGGTGTAGTTACGGTCGGTTTCATAGAATTCGTGCGTGGTGGTATGTTCGGCATCGATGCCAACTTTCACCAAATGACGGTAATATTCATCGTCTGTTTTATCATACACATAGCCGACTTGCTTGTGTGAGTGACGCAACACTGAATCTCTCACCGCAGCAGAATACTGCTCGTACGATGGTTTTTCTTGCAACTTGCCGTTTACGTAGTGTTGTGGAACTTTATAGCGTTCAATTATTTCGTGGGTGGGGAATAAATCTTTTTCACTTATGTGTCCACGATTTGATACTCGCACTATAATAGAGTCTCCAACTTTTGTCTTGTTAAATGTTTTACTACTAACAGCAAAAGATGCAACTAAAGAATCGTTTATAATTACATGAATCTTATCGGGAATAGCGCGCCCACTCTTGGTGTTTCCCGACCTATCTTTGTATTGAATATATCCGATTCTTAAGGTTTTCCCTTTCTTTTCGAAATATGTAGACAATGCAAATGTTGGGATAATAACCAAACAAATATTGGCAAGTATAACCAACGCAACATGACGTAACTTCGTTGGCTTATCATAACACAATGGAAACCAGGACTCCCCTAAAAGTAGTATAAGCCAAAAAGAGAGAAAACCATCTATATATGGAATTGTATTAGGCCATATTGCATTGATATATTGAGAAGTAACAATCGCTACTATCAATAATGCAAGGATAAATCTAACTATTCTCTTCTTCATCTTTTATGGCTTCCGATTTGCCGAATTTCAAATCCGCTTAACCCAAGACTTAGTCTGCTGACGCCGAACGGGGAAGACGTTCGATACTATTTCGTCCAGATTTCCCAGGCGCGAATGGCTTGTAGGTGGAGCATTTCAAGACCATTTTTAGTGGCTGCACCATGCTCGGCTGCCAAGCGGAGAAACTTGGTTGTTTCGGGATTATACACCAGGTCGAAAGCCAAATGCTCTGGAGTGAAGAGTTCGTAGGGTAGTGGCGGACAAGTGTCGAGGTTGGGACTCATGCCAAGTGGGGTAGTGTTTACCACTACTTTGTATTCGTTCATCGTCTGGCTATCTATCTGGTCGTATGATAGTTGGCCCTCTTTGGGCGAACGCGACACGAATACATATTCAATATTGAGTTTCTTCAGCATGGCGCAAACAGCCTTTGAAGCACCGCCAGTGCCAAGAATAAGAGCCTTTTTGTGTTGTGGTTTCAGGAACGGACGGATAGATTCGTAGAATCCGTAAATATCAGAATTGTAGCCTTTTAGCTTTGTTTTGCCACCTTCGCGAATAATCTTTACCACGTTCACAGCGCCAACGTTAGCAGCCTCTTCGTCGAGTTCGTCGAGGAGCGGCATAATCTGCTGTTTGTATGGAATGGTTACGTTGAAGCCGCACATATCGGGGTCGGCAATGAGGTCGCTCACCTTGCTGACGCTCTCCATTGGGTAGAGACGATATTGCGCATCGATATGCTCGCGAGCGAACTTTTCGGTGAAAAACTTCTCCGAAAACGAGTGCCCAAGTGGGTAGCCTATAAGTCCATATTTATTCATAATTTGATATTGAATCGGTCCATAATTTCTTTTATCTCGTCGCGAAGGCTAATTACTAGCAAGGTAGGCTCGCTAATACCTAATTGGAAAATATTCGGAGCTTCATCTGCCACTTTTGCAAGCAGTTTCAAGCCTTTCGCTTTCTCTCGGTCGTTGTGTTTGCCGATGCCAACGAAGAAACGCGCGAAGCCTTCCAAAAAGTCCAACGCATGCAAATGCCCCATAGATTCCCTTTCTCTGTCGATAATATCGAGAGTGTATTCAGCCAAACTTATGGGTACCAATACTTCGGAATCGCGGTCGGCAACTGGAATTCTCATGTCAGATTCGCTGCGGAAAAAGACAATCCAACCACCTACAAACTCATTATCTTCCTCTATGCTTTTCCTTGCATAATCTTTCGCCGATGGATAGTTACGTTTTTTCAGGAAGCAAAGTGCTATGATATAGAGCAAAAACGCATCGTGAGGATCTGCTTTGAGCATCTTTTTGAAGTGCTTAGCCGCTTCGCTATACATACCTTTATTCATAAGCGTATCGCCTAATAGGTACTTAGCCGTAATATTTTCTGGGTCTTTCTCTAAGCACAATTCAGCAAAACGTTCGGCGAGGTCGCAATCTTCAAGAGCAAACCAGCAGTCGCCTATGAGGGCATACACATCGGGTATTACGGCCTCATTGCATAGCGATATATATTCTGTGAAGCTTTCTATGGCTTTCTTCTTGTCGCCAAGCGATTTCTGCACATTGCCCAAGTTGAAGTATGCTTCGGCATAGGTAGGCGTGATACTTATGGCGGTTTGAAGTGCGTTCAATGCCTCTTCGAATTTCGATTGAAGTGTATATACGAGGCCCAAGTTGAACCAGGCACTATCTAAGAATGGGTCGATGTCGAGAAGCTTTTTGTACGTATCTACACTCTCGTCGAGCAGGTCGAGATTGCTCTGCGCGTAGGCAATGTTGAATAGACATTCGTCCGACTCGGGATCGTATGGAATATAGGCTTTTAGGTAGACGAGAGCCTCTTCGTATAGTTCTGCTTCCACAAGTCGCTCACCGATGTCGAAGAGTATGTATGGGTCGGCAGTGTTTTTATCCTCCGTAATTATTTGTAGACATTTCTCGAAGTAGCTAAGCGCCTTAGCCTTATCGTCAAGCGAGAAGCAGAGCCAGCCTCGTTGTTCGAGAAATTCGGCATCGTTGGCATACGTAACTTCAATCTCGTTGAGTATCTCTTCAGCTTCGTCAAGGCGCATCTCTTGCCCAATTATAGCAGCGGCTTTGAGCAATTTCAACTCGCTGTAAGTAGGGTAGAGTCTCATGCCATAGTCTACAATGCGTTCGGCGTTTTCGTACTGGGCAGTGTCGAGCATAGCGCGCGTGTAGTCCTCCACTTGGTCGGAGTCGATAAACGGCTGAGCACCAAGGTCGAGGTCGTGCAAAAGGTTCTCAACGGCCCGTGTTATTTCATCGTCGGAATAGTTGCGCATTCTATTGTTTGAAAATTATGCGAAGATAGTGCTATTAAACGCTAAAAGGGTTTCAGAAAATCATTTAGCCACAATTCTGTCTCCATACAATTTTTGCTCGGCAAGTTTGGCGTTGTAATTTGTTGGTGCAGAGGTGAAGTCTGGCGTGTTGTAGCTCATCATCAGTCGACTATAGAATACCGAAGGATCGCTTTGCGGTAGCAAAAATGGCTTCGATGCATTGCCATCTTCATCAATATGCGTAATGTAAGCTCTTGTGTACAATCCGTCTATGCGGCGCGACGTAAATACGAGCCAACGCGAGTTGCTGCTCCAATTGTGAAACGCCTCAGTGTCGTCGGAATTGGCAGCGGCAAGCGGTCGCGATGTGCCAGTTTGCGTGTCGTATATATACAAATCAGCTTCGCGATGCCAAATGGAGAATTGCCCGTAGTCTATCAGCGTATAAACTATGAATCGACCATCGTACGACGGCCGCGGCCATGCGATGCTTTTGCCCTCGGCGCGCGCATTGATGAGTGTATCTACATTGTTGCCAATAGTGCCAGTTGCAGCATCGAAACTAACGCTGCAGAGGTTGTATTTTATATCCTTATACTCTCGCGGAACGGGGTGCGCCGGTGAAGTGCAGTAGTAGAGCGTCTTGCCATCGGGCGAGAATGCTGGAAATGTCTCATAATCATTGGTATGCAAAGAACCTGGCCGAATGAGACTTTCGGTTTCGGTGTCGAAAATAGATACGTCCGAGCGCGTGTCGAAGACCTCGATGCGTTCGTCGCCTTTCATGTGGAATGCTTGCAGCGTATTATTCTGTGAATAAGCAATATAGCGACCGTCGGGATGCCAATATGTATATACACAACCAAGCGAATCGGGCGCCGACTTCATGTTGTAGGCGGTCATTTGACCATCTTTCCTAATTATTGTACCACCATTCGGGCCGCGGAAGTGTATGCTCGTTTGGCGTGGATTGGCTCTGTTGGCAGTATGACAATTGACGCAAGTGCCCACGAGTTGCGTATTCTCAAAAATAGATGTCTGTTCGAAGTTCGACAGATTGCGCTCGTATATACCCATACGGCCATACACCTCATAACCCGGCGCTATAAGTCTGTATGTCAGACCATAATCGATAGAATCTTTACTTATGGTTATGCTGAACGGCTTGTACGTAGTCCACTGACCATTCTTGCGGCCGCTCACTGTAAACTTCACATCGCTGCCAGCGTTGGCGCTTAGCATTTTGTGCCATGCGTCAATATCTATATTCGTAGTATTATTCTTTGATGCTACGTTAATCGTCTGTCCGTCAGATGCTTCTATATTTACGTTTATGGCGTCGGCATTGCCAACAGAAAAGTTGAGCGGAGCAATGGTGGCTGGCACTGTAACGTATTCATAATCAGGAAATATTGATGGAAGTTCGTCGCTCATTGTGGCATCGTGAACTTTGGGCGCCGAACACCCCACGAGCGCAGCAATAACGAGGCTTGTAAGTATTGATTTTTTCATCGAATTAGTTTGAAATAAGTACTCAAATGTACTCTATTTTCATTTACTTTTTCTCTTGCCTTAGCAATCTGTTTCTGATGCTCTTCACGGCAGGTTTGTAGAAATCCATCTCCATAGCCTCTATGGTGCGCATGAATTCGCCCATCAGTTCGGGATAGAACGAGCACATGCGGTATGCCAATTTCATACATAGTGATTGTATGCCAGGCAGTTCTGTAGGGCACGTCATGTGGTCGAGACAGAAATCGAGAAAGTCGGTGCGAAGTTCTTCTTCGCTCATTTTCAGACGTTCAATGATGTTTAGCGTCAGCCGGCGAACGGCAGAATGGGGCGTACTCATTGCGTTGTCGATTAACTCGTTGAGCATCGGCTGAAGTTGTGCCAATTCTGCATCGTTAGCCTTCGTCAAGCACCAAAGAGCATTGCGAGCCACATGGTCGTCGGCATCGTAAATATATTGCTTGGCAAAAGCAGCGAAATCGCCCAAAGAGCGCACTTCGTGGTAGATTGTTTGTGCATCGAGTTCGCCCTTTACGTTCCTGATTTTGTCGCTCGTAATCATAGCTATATTGCTAATTTTCAATTAGTTCTATGTGGTAGCTAACGGGGCGAAAACCATCGTTGCAACTAATCATGGCGCTCATTGGATTCTTCATCCAACCATCGTAGAAATTGCCTTTGCCGCGAGCCAACGACTCCACAAATGGGCGCATCGAATACCACGCAGCATTACACATGCCATCTGGTTTTTTGCCGTCGGAGGAAATCCATTGTTGACCAATTTGTACTTCGCACGCGTGCTCGATAGGGTTTTCATATTGCGCCATTAAATCGGGATATTCTGTTCGTCTAATGGCCGTTATACGTATTTTGCTCATATCAATTGTTTTCTCATTTTTATACATACAAATGTCTCGCCCACAATCTTTTGCGAATCGTTGATAGTGTAGCCCAAGGTTTCGTAGAAATGCACTTTGTTGTCGCGGCTTTCCACAATTGCACTTTTGAACCCAAGTTCGCGCGCCCATTGTTCTGCCTCGCTTACCACGCACGTGCCAATTCCTTGCCGACGATATTCGGGCAGCACTACCACGCGACCAATGCAAACCTGCTCATCATCAAGTGCATAGAGTCGGCACGTGGCTATCGGTAGATAATCGTCAACCACAACAATGTATTTAGTCTGTGGCGTGTCGTGCTCGTCGAATTCAGCTTGGAGCGGTATCTTGTGTTTGCGCGCCATGGCTTGTATTCGTACGTAATATGCACCGGCTTGCTCTGCGAGGGTAGTAGCCCTTATAATATTCATATTAGGTATTTACTATTACTCGTAATTCGTAACTCGAAATTCTTACCTAATAAAGTTCATTGGATCCCATTCTTCGCGTGCTGGATAGTCTGGCGAGCCATTAGCGTGAATCTTCTTGAGCAACCACGCCATGTTGTTGGCAAGCGTTCGCATAGTCTGCATACCTTCAGTGTCGAGTGCGGCTTGACCTTCCAATCGACCATAAACTATGTTCCAATATTGCGACGTCACCACGGGCATATTCATCATCTGGAAAGGCATTGTAAGCGTTTGGAATGCAGCCGTCGCGCCGCCACGTCGACATACGCACACCGCAGCTGCTGGCTTGTTTCTCACTTTGTCACCAGCAGAGTAAAACATACGTTGCATAAGCGACAGCACAGAACCATTCGGCTGACCGTAATAGACTGGCGAACCGATGATTAGCGCATCTGCTGTGTCGAGTTTCGCAATTATGCTGTTGCATATATCATCGTCGAATGTGCAGCGTCCGAGTTGCTTGGCATTGCACTGTCCACAAGCTATGCAGCCACGAACGGCTCGTGTGCCAATTTGTGCAATTTCGACTTCTATTCCATTATTCTTCAGTGTCTTAGCAGCTTCGCTCAACGCTGTAAATGTGTTGCCATTGGGGCGAGCACTGCCGTTAATTAGTAAAACTTTCATACTATTTGAATTAATACTTTATAAGTAAAAATGCTGATTATAATTGTTTGATATATACCAAATTATGCGTGACACAACAACTCTTTTACTTATAACCATTTATACTTTCTTTATTACTCTTGCTGGATTCCCCACTGCCACTACATTCGATGGAATATCCTTAACCACCACCGAGCCAGCGCCAATTGTTACGTTGTCGCCAATAGTTACGCCGGGTAGAATAGTTACGCTGCCACCAATCCACACATTATTACCAATAGTTACAGGCTTAGCCCACTCTTGGCGTGTGTTGCGCTCAATGGGGTTAGTGCTGTGGCATGCTGTATATATACTTACGTTCGGACCAATGAAGCAGTCGTCGCCAATGGTTACGCGCGCTTCGTCGAGTACGGTGAAGTTGAAATTTGCAAAGAATCGCCGCCCCACGCTGATGTGCTTACCATAGTCGCAAAAGAAGGGCTGCAAGATGATGGCTTTGTCATCTGCCATGTGTCCTATGAGTTGCTCGAGCAGTGCGTGTCTCGCTTGCGTGTCGGATGGGCGTAGAGCATTGTAGTCGTGTATAATATCCTTCACCGCATTCAGTTCGCGCAGCAGTTCCGGGTCGATGGCGGAATAGACCTCGCCAGCAAGCATTTTTTCTTTCTCAGTCTTCATTGTTTTTTCGAGATTGCTTCAAACATACGAAAAATAAATCGACTTGACGCCCAACTCACATTGGCTAAATGGAAAGTATTTTTGAGAAAATTATTATAACAATTTGTTTTTATAAAAACACTCATATATATTCGCAGTAAAAATACACGGAGCTCCAAGGAGGTTATTAATATGAAAAACACAAATTTCACTTCTAAGTTGGCATCTATAGTTCTTATTTCTGCTATGATGCTTGCCTTTGTGGGTTGTGGTGATGACTCTCCTACGACTGCTTCCGAATCTGATTTCGAGGTGAAACTTACCCAAGATGGTAAGTCTCTAAAAATCACTAAATATAAAGGTGTAGCTAAACATTTGGTCATTCCTGATACCATTCAAGGATTACCTGTTGTGGCTATTGGCATGTTTTACGGCATGGGCAACTTCGATGGTTTGTTTTCTTCAAACTATGTAGCTCGTCAAAAACTCGAAAGTGTAGTTATACCAGAGGGCGTGAGAATTATTGGCTCTAACGCATTCGATCACTGCACCAACCTTACTTCGGTGACTTTGCCAAAGAGCCTTCGTGTAATTATGCCGAGAGCATTCTATGAATGCGAAAATCTTAGTAATATTGAATTGCCTAATTCTATCGAGGCTTTGGGCGAAGAGGTGTTCACTGCTTCTGGCTTGACCTCGGTGACGATACCTGAGAGTTTGAAATATATCGGTCGTCATACATTCGCTTCGTGCCACAAATTGACAGAAGTCAATGTAGCCAACGATTGGAGTTCGCATATAATTGTTAAAGGTGAACTAAGCGACGGCATCGATTTGACGCAAGTCTTTTCGGGCGATAAGATTAGGGTGTCTGATGCTGTGAGAGAGATGCTAAAATCTCACAAATTCAAGAACGTTGCGCCAGAAGATAGTGCAATGTTCAAAGATTTACTTATTTCGGTCAATTATTAGAAAGAATTTTTAGTTAGTTACAAGGGGGAATAATAACTATGGGGACGCAATGTCGTGAGACGTTCGTCCTTTTTTTTGTGCCTTTATCGGTACTATTGAAAGTGATAATTAAATCAGAAAGCACAGAACCAAAGCTCAATTTGTGCTTGCATTCTGTGCTTCCTAAAATCTAATTTGAGCTATTTACATTTCTTGTGGTGGTGGTAATGCTGCCAAAGCCTCTTTTGCCGAAGAAATATTTTCGTTACGTATGTCTTTTATAACAATACCATCGCGCAAAACTATATTGCGACTGCTGTATGCAGCCAACTCTGGGTTGTGCGTGACGAAAATTATGGTGCGCCCCAAGAGGTGAAGCTCTTGGAAAAGCACCAAAATCTCGTAAGAAGTTCGCGTGTCGAGGTTGCCCGTAGCTTCGTCGGCAAGGATGATGACTGGGTCGTTTATGAGGGCGCGGGCTATGGCTACACGTTGCTGCTGTCCGCCCGACATCTGGTTGCTTTTGTGCTCAAGACGGTCACCAAGGCCAACGGATTCAAGTGATTTTATGGCTTTTGCGCGTCGCTCTGCTGCCGTAATTTGGGGGTTATACATAAGCGGAAGTTCCACATTATCGATGGCAGTGGTTTTAGCCAAAAGATTATAGTTCTGGAATACAAAACCAATCTTGTGGTTGCGTAGTTCTGCAAGTTCATTTTTCGACATCTTGCTTACTGGCGTATCATCGAGCAAATATTCGCCAGATGTAGGTTTGTCGAGGCAGCCCAAAGTGTTGAGCAGCGTAGATTTGCCCGAACCCGATGTGCCCATAATGGTTACAAACTCACCTGGTTCTATGCTGAAACTCACGCCTCTAAGAGCGCGCACAACTTCGCCACCTACGACGAACTCGCGTTTTATATCCTTTAGTTCAATTATTGCTGACATTGCTCTGATTTTTTTACTGCTTTGTTGCTATTTCTTCTTGTTGCCGCCTAGACGTTTTGGTGCAAACGGACTATTCAATCCACCTGCCGACTCCATAGCAGCTTCGGGTGTCATATCTTTCTGCCCTACAACCACCCGGTCGTTCTCTGTAAGCCCACTAACAACCTCATAATTAACGCTATTAGATACGCCAAGCGTTATTGCACGCTCCGTAAGTTCGTTTGGCGATGTGAATATCCATACCGATTTCTGATTGATATGCAAAGATTCCAAACGGTTGAGTTTCAATTCTTTGTTCTCTTCTGTATACGAAGTTGGGTCGAAGCGAAGAGCCTTAGAACCCAAGGTAAGTATGTCGTCCTTTTCGAGTGTGTAGATAGTTATGTTGGCAGTGAGTCCCGGTTTTAGCTTCAAATCGGGGTTGTTGGCGCTGACAACCACTTCGTATGTAACGACGTTTGACGTTGTTGTAGGTTCCAAACGAACTTGCTGCACTTCGCCGTGAAAAATGTCGTTTGGGTATGCATCAACGGTAAATTCAACACGTTGTCCTTCAGTTACTTCTCCAATGTCAGCTTCGTCGATGTCGGCAATGACGCGCATTTGAGTTAGGTCTTCGGCAATGGTGAAGAGCGTAGGTGTATTCATTCCAGCGTTCACCGTCTGTCCCTCTTCTACGGCACGCGAAAGCACAACTCCGTCGATAGGCGAATAGATGGTGGCATAATTGAGGTTAGTTTGCGCTTTGGTCAGGTCGTTTTTGCTAACGTCGAGTGCATTCTTGGCCGTTTCATACGTATGTAGAGCCGAATCATAGTCTTCGTCGGAAATCAAACCATTTTTATGCAGCTCATCCACGCGTTTGAAATTTTTCTCTTGATAGTTGAAGTCGCTTTGTGCCGATGCTACGCTGCTTTGCTTCGAGCGGTATTCAATAAGTAGGTTCGATTTGTCGAGTTCTGCTATAAGTTGACCTTTCTTAACCACAGAATTGTAGTCGGCATAGAGATGTTCCACTATGCCCGAAACTTGCGTGCCGACTTCCACCTCCGACATAGGCTCAACGGTGCCAGTGGCTGTAACTGTGTTCGATATTTTGCCTTTGGTTACTTGTATGGTATCCCAAGCAGTTATTGTCTTTTCGTGACATGCCGTCAGTGCTGAGGTGGCGCTTAATGCTATTATTATAATTATGTTTTTCATATTGCTTATATTATTGTATATCAGTGTTATATGTATGTTATAATGAAATTTCTTCGCCAGCGTAGAAACCTAACAGCAGGCGGTAGAGCATTGCGTTGTATTTAGCTTGATTAAGCTCAATTTCAACGTCTAAGAGATCATCTTTTTCGTCAATCAAATCTACCGATGTCGCCTTGCCAACTTCGTATTTCTGATTTACAATGTCGAATTGCGTCTTGGCAGATTTTAGTTTTACGAGAGCAGCGGCATATTTCTGTTGTGAACTAACGGCGTTTAGATAATAAGTCTCTATGGTCTGCATGAGGTTTTGCTTGGCGTTGCTATAGCTAATCTCGCTTTCGGATATGCCTATTTCGGCTTTGCGCACTGCAGTTTTTGTCTCTCTGCGGCTATAAATAGGAACGGTGAGCCCCAAGGTCACGCTCTCGCCAAAATTCGATTTTAGTTGATTGCCCGAGCCTGCGGTGTTGTGGCTGGTCCCAACCGAAGCGCTCAAGTTGAGCGACGGACGATAGCCTGCACGAGCAATGTCTTTCTGTAATTCGGCTTGTTTTACAGAGAGTTGCGCTACTTGTATCTCTGGTAAAAACGAGAGCGCATTCTCGTAAGTTTCAATTTTATTAGGCATCTGAGCCATTACGTCGAAGTCGCGTACGATGGTGTCGGGCACAAATTCGTAAGCTATGTCGAGTTGAAGTAGCAACTTAAGTTGAAGTACACTCGATTCGTATGACGTTTGGTAGCCAACAAGACTTGCCGAATCTGATGCCAACACGGCTTGCATCTCTATCACGTCGGCTTCTGCACATTTGCCTACGCGGTATTGTTCTTCGCGTTGGCGCAGCAGTTCGCGATCGGTTTCTATAGCCGATTTGCCAGTGTAGATGCTCTGCGCCGCATAGAGAATATTTACGAACGCTTCAGTAATCGAAAGCGTCATGTTATTCTCGGTCTGTGAGAGGTTGAGTTTGTCGATGTCGGCGTTCATCTGCGCCAATTTTCTATTCATACGTAGCTTACCACCCTCGTAGAGTACCACCGACGATGACAGATTGTAGCTGCCCGAAATGGTGTTTTTGTCGCCCACTTCGGTCCACGGCGAGTTTTGTAGTGAGCCGTTAGCTCCAAACGAAAGGTTAGGGTAGCGCGCCGCTTTAGCTAATGCAATCTCTTCTTCTGCTTCTTCTATTAGCAGTCGACTCTTGCGAATGTCTAAGTTTTCTCTCTTGGCGTACTCAATACAATCTTGCAGACGCCATTTTTCTGGAAGTGCCGATGTTTTGTCTGTTTGTGCTGTGGCATACATACTTATTATCAATGCACAAGTGTCACAAATAATCCGTTTTATCATTTTGCCTGTCATTGTTGTTTGTTGTTTATGGTGGCAAAACTATCGGCCATCGACTTCTGAGCGGATTTATATTTATACTAAGCCACAGATTGTGCCGACAAAAAAAGAGAATGCATTTTTCTTTGCGATGAATGCCCTGATTTTCATGATGAAAACTTATCGAAGACTATTGATAGACATCAAAAAAGCACGGACATCTCCCTAAAATGTCCGTGCGCATTCGAAGTAAACTTATGCGAAGTGATACTAGAATTTTTATCCTTGAATTATGTTATGATTGTCTTTTTTTCGAGCCGCAAAACTATTAATACGATTAGTCCATCTCTTTCCAGATTCTACCAAATAGCCTTTTATATCGACAAAATTTGTGTTGTTCCCGCTGTCGTAAGTAGCAATAATTTTGCCATTTATATAAAAAACAAAAACCGCCTGCATACTTATACGTAATGCAAGCGGCTACCTATGTAAGTTTTATTGTAAGAATGCTTATTTCAGGGCTGCGAGAGCGTTTTTGATGCGTTCTACTGTAGTGCGGAGTTTCTCTTCAGCTGCGGCGTACGAAATACGTATGTAGCCTTCCAAACCGAATGCCGAACCTGCTACTGTTGCTACGTGTCCTTCGGTAAGTAGATACATAGCCAAATCCATAGAGTTGCTGATAACCTTGTCGCCAAATTTCTTACCTAAGTATGCTTCAACATTAGGGAAGAGGTAGAATGCTCCCGGAGGTGTTGCGGTCTTCAAACCCGGAATCTCGGCGAGGAGCTGGAGCATAAGGTCGCGGCGCTTTTTGAATTCTGCGGTCATCTTGCGCGAAGGTTCGTCGCTTTGGGTGAGAGCTGCAATAGCTGCATATTGTGTGATGGTGCAAATGCCCGAAGTGAATTGACCTTGGAGCTTATTGCAAGCCTTCGCAATGTCGAGCGGAGCGGCAATGTAGCCACAACGCCAACCAGTCATTGCGTAACCTTTAGAGAGGCCATTGCAGAGGATTACTTGGTCCTTCAAGCCTTCGCACTGTGCGAGCGATGCGTGTTTCTGACCGTAAGTGATCATATCGTAGATTTCGTCGGAGAGGACGATAATGTCTTTATGCTTGCGGAGTACTTTGGCGAGACCTTCGAGCTCTTCTGCAGAGTACATACTACCCGTAGGATTCGACGGAGAGTTGATGATGAGCATACGAGTGCGTGGCGTGATGGCAGCTTCGAGTTGAGCAGGTGTCATTTTGAAATCTTGCTCAATGTTGCAGTCAACGATTACACTTTTACCTTCGGCAAGTTTCACAAGTTCGGTGTAAGTTACCCAATAAGGCGCAGGGATAATCACTTCGTCGCCAGGGTTGATAACAGCGAGAATAGCATTAGCCAATGAGTGTTTGCCGCCAGCCGAAACAATCACCTGAGCAGCCTCATAATCGAGGTTGAGGTCGCGTTTCAATCTTTCGCACACTGCCTTGCGAAGCTCTGGATAGCCCGGCACAGGAGGATAGTGCGTTTGATTGTCGTTGATTGCTTTTATAGCAGCAGCCTTGATATGCTCAGGCGTGTTGAAATCGGGTTCACCCACACCAAGGTTAACAATATCGAGACCTTGTGCTTGTAATTCGCGGCTCTTCTGCGACATAGCCAATGTTGCCGACTCTGACAACGACAACAATCGAGCTGAAATTTGACTCATTGCGTTTTGAATATTTTTACTTGTTATCCGTTTTGTTTTCTGTGCTCATAGGGTTTCTCATCTCTTTTTGAGCGCTGCAAAATTATACGTTTTTGAGTTTACATGCCACATTTTGTAGTTATTTTTTTTATTGTTGTGTTAATTATGTGTGGTGTATGTGAAAATATTAGAGGTAAGGGCGGCTTCTTTGAAATTATTGAACTCTAATTAATATGTATGTTATAAAAAAGAGACGCCATTGTGCGACGTCTCATATAAATATGTATCTACGAAAGTTCCATGTTTATTCATTTCACCGCAGGACAGTGCTCTTTCTCGTATCCGATAGACGTCTCTTCTCCATGACCGGAAAGAACGCGCGTGTCGTCGGGCAATGCAAAAAGTGTATCTACAATGCTACTACGAAGTGCATCTTTGTTTCCTTTAGGAAGACGATGCGTGCCTACAGCCTCGCGCATCAAAGTATCTCCTGAGAAGAGCAGACCTTCTCGCTCGGCATAGAAACTTACACCGCCAGCCGAATGCCCGGGAGTGAAAAGAACTTTCAATTTTGAATTGCCAAAGGTTATTTCTTGGTGCTCCGTTAAGTAATTTCCCACAGGCACAACTTCGAGTTTGTCGTCATCAAGGCAGAAAGCAAGAGTTTGGTAATGAGCCAATTCGAGCAAATATTCGTCTTCTTTACTTGCCTCAGGTGCAATGCCATACGTACGTTGCACGAACGCATTACCAAAAATATGATCGAGATGCAAGTGAGTGACCAACAGATGTCGGGGCAAGAGGTTGTTTGTGCGTATGTATTCCGCAAGTTGCTCTTGCTCTGCCTCATCGTAGCAGCCACAATCAATAATTACGCACTCGCGTGTTTCGTCGCTTACTACGTATGTGTTTACGTGTTGTGGGTTGAAAACAAAACGTTTAACGTCCATATTTATTTTTCGGTATCGTTGTAATTCCAAGGATTTTCAATGATTCCAGCCAATTTAAGCATCGACTCAAAAGAGCGCTTGCGAAGGTCGTCGATGAGTTCGCGTTTGTTGCCTCTAAGTGTCTCGTCAATCAAAATCGGGTCGCCCACAGTGAGAGTAAGCAGAGGCGTTTTGCCAAACAATTTGCGCCAACCAGTACGTTCGCGATAGCTATAAGCCATAGGAATGATTGGCAAGTTGTAACGCTCGGCAAATGCAAATGCTCCCTTCTGAAATGGACGAATGGGTACGTAATAGTCCCATCGTGAGGCTTCTGGGTAGAAATGTATCCAACCTTTGCGACGATGTATCTCGTCGAATGCTGCATAGAAATGGCGTGTAGAAGGAATATCTACAGGCGTAGGTATGCCGCCCATAACCCTCATGCGGCGTGAGTCGGGACCACATAGCTGTTCTCTGTAGAATGGATACCAATGTCTTCGCCAACCGTTAAACTCAAACACTCCAGCCATATCCCAACGTTGCATGTGGTTGCATACGGTGATGGCGCCATCTTTGAATAGATCTTTATATTTATATAGCTTCTCTTTACCAACAAGTTTGAAACCATTTACAAGTGGATGCAGCCATCGAGTCAAATAACGCGACTGTGCATAATACATAAAACTCCAAAACTTGAAGTTGAACGAGTTGTCCATATAAGGATAATCATTATCCACGACATACTCCATGACGTGTTTTATAGGCTTATGATAATGCGGATTCTCGTGATCGAACACGTCGCCAACTGGAGGAATGTAATATCCGTCTGCGACCTTAAGACGTTCGTATTCAGGTGGGTAAAGAGCGTTTGACATTCTTGTTTTTAGTTTATTTATTCGGCGGCAAAATTAGCTATAAACAATGAATGATTAGAAATAGTATAGTAGAAAAACGGCTTTGGTGTTAAGCGTTTTATCGATTTACATTATACATATCGTTAATTGGAATCTTCTAAAGATTTGAGAATTTTGCTAATAAGTTGTCATACATTTGAGTGAAAAACCGCAGGTAAGAAGATTAATATGGCTAAGATTGTCGACAACTTTAGCGACCTTCTGCAATTGGCCGAGCGTGTGCGCCTTTTGCAAAAGGAGTTGCAGGAAACAAAACGGTTGATGGGCAAAGTGGATTGTGTTGAAAACAAAGAAAGTGGAACGAATATTTCCTGCTATAGGAAATAAAGTTGAACAAATAATGTATAAAGAATAGATGATACCTATGAAAGACTGCATTATTAACACCGGGATATACGAGCAGATTATCAACCGACTCTTTCATTTGAAATTGAAGAATGTGGATGCTAATCGTTTCTATATAGGCAAAAAGCAAATAACCAAAGACGATGCAGTGCACATACTAAGCAAGTATCTTCAGCATTTGATAGAGGTTGCCTTTATTGGAACGCCGGAGGAACAGGAATCTGAAAAATATACAGAGTTCGTGAACTGTGTTATCAAGATGTTGGGCAGTGAGTTCAATGTGGAAGATACGGAACTGGATTTGATTGATGCACAAAAGAGCATTCTTACAGCTGTTGTTGACCGTACGAATTGTGAATATCCTGATATAGAAGAACATCTTAGATCTATTACGCCAGTTACCACCTTGAGTAGAAGCGCCTTGTTCTTTGGCGGTCAGAGCCCCGTCGATATGGAGAGCGAGTTGAATAGGGAGATACTTTGTGCGGATGAAATATGCTGGGTCGTTTCGTTCATCAAAACGAGCGGATTGAACCTGTTGTGGAATAGCTTGAAGATGTTTACACAGTCTGGCAAACATTTACGCATTATCACAACGACCTATACTGGTGCTACGGATTATGATGCAATCGCAAGGTTGGCTACATTGCCCAATACAGAAATAAAGATTTCGTATGATGGGACGCAGGATCGTCTGCACGCCAAATCTTACATCTTTTTGCGTAACTCGGGGTTTCATACCGCTTACATTGGCTCGAGCAACCTGTCTCGCTATGCATTGAAAGATGGTAAAGAATGGAACTTCAAGGCTACACAATTTGAACTGCCACAGGTTATTGATGAAGTGCGCAATTCGTTTGAAACCTATTGGTGTGACGAGACGTTTGAAGCCTTCATTCCTGGCGTGAGCGATGAACGACTGCGGAAAGCTTTAGGGGCTGATTGGGAAACACCTTTGCTTGATTTCTCAGCACTTGACCTGATGCGTGCTAAAGATTATCAGCAAGAGATTCTTGAGAAACTTGATGTAGAACGCAACGTACATGGTCATTATCGTAATCTGGTAGTTGCAGCAACAGGTACGGGCAAAACAGTTATAGCTGCATTTGACTTCAAACGCTATCGTGAGGCACATCCCGATAGTCATTTCCTCTTTATTGCCCATCGACAGGAGATATTGACGCAAGCGATGCGTACATTCCGCATCGTACTAGACTACCCCAACTTTGGTAGCGTATGGGACGGTAATAATGAGCCGACCAGTTATCAACATGTGTTCGCGAGTAAGGACACGTTGCGCAATCGTATAGATAGTTTTCAACTGACGGAGGATTATTACGATTATATAGTTGTGGACGAAGTGCATCATATTGTTGCTCCGACATATGTTAAACTGATGACATGCTTCAAGCCACAGATTCTGCTGGGCCTTACGGCAACGCCAGAACGTACCAACGAGCAAGAAGATATTACGGTTTTCTTTGATGGCCACATTTCGGCAGAAATTCGTCTTCCTGCTGCCTTGAATGCGGGGTTGCTCGCACCTTTCCATTATTATGGCATTCCTGACAATGTTGATTTGTCGGAGGTGAATTGGAGTGGTCATGGATATGATGTAGCAGAATTATCGCATATCTATACCCAGAATGATTTTCGAACGGGGCTCATTTTGAAGAAGATGCAGGAATACATTGGCAATAGTCGTCTGCATAAGGTACGCGCCCTTTGTTTCTGTGTTGACAAAGAACATGCTAAGTTCATGAATGCAAAGTTTACTTTGGCTGGATTGAAAACGTCTGTACTAACAAGTGATGATGGTGATTACCATCGTCGACTGGTGAAGAAACAATTGCAAACGGGTGTCATCAATTATCTCTTTGTAGTTGATCTTTTCAATGAGGGTGTAGACATTCCTGAGATAGACACTGTCCTCTTCTTGCGACCAACAGAGAGTGCTACTGTGTTTATACAACAGTTTGGACGCGGACTCCGTCTGCATAAAGATAAAGACCACCTAACAGTCCTTGACTTTGTAGGTCATTCTCGAGCAGAGTTCAGTTACAAAGAACGCTTTGAATCGCTTATTGGACGTCATTCGCGCTCTATTCTTACCGAAATAAAAGAAGGATTCCAAAATGCTCCGTTTGGTTGCAAGATTATCCTCGAGGAGAAGGCGAAGGAGGAGATTATTGCCAATATCGAAGGTTATCTCCGTAGTTTGAACAAGAACCGTATCGTCAAGGAAATTGCGGCATACTATGAGGCCAACAAAGAAATGTTCTCTTTGAGTGGATTCCTCGCTTATAGCCATATACCTTTCCACAAAATTTATGGTAGTGCTACTTGGGGCGAACTATGTCAGGTCGCTGGAGTACGGGATGGCGTTTCACCTCATGTGGCAAACATAAAGTATGCTGTTACTAAAAAGTGGCTCGCGACGGATTCGTATTCTTATTTTACGCAGTTGTTGCAGTTCGCTGAATGTGGCTTTAGGTGCTCTACGGATAACTTTACCGAGATGGAAAGACGTTATGCTGTAATGTTTTATTATGATCTGTTTGATACTGCGGGTGATTATGCAAGCATTGCAGAGATGTTTCATGACTTGTCAAATGACAAATTGTTCGTACAAGAGATAAAAGAGGTTATAGGATTCCTACGTGACAGATGTTCTGCACCAGAAAAAGAAGACAATTCAATTTATAACGATTGGAATCCTTTACGTTTGCATGGTGTCTATACCAAAGCACAGATTCAAGCCGCATTGGGCCTTTCAACACTTGAAAGAAAATCACCGTCTCGTGAGGGAGTAGAACGATTGAAGCCAATAAAACTTGAAGCCATGTACGTTGATATCATCAAGAAACGCGAGGAAGGTTCAACGACAGCCTACAAAGATTTTGCACAGAATCGCGAATTCTTCCATTGGGAAACGCAGAATCGTGTTCGAGAGGGTAGCCGCGAAGCTGAAGCATATCGTAATGGAGAAAACAACATGCTGTTATTTGTCCGTCAGCAAGTCGATCATCCAGATTATGGCTGTAGAATGGGATTTACATACCTTGGTCAAGTGACAATGAAGAGTATGGAAGGCTCTATGCCTATGCAGATAGTATGGCATCTTAATACTCCTATGTCAGAAGCGACATATGCCTTTGCAAGTCAGTATAAAGCAATTGGTTGATAGATATGGAAGAATATAAAACAATCGAAGTTGTAGCGGCGGTTATCCGCAAAGATGATAAGATATTTGCAACCCAACGTGGTTACGGCGAGTGGAAGGACTGGTGGGAGTTTCCCGGAGGAAAGATAGAACTGGGAGAGACTCCAGAGGATGCCTTGAAGCGTGAGATTCGCGAGGAACTGTCAACGGAAATCAACGTGGATGAATTCCTTTGTACAGTAGTGTATGACTATCCCACATTCCATCTGACTATGCATTGTTATATCTGTTCGCTATTGACAGATGCGTTGCACTTGAATGAACACGAAGCTGCTCGTTGGCTGAAAAGCGAAGAACTGGACAGCATGAAGTGGTTGCCTGCCGATGTGAAAGTGGCGAAATTGCTTAAATCGAGAATACAATAAAAAACCGAGATGAATATGCATAATATAAAGCAAGTATTAAAGACCTATTATGGATATGATGAGTTCCGACCTTTGCAGAAGGACATCATCATGAACGCCATTGGCGGTGGCGACTCGTTGGTGCTGATGCCTACGGGTGGCGGCAAGTCGTTGTGCTTTCAGATGGCGGCGTTGATGATGAATGGTATTGCGGTTATCGTGTCTCCGTTGATCTCATTGATGAAAGATCAGGTGGAACGCTTACGGATGAACGGCATAGCTGCTGAGGCATTGAACAGCAGTAACGACGAGGAATATAACCGCGACATCATTAATCGTTGTGTGGACGGAAAGGTGAAAATGCTATATATCTCGCCGGAGCGATTGGTGGGTGGCGCACTGACAATACTCCAGAATGTTCGAGTATCACTCTTTGCAATCGATGAGGCGCATTGTATTTCGGGCTGGGGACATGACTTCCGACCGGAATATTCGCAGTTAGGGCAGTTGAAACAGTTGTTCCCTCACGTGCCGATTATGGCCTTGACGGCTACTGCCGACAAGATTACGAAGGAGGATATTTTAGTGCAACTGAATATTAAAGATGCCAAGACTTATATCAGCAGTTTTGACCGCCCGAACCTGAGCCTTGACGTGAAACGCGGCTATTCTGCGAAGGACAAGCTACGTTCTATCGAGGAGCTTATCCGCAGACATCCTGGTGAGAGCGGCATTATCTATTGTCTGGCTCGCAAAACGA
>JAFYCM010000032.1 GCA_017539645.1 Bacteroidales bacterium
CCCCAGCCCCACATACCATCGGGATTTTTGTCCTCGTTTTTCACCGTGCTATCGCCAGTGATGAATACCACCGGACGACCTTTTTTGCGTGCCACCTCAACCTTTGGCAGAGCAGCGCCGTTTATGAGGCAACTTTGTAGATATTCAAGACCACTCTTATCGTAGGCAGCAATGCCATCGGCAGCCGAACGCGCGTTGAGCTCAGCACCGAAGCGGCTTGTGTGGATATTATCAATGAAGAAATGGTAGTCGTATTTCCATTGCGTGAACTTGTCGAGTTTTGCCGACGAGATACCCTCTTGGTCGATGAACGGAACATTCATCTGCTCAGCCACTTGACGCGCCCAAAGCGTGAAAGTCTCCGTCTTGCGCTGATTTTTGCCATCTGCCTCACGTGCATGGCGCGGCGTAAGCGACATAAGCACCGGATTTCCACCACGTTCGCGCGTCTCACGTATGTAGCGGCGTAGATATTCGCCATAGCTATAAACTACCTCGTGAACGCCAGTCTCTTTTATCGTAACTTCCATAGAATCAGTGCCGATGCCTTTTATCGAAGCACGCGCACGACCGCTATCGAACGGACCATTATCGTTGTGACCAATACTTATGATTACCCAATCGCCAGGCTTGATGGCTTTGCGAATGTCTGGCCAAAGACGGCGATAGAAAGTGCGGCTACTTGTTCCGCCAAGCGCCTGATTTTCAACAGAAATCTTCTCTTTATCGAAGTAATCTTCGGCATAATATCCCCAGCCCCATTGACCGTTGTTGCCATTGCCGAGCGTGCCATTGCGCATGGTGGAGTTTCCAATAAGGAAAAGCACTGGACGGCCCTCCTTGCGGCTTGTTCCAGGTTCAATGCGCGCCTGACGCACCTTGTCGAGGCTATCGAGAGTGAGGTCGGTGACTTTATTTACGTCCTCAACGCCCTCAAATTTGGATTTCTTCGGCTCTTGCGCTGCAACACTCACAGCCACAGCAAACAGCGCCGAAATAGTTAGTAGGTTGATTTTCATCGTTATATGTTATATTGATTATTTTATGATAGAAGACACGATTAACCGAATATGTCGTTCTTGATTTTTTCTAACAATTCATCAAAAAATGCCTTTTTCATTTGCCCGCATTTCCTAATAAATGGCGTATCATACTCGCAATTACTCAGTATATGACAAACTATTTGACTCGTGTGGTCGAGTTCCATATTCAGCAACATATCATTGGTAAGTTCATAACAATATTCATCGTGATAGCGCTTAGATGATATTAATACATAGTAATATGTATCGGTTTGTTCATGTAGCTCGTCGCGCGAAACTATCACGGCCATGTGCGGTTTGAATTCTCCACTGGGCAACTGAAAATTCGTCCAAACAATATCACGTTGTCTGTACATGTTCTACAAATATTTACTCAACAACTTAGCTTGACTCTCACGCGATTGCTTGTTGAGTGCTTCTATATCTTCACGCGTAACCTCGTTGGGATACTCTATATTTGTAGTATTTATTGCTTGCCGTGCGCGAGTGCGAACAACTACAGCACCATTCGACTTCAAGAAGCGAGCGATAGCTTTTCCTTGTGCGCTGCGCTGGTCGACCGTTATTTGATATGTACACATGGCAAATACGTTTTGTGAGCAAAAATACATATTAGAACGAAAACAAACACTATTACCACCCAATTATCGCCCTTTAGAATTAAACCTTGTTAACTGAATTATTATTTTCTATTTACATCAATCACAATCCTCTACAAGCCGTAGCAGCAGTGCTCTCAACGCATGTTACGTAATGATTTTCACAATGTTAAATCTCCACTCAACTGAACATCAAATGTGAATTTTTGTATAAATTGCGCATTAACACACTAAAAAGGGGTAATACACATAAATTATTAAGTGGTATGAAAAATTTCTTGCTTTTAGCTGCATTTGCCATTGGTGCAACAGCGTTCATACTCTCTTGCGATATGGACGAAGAGGAAACTTCGGCAAGAGAATCGACGGCAACCTCCGAAATTGGTCAGTTCGGCGGGCATGCCAAAGGGAAACGTGTGTCCAATATCGACGAGTATACTTTTGTTTACGCCGACAATGGAAAACTCGCCAAAGTGATTTCGTACAATTCGAACCAATTATACAAAATAAGCTACAATCCTTTCATCATAGAGAAGACGAAACTTTCGCCAGAATCGTACTACGTAAAATTGTTCGATTTCGCGTTTACTCCCGAAGGCTACGTAAAAAGCTATTGCGTTGAGGGTAAAGCTAATTACGACGAAGAAAACTTCTCCTACGACTACACCGAGAGACGCGATATTACATACGATCTTGACGGACGTATTTCTCGCGTGGTATACTCTGAATACTACTGCGACCGCGAGACGCACACTGGCAAGGTGGATATATACAACACCACCGGAACTCGCACCGTGTCGTGGGAAAATGGCAACCTTGTGAAGGTGGAAAAGGACGAAATATGCGATGTAGAAAAGACCAAAGACGATGGCACCACTAAGAGCTACAGACGTTTCGACACGTGGACAAAGAAATGTCAAACGGGCAACGAGCTAAATATATATGGTCAAAACACCATAGAGAGCGGTACAATAATCAACGTTGGCGAGGGCGATGGCTTGTTGGCAGTATTGGGAATGCTGGGCAAAGGCAGCACTCACTACATCACCAAATGCGCCGAGGAATACGCCGAAGGCAAGGTTGACGGCGAAAAATACTCTGGTTCTTACGTATATACATATACTTACGAAACCGACGAAGACGGATACGTAGTCTACGATTCGTACAACGGTAAATATGTATACGAATAATCGCCCAAACACACCCAAAACAAAGACATCACGCCATGAAGACAACAACAATTCTAATATTATTACTTCTGCTTTCTGTCGCCATTTTTGCGCAAAAACAGACACTCAACGAGTATGTAGAACAGACACAGAATTATCTGCCGCGAAAATTCAATAATCAAGCAACACTCACAAAAGTTAGCCTCGATGAACAATGCCTCAACGAGAGGCTAGAATTGTCAGATGCATCTCTGCTCAACGATTTGTACACCATAATTAGAGACAACTACACGCGCCCGACTAAGCTCGAGATTCCTATAATGCAAATGTGCGCGGCTGCCAAACATCACTTGGCATTTCTCGTTTACGACAAAAGCGGCAAATACCTCGGCAGCCTATTTTTCAGCCATCAGCGAATGCTCGACGCGCTAACAACCACCATAAATGCTTCGAAATTTATCGATGCATACGTAGAACGAATGAGCAAAGACTTGCCGCACAACGTAGGCGATGGTCGCACTTTGACCAAAAGGTTTATATACGACAATAGCAACGACGTGGTGTGCTGTTTCAATGTTAGCCGTGCGTATTTCGACAAACTGAACGAGAGCGACATACATGCACTCATATATAAAGACATTGCCAGATACGTAAACGACGCCAAGACGAGTAAAATCAACGAAACGCTTTTGCTTCAAATGGCGCTAAGCGGTCGTAATCTTTACTATTTATTCACAACCGACGGCACCGAAGATGTAAAAATGGGAAAACTGCCCAGTTTCAACATAGCATCGGCCATCGGCATAGATATGGAGTACGACGATGGTTGGACCATTAAGCGCACGCTCCACGAACTCGACAAAGGCAGCGAAAAGGCTTGCGACCCTAAGAAAATGACTACTTACAAAGGTGTAGCAAGTTTCGACAATGAACGAAATCTTGTAAATATTGAGATTTGGGTGAACGAAGGTTTCGACAATTGTCCCGAAGTAGATGACGACATAATTCTCAGTTCCATACGCAACACCATCGTCACGCCCGAAAGCGACTGCTATCGTGCTCTGGCCTACACTGGCGCTGGCCTCAACATTCGCCTGATAGGTGTAAAATCGGGCAAGAAAGTCGACGTCGTAATTACAAACGATGAATTGGCGCAAATGTGCGATTATTAGTCACGCGAGAAATGCATAATTATGAACAGAGCCACCAAAATAGTCACATTCGCCACCTTGTCCATCATTATAGCGGTGTCGCTCTACATGCTGTACGCCGATCACAACAGCATGTTTCTAAGCACAATAGTGATTGTAACTATCTTATGCACAACAGCATTTATGTACCTGACGCAAGCCGGCAAGATGCTCAGAGCGTTGGGCATCAAAGCAAGCCAATGATATAGTTCCGATTTGGGATTCTCGCTATTGTGCATAATTATGCTCGCTGGTGGCATCATAATTATGTGCATAGATACAATACCAACAAAACTTGCACCTCACGACCAAGCCGTGCGCGACACCTACATCAGCAATGGCATTGAGGTAGATATAATCATCATTGGCAAGCACGATGTGGTAACAGAGTCGGGCGATGTAACACACAACCTTGTAGCTCAATATCTCGACCACGAAGGCAATGTTATTGATGCTGTGGTGATTATGGCATCTTCATCCACTATTCCCGACGATTACGAACAAGGCTCAGCATACGTATTGCCCGACCATCCTAACTATGTATACTTGATGCCCGAAGACACGCGTCTCGATGTGATGGGCTACGGCTTGTGCTATTCTGCAATGCTCATTTTGATTTGTATACTCATTCGTCGTCACCGACAAGTGAACCGAACCGAGATGCAGATAGAGCCCGCGTGAGCGCGCGCGAAACATCTCGACAAAGTAGCCCCAATTATCTTGCGCATTTATCGATTCTGTTTACTTTTACAGCGCGTAACGAACGTCAGTGCATAGCTATTATCGCCTCTGAATTTGTGCAAGTTGAAGAGTAATTACTAACAATATTCATAAATATGAAACCAAACTCAAACCTCTGGAAATCAATAATTATCATTGCTGCATTTGCGTTGTCTTATGCTATTGCGAAAGCTCCACTAATTAATGATGGCGAATATGTTCATTCGGTTATCGGTGCATTCACAGATCTTATATTTCCCAACAATCGTATAATGTATAAGTTACTCAAAGAACTTCTTTCACTTGTCGTTCCGGCTATCGCTATTGGCATTGTGGCAGGTTGGCGAAAAATATTCGAAGCTTGGGGTGTCGCTCGTGATATTCTGTTTGGCTGCGGCATGGGTCTGCTGTTTTGTGTGCCAATGTTCGTATGTCATCTCATATTCGGTCACTTCGAGTTCAGTTGGGACAGCCTTTTACTAAAAGCAGTCTTCCCAGGATTTTTCGAGGAGATGTTTTACCGCGGATTCCTATTTGGCATGCTATATCGCTATTGCAAATGGAACTTCTTCTGTGCGGCATTAGTAGCTGCAGTAGTCTTTATGTATGGACACGCTTATCAGTCCAATGATATTATTTCACTGCTGCTCGTGTTTGCAGTTACGGCGCTTGGCAGCATACTCTTTAGTTGGCTATACAAAGAGTGGCAATTCAACCTTTGGGTGCCTATCGCGCTCCACGTAGGTATGGACTTCGTGTGGTCGCTTATGCCAATCGATGGCGTAGAAAATTCGGTTGGCAACATTGCAGCTAACGTTGGTCGCGCGCTCACTATAATTGCTGCCATAGTAATTACTATTATTTACACTAAACGTCAGAGTAGCAAGGCATAAAGGAATGCATTTGCTGCTATAATTACAAAAATCCGAGCCAACACTCGATATTACGATAAGATCACCATGCGTCTGCCATGGTGGTCTTTTTTTATGTATATATATGTCATACGCACTTATATTTTATAAGTAAAAACATTTTTATGCTTATTTTCTCGTAGTTGTATTGTATATATAATTACAATCTGTAATTTTACGCCATCATTTTCTTAGAATATAAAACTAAAACATAAAAATATGTGCGGATTTACAGTTTACACAGGTTCAGACGAAGCCATAAAGCTTCAAATAGCTCACGAATCGTATAAAATAAAACACCGCGGCCCCGATAATAGCCATGCTTTAGACCTCCCGCGCGGTTGGATGATGTTCCACCGATTAAGTATTATGGACACAAGCGCCGCTGGCAATCAGCCGTTTGTCTACGACCATGTGCACCTCACTTGCAATGGTGAGATATTCAACAACGTGGCTCTGCGCTGCCACTACGCCCATTTCCCATTCAAATCGGCAAGCGACTGCGAACCAATCCTGCCGCTCTATTTGGACAAAGGCATCGAAAAAATGGCACAATCGCTCGACGGTGAATTTGCTTTGGTAATCTACGATTCGAAGCTCGATAAATTTCTTGCAGCCCGCGACCCTATTGGCATTCGCGGCATGTTCTATGGCTACACCGAGGCTGGCGACATCTGTTTTGCTTCTGAGATGAAAGCTCTTCACAAAGTCTGCAAAACGGTAATGCCATTCCCTCCCGGGCACTATTACGACGGCGAGACGTTCCACCCATACACCGACATTGCTGCCGTAGATAAATATTCCGACGACACCGATGAAGAGATATTCTGCAAGATAAACACTCTGCTAACCAAAGGCGTAGAGAAGCGTTTGCAAAGCGACGTGCCCGTAGGATTCCTACTTAGTGGCGGCCTCGACTCGAGCCTCGTATGCGCCATTGCCGCAAGAATGACCAAGCACCCTATTAAGACCTTCGCCATAGGCATAGAAGATGGTCCGATAGATACCAAATATGCACGCCGCGTAGCCGATTATCTCGGCTCAGACCACACGGAGGTGCTCTTCACCAAAGACGACATATTCAACTCGCTGAGTCATCTTATATATCTCACCGAAACATACGACATCACAACCATTCGAGCTTCCATAGGTATGTATCTGATATGTAAATACATAAGCGAAAAAACCGACATAAAAGTGCTTATGACTGGTGAAATTTCCGACGAGCTCTTTGGTTATAAATATACCGATTATGCACCATCGGCTGAAGATTTTCAAAAAGAGGCAGCCAAACGCGTTAGAGAGTTATATATGTATGACGTACTACGTGCCGATCGCTGTATATCGTCGAACGGTCTTGAAGCTCGTGTGCCTTTTGGCGATATTGATTTCGTGAAGTATGTCATGTCTATTCGCCCAGAACTGAAAACGAAGCGTCAGGGCAAAATGGGTAAATATTTACTACGCAAAGCCTTCGAAGGCAACTATTTACCCGACGATATTCTTTGGCGCGAGAAGGCCGCCTTTAGCGATGCCGTGGGACATAGTTCGGTGGAGTATCTGAAGGCCTTCGCCGAACGATACTATACCGATGCCGAGTTTGAGCAGAAACGAGCTAAGTATACCTACGCTCAGCCATTCACCAAAGAGAGTCTGCTCTACCGCGAGATATTTGAGCAGCATTTCCCCGGACGCGCATCAACCATAAAAGATTTTTGGATGCCTAACAAAGAGTGGGCTCACTGCAATGTGAATGACCCAAGTGCTCGTGTGCTTCCAAACTATGGCGCAAGTGGAATTTGAAATTGATAGATTGATAAATAATAAAATACACACCTAACCCAGTAAATAGCCAAAGCCCCGCGTAGAAATGCGTGAGGGCTTTTTACTTTTCACTCTACCCTTTCACACTCCGCGTGCTTGATACTCTTTAGGTCCTATTCCTACGTACTTTTTGAAATATTTACCGAATGCGCTCTGCGTAGGAAAGTTCAGGCGGAAGGCCACCTCGCGGATATTTAGTTCAGAATAGCGCAGAAGCGTTTTGGCTTCGAGAATCACATATTCGTTTATCCACTCGAGGGCTGTCTTCCCAGTAAATTTGCGCACTTCGCCACTGAGATAGTTGGGCGTGAGGCACATCTTATCGGCATAGAAAGCCACACTGCGCTCTGTGCTGTGATATTGGTTGAGTAGCTCCATAAAACGCTCGTGAATGGTTTCGCCACGCGTGGTCTTGGTTTCGTAAATAATATCGTTACGCTTGTCGAGTACCGAAATGAGCGTGTGCGCAAAAGCACTGACAAGGTTTTCGACAATCTTCTCAGCCTCGCGCAAATCCGATGTCATATTGGTGCGCAACATACCATAATACGACTCAAGCATCTGCATATCGGCGGTAGGAATGTCGGTAAATATGTTGCGATTAGATTTTATGATGGCGTTGCTCTGCCAATAGTTGATGCGCATACGGTCGAGCAGACGCGTGGAGATGAGACCCGCATATACACAGGCGTTTGGCGAGGTTTCTATTTGAACGATGTCACTATTTGTACATATAATTATGGTATTAGCCTCTATATGATAGCTTTTCAAGTTTATAGTACAATCGATAGCACCGCTTTTGCACAACAAGACACTAACAGCATTGAGTCGACACGGATAGCGGAATATATCAATATCCAAACTATCGGTAATGACAATATAATCTGCAAATGAAACAGCGTGTCTGAACGGTTTCATTTTGATTATCTGAGCTATGTCGATGGTAGAAAGCATCTTTAGCGAATTGTAAGTTTTGAAGTTATAAGTTTACAATAAAAAAGGACCACCCCGAAGAGCAGTCCTCTTATTTAGTGTTGAGAGTTTATGGCGTAGAGATTAGTGTAAATAGTAACGACACTTCGCTTTACACTTTACGCTCTCCTCTTTTACTTACTTCGCGTAGCTTACAGCACGAGTCTCGCGAATTACCGTAATCTTCACTTGACCAGGATAAGTCATCTCGGTTTGGATTTTCTTAGCGAGGTCGGTTGAGATTGTCTCGGCTTCTTGGTCGGTAATCTTTTCACTACCAACTATCACGCGGAGTTCGCGACCAGCTTGAATTGCGTAAGTCTTTATAACGCCCGGATACGAGAGTGCCATATTCTCAAGATCGTTCAAACGCTTGATGTATGCTTCTACAACTTCGCGGCGAGCACCAGGACGAGCACCCGAAATGGCGTCGCACACTTGTACGATAGGCGCAATCATTGTCTCCATCTCCACTTCGTCGTGGTGAGCACCAATGGCGTTGCAGATGTCGGGTTTCTCCTTGAACTTCTCTGCCAATTTCATACCGAGCAATGCGTGTGGGAGTTCTGGCTCCTCATCGCTCACTTTACCTATATCGTGTAGCAAACCAGCGCGCTTAGCTTTCTTCGAGTTAAGACCAAGTTCCGACGCCATCACTGCACAGAGGTTTGCGGTCTCGCGTGCGTGCTGGAGAAGGTTCTGTCCGTAAGACGAACGATATTTCATCTTACCTATGAGTTTGATGAGCTCTGGGTGCAAACCGTGAATACCAAGGTCAATAGTGGTACGCTTACCTGTTTCTATAACCTCCTCCTCTACTTGCTTGCGAACTTTGCTTACGACTTCCTCGATACGTGCCGGGTGAATACGACCGTCGGAAACGAGTTGGTGGAGCGAAAGGCGTGCAATCTCGCGGCGCATTGGGTCGAAGCCCGAAATGACAATTGCTTCTGGCGTATCATCTACAACAAGTTCAACGCCCGTGGCTGCTTCGATAGCGCGTATGTTGCGACCTTCACGACCAATGATGCGACCTTTTATCTCGTCGGAATCAATATGGAAAATCGTAACTGAATTCTCAATTGAAGTCTCCGTTGCAACGCGCTGAATGGTCTGAAGCACAATCTTTTTAGCCTCTTTGTTGGCGTTAATTTTGGCTTCGTCCATAATATCGTTTATATACGACATTGCATCTGTACGAGCCTCAGCCTTCATGCTCTCAATAAGTGTCTCCTTAGCTTGCTCGCCAGACATGCCCGAGATGGCTTCAAGCTTCTCAACTTGCTGCTTGTGCACCTTTTCAATCTCCTCTTGGCGACGTTCAATCACCTCAAGTTGTTTGTCGAGGTTTTCCTTTTGGATAGTTATGTCTTTAGTCTTGCGCTGGAGTTCTTCAAACTTCTGATTTAGAGACGTCTCTTTTTGCTTGATTCGGTTCTCGGCAGCAGCCACTTTTTGGTTGCGTGCGTTAACCTCTTTCTCGTGTTCCGACTTTAGTTGAAGGAACTTCTCTTTAGCCTCAAGAGTGCGCTCTCTCTTCAAATTCTCACCTTCGGCTTTAGCCTCATCGATGATTCGCTGCGAACGCTTACGTAGTGCTGTATTGGTTAATATCCAGGTGACTATGCCACCGGCTATTAGTCCACAACCTACGCCGATGCTTAATTCTACTATGCTCATTTATTGTTTCGGTATTAAGTTGAATATATATAAATAAACGCACTACTTGCATCTGCGAGCTTTCACTCGAGAACACAAATAGTGCGGGGTTCTCTTTACTTTATTTTTATTGTCTCTATCCGTTACCAGAAGAGCGCATTATTTATAATAAACTACAGCGACAATGCTTCGTCAAGGTCTTGTTCCATTCTCAGCAGTCCATCTGTCGACGTTCCTGCCTTCGAATTGCGTTCTGCCTTTATCTTTTTTACGTTACTATCAAGAGCCGCCATCAGGTATGCCATCACACCCTTTTGGTCGGGATAATGAGATTCATATGTCTCAATTGACTCGTTCAACTCTTTTGCAGCCTGTCGGATAATGCTCTCATCTTCAGTAGATTTAACTCTCAGGTTATTTATCTTATAACCAGCCAAATCTAAGTTAACTCTAACTATACCGCTTCCGTCCGACATTCTATCTTATTTATTGATTAAGTAGCGCTAAGCACTTGTCTATCTCCCGCACTATTCCGTTTATATTTTCTATCGCATTTGCCTTGCTTTCGCTCTCGCCCGTCAACGATAACGACAACTGTAAATTCTTGCGCTCTTGCTTCAACTCCGCAATCTCTTGAGCCGAAGCATCTAAACGCTCTTTGAGTGTCGATACCTCTTGTTTCAAAAGCTCTATCTGCTCTTTTTGCTGCGAATAGCGGTTGATTAGTTGCTTGAGCTTATGCTCAATTCTTGCTGTTAATTCCGTCTCTTCGTAAGGCATCTGCTGAACTTATAAACATTATATGCGCTCCAAAGTTACTATTTAGAACGAAAATTAACAATCGAAATAGTTTATAATTTTTCAAACTGTTATTATTCAGACAATTATTTCTGTAGAATTCCTTTTCTGCGCTTCATATATATGTATATACGTAGAACTAAAAACTGCATAAATGCTCGATTTTGCTAAAAAACATCGATGCATATCTATGTTTTGTGTATTTTTCGCGTTCATAACATATAGCAACAATTAATTATTAACAATATGGAAAAGAAACCTATAGAAGCTTCTGAACTCATCATCAATCCCGATGGTTCAGCATTTCATATTCATTTGAAGCCCGACCAAGTGGCAGACAAAGTGATTTTGGTAGGCGACCCCGGCCGTGTAGATATGATAAGTAAATATTTCGATAAGGTTGAATGCCGCGTGGCAAACCGCGAATTTGTTAGTTGCACTGGCGAATTTTCGGGCAAACGCATTTCGGTTGTAGGCACTGGCATTGGTACCGATAATATAGATATTGTACTTACAGAGCTCGATGCTCTCGTAAATATCGATTTCAATACGCGCACGGTTAACGACAAACTCAAGAGCCTCGAACTTGTGCGCATCGGCACGAGCGGTTCGCTCCAGAAAGATTTGGACATCGATACGTGGTTGCTTAGCGAATATGCTATCGGCTTCGATGGCGTACTTAACTATTATGCAAACCGCAACAAGGTGGCTAATCTCGAGATGGAGGCTGCTTTCTGCGACCATGTTCGTTGGTCACGTTTGCTTACCGCGCCTTATTTCGTACCAGCCGACCCAGCTCTCATCAGCCGTTTGAGCAATAATAAGCTTATAAATAAGGGCATCACCATTTCAGCACCGGGCTTCTACGGTCCGCAAGGTCGTGTGGTTCGCCTCGATGTAGCTGACCCCGATTTGAACGAGAAACTTTCGTCGTTCAACTACGAAGGTCATCGCATCACCAACTACGAGATGGAGTGCTCGGCTATTTATGGCTTGTCGCGCTTGATGGGTCACCGCGCAGCTACGGTGTGCGCTATCATTGCCAACCGCAAGGCTGGTCGATTCACCAAAGATTATACGCCTGTTATAAAGGGTCTAATCGAGCATGTATTGACTAATATTTGATACGTTAATTGTACATATAAATATGAATCCTGTTCTTTCAATATTCGAAGAAATAACAAAGATTCCTCGTCCATCGAAACACGAGGAGAAGATGACAGCCTTTCTGCTTTCGTTTGCCAAAGAGCGCAATTTGGAATCGAAAAGCGATGAATTTGGAAACGTTTTGATAAAAGCCCCCGCTACGGCAGGTTATGAAAATCGCGAGACTATTGTTCTGCAAGCCCACATGGATATGGTGTGCGAAAAGAATTCCGACGTTGAGCACGATTTTCTCACTCAGGGCATACGCACCATTGTGAAAGATGGTTGGATGTGTGCCGATGGTACTACTCTTGGCGCCGATGATGGCATTGGCGTTGCGGCTGCTTTGGCAATAGTTTCCGACAAAAATATTCCGCACGCTCCCATCGAGTGCCTTTTCACTGTTGACGAAGAGACTGGTCTCACTGGAGCACAGAACCTTCACCCAGGATTTTTCGAAGGTCGCACGCTGCTGAACCTCGATTCGGAAGACGAAGGCGAAATATTCATCGGTTGCGCTGGCGGTTTGGGCACCTACGCTACGTATACCGTAGATAATGAACCTATTAGCAACAACATTACGCTCGAACTGGAAATTAGCGGTTTACAAGGTGGTCACTCGGGTGGCGACATTCACCTCGGTCGTGCGAACGCCATCAAGGTATTAGCTCATTTCTTGGATACGGCTATTGCGAAGTTCGGCGCTCGTTTGGTAAATATCGATGGTGGCAATCTACACAATGCTATTCCGCGCGAGGCTTCGGCCATTTTCACTGTCGACTTCAAGTATCGCGAAGAGGTTCGCGTAGAACTCAATCACTACATAGCTGAGATTGAAGATTATTACTCAGACATTGAGCCGTCTATAAATATAAGTATGCAGTCGGTCGACAATGTTGCGGCTGCTATGAGCGCTAAACTCTCTAAGAACGTTGTGGAAGCACTTGTTGCTTGCCCAAACGGCGTCATAGATATGAGCCGCGTTGTGGAAGGCTTGGTTGAGACTTCGACAAACTTGGCATCTATACATACTAAAGATGGCAAGATTGATATTGTAACTAGCCAGCGCAGTTCGGTTGAGAGCCGCAAGAAGATGGTTGCGCAGATGGTTGCAGCATCGTTTGCACTTTCGGGCGCAGAGGTCACTCTTGGCGATGGCTATCCAGGTTGGCAACCAAAGAGCGATTCACCTATTTTGAAGCGTGCCGTTGATGCATATCAGAAGTTGTTCAACGAGAGTGCTCGCGTGAAGGCTATTCATGCTGGTTTGGAATGCGGCTTGTTCCTCGATAAATATCCTGGTTTGGATATGATTTCGTTCGGTCCTACGCTTCGCGATGTTCACTCGCCAGCCGAACGCCTCGATTTGGCTTCGCTCGACAAGTTCTGGCTCTTGCTCTGCGAATTGGTAAAATAGACATATTGTCCTCTTGAGCGAAGCGAAGTCTACAATCTTCGCTTTGCTCAGAATGGCAATACATCTTGATAGTATACAATAAATTGACAAGCGTAACTAAGGACTCCTCAGTTACGCTTGTTTACATAAAAAAGATAGGATAAACTAAGTAGGCTGGTATTATTTAGTAAACTCAGCTCTAATCTCATTCACTTTCTCGCGCAAGAGCGAAAGAATTTCGGCAGAGATGCCATTTATCTTGCTTGCGTGGATTATGGTAATATGATTCTCTGCATCGGTCTCGGTAGTTATCTGACCATTGGTTTCGAGGTGAACCTCATCGAGAACCATCTTTATTTCATTCATCTTGCCCTTTAGGTAGATAAGATCTTGGTCGCTTTCGGCATTCGGTGTCGACTCGATAATATCAATCACCGTATTCAATGCCATCTTCTGACCAATGATGCGCTCGGCCAACATGCGATTTTTGTCGGCATTCACATCGGCAATGTTGAGGGCTACATACAAACCTTCGGTCCAACCACCTACGAGCACCATAGTAGCCACATTCTTGCGGTTATTCTCGGTGAGGTAGTTGTTTATCTTCATATACACTTCCGAAATTATGTCGAGCATCTCGTCTTTCGTAGTGCCTTTCGATTCCAATCGGCTTATCGTTTCGTCGTCGATGAGTTGAGCAATGCCAAGGCGGCTACTGAGCGATTTGAGCGAGTTGAGGTATTCAACGGTCTTCTGCGATTGGTTGAACATGCTCGCCAAGCTCATATCCGATGAGTAAATACCCAAGTTGAGCGCCATTTTCAACCCCGACGTATAGCGTTCGGAATTGCTAATGCTGTTCAGAAGGTCTTCATCGTACTTAACGTCCGACTCTTTTATTATCGACGCGATTTCTATTGGCGACGGCAGTGTGTAAAGTATCGCCTTCGATTTATTCAAGTCATCTTCGGCCTGCATTTCAATCTGGGCGTTTGTTTGTGTGTCGTCAAACTCACCAGTGGTTTGATTCCTATTGAATTGGCACGAAGTCAGTGCAATAATAGATGTTGCTGGTATAATCAGGTATCTAAGTTTCATAATGTTTTGTTTGAACTAAAACTTTGCTAAATTAATGTTAAATATGATACAAAGCAATATTATTTGTTGTCTTCTGGCATTATTGGAGGCCAATCGAGAATCCATCTTTTATTTGAGCGTGTTAGCGGTATTCCAATTCTATCGCCAATGCCCGCCGGCTCAGTAAATACAAAGTGTACCCACACTATGGCAGAGTCGCCAATTACCTCCTCGCCTTTTATTTCGTAAGACGTAAATATTTCCGAAGCCATCTCGAGTGCAGCGCGTATAACTGCGGCGGGAACGTCGTTGGAGCTGCTGCCGCTTATCTCGTTGAGCATTTTGTCGATGTCGGTGGATATGGGTATGCCATAATATGATAGGTATGTTGCGAATTGGCGTCCTTTTAGGCAGTCCAACGCGGCACTGACTATTGCTGTTGGAGTGCGACGGCGTAGAAAGTCTGCCAAGCGCCCGCCTTGCAATGCGGTGGACGTTGTTATACATATAAATATTATTAGCAGCGCTCGCTTCATTGGCTCTAACGCGTGTATCTGACGTCTAATATAGTTATCTGCGGTATTTATGCATGCATATCGACAAAAATGTCGTAAAATTTGAAGTTTTTCGGACGATTTTTTCCGAAGATTAAGATTGGCACATGCATTGAAAATACCCTGCTCGATTGCAAAAAATCGAACCTAAGCATTGGAAAGGAGACAACGATATGGATTTCAACAATTTTACTATTAAGACTCAAGAAGCGGTCAAGAAGGCTGTCGAGCGAGTCAAGGCAAATGGCCAGCAGGCGGTGGAGCCAATTCACCTTTTGGCTGGTATTTTGGAGTCGGATCCAAACGTTTCGAGATATATTTTTTCGCATTGTGGCATGACGGACATCACCTCTGTTGTGAATCGTCAAACCGAATCGTATCCGAAAGTTTCGGGGGCTGACCCATATTTCTCTCGCGCTACGTCGGATGTACTGCAAAAGGCTTCCGACCTCAGCCGCGAACATTCCGACCAATATGTAGCTATAGAGATGTTGCTCTTGGCTATACTGAAGTCGGGCGATGTGGCCGCTAAGATTATGAAGGATGCCGGCGCAACCGAAAAGGGCTTCCTTGAGGCTATTGAGGAGCTTCGCCACGGCTCGCACGTCACTTCGCAAACGGCGGACGATAATTATGAGGCGCTCTCTAAGTATGCCGTAAACCTCAACGAACGCGCACAATCGGGCAAACTCGACCCTGTGATTGGCCGCGATGATGAGATTCGTCGTGTGCTGCAGATTTTGTCGCGCCGTACGAAGAATAATCCTATACTTATTGGTGAACCTGGTGTAGGTAAAACCGCTATTGCCGAAGGTCTTGCACAACGTATTGTAAGTGGCGATGTACCTGAAAATCTGCGCGATAAGCAAATATATTCACTCGATATGGGTGCGTTGATTGCTGGCGCTAAGTATCAAGGCGAATTTGAAGAGCGCTTGAAGGCTGTTGTCAATGAGGTCGTTGCAGCAAATGGCCGCATCGTACTATTTATAGATGAGATACATACGCTCGTTGGTGCGGGCAAGTCGAACGGCGCTATGGATGCGGCGAACATCTTGAAGCCAGCCCTCGCGCGTGGCGATTTGCGTGCCATTGGTGCTACAACCCTCGACGAATATCGAGAATATTTCGAGAAGGATAAGGCGCTCGAACGTCGTTTCCAGATGGTTATGGTAGACGAACCGCAAGCGCCAGAAGCCATATCTATTCTGCGTGGTTTGAAGGAGCGCTACGAGAATCACCATAAAGTACGTATAAAAGACGACGCCATAATAGCCGCCGTAGAGCTCTCGCAGCGCTACATTTCGCAGCGTTTCTTGCCCGATAAAGCCATCGACCTTATAGATGAGGCAGCCGCTCACCTACGTATCGAGATGGATTCTGTGCCAGAAGATATTGATGATGTTGAGCGCCGTATGCATCAACTTGAGATTGAGCGCGAGGCCATCAAGCGTGAAGGCGATAAGGAAAAACTCGACGACCTTAGCCGCCAGATTGCCGAACTACGTAGCGAAACTGCCGACAAACGTGCCGCGTGGAAGGCTCAAAAAGATGTTATCGATGCTATTCAGAAGCATAAGTCGGACATTGAACAACTCAAGTTCGAGGCCGATAAATATGAGCGCGATGGCATGTTCGACAAGGTGGCAGAAATCCGTTACGGTCGTATTCCTGATGCGCAGCGTGGCATTGCCGAACTCAACGAGAAGTTGCAGAAGATGCAAGCCGACAACGTGATGATAAAAGAGGAGGTCGATGCCGACGACATTGCCGAGATTGTCAGCAAATGGACCGGCATACCAGTGTCGAAGATGCAGCAATCGGAGCGTCAAAAATTGCTCACGCTCGAAACGGAGTTGCATAAGCGTGTGGTAGGTCAAGATGAAGCCATTGCAGCCGTTGCCGATGCGGTTCGTCGTTCGCGTGCTGGTTTGCAAGATCGCCGTCGTCCAATAGGTTCGTTCATATTCATAGGTACGACGGGTGTAGGTAAAACAGAGCTTGCCAAGGCTTTGGCAGAATTCCTCTTCGACGATGAGACGCAGATGACTCGTATTGATATGAGTGAATATCAAGAGCGACATTCCGTTTCGCGCCTTATAGGAGCGCCTCCGGGATATGTAGGTTACGAAGAGGGCGGTCAGCTTACCGAAGCAGTTCGCCGCAAACCATACAGCGTTGTTTTGCTCGACGAGATCGAGAAGGCTCACCCCGACGTGTTCAACATACTCTTGCAAGTGCGCGACGATGGCCGCTTGACCGACAACAAAGGCCGCACAGTGGACTTCAAGAACTCTATCATAATAATGACCTCAAACCTTGGTTCAAACCTTATTCAAGAGGAGTTCGAGAAGACGGGTGGGGTAGTTACGCCAGAACTTATCGAGCGCAGCAAAAACGAGGTTATGGGCATGTTGCGTAAGACGATACGCCCTGAGTTCTTGAACCGAATTGATGAGATAGTTACGTTCACTCCACTCGACCGCGAGCAGATAAACGAGATTGTGAAACTGCAATTTGCCAACATTCAGCGCACTTTGGCAGAGAGCGACATACATATAGATATTACGCCTGCCGCCATCAACTGGATTGGCAACGCTGGTTTCGATGCTATGTATGGCGCGCGCCCTATCAAACGTGCATTGCAGACTTACGTTCTCAACGACCTCTCCAAGAAGATTCTTGCCGACGAAGTCAGCAAAGAGCGCCCGTTGCTTGTAGATGCTGCTGCAAGCGGATTGGTGTTCCGAAACGAGTAGCAGATATTGCGTAAATATCAAATAAAAAAAGAAGTTCTGCCCACTTTTTCAGCGAGCAGAACTTTTTTATTGCGTTTATTTCTAAATACTTACAAGGTATATTTGAAGCCCAAGCCTACAGCAGAAATGGTATTGTCGATACCCCAACTGAAGCTATTTGTAGAGTTGTCGTCGTACTTACCAGTGGTTTCTACGTTATCAACTTCCTTGCCCCACTTGGTAGCTTTTGAGTGACGGAAGCTAATCCAGCCCAAACCAAGACTTGCGCTAACATAAAGGCGGTCGGTAGCACGATACTCAAAGTTTGCAATGTTGACGCCGAAGCCAAAACCAACACTCTTGTTCCAATTGTTGTTGTTATCGTCTTGTATATTAGTAGACTTATTGAAGCTAAGAGTTACATTGGCCTTAGGTGCCCAATAGAGTTTCTCGGACAAACCTACATAGTAGTTAGCTACAGGACCGAAAGAGAACGTTCTGTTTCTGTGTTTTGCATTGCCATAAGTGCTTTCGGGAGCAGTATCTTTGCTGACATTCAAGCTTGCAGTAGCCTGAAAACCAAGGCTAAACTTGTCGCTGAGGAAATAGCCAAATTCAGGGTTGAGAGAGAAAGAGAAGTTGCCACTTTTTTCTTTGTCGTCGGTGCCAGAAGAGGTGCGGCTACCACCAAATTCAAAAGTATTTCCTAAATAAAGAGAACCAGCTCTCTGAGCCATCATGCTGCCAGCGCACATAGCACAAGCAGCGATAAGAATAAGTTTTTTCATTCCGTTGTTTATAATGTATTAATAAATATTTGCAAATATAATAATTTTCTATGTATAGCACGTTTCAACGGTTGCGATTGCCACGGTTGTAAAATTTTTACCTCAGAAATCCATACTCATACACTTTGGGTTTTATCTGTTCGCCTAAGGCTTTGAGCGCGGATTTTAGGTTGTCCAAGAGTTCGGTGTAGTGCGCATCTTCCGACGATGGGTTCATCTTGCCTTTGTCGTTGCGACCTTGAAAATACTCCTTTATGTCGTAGAGCGAGGCGTTTGGATTGGCATCGTGCATGGTGTGGTAGTAGCGCCATAGTTCGCGACCAGCACCGAGGACAGCATTCGATTCTGCGGTGAATTGTAGCTGCGGCGCGCTCGTTGTGTCGGGCGTGGCCGATTCGAACAGATTGCCTTCGTTGTTCTGCGTTGGTTTTATTTTTCCAGCCAAAAAATCGCTCATGAAATGGCTCTCGAATCTGTCTTTGGCGTCTACCTCCGTTTCGGTGAATGGAATCCAATGGTTGGTGCCTTGCGATGCTGATATTCTGTTTTGCCCGTGGAATAATGTGTATATCAAACAATTCGTTTGGAATTCTGCATCCGTTTTCCAACCATCATTAGGATAAAGAAATTGGTCGCGGTCGTTGAGCCAAGTGGCAGGAATACATTGACGAACAGCTAAATACACACCAATTTCAAGTACGTTTTTATCTGTAACAATAGTTCCTCTAGGGTGAGGTAATTGTGTCTTGTCATTAATAATAAAATTGAAGTTCTGATTTTGAAAGTCTGCCCCTTTGGCAGACATATAACCGATATTTTTCTCGTTAGAACGTTTGCGAGTTGTTATAATCCAATCATTTATAGATTTACACTCCTTTTCTGTTTCTATAAATTTAGTATTGATAAAACACCCATCTTTATCGAAGACATCTGCAACAGTATTTTCAAATATTGCTTTCTTGCTACAATCCCAAATGAAAAATCCAATAGGGAATGCTCCTTTTACATTATCAAATGTATTTGCTGGAACTAAAAATGAGGCTTTTAGTTCAGCTTGAAACACGTTGCGAAATTCTTCAAAATTCGGTGCTTGCGCAATTTTCAAAGTTGAAAATTGCGCAAGCACTACATCAGGAATTTCATAATAGATTCTGATAAAAAATTGGGCAAAAAGTTCTCTTCCCGCGATACCAATCTTATCGAGATATTTTGAATATGTTTTCTTGGTTACTGCTACATCAACCTTATTTTCTCCTATACCTACAACTGTTTCTCTGCTTGCCGCTTCCGCATACGGCGGATTAATATAAATAACCAACTTGCGGCGCTTGGCTGGGTTGTTTATAATATCCTGCAAACCTTGCGGACAACGGCTGAAATCGTCGTTGAGAAAATCGAACTGAAAAACGTGATTCTCCAATAGGTTAGCGCCGTTGCGAATGCGGTCTTTCATCACGTCTACATCTTGCTGGTCGAGCGTCGAAGCCCATACGTTGTATTTGTTGGTGAGGCCGTTGAGCAAATTGCCAGTGCCAGCGCAGCAATCCCATACGTAGTACTCGTCCTGCCAATTGTCGCCAAGCACATCGGCTATGTATTGTTGGCTCTTCTCAACCCAAATTTGCGGCGTGAAATATGCGCCCTTGCGTTCGCGAACGTCCTGAGGCACAAGCAAATCGGCACGCTCAACTATGTAGTTCCAATAGTCGTTATGTGGCGGACGGTGGTAGCGCTTCCAGAAATCGGTATAGTGCTGAAGTCCAACGCTTTTGAAGCCAAATGGAATTATAAACTCGGTGCCCAGATTGTCGGTTCGTTTCAGTTGGTAGGGCTTATCGGCGCTGGCGTCGAAGGTGATGTAGAAATTGGAGTTCACCGTTTTGTCGTCGCTCACGTCGGGCGTTCCGTTGTCGTCTACGTTGAGTTCGGCAAGGAAGAAATCGCGGTCGTAGATACTATAATTCTTCTTCAGCTTCTCCCAATCGGCTGCAATGTAGGGCATTACCATCTTTTGCCACTTCTGATATACGAAAATGAAGTTGTTTTTGTCGATGAGCGTGGCGAGCATAGAGCCGCCGTCGATGGCAAAATTGGCTTTGATGAAGTTTTTCAGCTCAAGGCTGTCGGAGTCGAAATAGAATGTGAAGACGCGGTTTGGGTCGATGGCGTTGCGCACCGTCTCAACGGTTTTGTCGTCGACAGCCGATGGCGTTTGCGTCCAGTTGAAGTCGTTTATTTGGTAAATATGCAGCGCGTAGTGATACTCGATGAAGGCAATCTTCTCGTTGTCGAAGCAGCCGATGAACTTGGGCGGCACGCGGTCGAAAGCATCGGCTTTTATGGTGATGATGAGCTGCGCGAGCATTCGGTATATGTCGGTAGGCTGCTGCTTTGCCTCTGCCCAAAGTATGTATTCGGTGTCGGTGGAGACGTGGCGCGCTGCCTCTTTACATTTCACCGCGAAATCTATGCGTCCGATAAGGTCGGTGCAGTCGAATTTGGGGAACCAGTCGGCTGCCACTTTGAGTTTTAGCGACTCCTCGCGTATGTTTTCGTAGAGCATGACGTGATTGATAGATTGGGCATTTACTATCAATCACTTGCGATAGAGGTAAAAAAGAAAGGTGCAGGCCTTTCTATCGCATTCACGAGGAGCGTCGGATGAACCCCGTTTGTACCCAAGAATAGCCCACACCAAGCGGTGCGAGCATCAACATTTATGGGTACAAACAGAGCGCAATAAACGCTCAGCGCGAATAGCTAATTACTCTATCGACTTCAAAATCAAGAGTTTCCGACGCTTTTATTTTGAATGCGAATAATAGCTAATGCTTAGTTTATGTTAAGGTTTTGTTGTTTCTGTTTTTGTATGAATAATTTTTGCGGTCGTAAAATTAGCATCATTAGTAGATTATAAAAAGAGTGCCGATGGCTATTGTAGAGACGTTTCATGAAACGTCTCTTTGTTTGAGGGGATTTGAAATCCCCGATTCACGAACGGCGGATTTCAAATCCGCCTAAACCGTTTCTGCCTTGTCATTCAATTTTCGTGTTTTTTTGCACTTTCTGTGGTTAATAATTTCGTAAATCCTTAGGAATCTGCGTTATCTGTGTTCTCAGTGCGATAAAAATCCGTGTTCTGTTTTTCCAAAAAGTCGTATGTTCATAATCACAATCCAACCACACTAACATCATGTGGCCGCAGTATTTGTCGGCTATCCGAGAGTATTTACTAAGTTTGTAACGCTTTGCGGCAAATAATCATAAGCACATGAGATCTATAATAGAAAAAACCTTTCTGAACGAAACCTTTGTATTAGTCGTTATCATAGTCAATGCGTTGATAATATTCGCGCAAGAGGGTGACGTCAATTGCCTATTGTTGGATGGATTAGACATTGCCTGCACAATCTTCTTCGTCGTTGAGATAATAATAAAAATGGTTCACTATGGCCCACGTAACTATCTGAAAGATTACTGGAACATATTTGACGTCGTAGTAGTTGCGGTGTCGTTGCCTTCGCTTGTACCAGCGTGGAACAATATAGACTCGTTTCAAGCGCTACGAACACTGCGCATTCTGAAATTTTCTCGCACACTTCGGTTCTTCCCCGATTTCAGCGTCATAGCGCAACATTTTGGCGTGGCAATGAAAAAGACCTTTGGCATATTATGCTCGCTGCTACTGTTTATATTCATTACTGCTCTTATTTGTTGCAGCTTGCTAAAAACCACTGTACCACAATACTTTGGCTCTGTTTGGGATTCTATATACACCATATTTCGCATGTTCACCATTGAGGGTTGGTACGAGATACCTGACGCCATAGCCGCAGCAACTACATATATGTGGGGCATGGCGGCAAAAGTGGTGTTCAGTTTGCTATTGATATTTGGCGGCATAATAGGTATGTCGCTCATCAACTCGATATTTGTAGACGAGATGGTGTCGGACAACAACGACGATGTTAAGCAACAGCTCCGTGCCATAGAAGAGAAGCTCGACAAGCTCAGCGAGAAACTAAAAGAGTAGCTTTTTCCCTATCCCTTATCATGAGTCTGACGAGTTTGTTCGTTTTTGCACGACTTTTGCAAAACGCTCATCGTCGTAAATAAAAAAAAGAGAGTATAGCTATGAACAGAATAGTTTTTCTACTTATTGCCGTCAATATCACCTTAGCTGCGGCAATGGCGCAAGAACCCGATGCCATAACTACCGATACTATAGATACCACTGCTGCACAACCAGATACCGTTGCACCCAAAAAGCCAGTGAAATACACTAATAAAAAAGATATTGTAGAGAAACGCTACAAGGTCAACACGGCATTTGCGCCAGGCGAACGCCTTGTGTATAATCTGAAATATGGCTTTGCAAAGGGCGGCGAACTCGATGTGCGCCTCGGCCTCGACCCAGTTGGCTACGACTACCTGTTTCACGCTGTGGCACATTGCTATACCACTGGCGTAATAAAAAAAGCCGTATACGTAGATGATATTTACGAGAGCCTTTTCGACATCAGTACGGGCGAGCCAATGAAGAGCATCCGCAACGTGACGGAGAACAATTACCGACGCTACAACGAGGTGCTTTTTTGCAAGGATAGCACCGTGATATATAGCCTAAAAAGTGGTCGACACATTGTGCCACCGCAGGTTTTCGACATTGTGTCGGCGTTCTACTATGCGCGCCGCTTCGTGTTCGACCGTAAGTTTGAGAAAAACGAGTCGATGAACCTATACACATGGTTCAATGAAGATCTCTATTTGATAAAACTGCGCTACAAAAAGACTGAGCGCATACGCACTAAATTCGGCAAGATAGAGTGCCTCAAATTTGTTCCCGTCATCGACAACGACTCGCCATTCAAAGACGAAGAGGGCATGGAGGCTTGGTTCACCAACGACGGCAACTTTGTACCAGTAAAGATTGTAATCGACCTACCTATATCGCACGTCAAAGTAGAGCTCAAATCGTACGAGAATCTGAAGAATAAAGATGGCTTTTTGAGGGAAGAGGAGAAAGAGTAGAGGGTAGCGTGGAGTGTAGAATGTAAAAGGAGATTGTAGGACGCACTGCGTGCGTCCTACAAATAGAATTGATTATCACCCAAATGTAGGGACGCGATTCATCGAAGCCACTGAAAAAGTGGCTCATTTTTGGACGGTCAGTAAAAATTATCTTACAAATTGAAACTTGATGCGCCCCAAACAGGCAAATTAATGGGTACTAATCATATTTTTATACCTCGAAATGCTAAAAAGCACCTGTTTTATATGACATAAGGTTACAATTTGAAAGTGCTAAATACTTTTTCAGTGGCCTCCCCGAAGAGCAGCCCTAACTCATAAACTTCAATACTTATAACTAATCACACAAAATTCTCTGTTAGAAACCCAATACACCATTGGCTTTTTTGTGGCGTTTCAGTCGCAACTTGTTGTAGTAGAGCAAGCAAGCCGCCACGAAGTATACCACAGATTGCACCACAATGCCGTTCATCTCTCTATTTACATCGGCTATTGATGCACCCATACTGCTGATGCGTACGTATGCGTTAAGACCAAATGTCGATGGAAATAGATACGAAATCCATTTGATGGTCTCGGGCATGTTGTTGGCAGGCCACGACACACCACTCATAAAGAGTAGCGGTAGCGACATAAATACGAACAATAGCATGCAGTCTTCGCGGTGATAGATGAGAAACGACAACGTTACTCCCATAGCAGTGCATGCCGCGAGATATGGCACAATGAACAAAATGAAGTCGGAATAGTGACCCAATTGTGGTAGACCGAAGAGTTTTGTTACGAAGATGTGCGCATAGACACCCCAAAGCAGATATAGCAAGAGGTAGAAGAGTGATTTGCCAGTAACTATCTCGAATGCATTGCGATAGTGTCTTGAAGATGGTAATGCGTAGCCGCCTGTTAGTTCGCGAGTGCGACCCATGCTCATACCTATGCCAAGCAGAAGCGTCTGTTGCAAGATGAGCATCAACACGGGCGGCATCAGAAACGAGCCGTAGCCTTGCGCCGTGTTGTAGAGCGGCGTGTGCTTGTAGTCGATGGGGGCTTGCACTATCTGGGCTTCGTGTTCGGTGTTTGCATGTATGTAGTTTTCCACCTTAATCTCACGGTTCATAGCTATAGAGACGTTACTGCAGGCGAGCATCGAGTTTTTATAGTAAATCATCGAACACATGTTGCAATAGAGTCCCACCACCGATTGCTTTCCTTTGTGTAGGTTGTTTTCGAATCCGTCGCTTATCACCACAACCGAATAGACCTCTTCGCGCTCCATAAGTTGCTGCGCTTCGGCTACGCTGGTGCAATGTGCAGCCACTTTTACTTCGGGCGTAGCATCGAGGTTGCGCACAAACTGACGGCTCGTTGGCGAATTGTCGGCATCGACAATGGCAATGGGGACATCGCGTTGCGTTTCGAGTGTGTATACACTCACATAGAGCAGCGGATAGAATAATGGCATTGCCACCACAAACAGCAGTATGCCAATGTCTTTGCGCACTGTGAGTAGTTCATCGGTCCATATCTTTATTATATTCATGAAGAATGCTTTTATGGTTTGTACTTAACCTTGCGGAATGCATATCCAAAACGCCAAAGCACGGTTAGCGGAAGTAGGCACATGACGAGCAATATTGCTATCGAAGGCCACACGTGCGAAAGAGGAAATCCGTTGAGTGCTTGGTTGCAATAGATGATATAGTAATGGCGCAAAGGAATAAGTACGCACAATTTCTGGAATATCACTGGCATTGCCGTTACTGGGAATGTGAATCCGCTAAGCGATATTTGCAGCACGCCCAAAAGCGCGCACGCACTCATTGCAAGACGCATCTGTATAAATATGCCATATATAAATACGGCAATGGCTTCGGATGTCAGCACCGACAATACGCCCAGAACAATCATTCTGCTTATGCCCGCCTGACATGGGAATCCTAAATACTTATACAAACAGACGTCGATAAGCACAAAGAGCAACGAGAAAAGCAGCGTTTGCGGCCATAGTTTTCCGATGAGAGCAATGGTTGACGATTGCCCAGAATGGAAGAAAAGGTCTATTTGCGTATTGTTTTTCCACTCTATACCTATTTTGTAGGCCGTAAATACCATAATTATAATCATAAGTATGCTCGGCACCACAATATTGTTGAGGTATATGGAGTAGTTGAGCGTAGGGTTGTTGAGCGGATGCGTCTCTATGACGATAGGTTGCAAAATGCCCATCATCAGGCTTGGCGGCACACCTTTGGCTTGCAGCGATGCGCGCGTAACAGCCAATCCTGCCAATTCCGACGTCACCTTCATATCCTTCATAAGCAGGCTACCCATAATGTAGTAGCAGTCGTTGGTATAGAAGGTTATCTCGGGTCGGCGGCTCGAAAGTGCGGCATCGGTGGTACCATCGGGAATGTAGAAGAACGCCATTATCTCGCCACGTTGCATGGCTTTGCGAGCGTCGGAGAAGTTGGCGTAGTGAGCGCGTACGTCGGTGTACTCCATGGCACTAAGTATGCGCACAATGGAGCGCGTTGTTGTTGTGTTGTCTTCGTCGACAACGCCACATGGCAATTTTGTTGGCACGCCTTCGTTCATCAACCTATTGAAGAAGATGAGCGTGGCTATAGGTGCCAGCAACATGCAGAACACAAACATAGGACGACGGAGAAAATTCTCTATCTCGCGCAATCCGATGTATAATATTCGTTTGAGTACGTCAATCATTGCTTACGTTATTCAGGCTTAACCATAATGGCCGACATACCTATGCATACGCCTTCGATATTAGCATCGATAGGTGTAGCGCGAACTTCGAAAGTCTTGAGGTCGTATTTATCTAGCGCTTTAGTAGCCTTCCAAGCAGCGAAGTTGCCCACGTTTTTGATGCGTGTGATACGTACGTCTACTGTCTTGTCGAGAGCTGGCAAATAGACTTGTTTTTGGTCGTTCACTTTGATGCCAGGCAAGTAATCTTCGCGTATGTTGAATACAAACCAATAGTCGTTGGTCTTAGAAATATTCATGATAGGCGAGCCCGTGCCAACCAACTCGCCAAGTTGCGGATAAATCTCGGTTATTTCGCCATCGGCTGAAGCAGTAAGAACCATTTCGCTTATATACGACGACACTTCGCTCACAGCGCCTTGTGCACGTTCCACCTGAGCTCGGGCTGCGGCTTTGTCTTCTTGCTGAGCACCATTCATTGCCATGTCGTATTGTGCTTTAGCAGCCTTTTCGGTGGCTGTCATAGCATCGAAATTGGCTTTGGCTTCATCGCGTTTTTGCTCGGCTACAACGCCCTCTTCGTAGAGCTTTGCCACACGGTCGTAGGTTTTTGTTGCTACGTCGAGACCTGCTTTAGCCTTTTGCCAAACCTCATAGGCGGCTTGTATCTGTTCTGAGCGAGCACCGTTTTGTGCCTTTTGTTCAATAGCTTTTGCAGCAGAATAAGCAGCATTGGCTTGTGCAAGTTTTGCTTCAATGTCTGGAGCTTCGAGAATGGCAAGCGTATCGCCTTTCTTCACACGATCGCCCTCTTCAAAACGTATCTCTGCTATGCGGCCTGGCACTTTGCTCGATACTCGATATGCCGATGCGTCTACTTCGCCTTGTATTACTTCTGCAGGCGATGACTGTGCGAGACCAACTATTATAACTATTGCGATGATGATTATTACCACCGATGCAAACATGAGGTTTGCCTTAAATCTTCTGTTCATGGCTGTTATATATATATGCTATGATTAATATACTAATGTTCCTTTAGCTTTGTCGAGATTGAGCTTAGCAAGGCGTACGTCTATTTGCGCCTCAATCATTGTTGAGCGAGCTTTGAGCCAAGCAGTTTGTGCTTCGAGCACGTTGCTTACGGGTATTACGCCCTCGCGCATACCTACGTTAGCAAAACGTAAATTTTCGTCGGCACTATCGAGACTCTTCTTGGCAGTGGCAAGACGCTTACAACTCTCTTCGAGGCGTTGTGCACATTGGTTCACTTGCAGTTCGATCTTCTCGCGTGTTTCATCAAGTTTATACTCTGCTTTTTGAGCTTCGAGTCGTGCAGCTTTCATCTTGAAACAACGTTCACCAGATGTCACTATAGGAATTTTTACGCCCACTCCTACAGTCCACATGCCTTTGAAGCTGTTGTCGAAACCATTTTGGCTATTTGGGTTCGTAATTACATATCCACCAGTCAATGCTACATTGGGTAGATATTCGCTACGAGTAATCTTAACCTTTTCTTTGTAGATTTTTTGAGCCAGTTCGAGCGAGTTGAGTTCGGCGCGATCACTTATTGTGCGGTCGGTCACAATGCTATCAGCCGATTCAACTTCAACATTTATGATATGTTCAAGTTCGTTTTCTTCGTCGGCAAGCGAGAATTGCGTATCGAGAGGTAACCCGCAAATTTGGCAGAGTAGCATTTTCGACAAAGCAAGTCCGTTGTCTATTTGTATTATAGTTACTTCGGCTTCGTTTTGCTTAACCTTAACGGTGAGCATGTCGGCACGAGTGGCGAAACCATTATCAACCATTTTGCTAACGTTGCCATCGAGCGTATTTATGAGTTCGAGATAGCTTTGAGCAAGTTTTTTCTTGTTTTGCAAGTTTACAATCTGCCAATAAGCCTGATCCACTTGCACAATGAGTTCTTGCTCTTTGAGATTATGCTTGTTCTCTTCTACTTGTCGCAGATAATCGGTTATGCGATTATAAGCAACAATTTTTCCTCCCATATACAATGGTTGTGTGAGCGTTATGGCACCAGCAAACACGTTTCGAGTGTCGAGCAGGAGCGCATCGGCAAGAGAGTTTCCCGCGACGCCCAGTTTTGTAGCCATATCACCAATATTTTGAGTGAGAGTAGGCGAAAATTGCTGAAAAGCTTGTGCAAGTTGCGGATTGGCTTGCAGCATTTGCAAAAACGTTGGATCGCTTTGCAATTGTTGCATCGACGCGCCCATCTGCGTAGCAAAGGTGTTGCCTACATCGCGAAGTTTGTCTTCCTGTTCGTCGGAGATAAGGTGAACATCTTTACTCATGTGGGTGTATGCACCTATAGCGTTGATGCGAGGAAAATACTTAGTGAATGCGGCCTTCTTTTCGAGTTCGGCTATTTGCTTGTCTATCGACGAGATGCGCACGTCTTTGTTGTTGCTTAACGCCATTGCGCGACAACTATCAAGGCTAAATACAGCGTTTTGTCCATACACAGTAGTCGCCCATGCGCAAGCGACTAACACAAATATTCTCTTCATCTGTATGCTTAATAAATTTCAGAGTGCAAAGGAATTTATAATTGTTCTTATTAACAAGATACAAATAAAGGAAAAATTGGAGCAGATAACGTATTTATACACTTTTGTCGCGTATTGGTTCTCCAATTATGTGCATATTGACGGAAATTTTCAGTATTCTGTATAATTCCATCATTATTAATATGAAAAGAGGCAACCGCAGCAATTGTGGTCACCTCTTCTTATAATTTTCTTATAAATCCCCTCTCTACACTTCGCATGTAGCTCTTTGCAGCCAATCGAGGTCGTCGCCATCGAGTTTAGGAGCAAGGCGTGCGTAGACGGTCTTATGGTAGTCGTTGAGCCATGCGCGCTCATCAGCGGTGAGCAAATTTACGTCGACAGGGCGTGTGTCGATAGGACAAAGAGTGATGGTCTCGAACTTGATGAATTTGCCAAATGGCGTTTCTGGCATCGGTTGCGAGAAAATCAAGTTCTCTATACGTATGCCGAATTTACCTTCGATATATACACCAGGCTCGTCGGACACGAGAATGCCTTCGTCGAATTTGCTGTCGGTGAAGGTTGAGCGTATGCCGTAAGGCGCTTCGTGTACGTTGAGGCAGTAGCCAACGCCGTGACCTGTGCCGTGACCAAAGTTAAGCCCAGCCTTCCATAGCGGCTGACGTGCAACGGCATCGAGCTGAATGCCATACGCACCTCGTGGGAAAACTGCCGAAGCAAGTGCGATGTGCGATTTCAATACGTATGTATATGCACGTTTGAACTCGTCGCTTATCTCGCCGAGCGCAATGGTGCGAGTGATGTCGGTAGTGCCATCGGCGTAATGTCCACCGCTATCGATAAGCAGAATGCTGTCGGGCGAAACCACGGTGTTTGTCTCGATAGATGGCGTATAGTGTACAATGGCGGCATTGGCATCTACAGCAACAATTGGCGCAAATGATTCGCACATAGAACGTGGTTGCGCCATACGTAGCGAATGCGATTTCTCGGCAATATCGAGTTCGGTGATGCGATTGCCGGCAGCAACCTCTTTCTCTATCCAGTTGAGCAACTGCACCATAGCTACGCCGTCGCGAATATGTACGGAACGTATGTTGGCAATCTCGGCTTCGGTCTTGTGCGATTTTATCTCGCCCACCAAACTGCGTCCCTCAACGCGAACCACAGAATTGGGCAGTTGTGCCACCGCGAGCGCCGATACTTTTGATGGATCGTAGTAGGCCGTCGACTCTTTGGGCAGATTGCGCAGATTGTTTATAAAATGGTCGTAGAGCGACATCTTTATACCATCTTCAGCAAGTCGGTTGCTCACCACGCGCGATAGTTTGTGTGGGTCGATATATAGATGTTCCTCCTCGGGCGAGATAACCATATACGCGTAGAAAACAGGGTTATACTCAACGTCGGAGCCGCGCAAGTTGATGAGCCAAGCTATGTCGTCGAGAGCCGAAATGATGTAGTGCGACACTTTTTTTTCGTTCATCATGCGGCGCACGATGTCAATTTTCTCGCGGCGAGTGGTGCACGCCACAATGGGATTAACCTCTGTAAGTTCATCGGTGGGCAGTGGCGGACGCTGATAGAAAACCTTGTCGATGAAATCCACGTGGTGAATCTCAAGGCGAATGTCGTACTTATCGAGAATTTCGCTAATACGCTGATACTCAGTTTGCGAAATTGTGCGACCATCTACACCAACGTGCGCACCCGACGGCAATATGTATGTCATATACGATATGTAGTCGGGCACATTGGGCAAACCTTCGCGGAAAAGTTCAATGGCAGTGCCGCGAAGTTGTTTTTCGGCTTGTAAATAGTAGCGCGAATCGGTCCACAAGCCAACGTATTGCTGCATTATGAGCAATGTGCCTGCCGAGCCGTTGAAACCACTTAGATATTCACGAAACTTCCAATGATCGGCGGTGTATTCGCTGCCATGTGGGTCGGACGTCAATACTATAAAGGCATCTAAGTTGCGTTTAGCCATCTCTTCACGGGCACGTATCAATCGAGCATTTATATCCATAACAGTAATCATTCAGAGTGTTGCTAATATAACTAAATGTTTTCAGTGTGTTGCAAATTTTACATGATGGTTCCCAATGTAAAAGCAACAACAGCGAGTAGTGTAAGCATAGAAACGCGCTTCAGTTGTCCATCTATTTGCGATGGTTCGGTAGCCTTCATCACTATACTTATATTATTAATAATTAGCGGAATAGATATTACGAATAGCCATTGCCAAGGCGTTCCAAATAGCCATACGTATGTAGCCAAACAGACAACAGCCATAAGCATAACTATGGCGTGATAAATTTTTGCGCGACGCATACCCATACGTACAATAAGCGTACGTTTGCCCGCAGCAGCATCGGCGTGAATGTCGCGGATGTTGTTCATATTAAGTACACCGATGGACAGAAAACCGATAGCTGACGCAGGCAGCAACGATGCCCACGATGGCGCACCGGCATAGAGTGTATATGAGCCAGCCACGCCTACGATGCCGAAAAAGAGGAACACGCCCAAATCGCCAAAACCGTGATAACCATAAGGATAGCGTCCCACAGTGTAAGTAATGGCTGCCGCAATGGCAAGTATGCCTACGATGAGCATAAAGATGAAGCCGCCCATATTGAGCCGAGGATACGCCACGCAAAGCAACCCGATGCCGCTCGCGAACGCCAACACTGCGCATAGCACAATGGCTCTCTTGAGAGCCGCCATAGTTATGCTGCCACTCTGCACACCGCGCGCCGGCCCTACCCTACCAGCAAAATCGACCCCCGATGCGGCATCGCCATAGTCGTTGGCAAGGTTGGAGGTGATTTGTAGAAACAGCGTTGTGGTGAGCGCCAAAATGAATATGGGCAAGCAGAAAATGCCATTTTGCCATGCCAAGGCAGAACCCATAATTATCAATGCGAAGGAGAGCGGCAGAGTGCGAAGTCGCAACTCGACAATCCACTGTTTTATATTCATAAATATCTAATTTATAAGAACTTTAGTTGTGCTGTCGGGAGCGTTTCGGAAGCGAATATTTACGAGAACCACGCCTCGCACAACGCCATTGAGATTAATATTAATATGCTCGCCATCAGCCTTTTGCGTAGCTATGAGGCGACCTTGCAAATCGTAAATATCGATACTTTGAAGGGCGCTCGAATGAACGTCGATAACACCATCGGAAACAGCATAAGTATATGTAGAAACGCTGTTGGTATCCGCATCGGTAACGCTCGAAGAGACAAAACCGTTGAAACCGAAGAACAAATCGGCACCGGCTGCGGCATTGGTGAAGTGGCTGTAGATATACCACTCATTGCCAACGAGGAAATGCGCTTGGTTGTTGTTTGCATTCAACTCCTTGTTGCTCAGCTCGCTATGGTAGAAGGCGAGTGTGTCGGTAGCCGAGTTGCCGTAAGTAAGTTCTACGCCTATATGGAAAGGTCCGCTGATAGCAAGCGGTTCGGCGAGGTTGATAGCCGCTGAACGGTTGTTTTTGAGTTTGCTATTAGAGATGTTGGAAACCGTATGCAGCACATTGCCAGGCTTACCATTATCATCGGCATAAAAAACGAGGTTAAACGTCTGCTTATTAGACGTTTGCACGAGCGACGACGTAATATATACGGACGAAATTGTCGTCTTGCTCAAATTTTCTGGAAAGCCTTCAGCCACAACGGCAGTTTTGTAGGCATTATGTCCGCATATATAGCCCAATCCGTCACTCGGACGTTCGCAAAGCATAGTAGACTGATAATCTGCACCATAGACAACTTCGTGCTGCGATTCTCCATTGGCAACTATATATGCACCATCGTACTTATTTACGCCCAAAGACATTGGGTCTAAATATGCAGCAAGTGACTGTGTACCAATATCATCGGGAATTGCGTCCCACGATTGCGACATGGCAAAGAAGAAATCGTAGCAGCCGCTCGACGTACAATTGCAACTTGCTGCGCCGCCCGTCAGTCCGCCAAGCACACGACCGTGGCTGTCGAAGAGCGGAGCACCCGAAGAACCAGCCTCGGTAGTTCCAGTGAGCCAGCGACTTACGCGCCAATGCGAGTTTTTATCGAAGGAAAGGTTGCTATTAGTTCGGTCGGATGTGTAAGATTTTAGGGCAACTGTGGCAGCGCTCGATACTTTACGCACATCGCCTACTGGGTGATGAATGGTGTAGAACTGGCTACCCGATTCAATATTGGAGGCATCGACATTCCAGCCAGCATAATACGGACGAGCCGAAGCGGGCGGAGTATCCGAAAGCAGCAAAAGCGCCAAATCGCGCGTTTCATCGAGCAAAAGCAACTTAGCGCCACTGATGACGGTGTAGTCTGTAGCATACGCAACACCCTCACAAGCAGTGTTTTCGAAGTTGAACATTGTCATATTCGACTTCATTCTATTGCCCTTGAAACAGTGCGCCGCTGTAAGCACGTATGGCTTACCATCGTTGGCAGTATTGTTTATAAGTACGCCGGTGCAAAGGTCGCTACCATTGACAATCAAGCGGCAAACAGATTGCTTAATGTCAGCAATATCGGAATTACAGCGAACGTCAATCTCGCACGAAGCCGCATCGCCAAATTCGCCCGATTTATTTGCCGAACTCGACTGCACTTTCGGAAGCGACATGAAACCACAATTGACCTGAACTAAGCTAAAACTGGGAAATTCGCGCGGACCAACATACTCCACAATCAACGAATCGCCATCAACAGGGAACGTCTGTAAATATCCTTCAGGGAACTTCGACTGCGACGTAAATTGCTGATATGCAGTATCATTCAGCGCATATACATATATATACTCATCGTCGGCGAGCGCAACATTTGCAAGCAGAATACTAAGATTTTCAGCCCATTCAGAATACACACCTAGCGTCCATACGTACATGTCATCGTCGACTTGAGTCACCGTACCAGCCGAAGTCGCTGGCACATCTACCTCGATGGGTGTTGCAAACGACAGCGGTTGCCCTTTCTCAGACGAAACGAAATGTGCTGCTGGCATCTGAATCCAATCAACATCACCTACAAAACGGTATGGTTCAGCACTTTGCGCATAGGTAGCAATAGCAAACGCCACCAACGTCGAAGTAAGTATAAATCTGAAATATGTATGCTTCATCATAGACTACACTGTTTTACAAATCGAGTTGCGCTCCCAATCGAAGGCTATAGGAATCGTACATATCGCCGGCATCGCCAGAGACATCTAACAATAGGCTAAGCGGATATTTCTCAAACTTGTACGCCATATTCAAGTTAAGGTGCAACTCTTTACGCGGATTTTCAAAATAATACGGCTCGAGTTTATTCCAACTGAACGAATTTCCGCCATATTTTTCAATCAAATTGCCATAATATTTGGCGAAACCGCATCTGAAACGGTAGTCGACCTTAGAAGAGAGGCTACCTTTTACGCCAAAATTCAGCACTCGGTAGCACACAATAGAGAAGCCCGTGTGGAACGCAAGTTGCTGTTCGTCAGCATACTTACGCACAGTATAATTTGTCTGCGCAAAAGCAGAACCCATAGACAAATATGCAGTAGACCAGCCTTGCGGATAGAATGCATTGCTGAGATAGTTTGTGCGGCCACCATACTTCAATCCGCGATTGTAGAAATGTTCAAAAAGTTCAAACAAATCGTCGTAATCTTCCATTTCGCGACCTATATATGCTTCATATTCAGCCACAACATCATCGGCAATATGGGACTGCATCCACTCGCGCCATTTATTTTTATCGATGTCGCCTGGATAGATGACGCAGAGCACGCCATTTTTATCGTAAAATATCGGGTCGGGCGTTCCTTCGCCGCCTTGCCAATCGGTCTTGACAAATTCAAAATTAGCCATCTTCAAATATCGCCAGGGCAGATTAACATTCAAACCAATGGTGAAATCTTTATTATTATAAAACCGCTTGAAGAGTTTTTTCGCTTTGTTATCTGCGAATGGGCGCTGATAGTAGAGCATAGCACTATAATCGCCCAAATCGAGATTCAGACCGAGGTCCCACATGCCCTGATGAGCGCCAGCAGCATTGGTTGTTTCGCCTCGTTCAAAATCGGTGGTAAACTTGGAAGCATCGCCATTTCGTGCAAGAAACGAATTCCAAAAGTCGAGCGGAATTTTTTTGCCATTGGGCAGCGTTCCACCCATCATAGCACTATGCACCAAGCCTACGTATGGTTTAACATGCTGCGTACCAAGGCGCGCATAGATAAACTTCTCATGAAAAAGAATATTATCAGAAAATTCCGCCACACCTTCGTTTGTCTTCAAGCCAAAGAAAACTCCGCCACGCAATTGCACCAAATTTCGAGTGTAAGGCACTGACCAATAGTTAAATATGCCCACACCTACACGCGGTATTGGTCGTGCATTATTCGACATCAAAAATGAACCCGACGACAATTCGTTATTAGTAACTATAGGTGTAAAAGCTTGCAGACCAATCGTATAGTCGATAATCCAGAAATTACCAGCTACGTATGCTTCGTGAATCATCGTTCGCAAGCTCTCAGTCGAAAATTGTCCAGAAACACAAGCCGTGGCAGAAAAAAGCTGACGAACAGTCTGATTTTGAGGCAATGTAGTACTCCACAACGAACTGTGTTTCAACTCAAAAGCATGAAACGAATTATATCGAACGGCATATTTACCATAAATATTCGCACCCAATTGGTCATAGACATTTTCCAATCCCCACTGATTGGAATATGACCACAATGGGCGAATATCTTCGTTCGTTGCCGCCGATGCCGACACTCGCACTTGCACCGACGTGTTGATGCGGCTATACAACGAAACCAACAACTGCGCATTTGCTGTTATACTCGATATAAATAGAATTATAAATATTATTCTTCGCATTGCGAACTTGTTCATTATCTGATATTTACTTTATATAATCGTATATCAATTGAAACATCTTGTAATGTCCCGCAGGCGTAGGATGAACACCATCCCAAATCCAATAATTGTTGCTGCCATCGGCACATAGTTTTTCAAACATCTGTGCATAAGGCACAAATGACGCCCCATTTTTCTCCGCCAAACGTTTCACAGCTAAAGCTAATGTCTTACAATTGCGCGCGTTGACGCCTATAGTATCCACTCTGCTACCCAATGTGCAAAATGGTTCTCCAAGCACAATTTTCACATTAGCATTCTTCGCTTTCAATCTATCTATGAGCGACTGATACGTATCTTCAAACTTCTGGACATCAACGTTTTGAACGCCTGCATTTATAACATCATTTATACCTATAAGGATGGATACAACATCGGCATTTACATCCACAGCGTCAACTTGCCAACGTGCGGCAAGATCTTGCACTGTGTTGCCACTTATGCCTCTATTGAGACATTGATATTGGCCCGGATGCTCAGCCATAAGTTTTGATGCACATAAATACATATATCCATGACCAAATATGTGATTCATGTCGTTCAAGTCGCGGTCTGAACATGGCTGATTCCAATATTTGCTATTTCCCCAATTGCCGTCGGTTATAGAATCGCCAATAAAAAGGACTCGTTTCTGCGCAACAGCAGTTGCCACAACCACAAAAACAACAATAAGTGCAAATATTCTCATAGTAATCGCAAATAGCTTATAATCAATACACTGCAACGCGCAACCCAACCGCAGCACTCTTCTGACGGAAGTCGCACGAAGAGCGGTAAGTTACACGATTTTGGCGGGTTTCGGAAAGCCACGAGCCACCGCGCACCACCACATATTGCCCCTTGCTCGGACCTTTGGGATTGGTGAGCATCTCGCCAGACTTCACACGGTAATTATCGAAGAAATCGGAACAGAATTCGAACACATTGCCCGTCATATCGTAAATACCAAGTTCGTTAGGCTGTTTTTGTCCAATGTCGTGAGGGCGATTCTTGTTGGTGGTAAGCAGCACTGGCCGCCAAGCCTCATCGTGCTGTCGTTTTTCGCCAGAATTTCCAAAATACCACGCCACTTTGTCCAGATCGTTACCGCCGCTAAACGTAGTAGGCTTGCTCTTTCGACCGCCCTTGGCAGCATATTCCCATTGAGCCTCGGTTGGCAACATAAAACTCAGCTCGGTAAACTTACGAAGCGAATCTACAAATGCCTGGCATTCAATAGAATTGATATTAGTTTTAGGTGTATTATCATTTTCATAGAGACGCGCCACCGAGTCGTTGGCCATCACAGCAAACCACTGACGATTGGTAATCTCGTATCTACCAATGAAAAATGGCGAAAGTCTCACCTTGTGTGCTGGTCGTTCATCGCGGTCTGCGTCACAGTGGTTAGAGCCCATCATATATGTGCCCTCCTCCACATATACCATATTGCTGACTATTTCGGAAATTACGCTCTTTGCGTAGCTCGTAACACTCTGATTCCACGTGGGTTGGAGTCCAAAATAGAGTTCAAACTGCAAAGTATCAGTCACCTCTTCAACTTCCTCAATTCTAATACGTTGGCGCACAGTATTGCCATTGCGTTGCACCGAAATAGTATGACGACCGAATGTCACCTCGGTTACTACGGGCGACATATCTACATACGAGCCATCAATGTATACTTCGTCGCCACGCGTATGGAGGAAATCGCTAATGATACGTATAGGACGCGTCATTATCGATGCCGAATCGAGAATCTCAGTCTCCTCCTCTTGTGCACTGACAATCAATGTATTTATTAGAAACAAAAACAGAAGAACCTTTTTCATCGGTGTTGTCTACAAACGAGGCGAAGTTAGCGTGTTTTTCCATTTGCAACTTTCAATTTCTAACTTTCAATTCCCGAAGTCACGCATAATGCGCGCAACTACCTCATTGCCATTGCGTATGCTGCCAACAACCCACTCGAGCAGTACGCGCTCTTCCTCTTCTGCCGTCATACCTATGCCGATGTTACGCTCCACCATGCGTTCGCGCAGACGGCTAACAACCATCCCCACCGACACAGAGAGGTTGAGGCTTTCAGTAAAACCAACCATCGGTAGGCGTATGTACGAGTCGGCATGGCTGAGCGCATAGTCGTTGAGGCCGCGCTTCTCGCTACCAAACACCACGGCGAATGGTCCTGCCTCAATATCAAACTCAGCAGGCGACACGGCATCGCGATGTGGAGTGGTGGCAACAATACGGTAGCCACGTCTGCGCAAATCGTCAATAGCGGCTGGAGTATTGTCTTTTTCGCCCGCATAAGTATGTATAGAGAGCCATTTAGATGCACCACGGGCAATGTCGTTGCTAAGCAAAAAATGGTGGAAATTGGATATTATTCCAACGTTCTGCACACCCATGCACTCGCACGTTCTGATGATGGCGCTGGCGTTGTGGGCATGATACGTATCTTGCGCAACTACAGTCATATAGCTCGTGCGCAGTTTGATTTTTTGCAGCAGCAATTCCCAACGCTCGTCGGTGAGTATAGGGCGAAGATGTTCTATCAACTCGCGGTTTGTCATTGTGGAGTTATAAGTATAAGAGTTGTATGCTATAAGTATTTACAAACGTACATACATAAAAAAAGACCGTCAAACCTAAGTTGACGGTCTTAATCATTTCGAAATGAACAAATCACTCGTTAATCTTATCATTCAACTCGTTACCAGCCTTGAATTTTACAATCTTCTTAGCTGCTATGTTGATAGTTTTGCCAGTCTGAGGGTTGCGACCTGTACGAGCACCGCGCTCAGAAACACTGAAAGAACCAAAACCAACCAATGCAATTTTATCGTTTTTCAAGGTTTCACCAGTTACTTCGATAAAAGCATCAAGAGCTTTCTTAGAATCTACCTTCGTCAATCCTGATTTTTCAGCGATGGCGTCAATTAATTGTGTCTTATTCATGATTCAGAAAAAATTAAATGGTTAACATTTTTTTGTTTTCAACGATTACAAAAGTAGTTGCTTTTCAATACAGAGCAAGCGAGAAAGCAAAAAAATTGAGGGTTTTGCGCATTTTATTTCAAAAGAAGCTACCTTAGGTCTCACAATAAATATTAACCATGCTAAACAATATTTCAATTTGTCGCTACGATTTCATTCCGCTGCGCGCTGAAGCATCGGAACGTTCGGAGATGGTTTCTCAGATTCTTTTTGGCGAAACTTACGAAGTGCTTGAAACTCAGGAGCGCTGGATGCGAGTGCGTTGCGACTACGACGAATATGAAGGGTGGATGGACGCAAAACTACACACGAACATTTTCCCACAAGACGTTGAGAAATGGCGCAACGCCGAAAAATGGGTTGTTCCCGGACCATTCGTAAAAATTATTCGCGAGGGCGACCGCACACCTATGATTATTCCTGGTGGCAGCTCTATTTGGTTCAATGGTAGCGAACTCGACAGCTTCACCATCAACGACGATATTTATCATCTGACGGGCGGCTACAGCGCTAACAAGAAAAAACCTTCTATTGACGAGATTGCGCTCTCGTTCTATAGTTCGCCATACTTATGGGGCGGTCGTAGTTTCTATGGCATCGACTGCTCGGGCTTCACGCAGATTGTATACAAGATAGCTGGTCAAAAGATTCCGCGCGACGCGTCGCAGCAAGTTAACATAGGTACGCTGGTCGACTTCGTAGAAGAGGCTACGGCTGGCGACTTGGCATTTTTTGACAATCCAGAGAGTGGCAATATAGTGCACGTGGGCATGTGTTTGGGGCATGGCGAAATAATACACGCTTCGGGCTCTGTACGCATAGACAAACTCGACCACAATGGCATTTTTGCGGTCGATAGAAATGCCTATACTCACCAACTACGCGCCATAAAACATATTGGTTAAGTACATACATATATACTTATGAATGCAAACGAGCGCTACACTCGCGTGCTCGATTACCTATCGGCACTGCTGCCCGAAGCAAAATCGGAGCTAAACTACGAGAGCGATTTTCAACTCCTTGTAGCCGTGGTGCTTTCGGCACAATGCACCGACAAACGTGTAAATATTATTACTAAAGAGCTCTTCGCGCACTACCCTACAGCATTCGAGATGGCTCGGGCTACCGAAGAGGATATATATACACTCATCAGTTCGTGTAGTTATCCGCATAGCAAAGCGGCTCACATAGCGGCAATGTCGAAGAAATTGGTTGCCGACTTCAATGGCGTTGTGCCCGATAATATGGAGCAACTAACTACGCTCCCTGGCGTTGGTCGCAAAACGGCCAATGTGATGCTTGCCGTGGCGTTCGACAAGCCAGCAATGCCCGTAGATACGCACGTTTTTCGCGTAGCACATCGACTTGGATTGGTAAATAAGAATGCCAAAACTCCAGAAGAGACTGAACGCCAACTGACGCGCCACATACCTACAGAAAAACTATCGAAGGCACACCATTGGTTCCTGCTTTTTGGCAGATATACATGCACGGCTCGCAATCCCAAATGCGACGGCTGCGGACTGTCTGATATTTGTACAGAGAAAATGAAGCCGCTACTTCAAAAATCTGTCGAACAAGCCTAAAGTGATAGAGATGCTATTGGATGCTCCTGCCAAATGGTAACGTCCATGACCATAATCGATATGAATACCCTTTATTAGCAAGCCTGCGCCCCACGAAATGCCAGCTGCACCGCCCGAACTCGCCGTACGAGCCTCTTTGCGCTGACGATGATTGTAGCCCATACCAAACCAAAAGCCTTTGGCTGGCACAAACTCGACACCAAACAGCATGTGACGCATAATATTATCTCCAGCAGAAATCTTTTCGCTATTGTCGGGCGACAAATTCCAGTGGCAAATATCTTTCAATGTAAACGACAGACGGAATGGTGCGTGCTCAGCAGTATAGTTACAGCCAAGCGACAAATCGGTTGAGAGCACTTCGTGCGAGCCATCTTCGTCGTAAGTAGTTATCTGTCCACCAAGGTTGCGCACTACCAACGAGGCACTGAAGCGTTTTGTGCTACCTACGTAGCGAGCGCCCATATCCATAGCTATGCCAAACGACCGATATTCAGCCAAGTGGCTAATGATGGGCTTGAACGTAGCGCCCACAGTGAGTTGCGGCATAAGCGGACGCGAATAAATCAGGTAAATAGCAGTCTCGCGCGCTGTCACTTTGCCTTGCTCAACCTCATACTCATCGTAGTTGGTGAATTCGCCATAATTGATTGCCTGAATGCCAACCCCCCAAGTGCCCAAAGGCAATTGTCCGCTCGAATATGCTGCAGAGAAATAGGCGACACCTTGCGGCATAGGGCAAACATTGAGACCAATGGTAGCGCCGGCACCCACAGAGTCGGTGAGTTGCGCAGGATTCATCAGCGTGAAACTAACGTCCTCTGTGCCAACGAGAGCATGATTGCCACCAATGGCTACAGCACGCGCCGACGAAGGCAAATCGAGAAATTCATACACGTTGCCACTTTGGCTTTGAGCCGATGCAGCAAGTGCAAGCGTTAGAGAGTATAGGGTGAATAAGAGTTTTTTCATCTACTTTTTGTGAAGCAGCGCAAATATAATTACGAGTTGCGAATTACGTACTTATGTTTCATAACCGTTTATGCTCATCGACAAGATAAAAGCGCGGCATGCTGCGTCGGTGGAAACAAACAAAGAGCACAGAAGTCACCAAAACTCCTGCGCTCTTAGTAATTATGATAAAATATTTATGGACTTAATTATTTGAAAATAGGGCTGTTGACAAATATCTATCGCCGGAATCTGGAAGTAGTACAACGATGTTTTTACCCTTATTTTCTGGACGATTAGCAAGAATCGTTGCGGCTTTCAAAGCAGCACCAGCAGAGATGCCCACCAAAATACCCTCGCTGACGGCAAAATTGCGTCCTTCGGCAAAAGCATCTTCGTTTTCAATAGTGATAATCTCGTCGTAGATTTTAGTATTCAACGTGTCGGGAACGAAGCCTGGGCCGATGCCTTGTATTTTGTGCGAGCCAGCCGTACCCTTCGACAATACTGGTGATGATGCTGGCTCAACAGCAACAACTTTCACATTAGGGTTCTTCGATTTCAAAAATTCTCCCACACCTGTAATTGTGCCGCCCGTACCTACGCCTGCCACGAAAATATCTACTTTGCCATCTGTCTGATCCCAAATTTCTGGACCTGTCGTCTCGCGATGGATTTTCGGATTGGCAGGATTGACAAACTGACCGAGAATGATAGAACCGGAAATTTCTTTGTTGAGTTCTTCTGCTTTGGCAATAGCGCCTTTCATGCCCTTAGCGCCTTCGGTCAGAACGAGTTCTGCGCCATAAGCCTTCAGCAAGTTGCGACGCTCAACACTCATAGAGTCGGGCAATACCAAAATGGCTTTGTAACCTTTAGCGGCAGCCACAGCAGCAATGCCAATACCAGTGTTGCCCGAAGTAGGCTCAATGATTGTTGCGCCGGGCTTCAACAGACCTTTACTTTCAGCATCAACAATCATAGCGAGTGCGATGCGGTCTTTCACCGAACCAGCGGGGTTGAAATATTCCAATTTAGCAAATATCGCAGCGTTGGCGACACCAACTTTCTTAGAATAGCTGTTGAGACGCAAAAGTGGCGTGTTGCCAATCAATTCCAATGAACTTTCAATAATCTTAGCCATAATTGATTCCTCCTATTTTGTTTTTGTTTGATGCAAAATTGGGCCGATTCTGTTCGCTGTACAATCCCACATTTACGGCATTCTGTATACCATATTTATGGTATGAGGATAAAAATACCGCTGCATGCATAACTGCACACAGCGGCAAAAAAGAATATTGAAAAGAGAAAATAGCATTAATAACCAGGATTCTGCCAAGCAGCTTTCTGGGCGTCCGTCAGGTTAGTTCCATCTGGATTCTGAAGAGTTTCGAGGAATGCCATAGGAATAGGACGGAGTTCGTGCTTGTTAGCTGTGATGTTTGGCGCAGCTTCAGGATTGAAGAGTTTAGCACGCTTGATGAGCAAGCCAGCACGGCTAAGTTCCTCCCAACGGTTCCATTCGCCGAGCAACTCGCGAGTACGTTCGTTGAAGATGAAGTTGATGAGACGATCTTTGGTATCGGTGCAACCAATCTTAGTCAAGATCTCTTCGTCTTCGGTTGGAAGGTTGTTGTAGCTTGAAATCAACAGATTACCAGCTTCGGTTGTCTCTGCAATACCAGTAGAGAGGTAGTAAGAGTTGGTACCGAGGTTAGAGTATTTATATGCCTCGATATTCGTAATCTGCTTGCCGCTCTTGTCTTTGTTCTTTTTAGGAGTGATGCTTGATTGCGTAGAGTTCTTGCCCAAATCGAAAGCTACAGAACCATCTACATAGCTATCGCGTTTCTCGCCCTCTTTCCATTGAGCACGAGCGCGGAGAAGGTTTACAGCTTTTATAGCGTCGTCGTATTTACCAAGGCGAACAAGAGCCTCAGCACGAACGAGAACCGTTTCGCCCGTACGAGCCATAATTACATCGCGGTGAGCATCGCCTTTTTCTGCAGTACGGCTACCATCGGCAGTCTTATTGATGCCACAGAATACGTTGGTCTTAGCTGGATCGCCGTTGAAGGTATTCATAACATATTGACCACCTAAATAAACTGGGAATACATTAGGAACCCACTTGCCCGTAGCAGGATTGATGAAGGTGTGAGCAGAACCAGCTTTTCCGTATGAGCCATAAGTTGTTTCATCTTGGAAGCGTGGGTCGTTTTTCTTATTGAGAATGAACAAAATACCTACATCACCAAGGTCAGGATATTGCTCGGGAGTAATCTTGTGGTCGACCAACATGGCGCTATCGTTAGGCGAAGTCCAGTTGTTGACACCAAACACTGTATGGAAAGTTTTCCACATGCGCGAGTCCTCTACATTATCGAAAACTTCGTATGCATACTCGGTAGGACGGCAACGCTGGAAGTCCATCTCGCCGATGTATTGACCACGCTGCACCCAACCACCAGAGAAATTAGAGAATTGCGGAGTGAAGTAGTTATAAGTACGGTTACCATAGCGGCCAGAAGTGTTGTTATCACCATTGTGCTCAGCAGCCATAAGTATTTCGTCCAAACCTTCGTTAGCACAATCGACGCCAGTCCAATTGCAATACAAATCTTCGTAGTTAGGCGCAAGAGGACAAGCAGCCTCAACCTCTTCGCAAAGTGAAATGACACGATTCAAATCAGTATCGGCAGGATATTTACCATTCCAACTTGCACAACGTTCGCTCTGACGGAAAAGAAGAGCTTTAGCGAGGAAGTGAGCAGCGGTGTACTTAGTCCAAGTGCCATTGCCACGCCATTTGTTGGTAGGAAGGAGTTCGTATGCTTGCTCAAGATCGGCAATAACCTGAGCCAAGGTTTCATCTTCGTTTGAGCGAGAGAAGTTTCGTACTATACCAGAAGTAGGTTCTGTTTGAAGCACTACGCCACCATACTGAGCAAACAGACGATAGTAGTTGTAGCCTCGAAGGAAATAAGCTTCGCCAAGAACTTTCTTGCGAGTATCTTCATCGCCGATGTAATCTGCATGAACAATAAGGCTGTTGGCAGCAGATATACCATAGTACATCTGAGTCCACAATGCCGACACACCAGGACAGTTTTTGTTAGCAGCACCAGTTGCAGGCGTACAATCGTATGGTTCGAGACGTTTATCGTACGTATTCCAAGGCTCAGCGGTAAGGTCGCCACCATTGGTGAACTCGTCGGTTCCATAGAGAGTGATGCCGTAAGCCCATTCGTAGCCAAAATGCCAACGGATATTGGCGTAGAGACCTGCAGCAGCTGCCAAAGCACCAGCTTCGGTCTTCATAAGGTCGTCGGAGTAGAGATGGCTACCATCTTCTTCGAGGAAACTGTCTTTGCAAGAAGTCGACATTGCAGCTACTATAGCCAAAGCCGACAGACTTGCACCTCTTAATATATTATGTTTCATATTGTTTATGTCGTTAGTAATAATGGTGAGATTAGAAGTCAACTTGAACGCCGAAGGTTACACCACGGTTGTAGTATGTAGTTTCCAGATCAAGATCCATGAAGTCGACTGAAGAGTAGATACGGCCGAGATTCTTGCCTTGAACGAATACTTTCAAACCTTCGATTTTCAGTTTGTCGGTAATCATCTTATCGAAACGATAGCCGAGCGATAGGTTACGCAACTTGATGAACGAAGCGTCCTTGAAGCCAAGTAGACTTGAGTATGGGTCGCCACCAGCGGTGCTGTAGACTGGTTTTTGATACTCAGCACCCGTATTGTCCGGACGCCAGTAATCTATCTCGCGCTGCTGATACATACCATATTGACCTTCGCCGCCGGTGTTAATCATATATTTGAAACGGCCCCACATATCTATGGTCAATTCCAAACCTTTCCAAGAGAAGGTGTTGGTCCAACCGAGAGTCCAACGAGGGTTCTTGTTGCCAAGAATTACGCGGTCGTTTTCTGCATCAATCTTGTAGTCGCCATTTTGGTCTACAGGGCGAACAGAACCAATGGTGAAGTTGTGACCATTCTCATTGAATTTTGCCATTTCATCGGCGTCTTCGGCCTGCCACAAACCAGCGTTGTCGATACCATAGAAAACGCCAATTGACTCTCCGATGAACCAGCTATTTGCAATATCGTCTTCTTTGCCATTAGCAAGTTCTACAATTTCGTCCTTCTGCCAAGCAGCATTGAGACTTGTGTTCCATTCGAAATCGCCAATCTTAACGGGAGTAGCATTAATAGTTATATCGATACCATTATTCTTTGTCTCACCAATGTTTGCCATGGTGTTAGGATAACCAGAAAGCGTAGGTATGTTCATTTTCATCAACAAATCGGTGGTATTTGAATGATAGTAATCGATAGTACCACTCACACGACCTTTGAGTACGCTGAAATCTACACCAATATTGAACTGCGAAGTGCGTTCCCAACCAAGAGCACTATTAGGCATACTTATTTGGTCTTCCGATTTGGTGTAGTAAGGTTCATTGTATACAAGAATCTTCTCGTTACCATTAGAGAATGGCATCCAAGCTGAGCTAACAGTACCAAGAGTTCCGTATGCACTGACAGAAGAGTTGCCTGTAACACCATAGCCAATGCGGAGTTTCAATTGGTCGAGACTTTCGATGCCCTTCATGAAGTCTTCCTGCTCCATGCGCCAACCGAGAGCTGCCGATGGGAAGAAGTCCCACTTGTTACCTTCAGCAAGTACCGAAGCACCATCCCAACGACCAGATACGGTCAAAAGGTAGCGATCCATAAGCGAGTAATTCAAACGAGCCATATACGATGACATAGCATTTTGCGAAATGCCAGTGCTCATACCAGGTTTATAGGTCTCGTTATCGGCAATATCGATACTCTGCATGTTGTTCCACTTGAACGATGGCATGTATATATTTTGTGCGCTCTGCTTAGCATTCTCTTTGTTGTACTTACTTGCGCTTTGCAACAATGTCACGCCTACACTATGAATGTCGGCGATTTTTTTATTGTACATAAGCATATTATCCAAGGTCCAAGAGAAGTATTGCTCGTCGGTGCGTTCTGCTTTGTTTGCACCACCGCCAAGACCAGCCGAAGTAGAATCGGTATACTTACCTTGACGATAGCTACGGAAGTCTGGACCGAATGATACTTTGTATGACAAGCCATCGAGAATGCTAGTGAAGCCACCGAAATCAATCTGAGCATAAATACTTGCCAACGTGCGGAATGTCTGACGATCGTCTATAGATTTTTTCCATTCATCAATGATAGAATATCTATTTACACTTGAGCCACCAGGCGTTGATATAACGTTGCCATCTTTATCGTATGGCACAGTGTAATTAGGAATATCCTTAGCTGCGCTATAAATATCTACAGGGCCGCTACCTGAGAAACTGTATGTGCCACGTGCCCAACCATACTTCTGAGTAGATTTAGAGAAGTTGGCTGTACCGCCCATGCGGAACCAATCTTTAGCCTGCAAGTCGAGAGAGAGTGCGCCGTTGAATCGCTCATACTCCTGACCTTTCTGAGTACCCTCGTTTTTCAAATAGCCGAACGAAGCGAAAGCTTGAATCTTGTCCGTACCGCCACTTGCGCTAAGTGTATGTTCTTGGGTGAGACCAGTTTGCGTCACAAAGTCGGTCCAGTCGGTGTTGGTAACCTTGCTGCCATCCCATTGTCCGCCTTCCCAACCTTTCATCACGTTAGCCAAAGCATCGGCATCACCCTCGAAAAACTCTTGATCTTGCTCTTTAGTAGGCTGATCGCCAGGAGTATAAAGTTCGGGGCTGCTATTATACTTAGCCCAACGACGCCAAGTGATATAGTCGCTTGCCGAGAATGCTGGAGCCAAATCTTTGATTTTTTCAATAGTCCAAGTGCCAGCGTAGTTAACCTTCATCTGACCTTCGTGACCATGTTTTGTAGTTATAAGTACAACACCATTAGCACCGCGCGAACCATAGATGGCAGTACTTGAAGCGTCCTTCAAAATGTCGACGCTCTCGATGTCGCGAGGGTTGATACTCTCGATACCACCAGCGCTCAAGGGCACACCATCTACAACGTAGAGAGGCTCGTTGCTGGCGTTAAGTGAGCGGTTACCACGAATGCGAATTTGACCTACGCTACCTGGGCGCTCGTTACTCGTAATATCCACACCTGCGGCTTTACCTTGCAATGCCTCGAATGCATTCGATACTGGGCGCTGATTCAACGTCTCAGCATCGACGCGAACAAGGGCACCAGTCACGTCGCTCTTCTTTTGCGTACCGTAACCAACAACCACGAGTTCGTCGAGTTCAGTGAATTCAGATTGCATATTTATAGTGCCCAAATTGGAAGCACCATTAACGGCAATCGTTTGCGTTTCGTAGCCAATAAAAGAGATTTGCAATTCTGCATTAGCAGCAGCATTGATATTGAATTTACCTTCGTAATCGGTAGCCATACCATTGGTAGTACCTTTTACGTATACAGCCACACCCGGCATAGGTTGGCCCTGTTCGTCGACTACCACGCCCGAAACGCTGATAGTCCTTTCTTGTTGTGTCTGCTGCGCCGTCTGTGCCATCGCCTCGCTCGGAGCCGAAAGTACTGTTGCACATAGCAACGCAGGCAAAACGAAATATGAATACTTCATTATTCTCCTAAGTTTATCTGTTTGTGATTCTTTTTGTTTGTAATGCATACCATATTGTCTATGGATACAAATTATTAACTACTACGGGTAATACAATTCGGACTGGAGGACTAACCCCTTCATCTCTCCAATCCCAAGAGTTATGCATACCAATAGACTCAATGCCATAGGCGCATAACAGCGTTAGTTTGAGAAATTTCATAATCTACAGAGTAAAAAACACAGTTAGTTATAAAAGTTTGCTTTTGTTGCGGAGGCAAATGTAACAGATATTAACATTCAGACAATAGAAAACATTACAAACGTTTGCACATTTTTTCACTTTTTCACGAAATCGCCCATTTAGCAGCTTCCCTACACTCTCACGCGAAGAGATAAATATCGACATATCAACAGATTACATAATCCGATTTTTTAGACAATCGTTTGAATCGGCTAGCAGTGTTTTCCTTTCTACAAGCATATAATTTATGGCACTTATCATTTTAGTGTATAATTATGCATAAATATGATTTATGAGTCAATTGTTGAGATTATAATGAAAAGAGACAGAGTAATGCCGTTTTATCAAAACAAAAAAAAGAGGCCATCATTTCTGATAGCCTCTATCTGTTAGAGCTTATAATATATTAACCTTCAAATACTTGCTTCATGCGCTGAAAGAATCCTTCTTTCTCTTTCGTCGTTGGACTAAAGGTTGACGACTTACGCATTTCTTCAACAAGCTTCTTGTCGTTGCTGTTGAGCGATTGAGGCACAAACAAATCTACGCGCACGAGCAAATCGCCTTTGCCATAGCCATTTACATCGGGCAAACCTTTGCCTTTCAAACGGAGAACTTTTCCTGGCTGCGTACCTGCTTCGATATTTAGGCGAACCTTGCCATCGATTGTTGGCACTTCCACCGCTGCACCGAGTAGCGCATCAGGTATTGGCAAATAGAGGTGATAGATAAGGTTCTTGCCATCGCGAACAAGCTCTTTATCAGGTGTTTCGTCGATAAGAATAAGCAAATCGCCATTTATGCCACCTCGACGAGCAGCATTACCTTTGCCGCTAACCGAAAGTTGCATACCTGCTTCGATACCAGCCGGAATCTTCACTGTTATCACTTCGTCGCCAGCTATGATGCCCTCGCCGTTGCAATGCGGACATTTGTCCTTTATTATCTTGCCCTGGCCGCCACACTGTGGACACGTCTGCTGCGACTGCATCTGTCCGAAGATAGAGTTCACAATGCTCGTCACATAGCCCTGACCTTTACATGTGCTACACGTGGTATAGCCCGACGAAGAACCATCTTTAGCGCCCGTACCTTGGCAGTGCGTACATTTTATATACTTATGCACTTTGAGCTTCTTCTCAACACCCGTTGCCACCTCGGCAAGAGTTAGCGTAACCTTCACACGAAGATTCGTACCCTTGTTGACCGAACGTCCGCCCGAACGAGCACGACCGCCGCCAAAACCGAAGCTACCAAAGATGTCGCCAAACTGGCTGAAGATGTCGTCCATTGACATACCGCCGCCATAAAAGCCGCCGCCGCCACCGCCGCCATTCTCGAATGCAGCGTGACCAAACTGGTCGTAGCGCGCACGCTTGTCTGGGTTCGATAGTACATCGTAGGCTTCAGCTGCCTCTTTGAATTTTTCCTCGGCTTCTTTGTCGCCTGGGTTCTTATCAGGGTGATATTGAATAGCCTTCTTGCGGTAAGCCTTTTTTATCTCGTCAGCAGATGCTGTTTTGCTTACACCTAAGACCTCGTAGTAATCTCGTTTTGCCATCTGTTTTTGCTTTTACAATTATTCTCCAACAACTACTTTGGCAAATCTCACAACCTTGTCGTTGAGTTTATAACCTTTTTGTACACAGTCAATTACCTTACCTTTCATCTCGGGCGTAGGCGCTGGAATCTTGGTTATGGCTTCGTGAATATCTGTATCGAAATCCTTACCTTCAGTTTCGATGACTGTCATGCCTCGCTTGCCAAGATATTCGTTGAACTTCTTGTAGATAAGTTCAACACCTTCGCGCAACGAATCAACGTTTTGTGCTTCCGTCATGTGAGCCAAAGCTCGTTCGAAATCGTCGACAACCGGCAAAATACCAACAAGGATGTCGGCGCCTGCACTCTTGATCATGTCCGATTTTTCTTTCAAAGTACGCTTGCGATAGTTGTCATATTCGGCGGAAAGACGGAGATATTTGTCGTTCAACTCGTCGATTTTCTTTTGAGCGAGCTCCAATTCCGATGGTTGCTGCGTCTCTTCGGCAGCAGGCGTCTCTTCTGTGTTGTCTGAAGCATTAGCGGCAGTCTCTTCAGCGGCTGCATTTTCGGCAGTCTGTTGCTCTTTCTGCTGCTCTTCTGCTTCGTTTTGTTGCTTTTCTGACATTATATATGATATTTTTATTTGTTACTATTTACACGGCTTGCGCCATCGTCAATATCCTTGCCAAGACTACTTGCAATGACATTTGTGTCACATATCAACAAAAAAGCAGCCATATTTAGCTGCTTTCTTTCATTATTGACATTTATGACCGAAATGTCGCTTATTTCTTCAATCGTTGGAGAGCCTCCAAAAGCATTTCACCTCGTAGATTAGTAGCTATAATTACGCCATTTTCATCTATAAGAAAATTCGATGGAATGCTTCTAACACCGTATGTCTGAGCTGCTTTATTCTTCCATGCGCCGAAGTCGCACACGTGATATTTCCACACGAGCGAATCCGTCTCGATAGCTTTTTTCCATGCTTCGGCCTTCACGTCGAGCGACACGCTAAACACCTCGAAACCCTTGCCATTCTTGAAGTTGGCATTCTTGTAATTTTTATAAGCTACAACTACATTCGGATTTTCCCTACGACATGGTCCGCACCACGATGCCCAGAAATCCACAAGCACCAATTTTCCGCGCAGCGAACTCAATTTCAGTGCCTTGCCTTCTGGATTAGCTTGTTCTATTTCGGGAGCTACGTCACCTACGTTTGTGCCAACGGTTTGAGCTTCTATAGCCGTAGATATTACTAATAAGGATATCAGAGATAGAATAAAACTTTTCATCTTCCGTTCATTTATATTGATGGCGCAAAAGTAAACAAAAGAGCCTCTTTTTTATAAATCATCCGAGACGAAACTTGATTTAGCATTAGCTGTATTTAGTTTATCAGTATATGTTATGTAAAGATATTCCGTTGTATTACCGCTCTGTTCTTCTCTTTTATCTTTTTTATATAGAACAATATTACCACAATCTAATTTGAAATTAGTTTGTTTATTCCATGAATCGCCAGTATTCTGTATGAATGCTTGAGGATACTTTTGTTTCAGCTGTTTATTTAGGCTCTCATACATATTATCACGGATTCCACATTCTCTATTTCATAAGACTTATTTATTAACTCTTACACTATAAACTATTTTACCTTTTTTGTTGATGTAGCCAGACATTGATTTGGTTAATTCGACTTTCGCAAGTCCATCTTTGAAGTCCAATGCAGATTCAAATTGCGGAGTTATGACGATTGTTCCTTTTTTGTCTATAAAGCAACATTTTCCATCGACTTTCACAAGGGCGAGTCCTTCTGAAAAGCTTTCTGCATAATCAAATTGTGGAGTTATGACGATTGTTCCTTTTTTGTCTATAAAGCCAGGTTTTCCATCGACTATCACAAGGGCGAGTCCTTCTGAAAAACTATCTGCATAATCAAATTGTGGAGTTATGACGATTGTTCCTTTTTTGTCTATAAAGCCACGTTTTCCATCGACTCCTACAAGGGCGAGTCCTTCTGAAAAGCTTTCTGCATAATCAAATTGCGGAGTTATGACAATTGTTCCTTTTTTGTCTATAAAGCCACGTTTTCCATCGACTTTCACAAGGGCGAGTCCTTCTGAAAAGCTTTCTGCATAATCAAATTGCGGAGTTATGACGATTGTTCCTTTTTTGTCTATAAAGCCACATTTTCCATCGACTTTCACACAGGCGAGTCCTTCTGAAAAGCTTGCAGTCCCCCAATAATCAAATTGCGGAGTTATGACGATTGTTCCTTTTTTGTCTATAAAGCCACATTTTCCATCGACTGTCACACGGGCGAATCCTTCTGAAAAGCTTGCAGTCCCCCAATAATCAAATTGCGGAGTTATGACGATTGTTCCTTTTTTGTCTATAAAGCCACATTTTCCATCGACTGTCAC
>JAFYCM010000033.1 GCA_017539645.1 Bacteroidales bacterium
GCCACAGTGGAAACAGAAAGTAATGCCCTCATAACTTTTAATGCAATAAGAAAATAAAATGGGCAAAAGAAAAAGAATACAAGCCGAAGCTCGTAAGCAAGAACAAAAAACTCAGTACTTCGCTTCGCTTCGCAACGTCCCCACTTCACCTCGTAAAATGAGACTCGTTGTCGATATGATACGTGGTAAGGAAGTCAACTTGGCTCTCGACCTCCTCAAGTTCTATACAAAAGAGGCTGCAGGTCGCGTTGAAAAACTTTTGCTATCAGCTATCGATAACTGGAAGCAAAAAAATGAAGGTGCAAATGTAGATGAGGCTAATCTCTACGTAAAGACCGTTTATGTAGATTCTGCACGTATACTTAAACGTCTACGTCCAGCGCCCCAAGGTCGTGCACATAGAATTCGTAAACGCAGCAATCACGTAACTCTTTACGTTGATAGCAAAGTATCAGAAAACCAAGAAAAATAAGGCTCAATGGGACAAAAAGTTAATCCAATAAGTAACCGACTTGGTATTACGAGAGGTTGGGATTCGAGCTGGTTCGGTGGCAAAAGCTACGGTGACAAGATCGTTGAAGATTCTAAGATTCGTAAATACCTCAACACTCGTCTTGCTAAAGCAAGCGTATCTCGTATAGTGATTGAACGCACTCTCAAAGTCATCACTATTACTGTCTTCACCGCTCGTCCGGGTTTGATTATCGGTAAAGGCGGTCAAGATGTTGATATCTTGAAAGAGGAACTCAAGAAAATCACGAACAAAGACGTTCAAATCAATGTTTACGAAGTTAAACGTCCTGACCTCGATGCAGTTATCGTAGCAAACAACATTGCTCGTCAGCTCGAAGGCCGCGTCGCTTATCGTCGTGCAATCAAGACTGCTATCTCGCAGACCATGCGTAGCAACGCTGAAGGTATCAAAATCCTTATCAGCGGTCGTTTGAATGGTGCAGAAATGGCTCGTACCGAAATGTTCAAGGAAGGTCGTACACCTCTCCACACATTCCGTGCAGACATCGACTACTGCCAGGCAGAAGCACTTACCAAAATGGGCTTGATTGGTATCAAAGTTTGGATTTGCAAAGGTGAAGTTTATGGCAAGCGCGATCTTTCGCTCAACATAGCTGCAGGCGATGCAAAATCTAACTATGGTTCAAACAATTCTGAACGTCGTAATGATCGCGACAACAGAGGTCCGAGAAGAAAGAAAAAGTAATCATCATTAGTTATTAAGACGATGTTACAACCAAAGAAAACAAAATTCAGAAGACAGCAAAAGGGTAGAGCAAAAGGTATTGCACACCGTGGTACTGAACTCGCATTCGGCTCTTTTGGTATCAAAGCTCTTCAGACAAAATGGATAACCGGCCGTCAGATTGAGGCTGCCCGTGTTGCAGTAACCCGTTACATGCAGCGTCAAGGTCAAATCTGGATCCGCATTTTCCCCGACAAACCAATCACCAAGAAACCTGCCGACGTCCGAATGGGTAAAGGTAAAGGTAATCCAGAGGGCTTCGTAGCTCCTGTTACCCCAGGTCGTATTATGATTGAATGCGAGGGCGTTCCTTACGAAGTAGCAAAAGAAGCATTGCGTCTTGCAGCTCAAAAGCTACCTGTAACTACTAAGTTTGTAGTCCGTCGTGATTATGTAGAATCTTCTAATATTTAATGCAAAATGAAAGCATCAGAAATAAAAGGTTTGACAGCGGAAGAAATAATCGATAAAGTATCAGTACTCCGTTCTGAGCTTCAGAAACTTGAGTTGACACATGTTGTTTCGCCGATCGAAAATCCAATGAAGATTAGGCATACACGCCGCGATATTGCACGTTTGCTGACCATTTTGCGTCAGAAGCAAGAAACCGAAAAATAAGAAACGAAATGGAAGAAAGAAATCTCAGAAAGCAACGTGTCGGTGTTGTCGTAAGCGACAAGATGGAAAAATCGGTTGTAGTTGCGATTAAGATTCGTGAGAAGCACCCGATGTACGGCAAATTTGTTGAGAAGACAAAGAAATTCCACGTACACGATGAGAAGAACGATAGCCATGTAGGTGATACCGTACGTATTATGGAGACTCGTCCTCTCAGCAAGACAAAACGTTGGAGAATAGTAGAAATCATCGAAAGAGCTAAGTAATTATGATACAATCAGAATCGAGATTATCTGTAGCTGATAACAGCGGTGCAAAAGAAGTACTCTGCATTCATGTGCTGGGTGGTTCATTCAAACGCTACGCTTCTATAGGCGATACAATAGTCGTAACAGTAAAAAGCGCTCTGCCTTCAAGCGATATGAAGAAAGGTACCGTTAGTAAGGCAGTAGTAGTACGTACAAAGAAAGAAGTAAGACGTGCTGATGGCTCATACATTCGCTTCGACGATAACGCTTGCGTTTTGTTGAACAATGCAGGTGAAATGCGTGGAACACGTATCTTTGGCCCAGTTGCACGTGAGTTGCGCGATGGCTATATGAAAATAGTCTCTTTGGCGCCTGAAGTAATCTAATTAAGCAATTACAAATGACAAAGTTGCATATCAAAAAAGGCGATCTTGTTGTAGTTATCGCCGGTGAAGACAAGGGTAAGGAAGGCAAAGTGCTTTCTGTAGATCCCGAAAAGCAGCGCGCCATTGTTGAAAACGTCAATATCGTTAGCAAGCATTCTAAACCAAGTGCTGCTAACCCTAATGGCGGTATCATCAAGAAAGAAGCGCCTATACATATTTCTAATCTTAACCTCAAAGACCCTAAAACAGGTGCAGCTACCCGCGTAGCTATCAAAGAGGTTGACGGAAAGAAAGTTAGAATTTCTAAAAAATCTGGAGAGGAGATCAAATAATGAGTTACGAACCATCATTGAAGAAACTGTACACTGAGCAAGTTGCTCCTGCACTTATGAAGGAATTCAACTACTCAAGCGTAATGCAGTGCCCGAAACTCCTAAAGATAGTTCTCAACCAAGGCCTTGGTGAAGCTACTCAGGACAAGAAAGTTATTGAGGTTGCACTCAAAGAAATGTCGTTAATATCTGGTCAGAAGGCTGTATCTACTCTTTCTCGTAAAGATATCTCGAACTTCAAAGTTCGTAAGCAAATGCCTATCGGTGTAAAGGTTACCCTTCGCCACGACAAGATGTACGAATTCCTTGAGCGTCTTATCAAAGTAGCTCTTCCTCGTATACGCGATTTCAAAGGTGTATCTGGTAAAATGGACGGCAGAGGAAACTATACACTCGGTATTACTGAGCAAATTATTTTCCCTGAAATTAACATTGATACCGTACAAAAAATTCAAGGTATGAATATTACTTTTGTGACCTCTGGAAAAACAGACGCTGAAGCATATTCATTGCTAAAGAATTTTGGATTTCCGTTTAAGTCAAACAACTAATATTTAGACTATTATATGGCTAAAGAATCAATGAAAGCACGTGAAGTAAAGCGTGCTAAGTTAGTTGCCAAATACGCCGAGAAGAGAGCGAAGTTGAAGGCAGAAGGTAATTATGAAGCTCTTCAACTTCTTCCAAAGAACTCTTGTCCAGTACGTATGCACAATCGTTGCAAACTTTCTGGTCGTCCAAAAGGCTATATGCGTCAATTTGGCATCTCTCGTATCGCATTCCGCGAATTAGCTTCGGCGGGGCTTATACCGGGAGTTAAGAAGGCTAGTTGGTAATTTGATAATTTATTGAGTATTAAATATTGTCGCGTGTTTTCGCGATCAATTTAGACTTGTTTTTTTATGGTAATAGATCCAGTATCTGACTTCCTGAGCAGAATCAGGAATGCAATTATGGCGAAGCACAGGGTAGTTGAAATCCCTGCTTCCAACTTGAAAAAGAGTATAACCAAAATCTTGTTTGATAAGGGTTATATACTTAACTACAAGTTCATCGATGACAACAAGCAAGGTGTCATCAAAATTGCTCTTAAGTATGATGCGCAGACCAAAGAGTCTGCTATCCGTTCGCTTAAGAGAGTGTCTACTCCAGGTCTTCGTAGCTATGCAGGCTATCGTGAGATGCCTCGCGTGTTGAACGGCTTGGGCATCGCTATCGTTTCTACTTCTAAAGGTATTATGACCGACAAAGAAGCACGTAACGAGAAAATCGGCGGTGAAGTATTGTGTTACATCTACTAATAAGGAGGAAATACTATGTCAAGAATTGGTAAATTACCTATCGCAATCCCTGCTGGGGTTAATGTTTCCTTCAAGGACAATGTAGTTACAGTAAAAGGCCCTAAAGGTGAACTTTCACAAGCAGTAAGTCCAAAATTGGAAGTTAAGATAGAGAACAACGAAATCATCTTCACCCGTTCAGACGACGAGCGCGAAACTCGTTCTATGCACGGTCTCTACAGAGCACTCGTTAACAACATGGTTAAGGGTGTTTCTGAGGGGTACAAAGTTCAGCTCGAACTCGTAGGTGTTGGTTATCGTGCAACTTCTCAAAACCAGATTTTGGAGCTTGCTCTTGGTTACTCTCACGCTATTTATATGCAGTTGCCTAACGAAGTTAAGGTAGAGGCTGTAACTGACCGTAAGAGCAACCCGATTATCACTCTTGAGTCGGCAGACAAGCAACTTCTTGGTCAAGTAACGGCTAAGATACGTTCATTCCGCGCTCCTGAACCTTACAAAGGCAAGGGTATCCGTTTCGTTGGTGAAAATGTACGTCGCAAAGCTGGTAAGTCTGCTAAGGTTTAATCTATAAAATCTAAATCATGGCTTTTTCTAAAATCGCTAGAAGAAATAAGATAAAAACCCGCATACGTTCAAAAGTATCGGGTACAGCAGAGCGTCCTCGTATGACTGTATTTCGTAGCAACAAGCAGATTTACGTTCAACTCGTAAACGACCTTGAAGGTAAGACCATCGTTGCAAAATCGTCACGCGACATAGCTGATGCAAAAGGAACCAAAAGCGAAATTGCTGCTCAAGTAGGTAAACTTATTGCTGACGCAGCAAAGTCGGCAGGTGTTGAAACTGTGGTATTCGACCGTAACGGTTATCTATATCATGGTAGAGTTAAACAATTGGCAGACGCAGCGCGTGAAGCCGGACTAAAATTCTAATACTAATGGCTACAAATTATAGAAGAGTAAGATCTACCAACGATTTGGAACTTACCGATCGTTTGGTTGCAATTAACCGAGTTACTAAAGTAACTAAAGGTGGACGTGCGTTCAGTTTTGCTGCCATTGTTGTTGTCGGCGATGGTAAAGGCGTTGTAGGCTGGGGCTTGGGTAAAGCAAGCGAAGTTACGGCTGCAATTGCTAAAGGTGTAGAGTCGGCTAAAAAGAACTTGATCAAAGTTCCTTTGGTACACGGCACCTTGCCTCACGAGCAGGAAGCTACATTCGGTGGCGCTCAAGTATTCATGAAGCCTGCATCACACGGTACCGGTCTTACGGCTGGTGGTGCTATGCGTGCAGTGCTCGAGAGCGTTGGCGTAACCGACGTGTTGGCTAAGTCGAAAGGCAGCTCTAACCCTCACAACCTTGTGAAGGCTACAATCCAAGCACTTGGTGAGATGCGTGATGCTTATGCTGTTTCTCAACAGCGTGGTATTTCTTTAGATAAAGTGTTTAACGGCTAAAATTCTTGAAAATGGCTAAGATAAAAATTACACAAGTAAAGAGCACCATTGACAAACCTGCTTATCAGAAGCGAGTTCTTGAGGCTCTTGGTATCAAGAAGATGCATTACACTGTTGAAAAAGAGGATACCCCATCTATTCTCGGAATGGTTGAGAAGGTACGTCATCTTGTAACAGTTGAAAAATAACGAACTTAGTAAATCATTGAAATATGAACTTAAGTAATCTAACACCGGCTTGTGGCAGTACGCATCATGAGAAGCGTATTGGTAGAGGTGCTGGTTCAGGATACGGCGGTACTTCTACCCGCGGTAGTAAAGGAGCAAAGTCAAGATCAGGCTACAAAGTGAAATTCGGCTTCGAAGGTGGTCAAATGCCTTTGCAACGTCGTTTGCCTAAATTTGGCTTCAAGAACATCAACCATAAAGAGTATAAAGCAGTTAATCTCGGTGCAATACAGGGCCTTGCTGAAAAACTTAATCTTACGTCAATCGATCCACAAGTTCTCTTCGAGAATGGTCTCGTAGGTCGTAACGACTTGGTTAAGGTATTGGCAAACGGTTCTATATCTGCAAAGGTTGAAGTTAAGGCTCATGCTTTCTCTGCAAAAGCAGTTGAAGCAATAGAAGCTGCGAATGGTAGTGTCGTAAAATTGTAATCTGATGAAAAGACTCATAGAAACCATTCGTAATATTTGGAGAATCGAAGAGTTAAGAAGCAGAATCCTAATAACATTAGGATTCTTGCTTGTTTACCGATTAGGCTCATTTGTAGTTTTGCCCGGTGTAAATCCGCAATATCTATCAGCTCTTGAAGAACAGACTAGCGGTGGCGTCTTAGGTCTTTTGGATATGTTCTCCGGTGGTGCATTCTCTAATGCTTCAATATTTGGTTTAGGTATTATGCCATATATCTCGGCATCCATCGTTGTGCAACTTCTTGGTATGGTAATTCCATATTTCCAGCGTTTGCAACGTGATGGTGAGAGCGGTCGCCGTAAGATTAATCAGATTACACGTCTTCTGACTGTAGGTATACTTGTAATTCAAGCACCTTCTTACCTCGCTAACCTCAACTACCAATTGCCAGACGAAGCATTTATTGTGAATGGCGTTTTGTTTACCGTATCAAGTACTATCATCCTTACCGCAGGTACAATCTTCGTAATGTGGTTGGGTGAGAGAATCACTGATAAAGGTATCGGCAACGGTATATCACTTATCATTATGATAGGTATTATCGCTCGCTTGCCACACTCTTTGCTCGCTGAGTTTACCGATAAGATCTCTGTAACTAGTGGCAATGGTGGTATGGTAATGCTTCTCTTGGAGTTTGTATTCCTATTCTTCGTTTTCGTAGGAACTATTGCGCTTGTACAAGCTACACGTCGCATTCCAGTTCAATATGCAAAACGTATTGAAGGAAATAAACAATATGGTGGAGTTCGCCAGTACATACCATTGAAAGTCAATGCTGCAGGTGTTATGCCAATCATCTTTGCGCAAGCAATTATGTTCTTGCCTATCACCGTTGCAGGTTTCGTGAATAGCGAGTCGGCATCTGGCTTTGTTTCAGCATTCGCCGATTACACTGGCTTCTGGTACAACTTTACATTTGCTGTATTGATTATAGTATTTACATACTTCTACACAGCGTTGATTATCAATCCACGCCAAATGGCTGATGATATGAAACGTAACAACGGTTACATTCCTGGTGTTAAGCCTGGTAAAGCAACCGCAGAGTACATAGATACTATTATGTCGAGAATCACATTGCCAGGCTCAATATTGTTGGCGATTGTAGCAATCCTTCCAGCGTTCGCTCGCATGGCAGGTGTTGACCAATCATTCGCACAATTCTATGGTGGCACATCATTATTGATTCTAGTAGGTGTTGTTCTCGATACACTTCAACAAATAGAGAGTCATTTGCTGATGCGTCGTTACGACGGCTTGATGAAATCGGGTCGCATAATGGGACGATCGGTTGGTACAGCTCTTCACTAAAAGGATATAGCACATTTGGAGACGTTGAGTCTTCAAATGTGTTTTTCTTTTTTGAAGGTCACAGGTTTGGATATTAATTATTTAGTAATACCTTTGCGCCGTTTTTTACAACGATAAATTATGCCAAAGCAGTCGTCAATAGAACAAGATGGTACAATAAAAGAGGCTCTTTCGAACGCAATGTTTCGAGTAGAGTTAGAGAATGGACATGTTATAACAGCGCATATCTCAGGAAAGATGCGTATGAATTACATCAAAATTCTGCCAGGTGACAAGGTGAAAGTAGAAATATCGCCGTACGACCTCACGAAAGGAAGAATATCATATAGATATAAGTAAAATAAAAGAGATGAAAGTTAGAACATCTATTAAGAAAAGAAGTGCCGACTGCAAGATTGTTAGTCGTAAAGGTCACTTGTATGTGATTTGTAAAAAGAATCCGAAATTCAAACAACGTCAAGGTTAAAAATTAAACATTATGGCAAGAATCGCTGGTGTCGATGTTCCGTCAAATAAAATTGGCGAGATTTCATTGACTTACATTTACGGTATCGGTCGGAGTATAGCTATTAAGATTTTGGAGAAGGCCGGGATAGATCGTAATGCAAAAGTGCAAGATTGGACGGACGAGCAAATTCAGAAAGTCCGCGAAATCATTGGTGCTAACTACAAAGTTGAAGGTGAACTGCGTTCGGAAGTTCAATTGAATATCAAACGACTGATGGATATCGGTTGTTACAGAGGTATTCGCCATCGTCTTGGTTTGCCAGTTCGTGGTCAGTCGACTAAGAACAATGCAAGAACTCGCAAGGGTAAGAAGAAGACAGTTGCAAACAAGAAAAAAGCTACTAAATAATTGAACTATGGCTAAGAAAGCAGGTAATCAAAAGAAAAGAGTAGTAGTTGTTGAGGCTCAAGGTGAAGCTCACATCCACTCTTCGTTCAACAATATAATTATCACACTCACCAATACAAGTGGTCAGGCTATTTCTTGGTCGAGTGCAGGTAAAATGAATTTCAAAGGTTCTAAGAAGAATACTCCTTATGCAGCACAAACAGCAGCTGCTGATTGCGCAAAAGTAGCATTCGACTTGGGTCTTCGTAAGGTAAAGGCATACGTTAAGGGTCCGGGTAACGGTCGCGAGTCTGCAATACGTGCTATCCACGCTGCAGGTATCGAAGTAACCGAAATTGTTGACGTTACTCCACTTCCACACAACGGTTGCCGTCCTCCAAAACGTCGTAGAGTATAATAATTCAAACTAGTTCTAATTTTTTGTTTTAGATTTTGAATAATGATTGATTATATGATCTTCATTTCTATATAATCAGGGCTGCCATATTCATCATTTAACTCAAAAACGAAAACAAAAATCAAAAAATGGCTAGATACATAGGTCCAAAATCGAGAATTGCCCGCAAATTCGGTGAGGCAATCTATGGTCCGGACAAGGTGTTGGAAAAGAGAAACACCCCTCCTGGACAGCACGGCGCAAATCGTCGTAAAAAAACAAGTGAGTATGGTACTCAGTTGCGTGAGAAACAAAAAGCTAAGTACACTTATGGCTTGCTCGAACGTCAATTCCGCATTGTATATGCAGACGCAAAGCGTAGCAAAGGTGTAACTGGTGAGGTTCTTCTCAGCCTTCTTGAGAGCCGTCTTGACAATGTAGTTTATCGTTTAGGTATAGCACCTACCCGTGCAGCAGCCCGTCAGTTGGTAGGTCACCGTCACATTGTAGTTGATGGTCAAGTTGTAAATATACCTTCATACCGAGTAAAACCAGGTCAATTGGTCGGCGTACGTGAGAAATCAAAATCACTCGAAGTGATTGTAAACTCACTCCAAGGTAAGTCTCATAACAAGTTCTCATGGCTTGAGTGGGATGAGCACAACAAAACTGGTAAGTTCTTGAATTTGCCAGAAAGAGCTGATATTCCTGAAAACATCAAGGAACAGTTGATAGTCGATTTGTATTCTAAAAATTAATATTCTTATGGCAATTTTAGCTTTCCAAAAACCAGATAAAGTTATAATGCTCGAGAACGATGACAAGTTCGGTCGTTTTGAATTTCGTCCGCTTGAGCCCGGATATGGTATAACCATTGGAAATGCCTTAAGAAGAATATTACTTTCATCCCTTGAGGGCTATGCTATCACGTCAATCAAGATTGAAGGAGTTGAACATGAATTTGCTACAATTCCTGGTGTTGTTGATGATGTTACTCAAATCATTCTAAACCTCAAGCAAGTTGCGTTCAAGCAAATTGTTGAAGGTCAGGACTCGGAAGTTGTTAATTTCCATGTTACTGGTCAGGAGATTATTACTGCTGGCGACTTCAACAAGTTCATGCACAACTTTGAAGTTTTGAATCCTGATATTGTTATATGCAATCTCGCACCTGAAGTTGAGTTCAATATGACATTTACCATCAAGAAGGGTAGAGGTTATATCCCAAGCGACGAAAATGCTTCAGAGGATCAAGAGATTGGTGTTATAGCAATAGATTCTATACATACTCCTATCCGCAATGTAAAATATTCGATAGAGAATTATCGTGTAGAACAGCAGACTGACTATGAGAAACTTGTGATAGAAATTACCACAAATGGATCAATCCATCCAAAAGAGGCATTGAAGGAAGCAGCTAAGATTTTGATATATCACTTCATGCTCTTCTCTGACGAGAAGATCACGTTGAACGATGTAGAGAAGTCGACAAGCGATGAATTTGATGAGGAAGTTCTGAAGATGCGTCAACAATTGAAGACTCGTCTTGTAGACCTCGACTTGTCGGTTCGCGCACTCAACTGCTTGAAAGCTGCAGATGTTGATACTCTTGGCGATTTGGTTTCATACCACAGAAATGACCTTCTGAAGTTCAGAAACTTTGGTAAGAAGTCGCTCACTGAGCTTGACGATCTCCTTAGCAGCATGGGCTTGTCGTTTGGCATGGATACGAGTAAATACAAACTAAACGAAGATTAATTACGATGAGACATAATAAGAAATTTAATCATCTTGGCCGCACAAGTGCCCATCGTAAAGCTATGTTGGCTAATATGGCAAGTTCGCTTATCCTTTCGCAGAATAAGCGCATCGTTACCACTTTGGCAAAGGCTAAGGCTTTGCGTACATACGTTGAACCTCTCATTACCAAGACCAAAAATATCAACACTGTAGACGACAAACGTAACGCACAGCGATTGGTATTCAGCTTCTTGCAGAACAAATATGCAGTGAAGGAACTCTTCACTGAGATTGGTGAAAAAGTTGCTGAGCGTAATGGCGGTTACACCCGTATTTTGAAACTCGGTAATCGTCTTGGCGATGCTGCTGAAACTTGCATCATCGAACTCGTAGATTACAACGCAAATATGTTGACTCCTGCTAAATCGGCTACGGAGAAGAAACGTACGCGTCGTAGCAAGAAAAAAGCTGATGCTCCTGCAGCAGAAGCTCCTGCTACCGAAACTAAAGCAGAATAATATATCTGTATATAGTGTAAGAAAGGCTCAGACATTACGTCTGGGCTTTTTTATTTTATAAACATCTATTAAGTGATGTAAATCTTAATACCTTTGCTAAGAACTATTTGTATTAAGTATGGAATTATTAGGTAAAATTGAGAAAATATACGACGAAGTGCGTCGTTCGGAAACTTTCACTCTCCGTGAATTTATTCTACATGTTCCCAACCCCCGTGATTCTCGATATGATAATCATGTCAAGTTTCAACTCAATAACGACAGAACTTCGATGATAAACGAGTTTCACGAAGGTGATGAAGTACTCGTTTCGTTCGATTTGAGTGGTCGTGAATGGACAAGTCCCGAAGGTGAGGTGCGTTATATTGGCTCTATTGTAGCTTGGCGTATTGAGCGTGCTGGTTCTGGAAGTACGGTAAATACAAGCGGTGCATATAACAATAAGGAAGTATATGGCCGTTTGCACAAGAAATTCGATTTGCGCCAGGTTACGCCAACATTCTCAGTTCACGAATTTGTAGTTGCCGTTCAGCAGCCAACCTCGCAATATGAAGATTTCTTGTTATTCCAAACCATCGGTAGAAATGTAACGTTGATTGATAGCTTCAACGAAGGAGACCCAATTCATGTTGTTTTCGATGTGCAAGGTCGTAAGTATGCAGGACGTGACGGTGTTGATAGATATTATAACTCATTCAATGCATTCCGCATAGATAGAAATCAACCACAACCGCAGCAGCAAGCAGTAGCTCCGCAGCCTATGCAGCAGCCTGTTGCACCGCCTGTGACGCCTACCGAGCAGCAGATTGTCGGCGCAGCGCCAAGTGCTGGAGCTCCAGCTGGAAATAATCCATTCATCGCACAGACAGATAATGGCGATAGCGTAGATGATTTGCCATTCTAATTATGGCTTTCAGATACATATAGTCGGTCGTTAGAGAGTGTCTCTGACGGCCGATTTTGCTTTATTTACTTAGTATTTCGTTTATCAACGTCGGTATTGAAATACCAACCATCTTTTTGAGCGTGGTATGTGTCGTAAGAGCCATCGGGACCATAGAAACGATATTCGCCAATGAACATCGAACTTGCAGGAGCTAAGTGGTCGAAGACGATGGCTTTTTCGCGCGAATCGTAGCGAATGAGCATGTTGGCTTCGGCAGTGTAGGCGAATATGCGGCGGCTATACGTAGCTTTCTCGTGTTTGAAAAGCGATGCGCCAAATGAGCTTTTGCGGTTGCCAATACTTATAATATCTATCACGCGGGTCTTTATTAATCCATCGTTCGATTTGAAGCCGAGTAGCGTGTAGTACGTCTTTTTATCGAATTTGCACGGAATAATATCGTAATAGACGGCGCCATACCATTTTTGAGCATTACACTTGGCACGCTCTGGCGATTTTATTGCTTCGGTGTTGTCGATGAGTTCCTCAATGCGGTTGCCCTTGGTAGCTTTGCGCACCACAAGTCCGAAGCAGCGGCTCGAGAGGTCGTTGCGAATGCTTGTGTATGTAAGTATGCGGAATGGTAGTTCGCCATCGTCGCCGACAATGTATAAGCGCGGCAGAATGATAGACGCGGTCTGAAACGGCAGATCGGTCTTGCATATTTCTGTAAGTATGCGCTTTACAACTATCTCTGCGCTATCTTTTTCTGCATCGGCGCCATTGCTATCTGCAAGAGTCTCAAATGCCGTACGTAGGCGGATATCGGGCATAGTAGCTATGCTTAGATTCGTTAGCGTATCTACTACCGAAAAGCCATACATATTATTATCCGTATAGTGATTTACGCGAATGTTTTGGCTCGCAATGGGATCATCGAATATGTAGAACGAGTTGTCGGCATACATACATAGCCACAATATATGCGTGTTTTTGCTCGACTGCGCTATGTGGTAGAGCACTGTCAACGAGTCGGTGGTGACGATGGGCGTGAGTTGGCTAAAACGGGTCTGTTGCACATCGCTAAACGTAGCGTGCGACAGAACGATCTTCGCAGCATCGCGCCATTTGCCAATTTTATATTCTATCTCGTTAGCCTTTTTCGCATCGGCAAGTTGCGCTGTGATGGTGTCGAGCAGCGAAATTTGAGCTTGGGCGAGAGTTGCTATCAAGCAAAAGACAAAGAGAAAAATAGACTTCATGGGCGCAAAAATATAGATTATCTTCACCACCCGAAAAGATTATATGTTTCGGATTTCCTTTTGGACATTTTTATTACCGAATAGAATGAAGACGACGACTTTGCTATCTATTCGTTCAATTAGATGAAGTCCGAAAATTATTGCGAATGAAACGAGTGGCGTTCATGTTAATTCGTTGATTTACAACGTATATTTATGGCGGATCTGAACGACGACATACGTAGAGCCAAGGGTGTGGGCACGCGTTGGGCACAATTGCTCAGCGATGACCTCGATGTGCATACATACGAAGATATGCTGCAGCAGTATCCGTATAAATATGTAGATCGCAGCCATATCTATGCCGTGCGCGACATCACTTGCGACATGGCGTATGTGCAGTTGCACGGCAGTTTCATAAGTATGAATATGGTTGGCGAAGGTTCGCACCGCCGACTGACAGCCGTGTTCACCGACGGAACAGGGGCAATAGAAATAGTGTGGTTCAAGGGGCTCGAATACGTACGTAACACGATAAAGACGTCCGAAGAGTACTACCTTTTTGGCAAGCCGACGGTCTTTGGCAACCGAATAAATATTGTACACCCAGAACTCGAAAAGGGTGATGCAACAATCAGCAATGCGGGCACTCTGCAAGCCGTATACAACACCAGCGAGCGCATGAAAAAGGCTGGACTCAACTCTAAAGCGGTGCAAAAAATCATTCTGAACATCTTTGCCGAGCTACAGAGCAAGCCAATTGCCGAAACATTGCCGCAGTACCTTATTGACCGCTGCCACTTGATGCCGCGTGGTGAGGCACTGCGCATAATGCATACGCCGCCATCGCTGCAGGTGGTGGAGAATGCGCGCTACCGACTGAAGTTTGAGGAACTTTTCTATATACAACTAAAGATGCTGCGTACGTATAGCCAAAAACGTATGCAACAATCTGGTTATCTGTTTGCTACGTCGGGCGCATACTTGAACGATTTCTATAAGAATCACTTGCCGTTTGAACCTACAAATGCACAAAAACGCGTTGTGCACGAGATATACAACGATTTACACTCGGGTAAGCAGATGAATCGCTTACTTCAGGGCGATGTGGGGAGCGGCAAAACGATGGTAGCACTTATGGCTATGCTAATAGCTAAAGGCAATGGCTTTCAGGCGTGTATGATGGCACCAACGGAGATTCTTGCCACGCAACACTACGAGAGCCTTACCAAGATGCTCGATGGTATGCCCGTGCGCGTGGAGTTGCTCACCGGTTCGACGAAGCAGAGAGAACGCCGCGTCATCCTTGCCGATTTGCTCAGTGGTGCCGTTGATATTCTTGTGGGTACGCATGCGCTTGTGGAGGAGACGGTACAATTTGCACGTTTGGGGCTCGCCGTGGTCGACGAACAACACCGTTTTGGTGTGGCGCAGAGAGCAAAACTTTGGTCGAAGGACGCTGTGCCGCCGCATATCTTAGTTATGACTGCAACGCCAATACCGCGCACGCTTGCCATGACGGTCTACGGCGATTTGGACGTGTCGGTAATCGACGAATTGCCTCCCGGACGCAAGGCGGTGATGACGGAGCACTATTTCCACGAGAAACGCAACAATCTCAACCGCTTCATACGTGCCCAACTTGCTTCGGGTCGGCAGGTCTACGTAGTTTATCCGCTGATAGAAGAGTCGGAACGGTCTGACTTCAAGAATCTTACGGAAGGTTTCGAATATATGAAATCGGCTTTCCCTGAATATAAAGTATGCATGGTGCATGGCCGCTTGAAACCAGACGAAAAGGACGAGGCAATGCGTCAATTTGTTGAAAATGAGGCACAGATAATGGTCGCTACAACCGTTATTGAGGTCGGCGTGAACGTGCCCAATGCTTCAGTTATGGTGATAGAAAGTGCCGAGCGCTTCGGGCTTTCGCAGCTCCATCAGTTGCGCGGTCGTGTTGGCCGTGGTGCCGACCAAAGCTATTGCATACTTATGACCGACTATAAACTATCTACCGACACGCGCCGCCGTATGGAGATTATGGTTGGTACGACGAACGGCTTTGAGATTGCCGAAGCCGACATGCGTCTGCGCGGACCTGGCAGTATAGAAGGCACGCAGCAGAGCGGATTGCCGTTCAACCTCCACGTAGCCGATTTGGCTCGCGATGGGCAGATAGTGCAATATACGCGCGATATAGCTCAAGAGATTATCAAAAGCGATCCAACGCTCTCTGCACCAGAGAACGTCATCATGTTGCAACGCCTAAACTACTTAGAAAAAAATGCGCTCAACTGGAGCTTGATAAGCTGATAGCTCGGACGTAGGCGCAGCCTATGCCCAATGGGGGGGACCGCAGGTTTGGAATAATGGACTAAAACAAAATGGGGGCGCAATTCAATATGAAATTAAGGGAATTAATATGAGATCTAATCCTTCATGCAATGATTGGTTCAAACCTCTATTTGAAACAGAAAATGAAATCATAGAATTTTTCAATAAATAAGTATGGATTTTTTCTTGATAGATAAAGATGAAATTTCGTTGAATGGAACGAAGATAAAATTAGGGAAACGAATAGTCCAATATGAAGTTTTTGATAATTATGATATTGTGGTTTTATTGGTTTCCAATACAGATGATTGGGAAAATACAGATGAAATAATTGCAATAAAATTTTCAGATTGTACGTACCAAACTGTTTGGAGCTATCAACGAAAAGATGCAACGGGAACAATTGCGTTTAGAATTTTTCAAATAAGGAAAGAAAAGCGTGATGGATATGACCGAATCGCATGCTTAATTCTTGCATTTGATTTAGGCTTTTTTGATGAAACCAATATTATTGATGTGGAATCGGGGAAAGTTGTAAAAACTGAATTTTCGAAATAGTATTTATTTGATAACAAGACATATAATACAAGTCGTTGTAATAAACTAATTGTAGAATTATCCCGTTCGGCGTAGCGTCTTGCTACGTCACATCAGATAGCAAGGCTCAAGCCTTGCGTAAAGCAAAATAGCAAATGACCATAATCCTACAAAATACTATCAATAAGCATAATCAGTGTAATCTGTGCGAACAAAATGTTTGCGCAGAGCGATAGTATTGGGTGTACGTTACATGTAGAGACGTGGCGCGCCACGTCTCTATAATAATACAATGTCGTTTGTTAGGCGGATTTGAAATCCACAAATCAGTGCTCGATGTTCGCTCGCAATACAATTAGTTAGACTCTTTCGCCAAACAGTGTAGCCTGCGATGCCGAGGTAATTTTTACCCTAACTATAGAGCCAACCTTTAGGTCGGGAGCTGCGTCAAGAACAACGGCTTTGTTTTGTTGCGTGCGGCCAATGACTTGCTGAGCCGAGCGGCGTGCACGACCCTCTATCATAACATCGAAAACCTTATTTACGTCGCGATTGTTCGACTCGAGCGAAAGGCGGTTTTGCAAAGCAATAATCTCTTGCAAGCGGCGGTTTTTCACGTCGGCTGGCACATCGTCGGGGAGATGTTTGGCGGCATACGTACCTGGGCGTTCGGAATATTGGAACATAAACGCCGAATCGTAGCCAACCTCTTCCATGATGCGCAGCGTCTCTTTGTGGTCTTCCTCTGTTTCGGACGAGAAACCACAGAATACGTCGGTAGTTATGCCGCAGTCGGGAATTATACGGCGAATGTGCTCAATGCGCGACATATAATCGTCAATATTATAATGACGATTCATCAGCTTAAGTATGCGCGAACTGCCCGACTGTAGTGGCAAGTGGATGTGGTTGCATACGTTAGGATACTTGGCAATAGTCTCAAGAATGTCGTCGGTCATATCCTTCGGATGCGACGTGGTGAAGCGTATGCGCAAATCGGGGAATTGCGTTGCCACTTCGGCAAGCAGCATGGCGAAAGTGGTTGCGTTGCCTTGCTCGTCTTTATAATTATAAGAATTGACATTCTGTCCGATGAGCGTAATCTCGTGGCGTCCCTCTTTTTGGTACGTAGCTATCTCGTCGATGATAGACGACACGGCACGGCTGCGCTCGCGTCCGCGGGTGTATGGCACAATGCAATAGGAGCAGAAGTTGTTGCAGCCGCGCATAATAGATACAAACGCTGTAAACACCGACGATGGCAGTCGCACGGGGCGAAGATCGGCATAAGTCTCGGTGGTAGAGAGCGTTGCCGAGATGGATTTGTGCCCAAGTTCGGCTTCGGCAAAAAGGTGCGGCAGGTCGCGATATGAGTCTGGACCAGCAACTATATCGGCGCCCATATTTAGGAGTTCGTCGCCAATGCGCTGCGCCATGCAACCCATAATGCCAATAATTATCTTGCGGTGCTTGCGAATTCCGCAAAGTTCCGACAATCTGCCTTTCACGCGCTGCTCAGCATTGTCGCGGATGGAACACGTGTTTACCACCACAGCATCGGCGGCGTTGAGGTCGTCGGTTAGTTCATATCCTACAGTGCCGAGAATGGCCGCAATGAGTTCAGAGTCGGCAATATTCATCTGACAGCCATAGGTCTCGATAAATAAATGTTTTAGAGATGTATGGTCTGTTAACATATTTTCATAATTTTGAAATTCAATGGTGCAAAAATAGTAACCGAAACACAAAATATATAGCCATGAATATGAAGGTAATTGTGCCGCTTGATTTTTCTCCGACATCAATGCGCGCACTGAAAGCAGGTATCGAGATAGCAAACAAGATAAAGGCTGATTTACGTATTATTTATGTTGAGCCGGAAAGCACTGTAGCTAAGGGCTATGAGCAGACCATTCTTCGCGAAGAGGCCGACATCAACCAAGTGCTCGACAGAATTGTGAGCGAAAACCAACAAGAATATTACGTAGACAAAGGTCGCTTCGATTTTGTGATACGTAAAGGCAACGTGTCGCAAGAGATTATCAATCAAAGTAAATACGACAACGCTACGTTGGTGGTTATGGGCTCGCACGGCGTTTCTGGTATAGCCTCAAGTTGGATTGGTGGCAATACGTATCGCGTGCTTTGCAATGTTTCGTGCCCAGTGCTTGTCATTCGCCACGATATGGTCTACGACCAAAATTTCCGTCGCGTAGCTATCATTTTGACCTCGAAGAAGAGTTCGCGCTACAAAGTGCCCGTTGTGGCTGGCTTGGCAAAAGTGCTCAACGCAAGCATCTCGTTGCTTGGCATTCAGCGCACCAATATGGATGCCATCTTCCGTAGCATTCAGTTGAGTATCAGGCAAGTTGAGAAATATTTGAAGCAGCATAGCATCGAGGTTGAGCGCACTTCGCTTATGCGCGGTAGAGATGTTGAGCCCAAACTCCTCGAGTCGCTCAATATGCTCAAAGCCGATATGGTGGCAATCGACATCACCAACACGGGTGCGTTCCTTTCCGACCGCTTCCGTCCGTTCTTGATAAACCTCATAAATAGCTCGGTTTGTCCAGTGTTGACGGTGCCAATAGACGACACTAAGAACATAGTTCGATAGATAATTATGTGTGTTTATTTATAAGTATAATTGTTCGACTGCGGCTTGCGAATCATCGTGAGCCGCTTCTTTATGCATACACATATAAAAACAGAGCGCGCAATTGAATTTTTATCTAATTTTGTGCGCAGTATTTCAATAAATATTCGATATGATAACATTCACAATTGCGATTATTGCGCTTGTGTTGGGCTACGTATTATATGGAGCATTCGTAGAGCGCGTTTTAGGTGTAGACTCCAAACGCCAAACGCCGGCCTACACCAAGCAAGATGGCGTTGACTACATACCAATGCCGTTGTGGAAAGTTTTCCTAATACAGTTTTTGAACATTGCAGGCACAGGTCCGATTTTTGGCGCCATCAGTGGCATACTTTTCGGTCCGGCAGCATACTTATGGATAGTGCTTGGCTGCATCTTTGCCGGCTCGGTGCACGACTATATGTCGGGCATGATTTCGCTGCGTAAGAATGGTGCGTCGTTGCCCGAAATAGTAGGTGATGAACTTGGTAGTGGCATTCGCCTTGTTATGCGCATCTTCTCGCTCTTCCTGATGATTATGGTCGGTGCGGTGTTCGTAACCACGCCTGCAGGATTGCTTGCTGGTATGATGCCTACAGATTGGGGATTCTTCGGTACGGCTGAGTTCTGGGGCATAGTTATTTTCTGCTATTATATTTTAGCTACGTTGCTGCCTATCAATGCACTCATCGGACGCATTTATCCAATTTTTGGTTTGGCGCTGTTGGTAATGGCTGTGGGCGTGTTTGTAGGCATATTTATGCATGGAGACAATATGCCCGAAATCACCGAAGCGTTCCATTCGCATCACCCGAAAGATTTGCCGATATTCCCATTCCTATTTATAACCATAGCTTGTGGAGCAATAAGTGGTTTCCACGCCACACAAAGTCCAATGATGGCGCGCTGCCTCAAGAACGAACACAATGGTCGTATAGCTTTCTATGGAGCTATGATTACCGAGGGCTTTGTGGCGCTTATCTGGGCGGCTGCGGCTATCAACTACGCTGGCGGAAGTTCGTCGAATTTGGCCGATATAATGGCCTCAACGGGTAAGTCGAACCCAGCGGTCATTGTAAACTTCATCTGCAACGACTGGATGGGACGCGTAGGCGCCATACTAGCAATATTGGGCGTTGTGGCAGCACCAATCACCTCGGGCGACACAGCATTGCGTTCGGCTCGCCTTATCACGGCTGACTTCTTGCACTTCAAGCAAGACACCATCTGGCGTCGTTTGATAGTTTCCATACCCATCTTCCTTTTGGCTGGCACGCTAATGTTTATCGACTTCGACGTGCTGTGGCGTTATTTCGGTTGGTTCAATCAGACGCTATCGATATTTACACTATGGGCTATCACAGCATTCCTATTCAAGGCTGGCAAACCATACCTCATAACTATGATACCCGCGCTTTTCATGACTTCGGTTTGCTCTACATACATATTGGTAGCACCCGAAGGTTTTGCTATTCCCTACGCGCTTGGCTGCATGATAAGCGTGGCAGTGACATTAGCCGTTTTGTTCGGTTTCCTTGCGGCCTTTAGGAATAAGCGTCCAACGAAATGACGATACGAAAAATCGCATAAAAACAACCAAAGAGAGAACTCGGCGAAAGCATTGGGTTCTCTTTTTTTTATGCGTAATTATACACATGGGTAAAATTCGGCACTGAAATCTAAAAAATCCATAATGCGCCATTTGCGGCATAATTGATGATATGCAGTGGACATGGAACACTCAAATTATCGCATTATGGGACAGGTTGAATGGTTAGTGAAGGACATGGCGTCTAAAATCAACAAACTCACTTCCGATTTTCGTATGTTGGACGAAAGAGGCGTCGAGGTTGAGGGCAAAGTCTCTCGTCTTCTGAAGGGATATAAAAAACTGGGCTACGAAGTGGATCTCGCCAACGAGATGAAAGCTACCACGAAAGATGATTTCAAAAAGGTTGTAAGTGAATATTCGGCAAGGTTCGATAAAATTTCGCCCGAAAACGTGGCGCTCATCGAACCGCATCACGCAAAACTTACCTCGGCTGCCAACAATCGGCTCTTCACGCTTGTGGCGCAATACAACGTAAATATTGCTGAGATGAAAACACTCTATAGCTACGTTACTACGCTCGAGAATTGGAAAGATTCCGACATAAATGTGATGGAGCAGAAGGTGGAAAATTTCGTGGGTAAATATAAATATGGACGCTGCTTGCAATTGAGCATTTCGGAGATTCTCGACACACTCGATGTGTTGTTTGTCAACGGCTGCAAGTTGTTTGCGATGTAATAGCTATATAAAACAACAATTCCGTTCGCTCGGCTGCATAGTCGAATGAACGGAATTGCTTTTTATGAGAGATTGTTATAAAAGCACAGAATATGTGGCAATAATTTCCAGTCTGCACTTTTGGCAGCGATAAGCAAACCACAAAAACAACTACCTTTGCCGCCATGAAACAATCGACGAAACAACAGGTATCATCATTGCTGCTAATGTTGGCATTCTTGCCAATGTTGCTCATTTCGTCGGTTCACACGCATAATCACCACAACATTTCACACGCCGATGCCGAGTGTAGCAAGTGCATTCAACATTTGCCTTGTGCTGGTCACCTCGATGGTGAAGTAGGGCATTCGCACGATTGTGTTCTGTGTCAATTCGTCGGGCTGAATTATGTGGCTACCAACGAGGTTCGCATTGCTTTTGTCGATGGTGGCGAGGGCAACATCAGAGCTCAACAGACGGCGCATTGGTCGGCTTGTGTGGTTGGATTGCCATTGTTGCGTGCGCCTCCCGTTGCGCTTGCCTAAGAATCTCTTTTTTCGGTGCCACAATGGTTGTGTGCATCTATCCTTATCATTACATAAAATAAGTAAGGCAAGCAATGCTGACATACTTAATGGCGGCTGTTGCGTTGGCTATTCCCGATACGGTCATCAACCTCGATGCTGTTACGGTGAGTGGCACGTCGCAGCATAGCTATATGCTCAAATCGTCGCAAAGCAGCGTACAGGTGAGCAACGACTACATAAATAGTCACTTCTCGGGTAGTCTGATGCAGACACTTGAAAAAATTCCGGGAGTGAAGGCTATGAGTATAGGCTCGGGACAATCGAAACCAGCCATTCGTGGGTTGGGCTTCAACCGCATGGTGGTGGCCGAAGATGGCATAAAACACGAGGGACAGCAATGGGGCGATGACCACGGATTGGAGATTGACCAGTTTAGTGTCGACCGCGTGGAGGTGCTCAAAGGTCCTGGCGCACTGCTCTATGGCTCCGATGCTATTGGTGGCGTTATCAACCTGTATACCAATCATATACCTACGTCGATATTTGGCGGCACGGTGCAGATGGTGGGGCGTTCGTTGAACGACCAGTTGGGAGTTTCGACTAAAATTGGCGGACGACACAATGCGTTTTTCTATCGTGCTCATATCACCATAAATAATTATGCCGACAGTCGTGTGCCAACCGACAGTATACAGTACTATTCGTACTATATAAAGCTGCACGATGGCCGACTGCGCAACACCGCTGGACACGAGCGCGATGGTAGCCTGATGCTTGGTTATGCTGGTTATAATTTCCATACCGATGTGCGTTTTTCGGATACTTATGTGAAGAGCGGATTTTTCGCAAATGCACATGGATTGGAGGTGCGACTTTCGGGCATCGATTACGATCATTCGGCGCGCGACATCGATTTGCCCTATCAGTGGGTGAACCATTTCAAGGTGCAAAGCCATTCGATGTTGACCTTGGCCGACGATGTTTCGTTGAACGTCAATATTGCATATCAACGCAATGTGCGCGAGGAACATTCGGAGCCCGTTTCGCACGGCTACATGCCTACACCTCAAGGCTCGCTCGAGCGCCGTTTCGATAAGGATACGTACACGGCCGCGCTTAGTCTGAGCATACCTACCGAACGTTTGGGGCAGATAAGTATGGGCGCCAATGCCGAACATCAGCACAACAAACGCGACGGTTGGGGCTTCATCATACCCGAATTTCGCAGCACATCGGCGGGTGTTTACCTGCATGGCAGATGGCCGTTGGCATGGCGCGAGGGCAACGTAAATGCTGGCGTGCGTTTCGACCATAGTCATACGCATATCATGAGTTACAACGATTGGTATCGCACACCCACTGCCAATGGCGACTCGGCCTATACTCAGCGCTCGGCTGACCAAACGCGACGTTTCAATAGTCTGACGTGGTCGGTAGGTGTAAGTCGTGCTGCGGGGCATTGGGTGCTGAAAGCCAACGTGGGCAAGAGTTTTCGCACGCCCATACCTAAAGAGCTTGGCGCCGATGGCATCAACTACCACATTTTTCGTTACGAGAAGGGCAACAGCGCGCTCAGCGCCGAACGTTCGTATCAAATCGATGCGAGCATAATCTGGTCGAACGACATTGTAAGTATGCAGATTGACCCATTTTTCAACTATTTCCCTAATTATATCTACCTCAGTCCAACGGCCGACTACACTGAAGGTCTGCAGCTATATCGCTACATGCAGTCACGTGTGGTTCGCTACGGATGCGAAGGTCAGCTAACGTGCCAGATAGGTAGCCATTGGGAAGCGGAGTTGATGGGCGAATATCTCTACGCTGAACAGATGTCGGGCGATAAGAAGGGCTACACGCTGCCATTCTCAACGCCGTGGTCGGCAAGTGGCGAGGTGCGCCGTTTCTGGGGTGCTGATAATAGTGCTGAGATAATCCTTGGCGCGCATTTGGTGGGCAAACAAGGCCGAATTGTGCCGCCCGAAAAAACTACCGATGGTCACATGACACTCAATGCATCGGTATCGAAGAGATTCAATCTGGGTAAACATATCAGCCTCAAAGCAACGTTGCATGCCGACAACCTGCTCAACGAGTGTTATTACGACCACACGAGCTACTACCGACTTATCGATGTGCCCGAAGCTGGTCGAAACTTCTCGGCATCAATAAAATTGACAATTGATGATTGATATTTGTCGCACAGATAAATATCTATTATTTAGACATTTACAACATAATATTTATAAAACAATGAAATCTTACATATCAATACTTTTTGCAGCAATTCTCTCATTCACAATCGTCTCATGCGATAAAGACGACGACACCGTAGCGGCTCCAACAGTAACCATCGAAGAGGCAAACCTCGAAGGCGAATACCTATGCACCGAAGCCGAAATAGACGCTCCTGGTCGCGTGGCTTCAATCGTTGTGACCATTCTCTCTGCCGATGAGGCAACAACGAAACTAACCAAGACTTTTACCGATAGTAAATACGTTGGAGTGCATAATATTCCTGAGTTCCACGAGCATATCACTGGCGTTGAAGATGTGGCTGAAGACGATATTTTGCGCATGACTGTCACCGACCAAAATGGCAATAGTACAACCGCTCAGAAAGCAATAACTGAGGAAGAAGAAGAGGAAGAAGAATAATAAATTGAAAATTGATAATTGAAAGTTGGAAAATGGAAGTTTTTCAACTTTCAATTTTATAAATGATTAATAATGAAAAGAATACTTACGCTAACCATTATTGCAGCAATATTTTCGGCATGTGGGAATGATGCTGACGACACCGATACTACCGCACCTCAAATTGCAGATGCGGGCGAACAAACTTGTCCAACCGACTGCTACGAATGCTTCCGCGGCGAGACGATAGAATTTTGCTACACCTTCACCGACGACACAGAACTTGGCAGTTTCAACATCGAGATACACAACAATTTCGACCATCACACCCACAGCACATCATCTGTAGAGTGCGAGATGGACGGGAAGAAAACGGCCGTCAACGCATGGATTTATAACCAAGATTTCAGCATTCCCAGCGGCCAAACAACCTACACGCCGCACATCACCATCGACATCCCCACCGACATCGACACAGGCGACTATCACTTCATGATACGCCTCACCGACAAAGCTGGCTGGCAACAACTGAAAGCCATGGCGATAAAAGTGGTGAGCGAGGAAGGGTAGTGCGGTCTGAAAATTTTATTGAAAAATATCGTCCCCCGAAATACTAAATTTCACCATTAATCCTTACTTTCGTATGGATAATTAACTTAATTGAACGAAAAGAAATAATTCCCCAACATATATAACACTTATCAATATAAATTGTTATGAAACTATTAGATGCCATACAGATTTCTGCCACTAATAGCACTCCATACGTAAGTGCTGACCCTCAGAAGCGTCAGATTGTCATAAAAGGACGCTCGCTGCCTACCAATGTTGTGACGTTCTATCAGCCCGTTATCGATTGGATAAAGATGTACGGCGCTACCGACAATGAGGCTCTCAAGGTGAAAGTTCAACTCTCGTTTCTCAACTCGAGTTCGCACAAGCGTCTGCTCGATATTTTCGAAGGCGTGGAAGATTTGCAACAGAAAGGCTGCAAAACCGAAATAGAGTGGTTTTATAAAGAGGGTGACGAAGATATATATGTAGCTGGTACGGAGTTCCTCTCCATATTGAAGTGCCCGCTCACGCTCGTGAAAGAGTAGTCATATAGCCGAATAGAGACGATTTGCGCGCAACGGAATCTCTTCTGTTCGGCTCTTTTTATGTATACAAAAAAGGAACGCGCCCTCACGAACACATTCCCCAAAAATTCACTTAACCATTATTAATTGTATCTTGCCTCAATCACTTTCCAATTGATTATATCCCAATATTTTTCTATGTATTCTGCGCGACGGTTTTGATAATCAACGTAATATGCATGCTCCCAAACGTCGATTGTTAGCATCGGTTTGAGACCTTTCTGCACGGGATTCGATGCGTTTGATTCTTGCGAAATAACGAATTTGCCGTCGGCATCGAGCGAGAGCCATGCCCAACCAGAACCAAATAGTGTGGTGGCTTTTTGTGCAAATTCGGCTTTGAAATTCTCAAACGAACCAAACTGCGCTGCGAGAGCGTCGGCAAGTTTGCCCGATGGAGCATTGTTGGCTTTGGGGGCTTGCAATGCCTCGAAATACATATTATGATTGAGAATCTGCCCAGCGTTGTTGAATAATCCGCCCGAAGCTTTCTTCACAATATCCACAAGCGAAGCCGACTCGAAGCCGCTGCCTGGAAGCAGTTTGTTGATATTTGCTACGTAGCCAGCAAGATGTTTGCCGTGGTGAAGTTCGATGGTTTTTGCGCTTATGATAGGCTCAAGAGCATTTGCGCTATATGGAAGAGTGATCAGTTCAAATGTGCTCATAATTAGTCGTCTTGTTATTAGTATTTATGCAATAATATCTAAAACAAAGCGCAGATGCAAGACTTGCGTCTGAAATAATTATGGCATGAGAAGGTTTATTCGCCAAGTTCGTCGAAGGTATAGCCTTCGTAAACCTCTTCTTGGATGGTCAGACCATCGGGAATGTCGAGACGGCGGAAAATGTCGGCGTGGCAGCGTGGACGATAGTCGTCGAGCCAGCGGAAGCCCTTCAGTTGACGATCTTTTTCGCCAAGGAGAAGCGGCGGGTTCATATTGCCCGATGGCGACACACGCATAACTATATTCGACACTTTGCGCTGCTTCATAAATATGGTCAAATTGCTGCTTTCGGCGCGGTTTATACCTATAAGCGTCTCATTATCTTTAGGATAATAGATTGTCTGCCCATTACCGTCGACATCAATTCGGTAGATTTCGTTGTTGCGTATGTAGCCAGTGATGAGTTTACCCTTCACCTGATTGTAGCCAATAGTATCGAGACGAACGCCTACTTCTGGAGATATGACAAAAGCGGCATCGATGAGTTCCGATTTATACACGCTACGATTTCGAGTATACATTTTTATCTCGTGAGCCGTCATCTGGTTTCCTTGTCCCCAAAGTATAGGCGCCTCATACATAGTGGCAACGGAGTCGCGAAAATCGAAAATGAGCGAATCGCAACGCCCTTGCATATCGGTTCGGAAGAATTTCACCTTGTGGTATGCCTTAAGCAACCTACTTGTGTCGGCGGGAAGTGGCTCGATATAGAGCGTATCGGCGTGCATAAATAGAGTGTCGCCTCCATACACGTGTTGCACTTCGGCATGGCGCGTAGCCAAAGCTTCACCTGTAATCTGATTATAGAAGCCATAGTCGCCCAAGATTGACATGTTGTTGGTGGAGTCGGTAAGCACCATATGCCCCGTGGCAGTGCCAGTGCCTTTATGGCGATTGTAGAAGATGTGGTCGCCAACGAGTGTGTTTGCTCCAGAAATGATGGTATTGTTGAGATTCAACTGAGCGCATTCGGTAATAGTGTTATACCAACCACGTTCCGACTTAATTATGGTAGAATCGGAATTGTAGATAGTAGTCTCGCCAAGAATATTTACAATCTCGGTGCGCGTGTTGTAGCTCATAGTATCGCTATACATCACACGCGTTGGCGACGTACCAACTACACTGTCTTTGAAAAAGACTTCGTTGGTGTTAGGATAATAAACTCCATTAACCGAAGTGAGCACATTGTCGTGATTCACCACGCGACCACCATTGTAGAAGTATGCTTTATCGAGCAGGCGATCGTAGTCGAGAAACTCCGTATAGAGCCATGTTTCACCTTTGTTGGCACGCACATTATCGCGCACTTTGGCCAAGTTTTGATTGCCTAAGTATGTAAGATGGTCGCCATAGAGGTGGATTGAGTCGTTTTGTATTATATGTATGCGGCCATAAGCGACTACAACATTTGAATCGTTGTACATATATGCACTATCGCAATGCAAGAAAGTGCGACCATGCGACAAAACGACTTTGCCATTGAGCGACTGCGTGTTTTTGCCAATTTTGTCGTCGTGGCGGAGGTAGTCGGCACGCTCAATCTTAACCTGCACTTGTCGTTGGGCAACAAGCGAAGCGGGCATCATAAGTATGAAAAGTAATATTATGAAACGTATGTTGGTCATTTCTATGATTATAGAGATTCTCTACCTCCTAAATATCAACGAATTGAACTAATTTATACTAATCGTATTCGTTTCATTCGTAATGAATCTGGACTTTTACTAATTGAACGAATTTGCAGCAATCAGTTCGTTTACATTCGTATTAATTCGGTGATAAATGCAATCCCCCAAAGAAGTTCTTGACTATTTCACCCAACCTTTGTACTGGAAGTCGCAATTCTGCCATTCGGGTGAAATGCTGACGTAAATCTCGCTTTGTTTCTGGCGAATCCATGAATCGATGGCATCGCGGCGTTTACGTTCTTCCATAATATTTTGTAGCATATTATAGTCGTCGCGCATGTTGGCACGGTGCGGTTCGTGGCGTTTGCAGAGCATCACCATGCGGTAGGTCTCTTTGCCTTTGCGCTCGTCCATCATTGAGAATGGCTTCGAGAACTCGCCCTCCTTCAAACCTTGGATAGCCTTAGCAATCTCGGCAGGAATCTCGGAGAACTGGAACTTTATAGAGCCATCGTTCGAGTTGACCATCTGGCCGCCGTTCGAGCGCGACTCCTTATCCATAGAGAAATGCGATGCAGCCTCCTCGAAGGTGAATTCTTTATTATTTATAGCGGTAGTGATGGTGTCGAGGAAATGAATGGCTTTACTACGGCTCTCGGCACTAACTTTCGGTTTCATAAGTATGTGACGGCAGTTGATGCGGTCGCCCTTACGGTCGATGAGTTGGATGATGTGGAAACCGAACTCCGTCTCTACAATTTTCGACACTTTGCCCTTCTCTTGAAGGTTGAATGCAACGGCCGAGAATTCGGGCACGAATGTCGATTTGGTGCTCCAACCGAGGTCGCCACCACGTGCTGCAGAGCCTGGGTCTTCGGAGTAGAGCACGGCAAGCGTGGCAAAGTCGCGGCCCTCGCTAACTTGCTTTTGGAAGTCGCGAAGTTTGCCCTTCACACGGTCGATTTCGCTGCGGTCTATCTCGGGATAGAGCACAATCTGCTTGAGTTCGTACTGAGCCGACACCATAGGTATGCTGTCTTCGGAAGTCTTGTTGAAATATGCACGAATTTCCGATGGCGTGATCTTTATATCCTTAGTAATCTCGTTTTGCATCTTCTGAGTTATCATCTGATTGCGAACGAGTTCGGCTTGGTCGGACTTTATCTGCATAATAGGCTTATTGAAATACTCCTCAAGTTTGTCCTGACCACCAACTTGCTGAATGAAGTAGTTGATGCGTTGGTCCACCTGGTTGGTAACTTCATTTTCGCCCACCGTGATACTGTCAATCTTGGCCTGATTGACCATAAGTTTCTGAATAAGAATCTGTTCAAAGATGTGGCATTTCATGTCGCCGTTGTAATTAGCGCCATCGATAAGAGCCTGTTCATATTGATATTCAATATCGGAACGGAGAATGGCATCGTCGCCGACGATAGCAACCACCTCATCTACAAGCATTTTTTGTGCTTGCGCGGTAAAAGACGTAAAGGCGACAGCCGTCGCCACGAGGAACTTGTTTATTGTCATTTATTTAGTTATTCGTAGTAAGTGATAAGCTTTTGTTGCATCGCATCGTTGTAGAGCTGCGACTTCAAATTCTTTATGAATTCTATCTTCTGTTTGTTTGTAAGTATGCTCGAGATTTTATCCGTAACGTACTCAATAGGAGCATCTTCGCCCATCATTTTGCAATCGGTGATAAGTATGAAATATACATTCTCGTCGTTGCTCGTTTCGGCAAGTTTGCGGCTGTGGAGCGTTGCGGCTTCGTTAGGAATGGTATTGTCGGGCAGATAATCTTTGATAGACGCCAACGGAATCCAATTCTCGAATGCCATCTCGTATTTCAACGCATGATGATATACAAAATCTTCAATTTCAGCCATCTTGTCATCTTCCATATTGGTGATGAGTTTGCGAAAGTTTTTGATCCCATCGGTATCTTTCTTCACCGCTACAAACAAGCCTTTCACAAGCGTTTCGTTGAGAGTGAAAAAGCTTTTATGCTCGTTGTAGTATTTCTCCACTTCCTCAATGGTGACGTTGGGCTTGAACTTCTCCTTCAGCACTTTCTGCTGAAATCGTTCAACGAGCAGTGCCTCGCGATATTCGGCTACGGCATCTTCTATGTCTTGCTCCTCGTCGGTGAGGTTGAGTTTCGATTTGCGCAAAACAACTTGCTGATATACCCAGCGACGTACGTATTCATCGGCAACGAGTGCGCTGTCTTCACTCGAAGCTGCCGGCGGAATGGCCGAATAGACTTTCGATTTGGTCAGCACTACGCCGTCGA
>JAFYCM010000034.1 GCA_017539645.1 Bacteroidales bacterium
ACGGTTAGTCGCAACTGGGAGAAGCTGAAACTCAAGGAGAAAGATGGCAACAAGAGCGTTCTTTCGGGCGTCCCTGATGCGCTACCAGCACTCATAAAAGCCTACAGAATACAAGGCAAAGCCAAAGGTGTGGGCTTCGACTGGGATACTCCAGAAGGCGTTTGGGACAAGGTGCGCGAAGAGACCGAAGAGTTTCGCAAAGAGGTCGAAAACAACGACCGTGACAAAATGGAAGCCGAATTTGGCGATATGATGTTTTCGCTCATCAACCTTGCACGTCAATACAAAATAAACCCTGAAGATGCGCTTGAGCGTACCAATAAAAAATTCATTCGCCGATTCAACTATCTTGAGAGTCAAACAATTGCCAAAGGTCTCGACTTGAAAGATATGACACTGCCCGAAATGGATAAATTCTGGGACGAAGCCAAAGCGCTTGAACGAGAAGGAAAACTCGAATAGTAAAAAGTAAGAAGTAAAAGACATACATATTTATGTATAAATCAAACACTTACAGCACTTTTACTTACTAATTATTACTTAGAATATGTATTTCATAGGTTCATCAATAATAAAAGATACCGAGATAGCGCCGCTCAGTTCGCAACGAATGACAGGCGAAGACGGAGAAGTGTACGAGATGCTACGCATAGAGAAAGGCAAACCGCTTTTCTTGTCGGACCATTTGGCGCGATTTAGAGCAAGCATTGCTGCAGCACGCATGAATTTGCCTGCAATATTCGACAAACTGCCGAGCATGATTGAGTGGCTAATACTCTGCAATGGCATTGTCGACAACGATTTGCGTCTATGCCTCTCGCGCGACGGACTTTTTCAGGGAGGATTCGTTGCATCGCACTACCCTACGCGCGAACAATATGCCAACGGCATCGAATGCAGACTGCTTAATGCTCAGCGCGAACAGCCCACTGCAAAAATTTATCATGCAGAAATGCGCACTAAAGCAATGCAACAACAAACAAAAGATTGTATCTTTGAAACCTTACTTGTGGATAAAGATGGCTACATCACCGAAGGAAGTCGTTCAAACGTGTTTTTCGTCAAGGGCGACACGCTTTTTGATGTGCCAGCAGACCGCATTTTACACGGCATTATTAGAGATAAGGTGCTTCAGATTTGTATGCAACAGAATATAAAGGTGACGAGCAAAGCTGTTCATTCGGAACACATGGCAGACTACGATGCTTGTTTCATAACGAGCACACCAATGCGAATTCTACCAGTTGCTGCAGTCGAAAAATGTAAGTTTGATGTTCACAACACATTATTAACCACCTTGATGAGCGCTCTTGATAAAGAGATAGCGAGTCAACTAAAATAGAATATCGAAAAAAAGGTATGCGCTTTCAGAGTGTTTCTAAGATAATTTACCTCTCCATAGCAGTATTGTTTACGAACAGTGCTTGTCAAGAACAATATAACAACGTGCCCGATGAGGCTGTTGTGGAATATGACGTGTTATACTCCAACGATATAAAAGAGAGTTTCGGTCCGGTGGGCGAGTTTTTGCCATCGAAAGCTACCGTAAACTTCAATGAATATGGTATACGCGTTGAGGCACAAGGCATTCTGAGTATGTATACCATTGGACTTATATGTACCACTAAAGACGCATTTGGTTTGTTCGATTATAGCGACTACCAACTTGTGTTACCATTGCAGAGCCTCGCAAGTATGTTTGGCGGCGTTGGTTTCTCCGACTCCATAACTATCGTGCGCGAGAATACTAAATATATAAATGTATGCGGTATGGAAGCCACCGACATCGAAATGGTGAGCCGCTCTCCTATTGGCGACGTAAATATTTCGGCATTCTACGTACCTACGCGCGACAATGGCAATCGTCTTAGCATAGGCAATATAAAAATCCCGGGGTTGCCAACTTCAATTAACCTGAACAAAGGTGAAAGCAACGTAGTTATTCGATTGAAGAGCATCCACGCCGAGAAGGTCGACAACAAACTATTCAATCGTCCGATTGGCTTCCGCGAAACCTCAATTGATGAATTTGACGGCATTGCTGCTAAATTGGGCTTGAAACCTAAGGAGGCAGGAAGTATACACGATTATATTCCATCGCAAAACAAGTAAGAACGATGGCCAAAAAATCAGCATCACAAAATCGAAATTCCGAAAAATCAATCTCTACCCGCTTTATAATCGGAATCATTTTTCATGTTTTAGGTATAGCTACGTCGTTGGCGCTCGTCTCGTTTATTATATATGGCGGAGCCGATCGTAGCATCTTCGACCTTTCGTTGTGGGAATTGCTAACCAATAGCGACATCGCAGTCTACAACTGGCTCGGCAAATACGGCGCTTGGTTTTCCGACATGACCATGACCAACGGCATAGGTATAATGGCATTTGCACTACCTATAATTATGTTCGCCGTAGGTTTGTGGATACTCGGCATTCGCACATTCTCGATGCGCAAACTGCTTTGGCGCATATTTCTTATCACCATTTGGGGCAGCATAACGCTTGGTTTCGTATTCTTCGGTCTGTCCGATAAATATTACCTACTACTTGGCGGTGCGCATGGTCACTATATAGCCAAATGGTTGATGAGCAGCATAGGTATATTAGGTACAATACTACTACTCTCCATCACACTTGTTATATACCTATCGATGCATATAAGCGGCTTCCGTGAGAAAATAGTAGCACTAATAGCCAAAATATCTTCGCGCAACATCAAACTGCCATCGTTCAACTATAACAATGGCGAAGGTGCCGATTTGGAAGGCGAAAAGCGTCCAGAAGTCGTTAATACTATTAATAATAATGATGATAATAGTATTAATGATGAGCCCCAACAGCCCACCAACGAAGACGATACTGAACCTTCAGAACCAATCGTTGACGACGAAGAAGAGCAAAATAGCGACAAAAACGACGATAACGATGACCACGGCGGATTGAGCATCGAACGTCCGAAAGATGAAGAAACACATGAAGAATTCAATATCGAGCGCCGAGAAGACGAGGACGAATTCAAAGGTAAGCCTCACACTGGCCTTGACGAGCCATACGACCCGAAAGCCGACCTCTCGAACTACAAACTGCCAACTCTCGACTTGCTCGACGAACATCTTGGCAACAATGAAGAGGTCTCCAACGAAGAGCTACTCACCAACAAGAACACCATCGTAGAGACGCTCGATAACTTCAACATAAAACTGACGCAGATAAAAGCTACCGTTGGTCCAACCGTTACGCTCTACGAGATTGTTCCAGCGCCTGGTATCAAAATATCTAAGATTCAGAGTCTTGAGAACGACATTGCACTAAGTTTGGCTGCACTTGGCATACGTATAGTAGCGCCTATTCCGGGCAAAGGAACCATCGGTATAGAAGTGCCAAACTCGAAGCCACAAATCGTAAGTATGATGTCGCTACTCAAATCGAGCAAGTTCCAGACATCTACGGCAGAGTTGCCAATTGCTATAGGCAAAACCATTTCTAACGAACCATTTGTTTTCGACCTTGCCAAGACACCACACCTCCTTGTGGCTGGTGCTACAGGTCAAGGTAAATCGGTCTGCTTGAACGCGATTGTAACATCTTTGCTCTACAAGATGCATCCTTCGCAACTTAAGTTTGTTATGGTAGACCCTAAAAAGGTAGAATTCTCTATTTATAGCAACCTTGAGAACCATTTCATTGCCAAAATGCCCGAGCAAGAGAACGCCATCATCACCGACGACGACAATGCCAAAGCCGTTCTCAACTCGCTTACGCAAGAGATGGAAGACCGCTACAAACTGCTCGAAATGGCAAAACTCCGCAACATCAAGGAGTACAACAAAGCCTTCATCTCGCGCAAGTTGAATCCCGAGCATGGACATAAATTCTTGCCATACATAGTAGTAATTATCGATGAGTATGGCGATTTTATAATGACTGCCGGCAAAGAGATAGAAATGCCTATTGCGCGCATAGCACAGAAAGCGCGTGCTGTGGGCATACATATGATTATTGCTACACAACGTCCGTCGGCAAATATCGTTACGGGTAATATCAAGGCTAACTTCCCATCGAGAATATCGTGCAAAGTATCGGCTATGGTCGATTCGCGTACTATTATTGATGCTTCAGGCGCACAAAACCTTATCGGACGAGGCGATATGCTTGTATCCATTGCAGGCGGTTCGCTCACTCGCGTACAATGTGCATTTGTTGACACTCCAGAGGTTTGTCGCATAAACGACTACATAGCTGCTCAGCAGGGCTACCCTATTCCATACGAATTGCCTGAACCACGTGGCACGGATAATGATGGTAGCGAAGGCGGCTTCGAGAGTGGCGATGCCAAAGCCGGTAAGTTTGATCCGCTTTTCCGCCAAGTGGCCGAGATGATTGTCAATGGTGGCGATATGGCCTCTACATCGAATATTCAACGTCAGTTTGAACTCGGATACAACCGCGCAGGCAAGATTATGGATCAGATGGAACGCGTTGGCATAGTTGGGCCACAAATAAAGGCCGGAAAGCCACGTCAGGTTCGTGTACATACGTTAAGCGAACTCGACGATATTATTACACGATTCAACATACCAAGATGACAACACGATTTAGATTCATAATTATTTCGATGGCACTGAGCCTTGTTTGCAATATTTGCAACGCTCAAACCGACGAAGAACGCGCTCTGAAAGGCAAAGAAATTGTCGACAAATCATCGGCAAAGACAAAGAGCTACGCCAACATCAGCGCGAAATTTGCACTAACAATTGAGAATAAACAAGCGCGCAGCATAGATAAGTACAACGGCACAATGGCCACCAAAGGCGAGAAATATCACCTGAGTTTGATGAACACTGAGACATATTTCGATGGTCAGGCTGTGTATGCATGGTCGAAAGACAACAACGAGGTAACTATCTATTCGCCGGACGATAGCGGCAACAACTTGATGAATCCGCATCAGATTTTGGGCAACTTCGATGGCGCGTACAAATTCCTTTTTATCGACGAAGTGGCAGTCGACAATCGCCAATGCAACGAAGTGGACCTATACCCCATCGACCGCCATTCCAACGTGTCGCGCATTCGACTTTTTGTTGATAAACAGACAAATAACGTAAAATCTATTATTCAACAGAATAAAGATGGCAACGTATATACCATAAATATTAGTACTATGGATACCAAAACGCCGATAGCCGACAGCCAATTCACATTCGACAAAGCGGCCAATCCTGAAGTAGAAATTGTTGATATGAGATAATTAACAATTATTAAGCAAAACAATGTGAAATTGTTCAACAAAACCTATAACCTTTGCCCAACAAAAGCGTAATAGTCTTTGGTTGGGCTTTTTTATGAGCGCACACATCACTCTAAATTATGGAAACTGCTAAACCTATAATATTCTTGGATTTCGAAGGCGTACTGAATACCAAGCAGTATGCATCAGACTTGCGTCGTAGCGGTAAAATGCCCAACGACCAATATGGTTATTTATTTGATCCAACGGCAGTTAGCAGTTTGAGAGATATAATAGCAGAGAGAGATGCCGACATTGTAATCACATCATCGTGGCGCGACGAAGGGCTCGACAAACTTCGCAAAATGTGGGCCGATAGAGATATGCCAGGCGAGATTCTCGACATCACACCATTTGCTATCGATAGAAGCATAATTATTGATGGCTATATGATTGTTCAGCGAGGTTACGAGATAAAGCAGTGGCTTCGCGATAATGGACGCGGCAGAAACTACATAATTATCGACGACCAAGATGACTTTTTGCCAGAGCAAAACACGCACATTGTAAGAATTGACAAGAAAAAAGGACTGTCGCCCGACGATGTGCAAATGGCAATAAATAAACTTGCATAGAAATAGTCAAAAAACTTAGCTACAACGCTTGTATATTGCAGTAAAAGAGTATTTTTGCAATGCTCTTTCCTGAGCAAGAAAATCATATAAGTTTTATCGTATTAGAATTTATAAAACAATGCATGATGCTCTATGCCAATGCTAATGCTCATGCAAACACCAAAATACCAGTTTGTTATGTACAATGAAGAAGAGCTTAGCACTAAGCTACTTTTTGAGCTACGAGAGATAGCCAAGTCTATAGGAATAAAACGTGTTGATGCGTTCAAAAAGAAAGAATTAATATCGCAAATTCTTGACGTTCAGAAGAATGCACAGCCTAACGACACAGAATCAGCACCTACTGAAAAATCAGAACCGGGTTTGTCATTCGCCACATTTGACGATGGACAATACGATGCTGCCATAAATAAAATATTCGACACATTCGCCGACAGAGAACCACTCGTAACCGACGATATGAAGCGCCGCGAACCTCGTCAGCGCCAGCGTATTCAGGTTACTCAGCGCGTAAATACAAATAAAGAGTGGCAGAATAACCATAACAACAAGAATAATAAGCAACAGAAGCAGCAAAACGCTCGTCCAGACGATAACCAAGTTGAGGAGAAGCAAGAAGAACTGCTTCCTATAAGCGAGATTATTCGCCGCCAGAACGATGGCCAGATGCAAAGGCCGTTGCAAGAGAACGACAACATGATGGATATGCCCGAAATGGCACCTATGGAACGCCCAGAAGAGCCTGAAGTCATGAACGAGCAACCTATGGAAGAGCCACCAATTTCGTCGGAATTCTTGTTGCCTCAAGCTCAAGAGCAACAACGCAAACAGCAGCGCAATAATAATAACTATAACAACCGTCAGCAGAACAACGGCCGACAGAACAAGAATAACAACCGTCAGCAGCAGCAAAACAACTATCGCGATGATTATCAAGATGAACCTCGCGAGTTGCCATACGAATTCGAAGGTTTGATTTCGGCAACAGGCGTTCTCGAAGTCATGGCTGATGGCTTTGGTTTCTTGCGCTCATCGGATTATAACTATTTGAATTCGCCAGACGATATTTATGTATCGCAACAGCAGATAAAATTCTATGGTTTGCGCCCTGGAGACACCGTTACGGGCACCATTCGTCCGCCTCGCGAAGGCGAGAAATATTTCCCGCTCGTAAGAGTTGAGCTCTTGAATGGTCAGAAACCAGAAGACGTTCGCGACCGCGCGCAATTTGAGCACATGACGCCAATCTTCCCTAACGAGAAATTCAAACTCTCGGTAGGCAAACGCGCCAACACCTCTACCCGCATTGTCGACCTCTTCTCGCCTATTGGTAAAGGTCAGCGCGGTTTGATAGTAGCTCAGCCCAAAACTGGTAAAACGGTTCTCTTGAAGGACATTGCCAACGTCATTGCCGACAACCACCCCGAAGTATATATGATTATCCTCCTCATCGACGAACGTCCTGAAGAGGTTACCGATATGCAACGCTCTGTAAATGCCGAAGTTATCGCTTCTACATTCGACGAACCAGCAGAACGTCACGTGAAAGTTGCTAACATCGTGCTCGAAAAAGCTAAACGCATGGTAGAATGCGGTCACGACGTAGTTATCTTGCTCGACTCTATCACACGTCTTGCGCGTGCGTACAATACCGTGTCGCCTGCATCGGGTAAAGTGCTTTCGGGCGGTGTAGATGCCAACGCACTCCACAAGCCAAAACGCTTCTTTGGTGCTGCGCGTAATATCGAAAATGGCGGTTCGCTAACCATCATTGCTACTGCCCTCACCGACACTGGTTCTAAGATGGACGATGTGATTTTTGAGGAATTCAAAGGCACTGGTAATATGGAACTTCAGCTCGACCGCAAGCTCTCTAATAAACGAATCTTCCCTGCTGTCGACGTTAACCTTTCAAGCACGCGCCGCGACGACCTCCTTCACGATCCAGCTACGCTCAACAAGCTTTGGGTACTTCGCAACAAGGTGTTTGCCGATATGAGTTCTACCGAAGTCATGACCTTCCTCGTAGACCACATGAACAAAACAGCAAGCAACGCTGAGTTCCTTATATCTATGATGAGCGACTAAGGAAGTTGTTAGAAAACAATAAAGACAAAAGAGCTGTCACGAAAGTGGCGGCTCTTTTTGCGTATTAAACATAATATACAACTAACAAAAACAACGCCCCAAAACAAGTTTGAGAGCTGTTCAATTATTGTTTCTCATAAATATCAAAACAACAAAAGGCCGCCCCTAAGAGCAGCCTTTATATGTATATGATACGAAATATCAACAATTACTTACCGAACGCAACTTTCAATGTGTCGGTTGCAATCATAAGTTCTTCGTCGGTAGGAATGACGCAGATGGTAACTTTAGAATCGGGAGCAGAGATGATAGCCTCTTCACCCTGAATCTCCATGTTCTTCTTCTTGTCGAGCTTAATGCCCATGAATTCGAGACCTTCGCAAGCTGTCTCGCGGCAGTTCTGCTTATTCTCGCCTACGCCACCAGTGAATAGCAATATATCTACGCCACCCATAGCAGCTGCGTATGAGCCGATATATTTACGCACGCGATAGTAATACATCTGCTGTGCAAGTTTAGCACGCTTGTCGCCATTATCGATAAGTTCCTGAATCTCACGCATATCGCTTG
>JAFYCM010000035.1 GCA_017539645.1 Bacteroidales bacterium
AGCAGCAGGTGCAGCAGCAGCTGAGCAGACTGAATTCGACGTAATTCTCAAAGACGCAGGTGCAGCTAAACTCGGTGTAGTAAAAGCTGTAAAAGAGAATGCAGGTCTTGGCTTGAAAGAGGCTAAAGAACTCGTTGACAAAGCTCCAGTAGCTGTTAAGGAGAAACTTTCTAAGGCTGACGCTGAAGCACTCAAGGCAAAACTCGAAGAAGCCGGAGCTACAGTTGAACTCAAGTAATTACGATCCAGAATAAGGATATGGTTTGAAGTTGACCGGGTAGGTCGGCTTCAAACTTTTCGTGTTTCTTGTTGTAAGTTCAATTAATAAATTCTGTAAATGATTGCAAATAAAGCCGCAAGGGTAAATTTTTCTTCACTGAAAAAGCCGTTGCCATTCAACGACTTCCTTGAAGTACAATTGAAGTCATTCCGCGAGTTGTTCCAACTTGGTACAACGGCTGAAGACCGCAAAAACGAGAAGTTGTATCAGGTATTTGTAGACAACTTCCCTATAAATGATACGAGAAATAATTTCGTTCTCGAGTTTTTGGATTATAGTATAGATCCGCCTCGCTATAGCATTCAAGAATGCTTGGAACAAGGATTGACTTATAGTGTTCCCTTGAAGGCAACATTGAAACTCTCGTGCAACGATCCAGAGCACGAAGATTTCGATACCGTTGTTCAAGAGGTATATTTAGGTATGATTCCATACATGACTGAGAAGGGCAGTTTCGTTATAAACGGAGCTGAGCGCGTTGTCGTTTCTCAGTTGCACCGCTCACCAGGTGTATTCTTCGGTCAGAGCGTACATGCTAATGGTACGAAACTTTATTCGGCCAGAATCATTCCTTTCAAAGGCTCTTGGATTGAATTTGCAACCGACATCAACAATGTTATGTATGCATACATAGACCGTAAGAAGAAACTTCCGGTAACCACTATGTTGCGTGCAATCGGTTTTGAATCCGATAAAGATATTCTGGAGATTTTCGGTCTTGCTGACGAAATAAAAGTAAGCAAGACGAGTTTGAAGAAATGTGTAGGTCGTAAGTTGGCTGCACGTGTCCTCAAATCATGGGTAGAAGACTTCGTAGATGAAGATACGGGCGAAGTTGTATCTATCGAACGTAATGAGGTTATAGTTGACCGCGAGACTATTTTGCTCGATGAGCATGTAGACGCAATTCTCGATTCTGGTGCTAAGACCATCCTCTTGCACAAAGAGTCTCAGAATGTTGCCGACTTCGCTATCATATATAACTCTTTGCAAAAAGACCCATGTAACTCAGAGAAAGAGGCTGTTGTATATATCTATCGTCAGTTGCGTAATGCAGATCCACCCGATGAGGCTACTGCTCGCGACGTTATCGATAAGTTGTTCTTCTCTGACAAACGTTATGACCTCGGTGATGTAGGTCGTTACAGATTGAATCAGAAACTTAATCTGAACACAGATCCCTCTATTCGTGTGCTTACGAAAGAGGATATGATAGAAATTATCAAACATCTCATTGAATTGCTCAATTCGAAAGCAGATGTTGACGATATAGACCACTTGAGCAACCGTCGCGTAAGAACTGTAGGTGAGCAGCTTGCAAGCCAGTTCAGCGTAGGTTTGGCTCGTATGGCACGTACCATTCGTGAGAGAATGAACGTTCGCGATAATGAGGTATTTACCCCAATTGATCTTATCAACAGTAAGACGTTGGCATCGGTAGTAAATAGCTTCTTCGCTATGAATGCCTTGTCGCAGTTCATGGATCAAACGAACCCACTTGCCGAAATCACTCACAAACGCCGTATGTCGGCTCTCGGTCCTGGCGGTCTTTCGCGCGAAAGAGCAGGTTTCGAGGTGCGAGACGTACACTATACGCACTACGGTCGCTTGTGTCCTATCGAAACGCCAGAAGGTCCGAACATCGGTTTGATTTCTTCACTCACGATTTTCGCTAAAATTAACGATCTCGGTTTCGTAGAGACTCCATATCGTAAGGTAGTGAATGGTAAAGTTGACCTCTCTGACGAAGGTTTGCTTTACACCTCTGCCGAAGATGAGGAACACAAGATTGTGGCTCAGGCTACTACGCCTATGGACGACGAAGGCAACATCACTGCTGAGCGTGTAAATGCTCACCAAGATGCCGACTTCCCTGTAGTCGACAAGACTCAAGTAGACTTAATCGACGTTGCTGCTAACCAGATAGCATCGGTGGCTTCTTCGTTGATTCCGTTCTTGGAGCATGATGACGCTAACCGTGCTTTGATGGGTGCGAACATGATGCGTCAGGCAGTTCCTATCTTGCGTCCTGAAGCACCTATTGTTGGTACTGGTCTTGAGGAGCCAATTATCCGCTTCTCTCGTACGCAGATTACCGCCGAGAAAGATGGTGTTATCGACTATGTAGATGCTAATAGAATTGTAGTTCGCTACGATTATACAGATGACGAGCGTTTCGTACGTTTCGATCCTGATACTAAGGAGTATATACTTCCTAAATTCCAGAAGACGAACCAAAGTACCTCTATCGACCTACAGCCAATCGTTAAGAGAGGCGAGCGCGTAGTGAAGGGTCAGGTTTTGACACAAGGTTACGCTTCTAACAACGGCGAACTTGCTTTGGGTCGCAACTTGAAAGTTGCCTTCATCCCTTGGAAGGGTTACAACTTCGAGGACGCTATCGTAATCTCAGAGAAAGTTGTTCGTGAGGACATCTTTACCTCAGTACACGTAGACGAGTACTCGGTAGAGGTTCGCGATACGAAGCGCGGTATGGAAGAGTTGACCTCTGATATACCTAACGTAAGCGAAGATGCTACCAAAGACCTCGATGAGAACGGTATCATACGTATAGGTGCTCACGTTAAGCCAGGTGATATACTTATTGGTAAGATTACACCTAAAGGCGAGAGCGATCCTACGCCAGAAGAGAAACTTCTCCGTGCGATATTTGGTGACAAAGCTGGTGATGTGAAAGACGCATCGTTGAAGGCTACTCCTTCGTTGAGCGGTGTTGTAATTGGTCGCCACCTCTATACACGTATTATCAAAGATCGCAAGTCGCGTACAAGCGAGAAGACTATTCTTGCTACTATCGACGAGGAATTTGCGAAGAATACCAACGAGCTTCGCGACCGTTTGGTAGAGAAACTCGTAACGCTCGTGAATGGCAAGACCTCTCAGGGCGTGAAAGACAACTTCGGTGTTGAAGTTGTAGCTAAGGGTGTTCGCTTCACTCGTGCTGTCCTCAACGAACTTGATTATCAGAATGTTAATCCTACGAAGTGGACCTCTGATAAAGATAAGAACGACCTCATTTATGCTGTAATTCATAACTACAGACTTAAATATAAAGAGTTCGAAGCTGTTGAAAAGCGCAAGAAGTATAATGCAACTATCGGTGATGAACTTCCTTCGGGAATCATGCAGATAGCTAAAGTATACATAGCTAAGAAACGTAAGATTCGCGTAGGTGACAAGATGGCAGGTCGTCACGGTAACAAAGGTATCGTGTCGCGTATTGTACGCTTGGAAGATATGCCATTCTTGGATGATGGAACGCCAGTAGATATTGTTCTTAACCCTATGGGTGTGCCTTCACGTATGAACTTGGGTCAGATTTATGAGACAATACTCGGTTGGGCAGGTCGTGAACTTGGTTTGAAATTCGCTACCCCAGTATTCGATGGTGCATCGCTCGACGATATTACTGCATACACGCGTAAAGCAGGACTTCCAGATGTAGGTCGTACATACCTATACGACGGTGGCACTGGCGAACGTTTCCACCAGCAAGCTACTGTAGGTGTTGTGTATATGCTTAAACTTGGCCACATGGTTGATGATAAGATGCACGCGCGTTCAATCGGTCCATACTCACTTATTACACAGCAACCTCTTGGTGGTAAAGCACAATTTGGTGGTCAGCGTTTCGGTGAGATGGAGGTTTGGGCACTCGAAGCTTTCGGTGCCGCCAACGTTTTGCAAGAAATACTTACTGTTAAGTCTGATGATGTTATCGGCCGTGCTAAGGAATACGAGGCAATTGTGAAAGGCGATTTGATGCCTACTCCAGGTATCCCAGAATCGTTGAACGTACTTTTGCACGAAATGCGTGGTTTGGGTCTTAGCATCACCCTCGAGTAAAATAGTTATGTGAGGTGCGATGAAGAGTCGCATCTCACTATTAATAATCTCATAGAGATAAGAAACAAAAATAACTCTCTACTAATATGGCATTAAGAAGAGATCAAAAGAATAAAGGCAACTTTTCAAAGATTTCGATAGGTTTAGCATCGCCTGAGGAAATACTTGAGATGTCGAGTGGTGAGGTGTTGAAGCCCGAAACCATAAACTATCGTACATATAAACCGGAGCGTGATGGCTTGTTCTGCGAGCGCATTTTTGGTCCGGTGAAGGATTATGAATGCCACTGTGGAAAATATAAGCGCATTCGCTATCGTGGTATTGTCTGCGATCGATGCGGTGTAGAAGTAACGGAGAAGAAGGTACGTCGCGAGCGTATGGGTCACATTTCGCTTGTTGTGCCTGTTGCTCACATCTGGTACTTCCGTTCATTGCCTAACAAAATCGGTTATTTGTTGGGCTTGCCAACTAAGAAGGTTGACGCTATTGTATACTATGAACGTTACGTAGTTATTCAACCTGGTGTGAAAGAGGCCGATGGCGTGCAAGCACTCGACTTCCTCACCGAAGAAGAGTATTTGGCAATATTGGATACCCTTCCAAAAGAGAATCAATATCTCGCCGACGACGATCCTAACAAGTTCATTGCTAAGATGGGTGCTGAAGCTTTGGAGATGCTCCTTGCTCGCCTCAACCTTGATGAACTTTCATACGAACTCCGCGATAAAGCAAACAAAGAGACTTCTCAAATGCGTAAAAACGACGCATTGAAGCGTTTGCAAGTTGTTGAGGCTTTCCGCGAATCGCACGGAAGAAACAAGCCTGAGTGGATGATTATGAAGGTTATTCCTGTAACTCCTCCAGAGTTGCGTCCGCTCGTTCCATTGGATGGTGGTCGTTTCGCTACTTCGGACTTGAATGACCTCTATCGTCGTGTAATTATACGTAATAACCGTTTGAAGAGACTTATCGAGATTAAGGCTCCTGAAGTTATTCTCCGTAACGAGAAACGTATGCTTCAAGAGGCAGTTGACTCACTTCTCGATAACTCACGTAAGTCGAACGCAGTTAAGACTGATTCAAACCGCGCTTTGAAGTCTTTGAGCGATAGCCTCAAGGGTAAGCAAGGTCGTTTCCGTCAGAACTTGCTCGGTAAACGTGTTGACTACTCTGCACGTTCGGTTATTGTCGTTGGTCCAGAACTCAAGATTCACGAGTGCGGTTTGCCTAAATATATGGCAGCCGAACTATATAAACCGTTCATTATACGTAAGCTCATTGAGCGTGGTATAGTTAAGACGGTTAAGTCGGCAAAGAAGATTGTCGATAAGAAAGCACCAGTAGTATGGGATATTCTCGAAAATGTTATGAAGAATCACCCAATACTGCTCAACCGTGCCCCGACGCTTCACCGTCTTGGTATTCAGGCATTCCAGCCTAAGATGATCGAGGGTAAAGCAATCCAACTTCACCCACTTTCATGTTCGGCATTCAACGCCGACTTCGATGGTGACCAGATGGCTGTGCACCTCCCACTTGGCAATGCTGCCGTTTTGGAGGCTCAGTTGTTGATGCTTGCATCGCAGAACATCCTTAACCCAGCCAACGGTGCTCCTATCGCCGTTCCTTCACAGGATATGGTTCTTGGTTTGTATTATATAACCAAGGAACGCGCAGGCGCTAAGGGCGAAGGTCTCATCTTCTACTCTCCAGAAGAGGCTGAAATTGCATACAACGAGAAACGTGTCGACCTTCACGCTAAAGTGAAAGTTCGTACGTATGACTTGAATAAAGATGGTGAACTCACGCTACAACTTATCGACACTACTGTAGGTCGTATCTTGTTCAACAACGTTGTTCCGCGTGAAGTAGGCTTCATCAACCGTTTGGTAACTAAGAAATCTCTTCGCGATATTATTAGTCAAGTTCAGAAAGCATGTGGTATGCCACGCACAGGCGAGTTCCTCGATGCTATTAAGAATCTTGGTTACCGTATGGCATTCGAAGGTGGTCTTTCGTTTAGCCTTGCCGACGTAATTATCCCTGAAGAGAAGAAGACGCTCGTTGATTCGGGTTATCAAGAGGTTGCCGATGTTATGAATAACTATAACATGGGTTTCATCACCAACAACGAACGATACAACCAGATAATCGATATTTGGACACACGTAAACGCTACGTTGACCGACATTCTTATGAAGCAGTTGAGTAGCGACCGTCAGGGCTTCAACTCAGTATACATGATGCTTGACTCTGGTGCGCGTGGTTCTAAGGAGCAGATTCGTCAGCTTTGCGGTATGCGTGGTTTGATGGCTAAGCCTCAGAAATCTGGTGCAGAAGGTCCTCAAATTATCGAGAACCCAATTCTTGCAAACTTCAAGGAAGGTCTTTCGGTGTTGGAGTACTTTATCTCTACTCACGGTGCTCGTAAGGGTCTTGCCGATACCGCATTGAAGACAGCCGATGCAGGTTACTTGACACGTCGTCTTGTTGATGTATCTAACGATGTCATTATCACAAGCGACGACTGTGGCACACTTCGAGGTCTCGAATGTACAGCGGTTAAGAACGGTGAAGATGTTGTGGCTACGCTTTATGAGAGAATTCTCGGCCGCGTTTCGGTTCACGATGTACAACACCCTGTTACTGGCGAAATCATTGTTCACGCAGGCGAAGAGATTACCGAAGCAAAAGCTCAGGCAATTGAAGATTCACCAATCGAAATGGTAGAAATACGTTCGGTACTTACTTGTGAGTCGAAGAAAGGCGTTTGTGCTAAGTGCTATGGACGTAACCTTGCAACAGGTCGTATGGTACATATCGGTGAGGCTGTTGGTGTTATTGCAGCACAGTCGATCGGTGAGCCAGGTACACAGCTTACTCTTCGTACATTCCACGTTGGTGGTACTGCATCTAACGTATCTACTCAGAATAGCCTCGAAGCTAAATATGATGGTATCGTAGAAATAGAGGAGTTGCGTAGCGTTCCTTATACTACTGAGAATGGTGAGAATGTCGACGTTGTAGTAAGCCGTTTGGCAGAACTCCACTTGATAGATAAGAACACTAAGATTCAACTTGTGAACCACCCGATTCCTTACGCATCTAAGCTCTTTGTGAAGAATGGTCAGGAAATCACCAAGGGAACGAAGATTTGCGAATGGGACCCTTACAACGCTCCTATCATCACAGAAAAGAGCGGTCGCGTTCAGTTCGAGAACATGATCGAAGGCGTTACCTTCAAGGAGGAATCCGATGAGCAGACAGGTTTCAAGGAGAAGATTATTATACAAAGTACCGATAAGACTAAATCACCTGCATTGCACATCGTTGCATCGAATGGCGACCTTATCAAGAGCTACAACTTGCCTGTAGGCGCTCACCTCTCGGTTGAGGATAATACCGATATCAAACAAGGTGAAACTATTGCCAAGACTCCACGTAACTCAAGTAAGGCTGGTGATATTACCGGTGGTCTTCCTCGTGTTACCGAGCTCTTCGAGGCACGTAACCCAAGCAACCCTGCTGTGGTTTCGGAAATCGATGGTACTGTTAACTATGGTAAGATTAAGCGTGGTAACCAGGAAATTATCGTAACCTCTAAGACTGGCGAACAAAAACGCTACCTTGTACCACTCTCAAAACAGATTTTGGTTCAGGAAGAGGACTATGTACGTTCTGGTACGCCACTTTCCGATGGTGCAATCACTCCTTCAGATATTCTTGCAATTCAAGGTCCTACCAAGGTTCAAGATTACATTGTAAACCAAGTACAAGACGTTTACCGTCTGCAAGGTGTGAAGATTAATGATAAGCACTTCGAGATTATTGTACGTCAGATGATGCGCAAAGTCGAGATTGCAGATCCAGGCGATACCAAGTTCCTCGAGAAAGAGGTTGTCGATAAGATTGACTTCATGGAAGAGAACGATTCACTCTGGGGCAAGAAGTACATCGTTAACGCAGGTGATTCAACCACGTTGAAAGCTGGTCAGATTGTTACTGCTCGCCGCTTGAGAGATGAGAACTCACAGCTCAAACGTAAAGACCTTAAGCTCGTTGAAGCACGTGATGCAATTGCAGCGACTTCAACTCAGATACTTCAAGGTATTACGCGTGCAGCCCTCCAGACCAAGAGCTTCATGTCGGCAGCATCGTTCCAGGAAACTACAAAAGTGCTCAACGAAGCCGCTATCCGTGGTAAAGTTGACTACCTCGAAGGTCTCAAGGAGAACGTTATCTGCGGTCACCTCATACCAGCTGGTACTGGTACTCGTGGTCTCGGCGACGATATTGTTGGCTCGAAGGAAGACTTCGAAGCAATGACGGTTGCTCACGAGGAGTATTAATAAAGTAATACAAAACCTAATTATAGTGGGGGAGTGTGGCATTTCTACATTCCCCCATTTTCTAATAAATATGACTATGGACGAAAAACAGAAAGTAAATATTAACCTACCGCAAGATGTGGCTGAAGGTCAATATGCCAACTTGGCGATAATATCACACTCATCGAGCGAGTTCGTAATAGATTTCGTACGTATGATGCCAAACGTGCAGACGGCCAACGTAAAATCGCGCATAATACTTACGCCCGAACACGCTCTGCGACTTCTTGGTGCTCTTGGCGAAAATATCGAGCGCTACGAAAAGGAGTTTGGCCCAATAAAATCGAATAATCAACCTATGCCACCCTTTGGCTTCTCTGGTACAAAAGGCAACGCATAAATACGTATTATGTTGAAGAATATTCTACATAAAATAGCTCGAGGGATAGTGTTCGCAATGTCGAGCCTACCTATGTGCGTGCACTATGCGGCAGCCGATGTTATTCGCTTCGTTATGTACCGCATTGTGCGCTACCGACGTAAGGTAGTTCGCGAAAACCTACTGATTGTTTTCCCCGAAAAGACCGACGAAGAGCGTCGTGATATAGAAAAGCGTTTCTATAAGCATTTTGCAGATTATATTGTTGAGACGCTAAAGAACTTCACCATCAGCCGCGAAGAGCTTCTGAAGCGTATGGTGATAGTGAACAAAGACGAGATAAACGAGCAGATTCTCCACAAAGGTCAGAGCGCGTTTGTATATGCTGCGCATTTTGGCAACTGGGAGTGGTTTACCGTTTGGCCATATATACTCGATGCCGAGATACATACCTTCTACAAGAAACAGCGCAATAAGTTTGTGAATGACCTTACGGTCTACGGCCGAGAGCGCACTGGTGTAACGGCTGTTCCGTCGGCTAAAGGCTACCGCCACATGGTGGAGTGCAAACAGCAAGGCAAGACGACATTCACGCTTATCATTGGCGACCAATCGCCTAAGCCAGTGTCGTCGAAGGTTTGGGTGAATTTCTTCGGTAGAGAGACGGCGTTCCTTGGAGGACCAGAAGTTATTGCTCGAAAACTCGATTTGGCGCTTCTATATCCTTCGGTAGTAGGCTACAAACGTGGCTATTATCGAGTTAAGCTAATACCTATATCGCTCAATCCTAAAGAGGTAGATGCAAAGGAACTTGTTAGACGTTTTGCTGCATTGCTCGAAGACGATATTCGTAGCTATCCAGAATTATGGTTGTGGTCGCATCGTCGTTGGAAGTTGAAACGCGAGGATTTCCCTGACGATAAATAGAATGAACGAAAAGCCTGAAATAGCTATTATCGATGCCAATGGTCTTGAGGCTCTTGGCATGTCGATTCTGTTGAAAGAATTCGCGCCAATGGTTGAGGTGCGAGTCTTTGAGTCGTTTGCGCGTCTAATGGACGACACGCCCGACTTGTTTGTGCACTATTTCGTATCGATGCAGATAGCTGTGGAGCATTCGCAATTTTTCATCGACCGTAAGCGTAAAACTATGATTTTGGCTAATGGTATGCCCAAGACGGCGCAATGGTACGATTGGCATATTATTGATGTGTGCCAAAGTAAGCAGCTGATAATAAAGAACTTGGTGCAACTCTATTCTGGCCATCATAGGGCGGCAAGCGAGCCATCTAAGCCAGTGCAACAGTTGCTTTCGGCGCGCGAAATGGAGGTGCTTGCGCTTGTGGTGAAAGGCTTGATAAACAAACAGATAGCCGACAAACTAAGCATAAGTCCAACGACAGTGATAGCCCACCGCCGTAATATAGCGCGCAAAATAGGTATGAAAAGCGTCTCAAGTTGGACAGTCTTTGCCATTGCCAACGGCATAGTTGAGGCGAATGAAATTTAGCGCACAATCTGGTTGAATTGTGGTGGTATGGGCGTTTGCAGGTCGATTATTTCGTGGGTTATGGGGTGCGTGAATTTCAGCATGAAGGCGTGCAGCGCCATTCGTCCAATTGGGTTCGACTGCGCGCCATATTTATAATCGCCAATGATGGGGTGCTGAATATCAGAAAGGTGCACGCGAATTTGGTTTTTTCTGCCCGTTTCGAGGTTTAGTTCTACGAGCGTTAGATTTCTGGCGCTCCGCAGCGTTCTGTAGTGAGTCACTGCCCATTTGCCGTTTGGGTTGCGCGTAGAGTAGACCTTCAGCGTGCGAGAATTCTCCATCAAATACGATTTTATTACGCCATTTATAGGCTCAATAACTCCTTCAGCTACAGCTACGTAGCGGCGGTCGAGCACCATTTCGTCCCAATTATGGCGGAGAATGTCTTGCGCTTTGGCGGTCTTGGCAAACATCAGTAGACCAGACGTGTCGCGGTCGAGGCGGTGAACGATGAAGATGCGGCTGCGTTTGCCTCCGTCAATCTTAACGTATTGGTCTACAATGTGATATGCGTTGGGAATGTCGGGCGCACCCGGAACGGCAATAGTATTTATGCCCGACGCTTTATTTATAACAATGATATGCTCGTCCTCATACACAATGTCGATGCCTTTGCATGGCGATTTAGGGGCGTGACGCTCCATGTCAATCTCTACCTTGTCTCCAGCGTGTAGTGGGGCGTTGAACGCCGTAACCACGCGCCCACCGACCTTCACTTGTCCATTTTTTAGTATCGATTTTATGGTGTTGCGGCTCTTGTCGCTAAGGCTTTCTATGAGCCATTCGAGCAGCTGCGAGTCGGTTTTTACTACTGACGTTCTGATTTTTTGTTTCATTGCTTACGATAGTTTTTGCGCCATTTGGTAGAACAATCCGCGTTTGTCGAGCAGTTCGTCGTAGCTGCCCATTTCGGCAATGCCATGGTTGTTGAGCACTATAATTACGTCAGCCAAACGGATTGTGGCCAAGCGGTGGCTGACTATGAACGCTGTGCGATTTTGAATGATGGAGCGGAACGTGTTGGTGAAGTTTGCCACCATGAAAGCATCGAGCGAACTCGTTGGCTCGTCGAGGACGATGATTTGAGCATCATTGAAGAACGAGCGAGCGAGGGCAGTGCGTTGCCATTCTCCACGGCTTAGCATCTCGCTGTCGGGCGTAAGATGGCCGAGTGGAGTTTCATAGCCATTTTTGAGGCTGCTAAACACATTGTCGATGCCAGCTTTGGCTGCTGCTTGGCGTATGGCAGCGGTATCTTTTTCGCTATTTATATTGCCAAACCAAATATTGTCGGCAGCGGTGGTGTTGTAGAGCATAAAATCCTGAAAAATAGCCGACACATTTTTAGCAATTTCGGCGCGCGAAATGTTGCGCATATCCACGCCATCAATAGTTATGCGGCCTTCGGAGGGTTCGTAGAGCCCGCAAATTAGTTTTATGAGCGTGCTTTTACCGCTGCCGTTGCTACCTACAATAGCTACTGATTGTCCAGCGGGAATTGTAAGGTTCAGATTCTTAATCACTTCGTGCGGTGCGTTGGTATATTTGAACGATACATTTTCGAAACGTATGCCTTGTTTCATCGGTAGCGCGAAGGTGTTTGAAGCGGTATCGCTATTTATAGGTAAATCGATGAAATCGAATAAGTTACGCAGAAATAAACTTGAATCGTAGAGACGTGCGAAACTCTCGAGTAGGCTTTGCGAGAGGTTGGAACAGCGGTGCAATGCCATTAGGTACATAGCTAAATAACCAACTGATATTGAGCCTTCTATCGCGAGTTTTATTACGAAACCGAACACTGCCACCATTGCCACAGCCGTCAATGTGTGGGCTGCCAATTCGCGCCATGCGTTGGCTACCAATTGCTTATGACGATTGCGGTGTACGTCCTCTTTGGTGGCTAAGAACAAACGGCGAAAATGGTCAGCAAGATCGAAGATGCGCACCTCTTTGGCGTATTCGCGCGACGTCAGCAAGTGGTTGTAGTATTGCACGCGGCGTTCGTCGGTGGTTTGCGAGCGTAGTAGTGTAAAATATTTACGCGAGAAGCGCAGTCGGATTATAATTATGGGTACGCCAACAATAATTATGGCTATAGGAATTACCCAATGAACCGACATAAGTATGGCAGCAAACACGCAGAGTGTCAGGCTATTTTGTAGTATACCTATGAACGAGAAAAACACCTCTTGCGGTTTATGAGCCGACTCGCCCATGGCGCGGAAGAAGACGTCCTGAAAGCGTGGCTCTTCTAATTGTTGGTAGCTTATGCGCGTCGATTTGTCGTGGATCGCCGACGATATTGTGTTGCCAATCAGGTAACTATGCTTGTTTTTTACTATCGAGTGTAGCGACGATGCTACGGAACTCAGCACAAATACGCCGCCCATCATCAGCAGAACCGACGTTATCTCTCTGATATTCACGCTGCCTTGCGAAATCTGCTCGATGGTGGTGTCGACAACAATTTTTACCACCCACAGCATAAACATCGGCATGAAGCCCCTTACGACAATAAGTATAATGTTGAAAATGGACCACTTGCGACTGCTACGCCATATCATTCCTATGGCGCGCCGTGCGTATGTAATATCGCTGTTCATAACTACTTATGTATGAGAGATAATCGTCACGCGAAATTATGTATAATTTGGATTCTTCGGTGCATTTGCATTGAGACAAAAAAGGCTTGCTTTCTCTACGAAAACAAGCCTCCTACCTATACTACCAATCCAAATTATAAGGGGATCATTCCGGGGAACACAATCACATAAATATCTTTATAACCCGCGGCGTACAAGGCGTTCGAACACTATTGTAGCACCGCCTTTGGTTAAATGTAAAAAGTCTGGTGAAACACGTGTGAGTGTATACGTCAATGTCGCGTCTGTTGTTGATTTTGAGTCAAACACAACCATGTTATTAAACAAGGTCCACTGCGTTTTTTCGGTGTTATATTCGGTTATTATTTCGGCTGAACAATCTTCGCAAAGCAGAATCTGCAACGAGTCTGATTTCCACGAACCTACAAGCATTCGCGAAACGTTGTCGATGCTTGGCTTCTCGTTCAAGACTATCACGTCTGAAGCATCGCTTGGCTCAGTATCTACGTATTTTATAGCTACTGCATCGTTCAAAACAAGATTATCGATATTGTTTGCGGCTGTCGAAAATTGGAGCGTGTCGTTAGTGTCGGTCGTTATAGACACTTTGCCATCGGCAATTTCTACCACTCTGCCCGTCATAAATCGGCTTTTGCTCGGTTGCGTGCAGCAAGTAAGAGCAAAAACTGCAATGAGAATCAAATTTGTGCGTATCCTATTCATGTCATTAGTTTTTCTGAGTGCAAAGGTTTAGTATTTATGCGCATCAAAAAACTTGATTATGATAGATTAACGCAACGAGCTGTTATTCTGTGTGTTTTTTAGGTTTTTTGCTCGCTGCTCTGTTAATTATTACTTACATAAAAAACGAATGAGACCGCTCAAATGCTGAACAGCCTCATTCTTATGTGTTTCGTTTATGATTGAGATATAACGGTTTATTTCATTTTACTTATCTCATTTGCGATTATTTCTGCCATTTTGCCAGCGCCCTTTGCGTTGGGGTGAATACCATCGGCAATGTATAGCGAGTCGCAACCGACGAATGGCGTATGTAGATCGATGACTTTCAGATTGTTAGCCTTCGCTACTTGCTCTATGGCGGGGATAACTTCCGAAACTATTACCGAATCGGTGATTTGCCAACGAGTTTTTACGGCTGGCACAGGCAAACAAACCAAAATTTGTGGCTTCGATGGCAACTGCTGCAGCGTATCAATCATCTGCTGATACGAAGCGCTGAATGCACTGTCGTTCCATTGGTGGAGTTTGGCGTCGTTGGTGCCAAGTTTTAGTACTACCACATCGGGGTTGTAGCGCAAGAGGTTGCTAAACTCCTTTGCCGATTGGTATGGGAAATCGCCGTGGAGCATCATTGTGGTTGAGCTGCGACCGAAGTTTATCACTTCGTAGCCATTGCCTAAAATACGTGCAAGCTGAGCTGGATAAGCGTTGTCGGCTTGCCATTTTATGCCAAAACCTTCGGTGATGCTGTCGCCCAAACATGCCACTTTTACGTCGCGTTTCTCCGTTGAGCAGCAAGTAATTAGGAGCAGAATAAGCGTGGAAATCGATAAGTGTTTCATATCTATTTGAATTTTTCTATCCAAAATTCGGTGAGAGCCTTGCGTGCGTCGGCAAGTTTTTCTTCCCAGATTTTCAGGGAGTTTTGTCCGACGATGTCGGTTACGTACTTAAGCGCTATCATAGGTACATTTTCCGACTGGCACACTTGCGCAATGGCAAATGCCTCCATATCGCACACGTCACCATCGCCAAATGGCTCATACACAAAGTTATCGCCGGTGTTGCATGTGCCGAGTGTACTGCCCGAAACGAGCTTTTGTGCCACATCATTATTCGTATCTACGCTGATTTTTGCTTCCAGTCCGAACTCGACGAGTGGTAGCAAGTTTCTGTCTACAAACGTGTTACATACCAAAATATCGCCTACCTGATGGTTGCAAGAGCCGGCTGTACCAACGTTCACAACGATGTCGGGCTTGTAGGTAAGCACAATTTTCATTGTGGCTGCGGCGGCTTTTGCCTTGCCGCAACCACAAATGAATTGTTTTACCTCCATATCGCTATTGCTTGGCAGCGTAATCTGCTCGGCTTCAAAAGCATGAACAACAGCAATCTTTTTCATATAGCTATTTATTTTACGGCTCTGATGGTGTATCCGTAGCTATAATGCTTAGCGTTGAGCAGATATGGTTTGTGTGGACGAGCGCCCCACGAAGTATCGCCACCTACGCCACGCTGAACGAGGTCAACTTGTACGTAAATCTCGTTGCGCTTAACCATTTCGCATGCGTGACGCTGAATCTTCTCAGTGCCAGTGTCGAAATCCTCAGTGCTATAAGGCATTGCGCTGATTGATAGAGGCTGTTCACCATCTATACGTATGCCCTGACCATTGTCGAGAGTAAGTTCAAAATAGCGAACATCGGTGCGGTTGCCATTCTCTTGTGGGCGTATGTATGGATAGTACTGCTCGTCGGTGCTTTGCTCATACAAACCGATGAACGATGCTGTGTTGCGGTCTGAATAGTTCTCTATCGGACCACGGCCATAATACTTGAAGTTGCGCTGATTGTATGGCAATACGAAACGCATACCAAAGCGAGGCAGGTCAGGCAGTTTTACATTCTCGTCGGCTCTCCAATCTGCATTGATGGTGAGTGCGCCATCTGCATGGAATGTATATTTCAATACGTATGTAGAAGGCGCATCGATCAAGCGGTAGCTTGTGGTGATTACGAGTGCACCTTGTGCATTGCGTTCAACATCAGTTTTTTGTGCACGCATATTAGCTGCGCGCCAAACGTTGCAACGACGAGCGTCACCTGCGCCAAGGTCGTTGTCGGTAGCTGCACGCCAGAAATATGGCTGAGGTGCGCTTTTCCATAGAGAGCGACCTTCGAATGTATAGCTCTGTAGGTAGCCGTGTCTCTTGTTGTAGCGAAGTTCGTAGCCTGCAGCCTTAGCTGAAACTTGGTTCTCGTCTTCGTTGAAATCTACCTGACCATCTTTAGGAGCATTCTTAGCGAAATCATATTTGCGCAAAATAAATTGCTCTGTTGCAAGTGTATGATTTACAGCTATGAGAGGTTTCTCTACGCGAGTCTGAGCTGCGATGTTGAGTACGTATTCGTCATCGGTGAGGTTTGCAGCGATGTCTTTAGGTAGTTGAACTTGAGCGGTTTTGAGCGGCTCGAGCGTGCAATCGAAATCGCCATTACGAACCTCAACACCGTTTTTCTGCAACGACCAGTGGAATTTGAAATCCTTGAGGTTGGTGAAGCAATATCTGTTAGCAATGGTGAGTTTGCCAGTAGCAGCATCGAAGTTGGTAAACTTGATGAGTTGGTAAACTTTCTTTACCTCCCAAAGGCCTGGGTGAGGAGTGCGGTCTGGTGTAACTAAACCGTTGCAGCAGAAGTTGTTATCGTTGGTATAATCTGATGCGCCGAAGTCGCCACCATAACCCCAACAATCTTCGCCATAGCGGATACCTTGGTCAACCCAGTCCCAGATGAAACCGCCCTGCATGTGAGCCGACGAGTCTATTACATCATAATATTCTTGGAAGTTACCCGTTGAGTTGCCCATTGCGTGAGCATATTCGCACATGATGAACGGGCGCTCAACATTCTTACGCTGAGCATATTCGCGCATATATCTCATCGAAGGATACATAGGGCAAACGATGTCGGTGTTGCGATTTTCGCCAGCTTGCTCAAACTGCACGAGGCGTGAGTTGTCGCGTTGCTTAATCCAGTCGTACATTTCGTAGAAAACAGGACCGTTGCCACATTCGTTACCAAGCGACCAAACAATAACGCAAGGGTGGTTCTTGTCGCGTTCTACAAGGCGTTCAATGCGGTCGCGGTGAGCCGGAGCCCATACTGGTTCGTATGCAGGATGACCTTCGGTTTTCAAACCTTGGTGTTCAGCTCCATAACCATGAGTTTCGATGTTTGCTTCGTCACAGATGTACATACCATAAATATCGCACAAGTCGTAGAAGAGTGTCGATTGTGGATAGTGGCTTGTACGTATTGCGTTGATATTGAACTCTTTCATGAGTTTCAAGTCGGCAACGATGGTTGCAGAATCAACCACGTGACCCTTTTCTGGGTGGTGTTCGTGCAAATCGACACCGTGAACTTGGATAGCCTTTCCGTTAACCTTGAGCTGGCCACCAGCGAGTTCCACTTTGCGGAAACCGGTGTTGCATTTCACACGGTCGATAGCCTTTTTGTCTGCGCCAACGAGTTCTATCGTCGTGGTGTAGAGAGTAGGCGTCTCGGCGCTCCAAAGAGCTGGCTTAGCAACAGCTTTTTCAATATTTACGGTGACATTTTTGCCAGCCTCAATATTTACGCTCTTAGCAGCGGTTGCTACCACTTTGCCAGCGGCATCGCGAAGCGTAACGTTCACATTGCCAGCGAATTTATCTGGAGATGCGAGTTTAACCTCTGCGCGAAGTACGCCATCTTTATAATTACTCTTCAAATCGCCACATACGAAGAAGTCTTCGATGTGAGTTGCATTAGTTGTATATACGAAAATGCCGCGGTCGAAACCCGAGAGACGCCAGAAATCTTGGTCTTCGAGGTATGAACCATCGCACCAACGATAAGCCTCAATGGCAATGAGGTTTTTGCCTTCGCGTACGTATGGCGTAACGTCGAACTCCGTTGGCGACTTAGTAACTTGCGAATAACCAACCTTTTGGCCATTTATCCATACATACATAGCAGTCGTAGCCGACTCAAAATGCAGTATCACGCGGCCTTTTGACCAACCTTTAGGCATGTCGAACGTCTTACGATACGAGCCTACAGGGTTGTCGTTGTGGTTGATGTAAGGCTGATTTTTCTCAAATGGGTAGGTGATGTTGGTATAAATAGGTACACCAAAACCATTCAACTCCCAGTTTCCTGGCACTTGCATGGTAGCCCACTTAGAGTCGTCGAAATTCTCAGTGTAGAAATTGTTCGGCTTATCGGCAGGCTTTTTTACCCAATTGAATTTCCATACACCATTCAAACTCAAAGAATTGTCCTTCTGCAAAAGCGAAGTTGCACGCGGAGCCAATTTGTTGACTGCGAAAACTTCCGGGTTTTCCCAATCGACACTTTGTGCCCCCAGCGGAATTGTTACTGTAGCTACAAGCATAGCAGCTACGTGTTTGATGTTCAAAATCATAATTGTATAAAGGGTATTAATGATTATTGTAAAATGTACAGATTTCGAAATTAACCTCTTTTATATAAAAAATGTGGCGCTTCTCAGAAAAAGGCGTCAAATGACCGATTTGTATATATACTCAGTTGCGTTTGACGATATTTAGGCGATTTACGATTCGAGGTAAAGAAGAATAAGTACACCGTGAAACCCCTTTTCATTCGTGCTCTCTGAGTTATCGATAATGTCGCTCAAAAACGCTTGCAAAAATATTTTTACAAAAATTGCTCATCAATTAACAAACAGAAACAATAAACACTATCTTTGCAGCCGCAAAACAGACGGGTGTAGCTCAGTCGGTAGAGCATCGGTCTCCAAAACCGAGTGTCGGGCGTTCGAGTCGCTCCTCCCGTGCAAACAAAAGCCTTGCGGATTATTCCATGAGGCTTTTTTTGTATACCTACGTATGAAAGTTATTGCACGAATAGAGACTGACTTCCCAACCAAATTCGGGCTTCCTCGTCAAAGTCGACTGATTAATGCGCTGCAAGGCACGATAGTTTTTGAGCCAGAGTTTCGCAACGTCGATGCCATTCGCGGATTGGAGGATTTCTCGCACATTTGGTTGCTGTGGCAATTTTCCGAAGTGCGCGAAGAGCAATGTCATCCCACGGTTCGTCCTCCGCGCTTGGGTGGCAATACGCACATGGGTGTTTTTGCCACGCGTTCGCCATTTCGCCCAAACAGAATCGGGCTTTCGTGCGTTGAGATTTGGGGCATCGAGACCGACAGTCCTCGTGGACCTCTGATTCACGTTGCCGGCATAGATATGATGAGCGGTACGCCCATTTTCGACATCAAACCATACATACCTTATTGTGATAGCATTCCCGATGCGCGAAGCGGTTTCACGGCGCAGATAAAAAATACAAAACTCCGTGTAGATATCGACGCGAACATAGCTAACACCATGTCCACAAAACAGTTAGAAGCCATAACGGAAATACTCGCTTCGGATCCGCGCCCCCGCTATCACGACGACGAAAACCGCATCTACGGCTTCGACTATGCTGAGTGGGCCATACGTTTCTCTGTGGAAGGTGAAGTGGTGAAGGTGGTTAGTATAGCGCGCAAAGAATAAAAAAGGCGGCATAAGCGCCGCCTCTGGGTAGATTCATCTGTTGTTGATAGACTCTAACTGTCTATAATTTCCTATAAAGAAAAAAGATGGGCAATAATTATAATTGCCACAATTGCCACAACCATCGTTTCATTCCCAAATTCAGAAGTATTGTGCATCATAATTTGTGCGGTTATTTTCAATTTTCCATGTCCGCTTATGGGCAAATCGCGTGCCAATCTGTTGCTACTTATGAGATAAAATTCGTAAGTGGTAGCAATGTATATATGTATATATAGACGCCATGTGCTGTATCTTTGACGGCCGAAACTATCAACTATCATGAAAAAAACATTATTACTCATTATTTCAACAATCATTTTTAGTGTAAATCTGATGGCACAGAAAGAAAGAAGCGAGATTGCCGAACAATACAAATGGAATGTCTACGACATTTATCCCACCGATGAGGCTTGGGCTAAAGCGTTGGCTGGCATGAACGGCAAAATAGAGAAACTTAAGCAATGGCAAGGAAAACTCGGAAGTTCGGCAGCTACTCTGGCAGACTTTTTTGAATATACCGACGAGCTCGACAAGGAACTCACTCGCCTTAGCGTTTTTGCTTCGCTCAAAAGTGACGAAGATCTTGGCAATCAGGATAATATGGCGCACACCAAAGAGGTGGAGCAGATATATGTAGACTATTCGCAAATCTCGGCTTTCGCTGAGCCTGAGATTACCTCCATCCCTGACGAGACGATTCGCAAATTTCAAGCGCAAGAGCCTCGTCTAAACAACTTCAGAATGGAGCTCGATCGCATTCAACGCGCTAAGCAACACATACTTAGCGAAAAAGAGGAACTCCTCTTGGCTAAGACTGCTATACTTGGCGACACGCCTTCTGATGCATACTCCATCTTTAGCGACGCCGAGATGCCTTGGCCGACCATAACGCTCGAAAATGGCGAAAGTGTAGAACTTAATCAGTCGGAGTTTAGCTTGGTGCGCGCTTCGGCTGTGCGTGCCGACCGTGAAAAGGCATTTTTTGCTTTTTGGAACAACTACAAGCGTTTCGAAGGCACGTTTGGCGAACTTATGAATGGAAATATCCGTCAAGGTGTATTCTCGGCTAAGGCGCGCAACTACAACTCGGTGCTCGAGATGCGCCTCCAGCACAACAATATTCCTACTTCGGTATACATGTCGCTTATCGAGAATGTAAATAAGAATCTGCCTACGTTCCATCGCTACCTAAAACTCAAGCAGCGACTGATGGGCATAGATACGCTCAGATATTACGATTTGTATGCGCCTGCAGTTCAGAATGTTGAGCTTAAGTATGATTACAATCAGGCCAAAGAGCTCGTGCGCGAAGCCATAAAACCACTCGGCGACGATTATGCCAAGGTTGCCGAACGTGCACTCAGCGAACGTTGGATTGATGTCTATCCAAACAAAGGCAAGGCTTCCGGTGCATATTCGCAAGGCTCTGTCTACGACGTTCACCCGTACATATTGCTCAACTATAACGGTCGCTACGACGATGTAAGTACGCTCATTCACGAGCTTGGTCACACCATGCATAGCTACTATTCGGTGCACAACCAGCCGCACGCGCTCTGCCACTATTCGATATTCGTTGCCGAGGTGGCTTCTACGTTCAACGAAGCACTTCTCGACGATCTTATGCTCACCAAACTCACAGACCGCGATACTAAGATTTCGCTACTTATGAATATGCTCGACGGCTTCAAAGGTACGCTCTTCCGCCAGACGCAGTTTGCCGAATTTGAACTCGAGATGCACAAAATTGTCGAAGCAGGTCAGCCGCTTACTGGCAAGATTTTGAGCGAGATTTATGGCAACATTCTGCGTAAATATTATGGACACGATAAGGGCGTTTGCTTGATCGACGACTGTGTGGATATTGAATGGGCGTTTGTACCGCATTTCTACATGACTTACTATGTATATCAATATAGTACGTCGTATGTAGCGTCGCAAGCACTCGAGAACATTGTGATAAACGGCACTGCTGCCGATCGCGATAGATACCTACGTTTCCTCTCGGCAGGCGACTCGAAATATCCTATCGACATTCTCAAAGACGCAGGCATCGACATGACTACCTCTGAGCCATTCGATAATGCCATTAAGCGCATGAATAAGATTATGGACGAAATTGAAGCTCTGTTATAGCCAATTTCGTATTACCAAATACAAAAATCCGAGTTGCGAATTTCTGTTGTCGCAACTCGGATTTCTTTTTGAGTATCAGTGAATTGAATTACTTCGCCGCCGTGACTTCCACTTCGACCAAAGCGCCTTTTGGAAGATCTTTCACTGCAAACGTAGAGCGTGCTGGAAATGGTGCACTGAGATGTTTGCCGTAAACCTCGTTGAAAGCCGCAAAGTTGTTGATGTCCGAAAGCATACACGACGTACGTACGATGTTGGACATTGCGTAGCCTGCCTCGGCAAGAATGGCTGCGATGTTCTTCATCACCTGTTCCGTTTGTCCTTCGATGGTGGTGGCGTCAATCTTGCCACTCGCCGGATTTATACCTATTTGTCCTGAAACAAACAAAATACCGTTTGCTTCAATTGCTTGGCTATAAGGCCCTATGGCTGCAGGCGCCGATGCTGTAGAAATAACTTTCTTTTCCATGTCCGATTTCATTATTTATGATTTTACCAATTGCCAAATAGTAGATAGTCAATTTGACTTTGGTAATAAAATTTTGTACGTCTTGCTGCGTGAGTTGCGCAGATATGTCTGTCTAAGCCAAGGGTTTAGCGTTTTCAGTTGTTTGTAGGTAATACCTTTCGACTCGCAGAAATCCACCCAATCGGTAATAGCGGTGCTAATGTCGCAAGTGTCTACTGCATAAGGCTTGTAGCGGTCGGCGTCGGTAAGGTTGAAGCCGTATTGCTGTGGGTTTTCCAAGATGAGTTTCAGCGCAATTATGCGGTATACATATCGAGCGGTCTCTTCTGTCCAAAGGATGTCGTAATACTTATTCTGGCGTTGCGTTTGTATACTTTTCAGCACGCGTGTCAGGCCGCCGTTGTAGCTGGCTGCCACAAGTTGCCACGAACCAAGTTTCTCGTATGCATGCAATAGAAACTTGCAAGCCGCGTGTGTGCTGCGCTCAACGCTGTAGCGCTCATCAACCTCGTCGTTTATCTCCAACCCGAGTTCGCGCCCCGTTGTCTCTAATATCTGCCAAAGTCCAACGGCTCCAGCAGGCGACTTTATTGTTGGCGACAAACTGCTTTCGGCTACGCATAAATATTTTATGTCGTCTGGGATGTTGTATTGTTTCAGAATGGGCTCAATAACAGGGAAATAGCGGCCTATGCGCTTATACATAAGCATAGTATTATTATGCCAAAAGGTATTAGTCATAATCTCGCGGTCGATGCTTTCGCGCACGTCATCGCGGTCCATGGGCAACTCTTCGCCGCAGAAGTAGAGTTTGTCGGGTAGTTGAGGTAAGTATGATTGATGAGGTGCGGTATTGCCCTCGACATCGGCATTGGCAGCGTTGCCATTGTCGGGTGTAGCACTGTGCAACAGTAGTGCAGCTATAAATATTGCTGATATTGACAGCGGTAAGAGTACTAACTTTTTCATAGCGCGAAATTAACATATCATTACTGAAAAATATCTTTATTCATTACTTGAAAATAGGTCAAACAATGATACATTTGCGCGAATGATTAAGAACTTAACATTACAATTAATACAAACACAAAACATGGCAAATTTAGATTTGACTAAGTATGGCATTACCGGTTCTACGGTGATTGCACACAACCCTTCTTACGAGGAGCTTTACAAAGCAGAGGTTAACCCCGCTCTCGAAGGTTACGAGAAAGGTCAGGAAACTGAACTTGGCGCAGTTAACGTTATGACTGGTATCTTCACCGGTCGTTCACCTAAAGATAAATACATCGTTGACGACAAGAATTCGCACAACAACGTATGGTGGACTTCTGACGCTTACAAGAACGATAACCACCCAATGAGCGAAGAGGTTTGGGCAAAGGTTAAGGACATCGCTAAGAAAGAACTTTCTAACAAGAAACTCTACGTTGTAGACGCTTTCTGCGGTGCTAACGAAGCTACTCGTCTTGCTGTTCGCTTCATCGTTGAGGTGGCTTGGCAGGCTCACTTCGTTTCGAATATGTTCATTCAACCTACCAAAGAAGAACTCGAAAAATTCGAACCTAACTTCG
>JAFYCM010000036.1 GCA_017539645.1 Bacteroidales bacterium
AGCCTAATGTAAAAGCATAAAGTCTTCGTCTCTCTCTGTCGAATAGTCTGTTTTTATACTTCCAAATATCAAGGATAAAAACGAAGCGAATTTACATTTTTTTGTCATTATCTAGCTGATTGTTAATGACTCTGTTTTCAGTAGATTGCAATTGACTTCGATAAGCTCAGCCTGCTCATTTTGTAAATACGACCACATAAATTGAGGCTAATTACTCCACAAATCAGGACAAATATTCATCGCAATTAGTGAATACAATTGGTACCAATTGGTGAGTGGTAAACTACGAAACACACTAAAAACACTAAACATTTTCGAGCTTTTCGTAGTTGTTTTTCAACAAATCCGCGTAATCGCGAATAAGCTATTCCCACAAAAAAATTGCGGCCATCAAACCTCATCGGCTCGACGGTCGCTTCTTTTATAATCAATCTATGAAAAACTCTCTGCGATTATTTCTCTTTGCGCCAGAGACGGCTCATATCTTCGAGCGTTTTGCCTTTGGTCTCTGGCACTAAGCGCCAAACAAATATTGCAGCTATGATGCATATTGCGCCATAAAGTCCGTAGGCGAAAATGTGTCCGAAGCCATCGCCAGCACTTATTTCCATATTGTACATAGGCACGAAAGTCGACGAAACGATGAAGTTGAATATCCATTGGAATGCAACGGCTATTGCCACGGCTGCGCCGCGAATGGTGTTCGGGAAGATTTCCGAAATAAGTACCCAGCAAATTGGGCCCCACGAGAACATAAACGAAGCCGAATAGACCATAATACTTACAACGGCGAATATTGGCGCTACGTCGATGATGTTGCTAAGAGCTACACCCAATGCGCCGAGAGCCATGCCGAGCGAACCTGTTATGAGTAGCGGTTTGCGGCCGAGTTTCTCAACAGTGAACACAGCCACAAGCGTAAACGTAATATTTACTATGCCCATAAGTACCGTCTGAACCATTGGGTCGCCAGCGCCCATCGACGCAAAGATGCGAGGAGCAAAGTAGAGCACAGCGTTGATGCCTACAGCCTGCTGGAATACGCTGAGCATAATGCCTATAAATATTACAAGCCAACCGTACGACAGAAGTTTTTCGGTTTTCTCTTCGGCGGTCGATTTTATCTCTTGGAGAATTTCTTGCGCCTTCTCTACGCCGTTGATACGGGTGAGCACGCTAAGAGCCTTATTGTCGTTGCCGCTAAGCACAAGGTAGCGCGGAGTTTCGGGCACTAATAGTATTAGCAATGCGAAGAGTCCGGCAGGGAAAGCCTCGCTTACAAACATATAGCGCCAACCGGTGTTGATGGTCCATTGGTCGGAAGTGCTGAAAATGCCTTTAGCAATGTCTTCGACGATGGGCTGCAAGTGGTCACCAAGAATCTTGAAATTGACGAAGTAAACCACCAACTGACCAAAGATTATGGCGAATTGGTTCCACGAAACAAGTTTGCCGCGAATGCCAGCAGGAGCAATTTCGGCTATATACATAGGGCAAACGGCTGATGCTAAACCAACGCCGATGCCTCCTATTATTCTATAAATATTGAATGCTACCAAAAGCGAAGCGGTAGGCTCGCCGTAGGTGAAGAATAAGAATTCGGGACGATAAGAACCCAGCGCCGACAAGAAGAATAGAATGCCAGCGAGGAATAGCGATTTGCGACGTCCTAAATACGATGCAAAAAATCCCGACAATGCGCTGCCTATAATACAGCCAATGAGTGCGCTCGATGATGTGAAACCGTGCCACGCATCGGAATAGACGAAATCTTTGGCTTGAGCAAAGAATGCTTGCAAACCCTTCTCGGCGCCAGATATTACTGCAGTATCGTAGCCGAAGAGCAGTCCGCCAAGTACGGCCACCAATACGATTGAGAAAAGGTAGAGGGAGCTACCTGTTTGGTTATTGTTATTTGTCATACGTTTTCGGTTTGTTGAGATTGTGTAAGCTGTAAAAAAAATTGCCTGCTACGCCTCGCTCGGCAGTAGCAGGCATTTCAAAAACTTAAACTTAACTATGTTTATTATTTGCAATACATAGCAACGATAGCTTCGTAGAGCTCTTGCTTGCCGCTTGTGAGTTTAGGCTCGCCTACTTTCTTGCCGTATTCGTAAGCCTCTTCAAGCGTCATCTTGCCCTCTTCGAACTTCTTGCCTTCGCCCTTGTCGAATGATGCGTAGCGCTCTGCAAGCATCTTCTTGTAAGGTGAGTTCTCGAGCAGGTCGGCTGCACTTTCGAGTGCGCGAGCCATTGCATCCATACCGCTGATGTGAGCGATGAAGATGTCCTCGAGGTCGGTTGAGTTACGACGAGTTTTAGCGTCGAAGTTGGTACCGCCAGTGCCAAGACCACCGTTGCGGATAATCTGCATCCAAGCCTGAACGAGCTCGAATTGGTCGATTGGGAATTGGTCGGTATCCCAGCCGTTCTGCATATCACCACGGTTAGCGTCGATAGAACCAAGCATACCATTGTCGACAGCTACTGCGAGTTCGTGCTCGAAGGTGTGACCAGCGAGTGTAGCGTGGTTTACTTCGATATTTACCTTGAAGTCTTTGTCGAGGTTGTGAGCTTTGAGGAAGCCAACTACAGTCTCGGTGTCAACATCATACTGGTGCTTAGATGGTTCCACTGGTTTAGGCTCGATGAGGAATGTGCCTTTGAAGCCTTTCGAACGAGCGTAGTCGCGAGCCATGGTGAGCATAGTAGCCATGTGCTCTTTCTCACGTTTTTGGTCGGTGTTGAGGAGGCTCATGTAGCCTTCGCGACCGCCCCAGAATACGTAGTTTTCAGCACCAAGAGCTATACCAGCATCGATAGCATTCTTGATTTGTACGATAGCGCGAGCTACAACGTCGAAATCAGGGTTCGTAGAAGCACCGTTCATATAGCGAGCGTTGCCGAATACGTTAGCTGTAGACCAGAGGAGTTTCTTGCCAGTAGCCTGCATCTTCTCTTTGAGGTAAGCAACGATAGCCTTCATGTTAGCTTCGTATTCCTCAACTGATGAACCTTCGCTAACGAGGTCAACATCGTGGAAGCAGAAGTAGTCGATGCCGAGTTTTTCGAGGATTTCGAAACCAGCGTCAGCCTTGTTCTTTGCAATTTCAACAGCGTCTTTGCCAGTGTTCCAAGGGAAAGTCTTGGTGCCACCGCCGAATTGGTCAGCGCCTTCTGCACAGAGGGTGTGCCACCATGCCATTGCGAAACGCAACCAATCTTTCATTGGTTTGCCCATAATTACTTTCTCGGCATCATAATAGTGGAATGCCATAGGGTTCTTAGAATCTTTACCCTCGAATTTGATTTTTCCTATTTGCGGAAAATACTCTTTAGCCATTTTGTTTAGATTTTTATAGTTATGTAAATCAGTTATTTATATGTACGTATTTATAATTATGCCAACGCTTTGTCGAGCGCACGTTTCCAATTTCCGTATGCATCGGTGTAAGCTTGCTTGTTGGCAGCGTCGGGCTCTATCACGCTGATTTTCTTCAGTGTAGCGAATGCTTCGGTGTTGTCTTTATATATACCAGCACCCATACCAGCGCCTTTGGCTGCACCAACCGAGCCGTCGGTGTCGTAGAGCTCGATGGTAGCGCCCGTAACACCAGCAAGCGTGTCGCGGAAGATTGGCGAGAGGAACATGTTGGCATTGCCAGCGTGAATCTTGTTCACCTTCATGCCCATGCTCTCCATAATATCTATGCCGTATTTGAACGAGAATACAATGCCTTCTTGAGCCGCACGAATGATGTGTTGCTTGCTATGTATATTGAAGTTTATGCCACTAATGATGCTACCAATCTCGCGGTTTTCGAGCATACGCTCAGCGCCGTTGCCGAATGGCAGAATGCTGAGTCCGTTGCTGCCAATAGGAGCTTGAGCTGCGAGGGTGTTCATGTCGGCATAACCGATGCCTTCGGGAGCTACGTTGCGGCGCACCCACGAGTTGAGGATGCCTGTTCCGTTTACGCATAACAATACGCCCAAACGCGTGCTCTCTGCCGTGTGGTTGACATGAGCAAACGAGTTGACGCGCGACTTCTTGTCGTAGTTTACGCTACCATTCACGCCATACACTACGCCCGAAGTGCCAGCCGTAGAAGCTATCTCGCCAGGGTTGAATACGTTGAGCGAGAGTGCGTTGTTTGGTTGGTCGCCACCACGGTAGGTGACAGGCGTACCAGCTTTCAAACCAAGTTCAGCAGCAGCCTTGTCGGTGAGTTCGCCTTGGTTGCTGAATGTCGGCTTAATTTCAGGAATGAGCGATTCGCTAATACCATAATAATCGAGCAGGAACTTAGCAACGCGGTTCTCCTTGAAGTCCCACAGCATACCTTCCGAAAGGCCCGAAACGGTAGTGCTAATCACGCCCGTCATCTTCATAGCTATGTAGTCGCCTGGAAGCATGATTTTGTAAATCTTCTCGAAGATTGCAGGTTCGTTCTCCTTAACCCACGCAAGTTTCGATGCGGTGAAGTTGCCAGGCGAATTGAGTAAGTTAGCAAGACATTTGTCAGCGCCGAGAGCCTCGAAAGCCTTTTGTCCGTAAGGTACAGCGCGCGAGTCGCACCAAATGATGGCTGGGCGAAGCACCTCCTGATTTTTATCTACGCATACCAAACCGTGCATCTGATATGAGATACCGATAGCCTTCACATCGGCAGCATTCACACGGCTTTCGGTCATTACGGCTTTCACCGACTGCTGCAGATATTCCCACCAGCTTTCGGGCTTCTGCTCAGCCCAACCGCTGTTCACCGAAATTATCGGCGCTTCCGATTTTGGGTAGAATGCGCTTGCTACGCTCTGTCCGCTCACAGCGTCCACCAAACTGGCTTTCACTGAGGAACTTCCTACGTCAACTCCTAATAAATACATATTGCGTTTCTCTATTTTTTGTGTTTATAATGATTCTCTTATCTCCATGTGCGACTCTACTCGCTCTTGCATCGGCTTGTCGTTCATGACGAACTCTGCTGCCTTGCGTCCCATAAGTTCAAAGTCGGTCGAAAATACGGTGATGCCTTTGTAGATAAATTTCTTCATCGGCGTCTCGTTGTACGATATTATGCCAGTATTTATGCCTGGTTCGAGTTTCTTCTGGCGACACTGCTCAAGGAATCGGCCGAGCATGCGGTCGCTCACACTTACGTATGCAATGTTAGGTCGCACGTCGAAATGTTCCCATTCGGTCTCTACTTCGTACGTAATACCATTTGCCTCGCAGAACTTGCAGAACACCTCCACCGTCTCGTGTGGATGGTTGGTATATTCGGGGTAGAGCATGTGCACCTCTTTGTATTTACTCAGCAAGTGCAGCACATCTTCGAGCCCTTTGCCAAACGATTCGCCAAAATCCTGATATAGATAGTTGCTCTGCTCGTCGGTATAGAGTTTCCAGTCGATTATGAGCAACTTTTCGCGCGGAATTAGCGAGAGAGCCTCAGCCACGCCATCGCCTTCGAATGGCATAACTATGTATTTGGTGTACCGGCCTATGCTGTCCTCAATCAGCTTTTTGAACACGCGCGTGTTGTAGTGATGAAAATTCACATCGGCAATCACGTTGCGCGGAATGTTGTGCACAAACGAGTCGTAGAGCACCTCTTTGTAAGCCTTAAACGTGTCGAGGAATACAAACACCTTGCGCGTCTGCTCAGCCACGAAGTAGCCTTTATTAGGCACGCTATCTATTATGCCCTGTTCTTTGAGTAGCGAATATGCCTTGAATACCGTATCGCGCGAAAGCTGATATTCAGCACACATTTGATTCACAGAAGGTAGAACATCGCCAATGCTCAAGCGATTCTCCGAAATGGCTGATTTTACGGCATCTACAACAGTTCTAAACTTAGGCATGTTGCTCGATGCTTCAAAATCGATGTTCAATATATGTTTATCTATAGCCATTCTGTACCGTTCTGTTATGGGTGCAAATATATATCTGTGATTTATTATGAAAAAATATTTTTTAGGAGATTTTTACATTATAGTTATGCACGAGTCTGCGAGTCGTAATTATAAAAGTCCACACATGCGAGCTAAAATTCAACGGCGCGATGGCGCTTAATAGCTAATTTTGGCGGCATAAAACATATTTATTCAACCTATACAAAATGAAAATTCTCAATTTTATTCTTGCGGCATCATTGCTTGCGAGTGCTCTTGTAGCTAAGGCTCAGCCCAATGCACCCGACATTGTTGTCTCTCTCGATGGCAAAGGCGCGTTCACTTCAATTCAGGAGGCTGTTATGTCCGTGCGCGACTACAAGCCTACGCGCGTAACTATATATGTGAAGAATGGCGTCTATAACGAGAAAATCCATATTCCTGCCAATAAGTGCGACATAACTATCATCGGTCAGAGCGCAGAAAATACCATAATTACTTACGGCGATTACGCCAGCAAGGACAATATGGGCACATTCCGCACCTCTACCGTCCGCATCGATGGTGATGGTATACGTATGGAGAATATAACTATAGAAAATTCTGCGGGCCGTGTAGGGCAAGCCGTTGCGCTACATGTCGAGGGTGACAGATGCGAATTCTCGGGCTGTCGATTCCTTGGTAATCAGGACACTATGTTCAACGGTCGTGCTGGTGCTCGCCAATATTTTGCACATTGCTACATAGAGGGCACTACCGACTTCATCTTTGGTCCTGCTACGGCTATGTATGAAGATTGCGACATTCTCTGCAAAGCCGATTCGTACATCACCGCTGCATCGACGCCGCAAAATGTGCCTTATGGTCTGATATTCAAGAATTGCCGCATCAAGGCTGCCGAGGGCGTACATAAGGTTTACCTTGGTCGTCCGTGGCGCGAATATGCATACACGGCGTTCATCAACTGCGAGCTACCTAAGCAGATCCGCGCTGAAGGTTGGCACAATTGGGGACGCACCGAAAATGAACAGACTTCGCGCTACTGCGAGTATGGCAATACTGGCGAAGGTGCAAACAGCACTCAGCGCGTGTCGTGGGCAAAACAACTCACCGATGGCGAGGCTCGCGTCATTACATACGAGAATGTTATGAGCTACGAATCGCATTGGACGCCTGCCTACGTCAATAAATTCGAGAAGTTCATTATAAAAGACCCATCGAAAATCAAGAAGATATGAAAACCTTGCCACTCTTCATCGGCACGTTGATGCTGATGGTCGTAAGTTGCGCTCCGTCAGTTACTTGCAGTGAAAAGCCGCTCTCGTTGCAGATTGCCTACTCCGAGATGCAGCGTGTGCCGCGAACCACAGCGCTCGATTTCCGTACTTCGGCGCGTTGGAACTACAGTGCAGGCCTCGAACTATACGCATTTCAGAAAGCCGCTCAGCGTTACGCCGACACTGCGATTAGTAATTATGTATATACATACGTAGATACTATGGTGCAGGCCGATGGCTCTGTTTATAGCTATAAGGTAGATGAGTACAACATAGATAATATCAACTCTGGCAAATTGTTGTTTGATGTCTACGATGCTACACATGAAGAGCGTTTCAAAAAGGCTGCAGATTTGCTTCGTAGTCAGCTTCTTACGCATCCGCGCACCGAAGAGGGTGGATTTTGGCACAAGAAGGTCTATCCGCATCAGATGTGGCTCGACGGGCTCTACATGGGCGCACCATTCTTGGCTCAATATGGAGCGCGCTACGGCGAAGATGTGGCAGAAGACGCGGTTCGCCAATTTCTGATTGTTGGCAAGCATACTTACGACGAGGCGTCGCATCTCTATCGCCATGCATGGGACGAGAGTCGGACGATGTTTTGGGCGGATAGCATAACCGGTTGTAGTCAGCATGCGTGGGGACGTGCCAATGGCTGGTATATGATGGCCATGGTGGACGTTTTGGAATACATACCTACGGGAACACCAGGGAGAGATGAACTTCTTGTGCGTTTGCAGAATCTAGCTGAGGCGCTTCTTGCCGTTCGTGATAGCAGTACAGGTATGTGGTTTCAAGTGCTCGACAGCCCGCGTCGCGAGGGTAATTACGTAGAATCTACGTGCAGTGCCATGTTTATTTACTCAATGCTGAAGGGCTCGCGTTTGGGCTATCTTGACCCAAAATTTGCAACCATTGGCCGCGAAGCTTATAACCAATTTGTAAAAAGATTTATAAAGCGCAACGAAGATGGAACTGTTTCTATAACAGATTGTTGCGCTGTGGCAGGCCTCGGAGGCAAAAATATGCGCGACGGCTCGTTCGACTATTACATTCACGAACCCATTCGCGACAACGACCCCAAGGCAATTGGTCCGTTCGTATTGGCTTCACTCGAAATAGAACCTTAGTTGCTAACTTCTCGCGAAGAGGATACCGATAATTACATTCTGAGCGTAGCGAAGGATTTCAAAAACAGAGATTCTTCACTACGCTCAGTTATTTCAATGCGCTCGTAATTATTGCGGATCTACCACGAGTTGGTTACGGTTCATGCGCTGCATATATTGTTGGATGATGGACTTCATTTGCTTGGTCATGTGGTCGAGCGTGTCGGTGGGAATGACGCTTTTCACATTGTGCGCCAACGTTGAATCGGTCTTGTATTCAAATGCCGAGTTGACATTCTGACCATCGAACTCAAGTACATAGTTGCCCATAACAAACTCGTAACCACTGCTTTCGGGCACCCAGTGTAAAGCGTGAGTCTCGTTAGAAGGTGTGTTGAACATATCCTTGCCGAATGCGAGATATGGGTGGTTGTAATGTAGATATGATAACACAGTCGGCATAATGTCCGCCTGTTCTACAATGTGTTGCGTGTCGTAGCCGTGGAGCGTGGTGTCACCAGGCGCGTAGAAAATGATTGGCACACAATAGCGTCCGAGCGAGGTAAGGTAATATGGGTCGTCGTGCGAACTTGTGTGGTCGGCAGTAATTACAAACAACGTGTTGTTGAACCACGGTTGCTTGCTTGCTTTTTCGAAGAACTTGCGCACTGCGTGGTCGGAATATGCAACGCACTCCTGAATCTGTGAATCGCCTTTGGGGAAGCGGCCAACGTAGCGTTCTGGAAGATTGAACGGCGTATGCGACGATGCTGTAAATACGGCAGTCATAAACGGTTCTTTCATCTCGCTCATGCGGTCGGCGTAGAATTGGAGAAACTCTTCGTCCCAGATAGCCCACGTGCCGTCGTAGTCGGCATCACCATTGTAATTAGGATCTTCGTTGTACTCTGTACGACCATAATATCGCTCAAAACCCGTAGCGCGTGCGAAAGCCTGAAAGCCCATCGAGTTGTTTTGTGCGCCGTGGAAGAATGCGGTGGTGTATCCTTCCTTCTCGCCGAGTTCGCGCGCTAAGCCCGACATGCGGTTAAGCGAAGCCGGCGTCAAGAAGAGTGGTTCTACGAAGTTCGGTAGCGACGACAGTGTCGATGGCATACCTTCGATGCTCTTGCGACCGTTGGCGTAGGAATATTGCCACGTCATAGCATGGTTGACGATGAGCGAGTCGAGGAAAGGCGTAAAGCCTTTGAATGTGCCGCCGCGCAACGTGCGATTGTAGAATCCGAAATGCTGTTTGCTGAAGCTCTCGAGAATAAGTACAACCACGTTTTTCGGCTGAAAAGCTACCGAATCGTTGGGTGTATGTATGGGCGAGAAAAGCGATTGAGCCTCTTCGTCGCTCATATAATCAGGTATAGCTAATGGCTTTTTGTTCAGCGTGCGGTAGATGGAGAACGGCGTGTTGAGTACGATGCCCGTTTCAGCTGGGCGGTCTACAAATTGATTCGCATTGCTTATGGTTATTGGGCGAACGGCGTGTGAGAATCCGCCACGAACGCCAGCAACACTAAGCGGAATAGCCAATCCAAGCGACAATATTTGTACTATATAATATTTCAGTAATGATGGACGCTCGGTGTTTTTGTTGTCGTAATTATTGTAGAGCGGCATGAAAAATTTCCATAATACCCAAATAAATATAGCCGCAATAACTACCAAATACCAATTGGCAAGAATTTGCTCAGAGAAAATTTTGGTCATGTTGCCAGCGCCTTCGTTGCCAAATTCCGCAAACACCGATGTGGTGGTGCGCTTGCCAGTGAACGGGAAATAGACGGCATCAGAAAGGTTTGCTATTATGGCTATGCCGTTGAAAATAACGTATATCCATCGTGTGAATTTGTGGAACGCAGTGCACTCTTTCCAGTGAAGAGGTAGCAGCATAAGTACCACAACTAAAAGGTTGGTATAGAGTATGGCCGTGGTATCGAACATTATGCCGACGCTGAAGAGGTAGAGCGCGTGACCGAGCGTCATTGTGTCGGCGTACATGCCCCAATTGTTTAGCAAAAACACAAGTCGGCAGAGAGTGAAAAGTATGTATACGATAGCCAAATTGGCCAAAAGCGACAATATTGGATAGCTTTTGAAAATGTTCTTTTTCATTTCGTTATTCTCATTTTTCGGGGCGCAAAATTGCGCAAAAAGCGCGAAAACGAGTAGTAAATAAGTAGTAATTTTGCCATCTATGAAAGCGAAAATAAAAGTAATAGTGCCCACAGTTTTGGTGGTTGCAGTAGCAGTTTTTATTGCATGTCGTTGGGATGTTTGGTTCCACAATTCTGAGGAGTCTCCGTACATATCAGAGCGCACGCCACATCGCGTGTTGCTTACTTTTGGCGACGATAGTGAATGGTCGCGCAACGTTAGTTGGCAGGCCGACACTATGCTTTTTCCGTCGCACCTCGAACTTGTTCAGCTCCCCGATGGTGATACTATAAATATTGATGCATACGGAGAAGTATTCCATTCTCGCGGTGGTGTTGCAGCATATTATGTGGCTCGGTTGCGCAATTTGCAGCAAGACGCTCACTATGCTTATCGTGCAGTTACAGATGACGAGGCATCGCAGTGGTACGAGTTTCATACATATAAAAAAGACGATAATTTCTCATTTCTTTACGTTGGCGATGTGCAAGACACCATAGGCGGGCGTGCGAATAAGTATCTGCGTGAGGCTGTTGCGCGTCATCGAGAGTGTGAATTTGTGGTTTGTGGTGGCGACCTTACCGAGCGACCAAAGGATAGCTTTTGGGCTGAGACTTTCCGCGATATTGATAGTGTGTGTCAGGCGATGCCATTCCTAAATATCACTGGCAATCACGACTATTTGAAGGGTATAAAGTTGGCGCTCGAACGTCGTTTTACACTCGTTTTCTCATATTTCCTCGATTCCAAAGTTGATGATAATCACGTATATATGCTGCATTATGGCGATGCCGACATCTTTGTGCTCGATAGCAATCGTGAATTGCCATACTTACTTGCACAGCGTTCGTGGCTAAAGGCTAAAATGGAGCAAAGCACTGCTAAGTGGAAGATTTTGCTGCTTCATCATCCTCTATATTCAACGTTGGGCAGCAATAATATCTTTCAACGTTGGATTTTTGGCGGATTAGTGAAAGAGTTTGGCGTAGACCTCGTGCTGCAAGGCCACGAACATCAATATGCCCGCATGACCAACCACGCAGAAGATGGCACGCCTACAACGCCTGTATATACCGTAAGTCACTGTTCGCCAAAGAACTACCGCATCCATTTCGACGATCGTTTCGACAAATTCGGCATCTCAAGTCGATATTATCAGACCATCAATGTTGCTAGTGATACGCTCACTATGGCAACCTACGAAGTGTATAACCATACGCTCTACGACTCGTTGCAGATTGTGAAAACTACCAAACAGAGTGTTGTTAGAGATTTCGGTGTAGATATTCCTGAATATATGGAATTTACGCCTGATCCAAATAATAAGCGAGATCGCGCCTTCAACGAACGCATAAACGATTACAAGATGCGCCATCCTGAGAGATTGACCAAGTAGAGTAGTGGTGTAAAAAATAAGGCTGTCGTATTGCGGCAGCCTTTTTTTGTTTTTCGTATAGTGATGCAGAAACCTACCTACGCCACAGAAGTTTTCCGCCTTTTATTATCAGACCTTTAGCGTTGGGCGAAGCTTTCTGCCCAGAGAGTAAATATTCGGTGTCATCGGTATAAGTATTCGTGCGCTGAATTTCACCGACTTCGGTAGGTATTGGTTCTTTGTTGTCAGTCAAAGCGTCGAGGAGTTCGGCGGTGGTGATGTCGGCCACGAGACTGTTCATATATACTTCGAGATTGGTATAACCTTCGTCGCTGAGCGTTAGCAGATTGCCATCTTTTGCATCGGTTTTGTCGAGACCGTTAGCATCTTCCCACGCATCGGGAATGCCATCGCCATCGGTGTCGGTTATATCGATATTTACGTCGGTTGTCAATGTCGGCCAAGCGCTCCAAGTGTCATCGGCGTCGGCGGGTTTGTTGTCATTCTGGCTATTTATGAATCCTGAAGCATTGCCACTGCCAGTGTTCGTAGCTTTCTTGTTGCGCGTGTCGCTCACCATCAGTTCGTCGAGCCAATCGCGGTGGAGCGATGCTCCAGCATAAGCAAGTACTTTTTCGTAAGCCATAGCGGCAGTGTGCGTAGTTACAGGATAGTAGTCGATAGGCTCGCTGAGGTGCATCTCTGTCTCAACAGAAGAGCTGAAAGTGTTGTCGCACTTGCTGTTGTCAATCTGAGCCACGATGCCATCTTTCCATTCGTCCATATTTGGGAATGAATTGTTGTAATTTCCATTCACATAGAATGTTCCCCAAACGTGCCACATAGGCAACCAGCCGTTGCCCGTTACAGTGCCATCGGCGGCCTCAACGCGGTTGCAATACTCCGTCGTACGTATGCCAATGCCCGCAATGCGCTTCTGAATGGTAGCGCTGCGCGATTCTGTGCCCGGACCGGGTTTGTAGTAATTATTCACAATATTTACGTTCATGCCTTCGCCACCGTAGCAACCGTTGCCACCCCAATTGTAGAATACGTTGTTGCGCAAGTCCATACGTTCGTCGGTTTGCGTGCTTTGGCGTGGACCGAGGCGCGGCACTCGGCTTGTGTGGTGAGCCATCAGGTTGTGGTGGTAGCTTGCTCCACTGCCACCCCAGTTGCCGCCGTAGCCATGTGCACCTTTGGAGTGCCCGCTATTTACGAGACTTTGCGCCACCAAACACCACTGCACGGTGAGGTTGGTGCTGCCGTAAACCGACAGACATTCGTCGATGCTCCAGCTAACAGAGCAATGGTCGACGATGATATTTTTCAAATCCATACCGCCCAAGCCGTCGCCTTCATGATTTGCCACTTCGCGATTGCCAAGGCGGAAGCGCATATAGCGGATAATCACATTGTTAGCCGCAATGACGAACGGATAATCGGCAATGCAAATGCCATCGCCTGGCGCAGTTTGACCAGCAATTGTTACGTCGCCTTTCTTGAGTTTCAGCTCGCTTTTGAGAAATATTGTGCCCGAAACATCAAAGACAATTGTGCGTGTGCCGCTTTTGTTGCATGCCCAACGGAAAGTGCCTTCGCCAGTGCCATCTTCGAGCGTAGTTACATGATACACAGCGCCTCCACGGCCGCCAGTTGTATACATACCAAAACCTTCAGCTCCAGGAAATGCCACCATATCGTCGGCAAAGAGGTTCGGCAATGCTATGAGCGCAGCCATAAATACAGATAATAGCCTTTTCATAATTATGATTTGTATTCTGATTTTCTTGCCCCAAACATAGCACTCCGCATCAGTTGTGATGTTCATTTTTTATTGCTTTTTAGTAAGTATGAAAATATCCACGCTGATATTTATGTATTTATTTATGAAAAACTTTCCAATGAACGAAACGTACGTTCGTAGGTCATTCGCTACTTTCAAGGTAATGCTTCCCATAATACGTAACTAATAATTACGTATTATTCGTATGCATTTTTATTCAGCACATTATAAACAAAAAATTAACTTCGCGGGGTATTTTTATTTCTCTATTATATGAAAATTAACGTATTTCTAATGGCTTGTATGACAGCAGGTGTAATCAACTGTGGTTGCCATAAGACAGATGATGGTAAAGCCCACTTTACGGCCGACGATATGGATTTGTCGGTGAAACCGGGCGACAATTTCTTCCAATATGCTAATGGTGGTTGGCTCAAACAGCATCCGCTGCCAAGCGACAAGAGTAGTCATGGCACTTTCGACATGCTCCACGACGAGAATCAGCAGAAACTCAAGGACATTGTTGAAGCTGCACAGAATTCTGGCGCTGCTAAAGGTACTCCAGAGCAGAAAGTTGGCGACCTATACGCTTGTGGTATGGATACCGCTGCGCGTAATGCAAGTGGCTACGACGCTTTGAAACCTTATTTGGCTAATATTCAGGAGAAAGCGGCTAATAATTTGCCACTGCTTATTGCCGATTTGCACCTGATTGGCGTATCTCCATTCTTCGCCCTCTACGCTGGCGCCGATATGGACAATAGCGATGTAAATATTGCCAATCTCTATCAATCGGGTCTTGGTCTGCCTAACCGTAACTACTATTTCGACGAATCGGAGAATGGCGTTGCGTTGCAGAAGGGCTATATAGATATGCTTAGCAAATTTGCTGCTCTTATCGGCTACGAAAATGCAGAAGCACGCGCTCAGGCTGTATACGATTTTGAGAAACAACTCGCTGAATATCAAAATACTCCAGAAGAAAATCGCGACCCAGTGAAGCAAAACAACAAATCGCTTCCTAACGAGCTTGCAGCTAAATATCCTTCGTTCGACTGGAGTGCATATTTCGAGGCAATGGGCGTTGCTCCTAAGGTCGTAAATATTATGCAGACGAAGTATTTCGCAGCTTTGGGCAATGTTATCAAGTCTGCAGACGTCAATGTTTTGAAGGACTATATGTCGCTTCGCCTTGTTCGTTCATACGCCGACAACCTCACCACAGAATTCGATGAGATTCGTTTCAATTTCTACGGTCGTATGCTCTCTGGACAGAAGGAACAAAAGGCTTTGTGGAAACGCGTACTTAGCAACGTAGAAGGTGCTATGGGCGAGCAAGTTGGTCAAGTTTTCGTACAGAAATACTTCCCACAAACCGCTAAAGACCGCACCCGCGATCTTATTGAGCACCTCCGTACTGCATTTGGCGAGCGTATCGAAAAACTCGCTTGGATGGGCGACTCTACCAAGATTCAGGCTAAAGAGAAGTTGGCTGCCATAACTATAAAAATCGGTTTCCCCGACAAATGGCGCGACTACAGCGGTCTCGAAATCTCTCGCGAAGCTGGCTATGCTGGTAATATGATTGCTTCGGCTAAGTTCGAAGAGGCTTATAACCTTGCTAAAATAGACCAACCAGTAGACCGCACCGAATGGTACATGACTCCTCAAACCGTTAATGCTTACTACGATCCTTCTTCTAACGAGATCGTGTTCCCAGCTGGTATTCTTCAACCACCGTTCTTCTATGCCGAAGGTGACGATGCAGTTAACTACGGCGCAATTGGCGTAGTTATTGGTCACGAGATGACTCACGGTTTCGACGACCAAGGTGCACAATTCGACAAGGTTGGTAACCTCAAAAACTGGTGGACTGCCGAAGATAAAGAGCGTTTCGATCAGGCTACTTCGCGCCTTGCCGACCACTTCTCAAGTTTCGTTGTTGTTGATACATTGCATATCAATGGTAACCTCACGCTTGGCGAAAACATTGCTGACCTTGGTGGTTTGAACATAGCATTCCAAGCATACCACAATGCTCTCGGCAATGCAGAAGCTCCACTTATCGACGGTCAATCGGGCGATCAACGTTTTATGCTCTCGTACGCACGTGTATGGGCAAGAAATTCAAGCGACGAATATCTTCGTCAGCAGGTGAATACCGATCCTCACTCACCGGGTAAGTTCCGTACCAACGGCCAGATGTGTCTCTTCGAACCATTCTACAAATCGTTCGAAATAGCCGAGACCGACACTCTCTATCGCGCCCCAGAACAGCGCATAGTTATCTGGTAATCGACTGATATAAAGTACATAACTACACAGCGTCGTCATTGCTAAATGACGGCGCTTTTTAGTTTTTTATGTACGGAAAAAATTGTGTCGTAAGCGTAGCGAGGAATCTCAATGCAGAACACAGATGACGCTGATAAAAACGATTTAGAGAATTTATTTATATGTAGTCCCGAATTCGTAACTCTTAATTCGAGCTCCCCTACACGTCTTGTCTGAGGTTGATGATGTGGCAGGCGGCAAGGGCAGCGGTTTCGGTGCGTAGACGCTCAGGTCCAAGAGATGCTGCAGTGAAACCGTTCTGTGCAGCAAGTAGAATCTCTTCGTCGCTGAAATCGCCTTCGGGGCCAATAAGTACTATGGTCGATGCGCCGAGCGCAGTGGCTGCGTTGAAGAGGTGTGGCTTCTCGCCATCTTTGCAATGAAGTATATAGCGTTGTGCATCGGCAGATTGCTTTATTATGTCGGCAACGGGAGTTGGCTCGTCAATTTGAGGCAAAGTGCACTTTAGCGATTGTTTTGCGGCAGCGTGAGCCAGGCGAACCAAACGATCGGTGCGGAGGTTGGTGCGCTCGGAGTGACGGCATATTATTGGTGTTATACGCGTCACACCAAATTCAACGGCTTTCTCGACGAACCATTCAAAACGGTCGGTGTTCTTGGTAGGCGCTACAGCCATATGCAGCTGGTGGCGTTGCGGGCGTTCTTCGGTGCTTTCGACGCTAAGTTGGCAGCCACGCGCATCGGCTTTAGTGATGCGGCATGTGTAGAGTGTTCCTCGACCATCGGTAACGAATACTTGGTCACCTTCGCGGTGGCGCATCACTTTTATGCAGTGGTGGCTCTCGTCGGGCGAGAGTATTCCGTTTGCATCGAACGATTCATCTATTAGCAACTCCATCTGCGTAGTAAGTTATAAGTTCGCTATTGCTCACAATTCATAATTCACAATTCGGAACCTCGTAATTAGTAATTAGAATTAGCAGTTGTAGCGCATAAACATTGGCGTAATTATAAGTACAAGTACAATAGTAAGCCAGAATGTCCAGCCAACGATGCGCGGTTCGGCCTTGCCAAACATCTCAGCTAAACCAGATTTCAGCGTGCGCTTGTTGTGGTGGAATATCACAAAAAGGTGAAGCACGAGGTGTAGGTATATTTGATATGCTATAGCGCCTATAATTATGCCGAGAATAGCACCGCAAAGGATGTCGCCTACGTAGTGCACGCCGCAGTATACGCGCGAGTAGCAGTTGAGCAGTGCCCACATAAATATCGACCAACTTAGGAAGCGGTTGCGCACCATAAGTATGAGCAGCGAAGCTATGGCAAAGGTGTTGGCAGCGTGGCTCGAAACGAAACCGAAATGCCCACCGCGGCGACCATTCACAATGTGAATCATGTATTGCAGCACACCATCGTGCGAAGGTCGTGGACGCTCAACGAGTGGCTTTATCACGTGCGACGAGAGTTGGTCGGCTACCAATATTACCAAGCCTATAAACAATATCGTCATAATGCCGCGCGGACCTTGTTGCTTCATTATCAACCACGCAAGCACGAGGAATAATGGAATCCAAAGCACCGTGGATGTGGTGAGGTAGAAGAAAAAGTCGGCCGATGCGCTATGAAAACTATTGAGCCACAGCGTGAATTGTTTATCGAGAAATACTAAGTTGTCCATATCTGAAGTGAAAATTTCTGTGCAAAATTAATAATAACCATTGTCGCGTGGGCTGCTGCTCTGCTGGTATTTCAAATCTTGCAGCAAACTTGAACTTATGGCTATTGAGAATGAATATGATTTATATGCGCCCACTGGCACCATGTTGAAGTTCATATTCCAGCAGTGCAAGTCGCGTGTTATACCTATGCTTGTTTGCGAGAGTTTGTGCTCGTCGAAGCTATAACCTGTGGTGATGGAGAATTTCCATTTTGGCGTTGGCGATATGTTGCCCGACACGTTGAGGCTCTGTGTCACTTTGTGGCTATAGAGGCAAGTCTTTGGGTTGAACTTGTTTTGCGATACGCGCAAGCTGTAGTTGAACGACAAGCTCCACGGCATAGAGAACTCGGCGTAACCGCTATCGCCTTTGTCGAGGCGCGTGTCTTGCGTTTGGTCGTTGTGTGGCATCTGTGCGCCCTCTTCTATGCCGTCGTCGCCAGCATTGAGTGCCCAATCGTCGTCCTCGCCTTCGCCCTTCTCGTCTTCAATTTTGGTTTCGCCGCGAGCAAGTTTCTTCAGCACTTCGGGCGATAATTGGAAACCGAAGCTGATACCAGCCGATTTCAAATGTGCAAGACGGTGGTTTTGGCGGAGCGCGCTGCGGTCGATACGTATTGCCGAACCAGTCTTCGAAGCAACGTAGCCATATTGGTCGAATGTCGCGTTGTAACTCACATTAGTACCGAAAACTTTCGTACGTCCCGACAAAGATATGTTGTCCCAGCGAAGCGAGTCCTTCATAAAATCGTAGCCCGAAGATAGGCTCAAGCCCTCGATAAGGCTGATTTTTTTGAAACCTGTTGAGTCTTGGTCGCTTTTGACTTTCATCTCTATGGTGTTGCTCATCGATAGTGAAAGACGGCCAGAGCGCGCAGAACCTGGCGTGCCATACAGATAGCCATTGTAGTAGCTATACTTATAATTTACAATCTCGTCGGTCGACTTCTTGTAGTACTCAAACGAGTCGTAGAAGCCGTATTTTCTTTGGCTGAAATCTGGTGTATATGTATAGCTTACACTTGGCGTAATCAAGTGGCGAATGGCGTTAATCTTATCGCCGAAGAGGAGACGAATAGGCTTGTAGAATACGTATACCTTGGTGCTAGTGCCCACCGAGAAGTTGTAATCGTACGTGCGATTGAAGCCTCTTTCTGGCTCGCATTTCACGATTTTCTGATTCTCTTCGTCCCAATATTGACGCGTCTTATTCAAATACCAACGTTCTGTATATGAAGCTGTTGGTGTGAATGTGAAGTATTTGAATAGTTTTATCGTTGTAGTTATAGGAATGGTATGTTTCATACCGTTTTTCCACGCCGTGGCGAAATCTTCGGGCGCAAATGTGAGATCTTTCTCTTTGCACGATATGCTATTCTTCATACTCATTGAGTATGAGATGTTTAGGTTGGTAATAGGGTTGCCAGCACCAACCATCTTAGCAGGCTTGAATGGATAGAAACGCTTCGACGTTGTCACCGAAACGTCTGGCAATGTGAGGCTTATCGACGTGTCGCGGCTGTTTTGCGAGTGCAGCAGCGAAGCAGTAAGTCGGAACGGATTCCAAGGCCATTTGCGACTGTAGGAGATACTTGAGCTCTTCTGGTTTGTCGCCAATACCGCTGGATTCACCACGTTCGTAATACTATTTTTATTATACGAACTCGTAGAGAAGTTCACCGATGCCGAGAAGGTAATGTCGGGATTGGCTTTCGTATCCTGCGAGTGATTCCATTTCACCGAGAAGTCTTTCGTTTCCGAATAGTCGGGCAAATCCTCTTCGGAAGTTTTGTTTACTATGTAGTCGGCGGCAAAACTGCCCGAGAATTTGTATTTCTTCTTATAAGTAGTGGTGATATGCGTGCCCCACGAGCCTTTGGTATAAATATCGGCAAGGAGTTTCACGTCGAAATAGTCGTTCACAGCCATGTAGTAGCCGCCGTTGCGTAGGTAGAAACCACGCGTCGACTCGTCGCCATACGTAGGCATAATTATACCAGAGCTATAATGCTTCGTGTTTGGTATTATGGCGAATGGTATGGCGAGTGGCAGCGGAACATCCTCGATGACAAGATATGCCGGACCGGTGATGGTCTTCTTGCCGGGAATGACCTTGGCTTTGGTGAGGTTGAGATAGAAATGCGGGTGGTCGTGGTTGGAGCACGTGGTGTACTGCGCATTCTTCATGAAGTAGGTTTTCTCGTCCACGCGTTTTGCGCGATGACCAATCACGTAGCCTTCGCCCTGTTCGGTGACAAGGTGTGTAATTATGGCCTTTTTCGTCTCGAAGTTGTAGCGCAGTTCGCGCATCTCGTATTCGCCGCTTTTGTCGCTAAAAACGGGCAAACCGCTCTCCACGCCCAGCGAATCTTTCTTTCCGTAGGCGTAGGCAAGCGTGCTATCCATATCGAGTTCGATGGCGTAGGCGGTGAGGTGAATGTCGCCATACGTAACCTCGGCATCGCCAAAGAGATACATCTTCTTAGTTTCGAAGTCGAAGGCGAGACTGTCTTTGGCTTTGTATTGCACCTCGGCATCGAGGAACGGGGCAGAACCGCCTTGCGATGGCTTTTCGAGCGAAATGCTGTCGGTGGCCGTAGCTTGTGCCATAGCCCCGATGCTTCGCATAGCACCTGCGACAAGAATCGTCATAAGGAGTATGGTATGCTTAATCCTCATGATTGCGTCGCGGTAAGTTTATGTTGTTGAAATATAATCTGTTGTTGTAGTTGCATCATCAGAATTTGAACGTTGCACCGAGGGTGAAGTTAACTTTCTGAGTGGTATATCCGAGCCACTGCTCCCAATCTTGAGCAGCAAGGTTGTTGAGGCGTAGGTATGCAGTCCAGCGCGAAGTGATGTAATATTCAGCGCCAAGGTTGAGGTCAATCACTTTGTCGAGAGTCTTCTCGGCGCGGAGTGTCTGGTCGAATGCGTAGCGCTCGCCAACAAGTCGTAGTTGGGCGTCGATTAGCAGTCGGTCGGTTGGGAAGAAACGACCGCTGAGGCTAATGTCGTATTTAGGTTTATACCAAGGTTGCTGCAGATAGTCGAGCGTATATTTGAAATACTCGGCTGTGAGCAAGATGTTGCTTTTCTGAGTAGGCTTAATTATGAGTTCGCCCGTAGCCTTGAAAAGTTTGCCATTCTCAGCCACAACGCCAAATCGGTTGGTGTAGCCAAACACGGTGTCGGCTTCGTTGACGGTCTGTTGTGCATAACCTTTGTTCACGAAAAAGAGTTCGTCGTCGAAACTGCCGTACTCAATCTGTGCGTTCAAAGCCACGTGTTTGCTAAACGTAGAGTTGAAACCAGCCGTAAATTTTATTGGCGTTTGCGTTGTAGGTATGTTGTAACCATTTGTAAATATGTCGCTTACGAAAACCTTCTTCGAAGCACGCCATACGTAGTTGAAGGCATCGGACGAAACGTAGCGGTTGCGAGCGTAAAGGCTGCGATAGCTATTCGACTTATAATCACCCGTCATGCCAGCGTAGAATGTAAATATGTCTTCGGCAAACTTGAAGTCGGCCCAAATATCTGGCATCAGGTACATATTATCCTTTGTGTTGCCCACTTCGAAGATGAGTTTCAGTCCGAGGCGAAGGTTCACATGGTCGAAGTCGACACCTGCGCGCGGACGTAGCATCACATCGGTGTGCTTGCGGTCGGAGAATGTGTATGCCGGACCGTTGTACGAAGGCGATTTTATAGAGAAGTTGTCCACGTCTACGCGGCCGCTGAAAAAGTAATTTTTCTTTAGAGGCACATATATCATCGCACCTACGCGGATGTCGGTCTCGTGAAGGTCGGTGGTGTTGCCAAACAAGCCAAAACCGGCGTTGATGTCGAAGCGTGTATACGAACGGTGGTCGCGCATGGTGTTGCCAAGTGTGAAGTCGAAGTCGAACGCCGATGTGCGCTGATGTTGTCCATCGGTAAGTGCGCTGCCCAGAGCTTTGTCTCCTGCTGTAGTTATGTATGTAGAGTCGGCATAGACGGTCTGCATACCATAATATTTGAAGACGTCGTTGTTGTAGTTCATCTTCACGCCCATAACCACGCGTTTGAACATACGAGCGAAGTCGGCAGCAAGCCACGTGCGCGAGAGTGGAGCTTTCACTTTGCCGCTGTCGTTGGGCAGTTCCACTTTGCCAAACGTAGAGCGATGGCCGCCGTTGAGCGAGAGGTGATATTTTGGATTAACACCGATGTTGTAGAATATTTCGCCGCCAAACGTAGCGTAGTTGCCGCCACCAAAGCGAAGTAGCGATTTGTATGGACTTTCGTCGCGAACGAAGCGCATAGCAGCAGCCGAGATGGAGTCGGGCATCGTCTGCACGTGCTCCACTTTGCCTATCGACGAATAGCGGAATGCAGGGTGATAGCTCATGGTGTCGTCCATAAGCGGTGCTACTTGCAGTTTGCGTGGGTTGCCAATGGTGGGTAAGTATGTGTTGACAACCTCTACGTCTTTTTGAAGTATTGTTGCGGTGTCGCGTTGAGCGTACGATTCTACTGCCAAGCCTAACAAGCAGGCGCTAAGCAGTATGTATTGTCTTAACTTCATTTTTCTACTTATGTATAAAAAATCGAGTTTCGTTTTCCTTTCTGTTGTGAATAGCTATCAATCGGGGAGGGCAGATGAACCAGCGTCGGCGCTCCATGCATCGAGGCGCGTCTTAATCATCTTGTTTATCTCCTCGTTTTCGTTGTAGCTCTCTTGCAAGCTTATTAGATACTGGCAAGCTTGGAAGTCGTCGCCGCGCTTGTGGTAGATGTCGCTTAGCAGCACAAACGTGCGTGCCAACCAATACTGATGCGGCGTGCCTTTGTCGATATAGTCGAACACCTCTTTCTCGGCGGTGTCGAGGGCTTGCGAGTCGTAGTAATATTGAGCCAATAGGTATTTAGCCTCAGCTCCCTCTTCGGTCTTAGTGCTTTGTGCAAGTTCGGTCATCGTACTTATGGCTTCGCTCGCTCTGCCAGCCGCAATGAGTGACTTCATCTTCAGGTAGTTAGCCTCGCGCAAAATCTCAGGCGAAGCTTGCGGCATCTTTATAACCTTATCGGCAGAACTTATACAGCCTTCGGTGTCGCCACGCTTCTCCATGCATCGCATCTGACCGATGATTGCCTCTGTCTTGTTGGCAGCCACTTCGGCTTCATTCTCGAGGCGTCCGAACATGCTGAGTGCCGAGTTGTAATCTTTACTCTTATAGAGCAGTTCGCCAGTATGCAAGAGTGCCTCTTCGGTAAATACGCTACGTGGTTGCGATGCTACGTAGGTATAGGCTTTCAGTGCTTCGGCGTCGTTGCCAGTAGAGTAGTAGCAATTTGCCAAATAGTAATGAGCGCCAGTGATGTAGCGGCCCGAAGGACATTCGCTTATGTAGCGGTTGAAAGCCTCTTCGGCAGCTTTCATATCGCCCGTAGCAAAACGCTTCTCGGCACTCACGAAGAGCAGCGAATCTTTCTCGGCGGTTTCAACTTTGGCAAACGAGCCCAGCGTGTTGGTGTAGGCAATGTAGCCATCGTAGTCGCCAAGTTCCATATATACATTGCGCAAACCAACGAGAGCCTCCGAAGCCTGTTGCGTAGAAGGATATTCGTTTATTACGCGTTTGTAGAACGCCATAGAATTCTCATACTCGCTATTGTTGTAGTAGAGCAAACCGAGCTGCAGCATAGCCTTCGACGCAAGCGAACTCTTTGGGTATCGCTCTTTCACCACTTTGTAATTATAAATAGCACCAGTGATGTCGTTTATAGCAATGTTGGCGCGTGCTGTTTCGTAGTATGCATACGCACAAAGTTCAGAATTAGGATACTTAGCTATCATCTCCTTCAATTGTGCAATCTTGGCGTTGTTGTCTTGCGTCAAGCCGAGGCAGATGCCTTTTTGCAATAGCGAATAATCGCCTGAAGGTGTGTAGGTCTGGTATGCTTTGTCGTAATATTCAACGGCAAATTGGAAGTCGCGCTCTACGTAGTAGCAGTCGCCAAGGCGGTTGTAGGCGTCGGCAAGAAGGCGATTTTCGGGTAGCACTTTTAGGTTTACATACTTCAAGAACCAGCGACGCGATTCGGCATATTTCTTATTGTTGAAGAATGTATAACCGAGGTTGTAGTGCGCTGTGGTAAATTCGCTCAATTCCGACGCTCCGTAAGTTTGTATAAAACTATAATACAAGGCATTAGCTTCGTCGATGCGGTTCAGACGATAGAGCGATTCGGCTTTCCAATAATATGTACGCGCGCGAATCGTTGGGTCGTAGTCGGCATATTTGAGGCTATAGTCGAAGAACTCTATGGCTTGCGTATACTTACTATTGTCGTAGAGTTCCAAGCCACGATAGAAGGCGATGCGCTGCATAGCCGTATATATTTTCAAGTTCTTATGCGGCATCTTCTCCATTGTCTGGAGTGCCTCTTTGTAGTTCTTGGTGGTGAGCAACGCGTGGCTCATGTAGTCGTAAGCCTCGTCAATCTTGTCGCTCTTAGGATATTTATTTATGAAGTCGACAAACTCGCCAACCAAATCTTTGAACGACGAGTAGTTGAGCTCGTACGACAGTTTCAGTCGGTTGAACTCGGCATCTTCCTTCACTGCGCGGTCGTAGTCATAACGAGCGGCAGCCTCCATAGCCGTGCGTGCGCGACGTTTGTCGTCCTGCTTCAGGTAGCAATAACCCAAGTGGTAATATGCATTCTGCGACATTATGTCGTCTTGGCTCGTAACTTTCGATAGATTCTCTGCGGCAGCCGCGTAATCGTCTAAGTAGAAATTAGTTAGACCGATGTTGTAGTAGTCGTTGCGTGTTAATCGTTTTGTAGACGAAGCCAATTTCTGGTACGCTGTGCGAGCATCGGCATATTCACCGAGAGCGAAATGTGAATCGGCCACAATGCGCATCATGTCTGAACCTTTCTTCGAGCCTGCCTGCGCCAAAGGTTGTGCATAGCGTATAGCCTCGGCGTAGCGCTGCTTGCGATACATAATATCGGCTACGTAGTAAGGTGCCACGTTGCCAAAACCTTCATCGTCGACAAGCGAAAGCATTCCTTTGAGAGCCTCGTCGTGGTTGCCATTTTCATACTCCACATGAGCGCGGTAATACGTTACAGCTGAGGCATATTCGCCACCATCGCCATGCAAACGGTCGAAGAACGAAATGGCTTTCTTGTGCTGACCACGCATGAAGTAGCAGTAGCCCGTTTTGAATAGGTATGGCGAGTGAAATTCTTCGCTAATGCGGCGTTCCGAGACCTTCTCGAACCACTTGAGCGCCTCGGTGAACTTGCTACGCAGCAAGTAGAAATCACCCATCTGATAGAACATGTCGGAGCGGCGTTGGTGCTGCGGACACGTCTCGAGGAAGTCGAGCATGAGGGCTGGCGCATCGTCGTTGTCGTCCATCTTGGCGGCATAACCACGATAATAACGAGCATCGGCAGTAAGCGCAATGTCGTCGCCGTTGTGATTGTTGATGTAGTGGTCCATTTTGGTGCGAGCTGCACCGTACATGCCAGCCTCCACCAATGATAATGCTTCGTTGAATTCGGCCACGGCATCGGTTTTTACCATCGATTGCTGGCCCGTTGCAGTAGCTGTAACTATGGCGCACGCCGCTACTGCTATCAGTTTATAATAATGCATTCTCGAGAATGATATTGTTTTCGCGACGCAAATATAATGTCAATTATGTTGTGAGTAATAAGTTTTGGACTTATAAGTACGTCCCATTAGCGGCTTTTCTTTCGAAAAAATATCTACGAAGAAAGATGTGTGTGTAAAGTGTAGAGCGTAGTG
>JAFYCM010000037.1 GCA_017539645.1 Bacteroidales bacterium
ACAGACGCAACAACCCAAACAAACGGCTATTGCCCCAGCTAAGCAAGCAGCCGCACCACAACAAGCCACAGCACCGCAAACCACTCAACAACCCACCGCGACCGCTCCTCAGCCACAACAGCAAAAGAGCGGACTTTCGACAGGGGCTAAGATTGGTATTGGCATAGGCGTATTGGCACTTGCAGGCTTAACAATTTATATGACACGTAAAAAGTAAACCCAAATGAAAGCAGTAATACTTACCCCAAAGGGAAGTGTAATAAGTATGCGTGTCAGCCCAAACGCCAACGCTGAAGTTATCGCCGATCTCGAAAGCGGTGATATGGTGGACGCAAAAGCCACACAAGGCAATTGGACTAATATCGTTTGGGAAGGCACTGAAGGGTGGGTAGATAGCAGTTTTGTCGTACTTGAGTCTGACACAACAGGCGACGTCGGCAAACTTTTTTCAAAGTTCAAGGGAACATTGAAAAAGAATGCAACTGCAAAGAAAGTTACATCGAAAGTTACATCTACCCAACGCGCTAATTCGGGTACGAAGCGCACGCGCATAGGCGGCAAATTGCGAGAAGCAATGCAAAGAATTAAGAATAACGTCAAAGCAGCAGCTAACACAGCTACCGATGCAGTAAAAGCAAGCAATGTCAGTGGCATTGACGATGCTTACAATGCAGATGAGCAGTTAGCACTCAATGGCTTATTCGATAGCATCAAATCGGCATTCCGAAAGGTGAAAAAAGCCGTAGGTTTTGGCGGTTTGGCAGGCTTCTCAAAAGGTCAGACGTTGTATGTAAATACACAGAAAGACCCGCTAACGATGCGCTCGACCGCTTCTACATCGGGTACTAAGATTACGAGTATTCCACGTGGCTCGGCTGTGAGTGTAGCAGATGCAACACTCAAATCGGCAAACGGCTATCAGTGGTTGAAAGTAACCTACGGAACAAAGAGCGGATTTGTAGCAACTAAATATTTGTCGGCATCGAAGCCGTCTACATCGACATCTTCATCGTCTACGTCAAAATCTACGACCACAACGACGAAAACGACTACAACGACTACTAATTCGTCTACGACTTCTCCATCGAAGTCTACGACCACGACAAATAGCAGTTCTACGACCAACAATACGCCCTCTGTTACGAACGACAACAATTCATCAACAGACAACCAAAGCAACAACAAGCAAATGGGACTTTCAGACAACGCTAAGAAGTACATCAAATGGGGTGTAATAGGCGTGGGCGTGCTTGCAGCAGGATATTTCGGCTACAAAGCATTCTCGGGCAACGGCGGAAAAAAGAAGAGTGGAAGAAAAGGTTTGAGCGGCATCAAAAAGAAGCCGTTGAGACTGAACTAATCCACAAATCAAATTCTAATTCAACAATCTAAAAACAACAACAATGGCAAAGAAAAAAATAAGTAATAGCTACAAGAGCATAGCACAACGCGCTCTTTGTATTATCGGCGGTATGGCTGTCGGTACAGCCATCAAAAACACTATCGGCAAGAAAAGCGTCAATGGCACTGATTTGCTCGGTATGGACGGAGCAACCTCGGCTTACACTACTCCTGCTATCGTAGCAGCAGCAGGCTTGGCAGGTATGACGATGGCGAAAAATCAGATGCTCAAAGACGCTGCACTCGGTATGCTCGCTACGGGCGGCGCCGGCATCATCAACGCAGCAACAGGCAAATCGCTTGTTTCGCTCGGTGACACGGAAGACCAACCTGTCGTACCTCTCTTGCCGGGCATCGGTGACCCAATAGAGTATGACCAACTCCCTTCCGACAATGAATTGCAAACCACTTATTCACCTCAGTACGAAGCCGACAATGGACTTCCCGATGAAGTGGGCGCACTTGAAGATTGTTTGTAATCTAACTAACCAACAAAAAACGAGTTTGGGGACGACACACAAAGCCCCCAACCCCTTAACCCAATTAACCTAACCTAAATTTTTACAAAATGGCAGAAGCAGCACAGCGTACCTCTTTCGTAGGTACAAAAATCGCAAGCGGTATTACCGAATTTGCAGCTCGTTTGAGCAAAATCGACCCAAATCTCACCGCAGCAATCAAAAATGGTAGTGTACAAGTTGTAGACTATGCTCTTTATTGCTCGCGCAACTTGGAAAAATCAACCACCATCGAAGCGTTCCAAGCATCGGACGATAAGAAAGTTGGTGTAACCAACCTTAACAAGCGTCAGTTGGAAGCTAACACTTACTTCCTCGTAACAGGCATTCAAGTGTTGGAGTCAACCAAGGCTATTGGTGGAGACGTTACCGTTGATAATGCTGAGTATGGCGTTATCGGCAATCTTATCGCAAATGGCGAGTTTGAGTTGAAGGTAGGCGACAAAGTTCTTGTTCCTCGTAACTCTATGGAAGTGTTCCGCACTTCTAAGTACTCCGACGAACGCGAGGGCTACTACGAGCTCGATTGCCCGAAGCTTATCTCACCTCTTACCGACATTGTGCCTTGGATTTACTTGCCTAAGTCGGCAGAGAACAAGGCTCTCAAAATCGTTCTTCACGGCGTGAAAACGAACAAGGCGTAAGCCTTTGCAAGCGCGGAATGGTTCACGTAGAGGGTTCGATTCCCTCTACCGCGCCTAATAAATAACATAGCAATGAAGTTGATAGTAACAAAATCGCCAATAGAAACGCGCAAACGCGAAGCATTACAAAGCGAGATAGCCAAACGCGGCTCGTTATGGCAGCTCCGTATGGCATATTTCACGTTTTTCGGCTACGACCAACGGATTCCTGACTTTATGAATATGTGTCCCGAACGCAAGTTCAGACGCTACATATCGGAACATTTGACTATGTATTTCACTGAAAAGCAGCTCAAAAGCAAGTTGAAATGGTTGTGATTGACAATGAAATAGATAGTAGAGTATTGAACTCTATTCCTCAAACGCAAGAAACTCGTAATACGTTTTTGTTGAGTTTTCTATCTCAGTTCTTGGGAGAAACGTTCCATAACGATGATATGAATGTTGATGTGTACATAAGTAGAGATAGCATTGTTGAAACAGCGCACCACGCAAGCAAAAGTGAGAGTTCAACTATTGCAGCTCTTAATATGCCGAATGTTATTGCGAAAGCCGCAAAGACGAATACCGACATTCCCAAAAACAATAGTCAAAAAAGACGTTTTAGGTTTTCTGAGATGTATGAGTTACACGTTCAAATGCGCTACGTAGGCGATATAAAGCTGATGATAGGAAGACAAGGAAGAAGAAACTATGTAGAGTATTGTATAACAGCTCAATAAAAAGGAAAATGACGCCAGCGGTGCAAGCTGTACGCTCGCTTTGCTCGAAACGTCATTTCAAAAGCAAAGATAACTAATATAGTTAATAATTAGACAATTAAACGACAATGTTTTATAGCGTACCCATAAGCAACGAGCAAGTGATAACCACTACGCCAATAGGCGCAAAGTGTGTTACGCATCTGTTCTTTGAATCGAAGAATGATGGCGTTTTCTACTACAAAGAGAAGCAAGACTCCGTCACCATAACCATAGCAGGCAAGATGGTATGCCGCGATATGCCTATCCTGCCTTTCCTCTCTTCTACTCCATACGGCGTTAACCGCCACAATTGGCAAGATGTTGCGCTCGAAATGGGTATCAATGTTGATATGAGCGAGATTAAGATTTCGGCTGCCGACACAAACAACGACTTCAATGTGGTTTTTGTCTGCTCCGATAAGCCTAATGAAGATTTTAGAGGATTCGACTTTGTGGAGTGCAAGAAGTTTGTGCTTGAGAAAAAATTTATGATAAGCAATGAAGAAGCTAATCAACTATACAAGAAAGCATTGTCTGCAACCAACAAGCGAGTTAGTTTATTCGACAAAACACAAATCGAAGGACTTGAACTTGGCACAAAGATAGAGTTTCGTACAAAAATAACTAAAGAGCAATACGATGCTACAAACTCACAAGATGATGAAGTAGCATCAGATATGCTAAATATCTTAGATGGATTAAACCAAGATGATTGTGAAATTGTATGTGGTACATTTCATTACTCAGGGTTCTATATGCATGATTTAGGACAAGGAGAAATATTCTCACAAGGATATGATGGTTTTCTTCGTCGCAGCGCTCTATATATTGACGATAAAGCAGTAAGAAGAGTTGTTAGTGACCCATCTGATTGGGCGGCTATTATTGCATATCTGTCGCGCGAATTGCAATCAATTATACATACGTGGACGTTAGGTCGCGAACATACAATTAAACTCGACCACGCTCCGCAAATGATGTTCTCATTCTCACGAAAATCGGCAGGCTCTATCTTGCGAGAGAATAATCAACGCTTAAACATCACCCTTAGCGGCAGTGACGAGCAGGTATTGCCGCCCAATACTGACTTAGATTGCTTTATGGCAAAAGATAATGTGCCGTGGCGCAAAGCAGTACATACGTTCGATAGTACTATGCCCAAAACATTGCAAATAATGCTTAATAGCAATAAATACACGCCTACCATTGATAGGAATGATACGTTGCAACTCTTCTTTATCTATAAGAAACTAATCTAACCACAAATAACTAAGCAAAATGAAAAAGTCATATCAAATACAGCGCGATTTGGTTGTGCCTGCCAACTCAACGCAAGTGTTCAATTTTCAACTCAAGGAGACTTACGCCAAATGTACAGGCGTATTTCTTACTCCATTCGGTGGAAGCACAGACTTCTCGCAACTCACGTTGGGCTTGAATATTGCACAAACAGAGGTTTTGCCCAACGGCGTTGATGCTTCGCTTATAGCTCTGACAGACTATATCGGACGCGCAGATGCTACGTACGACTTCAAAGAGGAGAATATTCCTGCTAAATCATCGGACGTGCAGTTATCGGTTACCAATTTAGGCTCGACCGAACAGAAGTTCAATATGTATTTCATTCTCGAAAACATCTAAACGTATGATATATACGATAGAAATAGCCGTGCCGAACAAAGAGCGATGGGGCGAAGTGATAACCCACGACTTTGTTATGCCATCGTGTATTCACCACATACGCGGTATTCTCGGTAACGTTTTGTTACGTGAGGAGACCTATTTCAAAAGATTAGAAGCATCTAAAGGTGGAGATATTGAAGTGCTGAATCCTTATTCTGTGCAAATAGGCGTTTTTTCTCTATCGCTTAGTAATACGAACATTGTTAGTGCTAATATGCCATTGTGTGCGATTGCAGAACTTCGCAAGAGCGGTTATAAGCACAATCTTGTTAAGACCGATAGAATAGCTGTATCGACAGGAGAACTTGCCCGAATAGTGATAGAAGAGCAACATAAATCGCCATTCGTTGATAATGCTCACTTCTTTTCCAATAAAGGAGAGTTCAAATCAAAAATTGCCGAAGCCTATTTTGGCGTTTCCAAAGAGGGGGAAATGCCAATTCTCACCAATTCCTACACCGCAAAAATCTATATAGACTATGATTAGCAGACTTGTAGCACTCGAACAACAACGCTTTGCGGCTCTTGGCTACAACAGCGTGGTTACGCCTATCTCGCTCCGTGTAGATAAGAGTATCAAAAACATTGCGCTCGGCAACGACACGTACATTCTTACAGGCGTGCGTCTTAGCGATGCCGATGTGAGTGAGGACCGACACATTATTACACTCGTATCTGCCACTGATGGACTTACCGCTTCGCAGCGCGATATAAGCCTTATGGGGCAAGCGGTGTATAAAACATTGCGTTCGTTCCTCGTTATCCGCACAGCAGGCAACGAAGCGTGGGAAGATGGCGCGAGCATACCACCATACACGCTCGACTTCATAAAGATTACCCCTATACCAAAACCTAACACCATAGTAAAATGATTACAAGAGAAAAAATCAACGAGCAAGCATCAGCCATAATAGACGCTGTACGCTCGTTTTCGCAGTCAGGACGTATAAGATATTGCATCAGCATCGTTAACCCGACACTTGGGCGCGAGCCAGTTGACTTTGCACGCGGCTGCAACGTATCGAATGACAATTTGGTGCGCAAAGCTGCTACAAACTACGGCGATGATATGCCCAAAGTATTCGAGCAGAAACTACGCGAAGCCATCAACAACAAGACGCACGAACGCATCATTGTTACTATCAAAGACGGAGGGAACACCACAAAAGGTCAATATGAAATAGTGTTACGCGACGATTACGACAACGCGCCAAACCAATCGGTAAATCCGAACCTTGGCGGTGGTGCGGCTCTTTTCCCACAAGGCGGATTGGCAGTTGTTAATTCTTTGCTCTGTGGTTTGGGGCTTAGCGGCACAGAATCGGACGGACTTGGTGCTATAATAGGCGTTCGTGACGCATTGCTTCGCAACGAATACGATCGCCGCGAGTTGGAACGTCAGCACAAAATGGAGAATGATGCCATACGCGAAGAGTACGAGCGTAAGCGTGTCGAAGAAGAAATTGCTGCACTGAAGGCTGAGCGCGACAGATATAAACAAGAGTTAGAGCAACGCAGAGCGGAATTTACGAACGCACAACAAAAGGCTGAGCAATATGCCGAGCGTGTAGAAGAGCTCGAAAAGATGAAGCCCGAAGCGTCATTTATGGGTGTTGCTCTTACAGGTTTACTATCTAACGCAATAGGCTCTTTCGCAAAATCAGATATGGGTACACGCCTTATTGGTAAGGCTTTGGGCGGTACGCCCGAACAAGTGCGCCGAATATTAGATGGAGTCGACGAAGCGCAAGAATCCGAGCCACAACAGCAGTCTACCGCTCCCGAACCACAAGTAGAGGTGGTTGAAGAGCCACAAGTGGCTGTTGAACAACAATAACAACATATCCGCGCTACTATGGCTAAGAAGTACGATTTCAACCCCGTAACAGGCAAAATAGATATGACGAGCGATGCAGTGAGTGCGCTTACTCCTGCACAACGCGCGGCAATTGAACAGATGATAATCTTCCTCAATGACGAGAAACAAAAGGCTGCACAAAAGCTTTATAAAGTCTCGACCAACGTAAAGAACAATGAATACGAAGTAGACGAAGCCGACAATACAACAATGAGGGTTGTAGTTACTACGATGTTCGACGGAAAGAAGGTTGATTCCGAAGCGCCCAAAGGGTGGACACGTACCGATGTCGGCACATATTATCGCGAATTAGTTGATGGTGTTGATGGAGACAAAATAGATGCGTCTCTATTTACATATACAGTAGAGAGTGGAGACTATGTAGGTATGCCTGTGTCGGGTTGGAGCAGTGAGGGAACAATAAAAGCCATATATCCCGCTTGGTATGGTTGGGTATCGTTCGACAAAACGAGTGCAGACGTTAACAACGTGCTTGAGAACAAGACGCTAACGAAAGTTACTAAAGACTACCGACTTAAACAAACGTTTGCTAACAACAGCAACGAAGCCAAACATTTTTGGGTTATTACCAAAGGTAAGGGAGACCTAAACCAACACGGCACAGGTTTGTTGCAAGAAAAGTCGAAAGAGCTATCAATCACTATCAATGGTAGGACATTGAATGGTTATCTGGTTTACAAGACAATACCATCAACAAGTTGTGCATCGGGATATAGCTATTACGATGCTGAATTAGTAATAACACTGAAATGATAAAGAATAGCACCCAAAAAGTAGAACAATCGGGCATTGGCGTTTCGTTTAAGTCTACCAATAGCAAGGAATTTCCTATTGTGTATTCCGACGATGCTTGGGATATTGTCGGCGGACTACTCGCTAAGTGTTTAGATGGCGAGGGTACGTACACCCAACACGAAATAAACGAAGCTCTTGCTAAGGCTGTTGATGCTCTTGATATAAAAGACGATGATGGCGAGAAGATTACCAAAGAAACCATTATCGAGATTGTAAACAACTACCTCACGACATACAAGGGTGTTCTATACATACAAGACCCCGAGACCGACAAAGACGCGCTAAAGACCATTGGTAGCCCACAAATTGGCGATTTGTACGAGGTGTACAACGAGACGCACAATACCATAAACCGATGGATTTGGCGCAAGAAAGATGGCAAAGAACAATGGGTGCTTATCTCGTCGGGCAATGGTCGCGGAAGTCTTTCCGTTTCGGCTGTACCTATTGAGGGACAACCCAATATGTACACCATAGTATTTACCAAATAAAGCGAGGAAAGGAGGAATTTATGAGTGCAGACAACGGATATACCAACGATGAGAAACACGAACGTAGGCAAGATTGGTTTACAGCAGATACAGAAACCCATATCAAGACAAATTGGAATGGCGACGACCTCATTATAGATGGTGGTGGCGGCAGCGGTGGTGGCTCTACCACCAATCCTACCAAACCGACAGACCCCAATGTGATTACCACGAATATGGGGCGCGAAATTAGTGTTAGCGTTGTTATCGAAGATAAAGTCACAGGCAATGTAGATAACAATGAGCCTGCCGAATGCAACGTAGAAGTTAGGTTTACTGCCAAAGGCAGTGGTTTTGACTTCACTTTGTTCAACTTCCCTCTGCCCGATCCATACTACGGCAACCACGGAATGAGCAATTGGCAAAGCATACTACTTAGCGACATTAAGATTGAACAAGAATCTATGGATAAGGGGCTAAGTACGTGTGTATTCTACTACCATATCACGTATAGTGGCAACCATATTGGCGATATTCCGTTCACTTTCTGTGTAAGTGGCACAAGAAAGGGAAGCAGTGGACTCCCCGACGAAACTTTTGGAAAGGACATCGAGGTTACTCTCAATATGGAGGGCGACGCAAGCAAGGTTACATTCCCCGAGAATGGCAACCTCAGAATGAGCTACGATGCTTTCAGCTTCGACTATAAGATTGGCAAGGTGTACAACGACCGGACCGAAGTGTTGCTTACTTGCACATTCCGTGGTCAGACACAAACGCCCGATGCTTCGCCCATCGAGGTGGAACACCGCACGCGCAACCATATTCGCGAATACTTAGAGCAGTACTTATATCTTGGCAGCAGTCTGAAAGGTACACTCACCTACAATGTCGATGATATAAGCACTACTACGTCAACATATCCATCGTGCTATATACCCTGCACAATAACATTTATTGTCCCCAATACGACGAAGGGCGAATACCGCTTTATGTCAGGGTGGAGCGGTGCAGACCCAAGCAAGCTAAAACCACTCACCATATACGAAGAGGATAAGACTCCCGAGCCAACGCCCGAAGAGCCTACGCCTGTTTCGCCCAATTGTTGCGTGACGTTCTACTTACGCGATTTTGAGAGCCAAACGGACAAATGCCTTAGCAACTATACGAGCTTCGATTGCAAGGCAAAACCATACAAGATTGAGCATCACAATGTGCAGAAAGGCTCTTCGATAAAGGCTCTCACTGAAGCATATATAAACGAATGGGACAACGACGAAGAAAACTTCGGTCCGTTCACGCTTATTGGTTGGGCTACCTCGTTCGATTCCAATGAAGTAGCCTACAAACCCGACGCCGTGATAGAGGTGGGCGAGAATGATGCTATAAACCTCTATTCGCTGTGGAGCAATAAAGTTGTGCTTGTGTCGTTCGATGCCAACGGCGGCGAAGGCTTGATGAAAGACCTCTATGGCTACGCCTACACTTCGCTTATGCTGCCGCGCTGCAACTATACGCGTGAAGGCTACACGTTCAAAGGTTGGCGAACCAAATACTCGCAAAAGGTACAATACCCCGATTGCGGTATGCTCAGCAGCGTATATACATCTCTCACGCTCATTGCTGTGTGGGAAGAGATAAAAAACAAGAAGAAATACACGCCCAAAGTAAACGTTGATGGCGAGGAGTATTGGGTATTCGATGCTGAATTGAAGCACAAAATAGACGAATACGGCGGTTGGAGCGATTTCGAGGACGCTTTTGATGATGCTTTCAACAACGCAGGAGAGGAGGACGAGAACAATGGCTAATACACTGAAAACATTAACCGAATTGCAAGGCGATTTCATTGCTCGCAAACTGATGCTTATGGAAGCTCGTTTGAAAGCAGTGGAAGATACCATCGTGATACTCGATGAATGCCGCAAGAAAATGTGCGGCGAGGACAAACCCGAAGAACCAAATCCCGACATTCCAACAACCAATCCACCTCAAACAGGTTTTTGGATAGCATTCCCCAAATCGGCATCAAGTATTGTATTGCCCGAAACGTCAACAACAATGTACTCATTAGCGATGAGAATTACAGATGCTAATGGGAATACGTATTCTGAATTAGACCACTCTCTCCGTCTTTCTGTTGGAGAGACATATTGTTGGGACGATGTGAATTATTACTATTCGTGTTATACAGGCTTCGGCAATGGAGCGCAAAAATTTGATAATGTATTATTAAATAGCGGTTATTTATACGAAATTGTTGTTAAGAGTAGCAGTAATGGTACTTGTTACACAGGACTATATGTTACAGGCGATGAACTTATAGAGGCAAAGAGCAATGGCGTTAGTGTTGTATATGCTCACGAAAAACCGATAGTTCAGCCATCATCTAATGAAGAAAACAATGGCAATAATAACAATGAAAATAACGGTGAAAGCAACCAAGAGGAAGAACCAATTCAAGAAGAACAAGAAATAACTGCGACTCACGAACGATTTATATCGTATGAGTTTTTAGCTCAATATGAACGCTTAATAAGCCCCCAATTCAATGGAGAATATTCACGTTTCATTGAGGTTGAAACGTTATAAAATAAATGTTTAACAGCAAAGAAAAAGATATGGCAAAAAGATCTCTTACAATTAAGGTTTCTGTAAATGAAGAAAACTATTATTTCCCAATAGAATCTTATATAATGCAATGTGCCTTGTATTCGTTAGGTGCAAAGAGTTCTTCGGGAAGTACTGAAGAAGAAATAAAGAATGGAACTACGTCTCTATGGGGGAAGCTCAATTACAAATCGTCAAATTTTGAATACATCTTAGCATCCAAAGCAACAACCAATAGTATTGAATATGTATGTCAATTTATCAATAGCGTTCCTCTAATTCTATTAGAGAAAAAAAAATTGTGGTATTGCCCTACAACTTCACCGCAAAATCTAACTAAAGTCATTGCCCCTAATACTGAGTATAGTTTGTCTTACAACACATCAGCTGGTAGAACTGCTAATTCTTATTATAACTCCGATTTGTGTAAATATGAAGAGCAGCCCGCAATAAGCGTATCGTGTGCTTTTGCATACTATTTCCAATCTGTAGCTCGTTATCTTGTGGCTTCTTGCAGTGAAACTGATTTCCAAAAAATTGTAAGTTTTTGGAAAACTTGTATAGCAGCAACGCTCGATGTTGAAGCAGACAAAATAACCTACACAAACGAGCCAATTTCTGAATAACTATGCCACTCAACGGACGAAAAAGAAATTCCGTAAGGGAAGACAATCGAATGCCCATATATGAAAAGAAAAAGCATTGAACGTGGCAAGAACGCACCTTGCCTCCACTTCCCACAAGCGGAACTATTAGCTAAGTACTGCCAAACAAGTGGGAGCAGCCCCCTGCGTTTTAGTCCGTTATGCTTTATA
>JAFYCM010000038.1 GCA_017539645.1 Bacteroidales bacterium
AATCTATGCTCACGAAGTTGCAGATGTCGGGCGTTATGCTTTTTAGCCCAGCTCCAAGTCCTTTCGGAAAGAAGATTACGGGAACGCCCATCTCTCTGACCGCCATACTTATTCGTGCAACTGCGGGTAGGAAATATTCTACATAAATATCGGCAGGCAGCAGTCCGGCATGACTTTCGAATATCTGAAAGGCATCCACTCCGTGCTCAACCTGCTTCTTGGCATACTCTATTGTGAGCGATGTCACTGCATCCGTGAGCCTCATCATCTCCGCGCGGTTGGCATAGAAGAATTGCTTCACTTTGGGGAATGTAGCCTGAGTGCTCGCACCCTGAAGCATGTAGCACAAGGTTGTGAGCGGTGCTCCGCAGAAGCCTATGAGCGGCGTGTCTTGGTGCTGCTCCTTGAAGATGTCTATGGCGCCGTAGACGTGATTCAGCTTCTCGGGCTGTATATTGAGCATCTGCGACGGCTTCTCAGCTGTGCAGAGTGGTGAGGTGAACACCGGACCTCGGTCGGTCCAATCGATGTTCATGCCCATTGCCACAGGTATAGTAAGTATGTCGCTGAACAAGATGGCTGCGTCTACTCCGAGGTCGGCAACGGGCAAGAATGTCACCTTGGCTGCCAATTCGGGCGTAGACATCAACTCTTGGAACGAATGTGTCTGCCGCATCTGCATGTAACTTGGCAGAACGCGGCCTGCCTGCCTCATGAGCCACACGGGCGGCCTGTCGCATCTCTTTCCGTTCAGTGTATCTATAAAAGTATTAGTCATCTGATAGAATGTTTTGCGCCACGTCTGTTGCCTGCTTTATTCGGTGTGCCATACCTATTCCGTCGCGCAAGTTTCCGGCTATTATCAGTCCCTTGTAGCGTTTCTGAAGTTGCTCTATCGCCTCGAATCGCTCGCCCGATGTTATCTCGTACTGCGGAATGGCTTTGCGATGGCGGAATATGCGTATGAAGTCGGGCTTCACAGATGCTGAAAATTTCAGCATAGTATGGAAGTATTCCTCTACGAGATCCGTAAGCTGTTCGTCCGTATAGTCGAGCAACTCAGCGTGCTTCATTCCGCCGATAAAATAGCTGAAGAGTGCGCCGCCTTCTGGTGCTCTACCTTCGAAGCAAGCCGACGGGAACAGAATGCCGAGAACCTTCTTGTTCTCGCGCGATGGAACGAGTCCGCCGAAAGCCTGGAACGTCAGACCTTTTGTATCCTTCACTCCAACGCTAACCTCTACAACGGGCGAATATCTGAGGTTGTTCACTTTGCTCATAATCTCGTCATCGACGAACGGCAGTAATTCGGGCAGAGAGTATGCGCCGCAGGTTGTAACAACCTTGTTGCATTTTATCTGCTGCTGATTTCCGTCGGCATCGCTAAACGAGATGCACCAACCGTCACCATCGGGCATCACCTTTATATCCTTCAGTCCGAGCAGAATACGATCACCGAGATAGTCTGCCATTGCCTCGGTAATCTTTCCCAAACCGCCGACGGCAGAGAATACTTTCTTTGTAGCCAATTTATCGCGGTCGGTCTTAGGGATGCGCGCCTTTGCCATTGCTCCGCGGATGAAACTGCCGTAGTTCTGCTCCAAATTGTACAACTTAGGCAAGGCGAAACGCGTTACGAGCGCATCGGGATTGCCGGCATAGACACCCGAGAGAAAAGGATCTACAGCATAGTCGACAAACGATTTGCCAAGTCTTCGGCGAGCCAGCGAGCCAACCGATTCGTCGGGGTTAGTGCCCTTCTTTCGCCAAGGCTCGCCAAGGATTCTGAACTTGTCGGCTATGGTGAAGAGCGGTGTTGTAATAGCACTTAACGGACCTGATGGCAACGCGTGAAATTTCTTTCCCTTCCATATCAGACGACGTTTCGACGATGCCGGAGCCTCCTCCAAACGGCACTTACCGCCCGACACCACTTGCAAGTCCTGCATCAGTTCTGCCACTTCGGGTACCGACACAACACCTGTATTTGGTCCGCTCTCAAACACGAAACCATCTTCCGAATGAGTCTGAATTTGTCCGCCGGCTTTGTTCATGCGTTCAAGCACCATCACCTTGCGTTCTTTTCGAGCAAGGGTGTAGGCTGTTGTCAATCCTGTAAGTCCAGCACCAATTACTACAATGTCGGTTGTCATGTTTTATATCGGTTTTGAGAATGTTTTGCTTGTATTCTGCATCAGAGGATCGAGAAGCGCGGCCACGTTGCGCACGAGCGGCGAACTCGGTTCTGTCATACTTATTGTGTCGTTTTCTATAGTTATTATTCTGTCGTTCTGCATCTCCATCAGCCGCGCTGTATCGTAGTTTACGGCTGTCTTCTGTTCAGGGCTGAGCGTCACGGCATAGTTACACATCAAATCATCGATGACGGTGCGTATATGTTGCTGATCGGATGTGAGCGTATAGCCTTTTCTTATTGGCAAACGGCCATCGTTCACACTCGATATATATTCATCTATATCTTTGGTATTCTGAGCATAAGCTGTACTCAACTGACTAATACCTGTAACACCGAAGGCATATACCTGAGCCGTGGTGCGCAACGTACAGTAACCCTGAAAATTGCGATGCAACTTGTGCTCTGCCAGAGCGGTATAAAGTTCGTCGTGAGGGCGCACAAAGTGGTCCATTCCCACTCTTACGTATCCTGCCTTTTGCAGCAGTTGCGCTGCTGTCTCGAACATCGTCTCCTTGATTTGAACCGATGGCAGACCGTGCTTCTCCAAAATGAGTTGCTGCTTCTTGAGCCATGGCACATGCGCATAGCTAAATGTCACAAGTCGGTCGGGGTGGAGGGCGATGGCATGTTCTATAGTTCTGCTAAATGACTCTACAGTCTGATAAGGCAGACCATACAGGAAGTCGAGATTGATGTTCGCTTTTGCCTCACGCAGCAGAGCAAAAACGTCTTCGATAGGTTCGAGTGACGGACGGCGATTTACAGCCTTTAGCACTTTTTCGTCGAAATCCTGAATGCCAATGCTGAACCTCGTAAATCCGGCATCAACCAAATTGTTCCAGTCGTTAAGCGTCAAGTATCCTGGGTGACATTCTATGGCAATCTCTGGATTGTCTATCGTATCGAAATGATTCAGCAGATGCTCGTTAAGCTCCTTTATTGCCTTGGCTGGCATTGCCGTTGGACTTCCGCCGCCGTAGTGAATCTGCGATATTCGGCGATCTTTGTCGATATACGGCAACAGAAGGTCTATTTCCTTATGCAGCGCGTCGATGTATTTTTCGACATTCGCCTCGTTGCCCATAGCGTACGAATTGCACGCGCAGTAGTGGCACAGATGCCTGCAAAATGGCATATGGAAGTAGAACGAAAGATTGCGATTCTCGTTTGCGTTCGAAAGTTTTACAGCATCGATATATTCTGGCTGAGCTAACGCGCCAAAATAGTTTGCAGGGGGATAACTCGTATAACGCGGTACAGGAATGTTGTACTTATCAATAATAGACTGCAACATCTTTATAAACCTCTTATTTATAGCGGCAAAAATATTGCGACACCTATGCCGAGTCAATTCTTAGTTATGAGTATAAGGAGTATAGATTTATCACAAAACAATAATATTCAACCAAAAATTTAACAGACTATTTCTATAAGACTCACGGCTTCTTATTAACATTTATTTATACTTTACAACTATGCACTATATTTGTGGCACATATGTTCTACATCTGACAGAACCCGTGTAACCATTTTTATTATAAATAAATACCTAATCGAATGAGAAATCTGATTATTACCCTTTTATTCGCAATCGTATTACTCTCTGGTTGTCAACCGAAAATCCTCACAGATACATATTGGCGCAACGATGCTACTGGCGATTGGTTCATTGGCATTGCCGAAGAGCACGTCATTTATAATAGTAATGTATACGACATCGTTTCGCAGCAAATGGTAGATAGCTGTTTAGTGTTGACCATAGATGGAGGAACGACCTTCAAGATTGGTAAAGACAATGGCGGACAGCGCACCTTCGTCGTTAATAATACAGATACCGTTGTGTGCAGCCGCATAGCTATGAGAGCTCTGCCCGAATTTCCTACAAAAGACGAGCGCAAGGGCTTTGTAGACAATGGCTATGCCGAAGGAGATAGCGTGACTATAGCTGGTTGGATACGTAACAGACCGCTTTGGGCAAGAGCAATGAGCGATGAGATTGACATTTCTATCAGTAACATTTTTACAAATGAAGAAGATGTTTACTCCGCCAAGATGGACAAACTTGGTCGATTCTCGCTAAAAATGCCACTACTCAACACGTCGGAGGCGTTTATTGGCTGGAAGATTATACACACCCGCAACGTGCTCGAACCTGGCAAATCGTACTTTATGCTCGTGGACTTCGATGCTGAGCTAAAGTTATGGATGGGCGATGATGTGCGCCTCCAAAACGAACTTGAAGCCATACCATGGAATACACATTGGGACACCGACAGACTCAAAAAAGATAGTTGCAACGAGGCTGAAGCTATGGAGTACAAAGTAAGCCTCGAAAATAATCGAGAAAAAGAATTGAAAGAGCTGCAAGAACTTGTAAATAAATGGCCAAACATTTCACAGCGTTTTATCGATTTTATTACTGGCTATTTTCAGATGCAGCAAGCATACCAAATGATGCAAGCGCGTTTTCAGATGCTTAATTGGCAGCTACCGCAAGAGTATATGGAGTACGTAGGCAAGGAGTTGTGGCAGAAAGCGCCAAAGCCCTACACGCTCTACAGAGATTTTTCGTCTTTTATGCGCGATTACCTACAACACTTAGAGCACAAAGGAAAACATATACAAGCTTCCGATGACGTTGCTGCGTTGGCTATTGCAATACAAAAAGGAGAAATTGCCGTCGATGCCGCCGATTACCCAACTATTGTCAAATGGGCAAAGGAGAGAGCTGATATTATTGCCAAAATACGGAACTCAAAAACCGATGCTGAGCGCGACTCAATAGCCAAAACGTTCGACTCATCAGAGTTGGTTCATACTATCGACTCGCTGATAAATATTAAGTATTCCAAAGAGATCAACACGTTTTTCTACCAATACAACGTAACTGACCTAATAGATTCGGTGGGTTACGACCAAACGCTTCGCGATATATACATAGCGCGTAGACTTATGTATGATATTAACGCCTATCGCGTACCACTAAAAGAGGTGTGGTATGAATGCGCAATGAACGATATACAATTACCATCGGCAAAAAATTTCTTAGCAGCGCAACAAGCTAAATATGTAGCACTATCAAAGGGTGATACCAAATTAGCATGCATCAAATCGGCTGACGATGTGGCAGATATGACCGATGGAGAAAAGATCCTGCACAAAATTATCGAACCATACAAAGGCAAACTCATTCTGCTCGATGTTTGGGGTACGTGGTGCGGCGGTTGCAAAGTGAATCTTTCGCATTCAACTGAAGAATACGAAGCGCTGAAAGATTTAGATATTATCTATTTATATCTTGCAAACAGCAGTTCCGACGAGTCGTGGAAGAACGTTATCAAGGAATACAATGTCACAGGCGACAACGTAGTGCACTACAACCTGCCAGCGAAACAGCAAAGTGCCATCGAGAACTTCTTAGGCGTAAAAAAGTTTCCGAGCTACCGCATCATCGATCGCGAAGGCAACATACTCGACGTGAATGCCTCTCCAACCGACCTTAACACTCTGAAACGTCTGCTGCAATCTATTGAATAATAATGAGCTGCGTTATTTAGCGCATTGAAACACAAACGAAACAGCCCGACAACATTTACATGCTGCCGGGCTGTATCCTATTTATACGTATGAAAAAAAATCCTTAGAACGGATAGAGGTTGAAGTTGCCTTCTTGACCACCATTATAGATTTCAATTTTCTTCTCGCTGCGGAATTCAATGGCACGCAATGCTTTGAGGTTGGTGCTGTAAATCCACGCATCGTGGTCGGGGAAGCGGCGCGAGAAGTAGTATGTAATCTCCTTATACATATCGTCCAAGCCGCGGCGAGTCTCTTCTTCGCTTACTGGCGGGCAAGTGATAATCATACCATCTTCGGTGGTGCGCTCTGCATCGCGGAACGAACGGCGAAGGGTGCGCACTTCGGTATTTATGCCGAGGTCGAGTGTCGAGAGTTTTGCCACATCGAGCGAATCAGTATCGATGTCTGAGCCAATGATGCTTATACGCATGTGGTTGGCTTCATCTTTAGCCTTTGTAACAATGTCGTTCCAAAGTTTCTCGTCGAAATTGAGCCAATTGGTAAAAGCAAAAGGCTCGGTGCGGTAGATGTTGGCTGCAATGTTGCGCGCCTTCATAGCCGCTTCTATACATATAGTACCACTACCGCAAAGTGGGTCGTGGAGAGTCTGCGATGGTTTCCAGCCCGAGAGTTCCACAAGAGCAGCGGCGAGCACCTCGTTAGTGGCCGTTGGCAATGTGGTGCTGCGGTATCCACGACGGTTGAGCGACGTGCCCGAAGCATCGAGCGATACGGTGATGAGATCGTCGGTAGCGTGGATGTTGAGCAGAATGTCGGGATTTTCAAAGTTTACCGACGGACGGCTGCCGCGGTGGGCACGAATCTCGTCAACAATGGCATCTTTGGCTTTCTGCGCAAGAAACTGCGAGTTGGTGAAGGCCGACGAGAATGTAATATGATCAATCATAATCGACTTCGAAGGGTCGATAATCTCGTGCCAACCAAAGTTGTAGATGTTGTCGAAGATTTCTTTGTCGTTGGTTGCTTTGAAGCTTACGCATGTAACGAGCACGCGAAGTGCAAAACGACTTTTGAGGTTAATGGAATAAAGGGTATTCAGATCTGCGTCACATGCCACTGCGCGACGTTGCGTTGTGATATTTGTGGCTCCTAATTGCTCCAATTCTTTGGCGAGCAAGCTTTCTACGCCATGGAGTGTCTTAACAATAAGTTTCAAAGTTCTCGTTCTTTGTTTTGCGGGTGCGAAAATAGTTATAGAACAAACACAAAAATCGATTTTACATTATTTACACATTATTTCACTTTGCTAAATGAAAATTGATTGCGGAATTATAAAAAACAAAAGAGCGACCACATGGCCGCTCCTATTTATAACTTATTATTCAAACAGTTACAACGTTACTTCACAACGCGTATCAACTCCGTGAGGAATGTCCAAAAGCGCTCTACCGAGGCGATGTCTACATTCTCGTCGGGTGAATGCGGATGGCGAATGGTAGGACCAAAAGAAATCATCTCCCATTTTGGATAGATGCCGCCCATAATACCACACTCCAAGCCTGCGTGTATAGCGCGAACAGATGGCTCTTTGTCGAACAGACGTTGGTAGACAAGAGAGGCAGTTTTCAGAACTTCGGAATCAGCATTTGGTCGCCAACCCGGATATGCGCCGCTAAGTTCTACCTCAGCTCCAGCCAATCGGAATATGCTCTCCACGCTCGATGCTATATCGTCTTTAGCCGATTCTACAAGGCTTCGCAGCAAGAAACTTACGTCGATAGTGTTATCGTCGTTGGTGCGAACGATGGCTAAGTTGAGCGAAGTCTCCACAAGATCGTCCACCGAGGTACTCATTCTAATAACGCCGTTTATGCAACCTTGCACAGCATTTATTACGTCGTCGGCCGTCATCTCGTCTATCACCGTAGCAGGGCGCTCCACCTCTCTACAAGTGAGGCTTAGGTTCGGTTCGGCATCGGCATATTCGGTACGCAGCATCTCATCAAACTCTTCTATGGCTTCGAGGAAATCTTCGCGGTCTTCGCTATCTATGGTCAACACGGCGCTTGCCTCACGCGGAATGGCGTTGCGCATGTTGCCGCCGTTAATCTTAGCAAGCATTGCCTCATAGTTTGCTGCTGCAAATTTCAAGAAACGCACGAGCAATTTGTTTGCGTTGGCGCGTCCCATATTTATATCTATGCCCGAATGTCCGCCGCGCAATCCACCAACCACAATCTCGAACGCGATGTCCTCTTCGGCCGTCTCGACAGGCGTGTAGTGGAACTTCGCATTCACATCAAGGCCGCCAGCGCAACCGATGTAAATTTCGCCCTCTTGTTCCGAGTCGAGGTTGAGCAGAATCTCACCATTGAGCGTATTGGGTTCAAGTTTGTTGGCGCCCGTCATACCTGTTTCCTCGTCGATAGTGAGAAGCGCTTCGAGCGGACCATGAACGAGCGATTCGTCGGTCATCACTGCCAATGCAGCTGCCACGCCAATGCCGTCGTCAGCGCCAAGCGTAGTGCCATCTGCGTGCACACAACCATTCTCCACTATTGTAGTTATAGGGTCGGTGAGGAAATCGTGTTTCTTGTCATTATTTTTTTGCGGCACCATATCGAGGTGACCTTGCAAAATCACACCACGACGATCCTCCATGCCTTCCGACGCCGGCTTACGAATAATTACGTTGCCAGCCTTATCGCGAAATGCCTCAAGACCATGCTTCTTGGCGAAGTCCACTATGTGATTGGCCACCGCATCTTCGTGCTTCGATGGACGTGGAATCTGCGTAAGGCTATCGAAAATGCCCCAAAGTTCGCGAGGCATAAGTTCTGTCACTTTTTTCATAATATTTATTTGGTTACGATTCGCATCAGCGAACCATTTATAGTATTAATAATTATGGATTTAGTATTGTCGGTAAGTATCGACGCAGGCAACGTAGCTATCTGACCATTTTGCGCACTAAGTACGTTGACTTCGGTGAGCAAGTTGCTACGGTCGAAAATCTTCACGTTGAGGTTGCCAGGAATTATGTAGCGAAGTCCGTCAACTGGCACTTTCTTGCGCTGCTTCGAATCCTCGGCATACGTAGGCACATTGTTGTTCGAGAATGTAAAGTCGGCATAAATAGGCTGACCTGCAATATTCATAGCATCAACGAAGCCGTCATTATCGGTAAAACGCACTATCACAGTCGATTTTTCGCCATTTGGCGACGGCGTAAGTATGAAACTCTTCACAACATGGAAGGTTGCACGACGACCAGCGAAGAGCGATATATAGTCGTTTTCGAGTTTGTCAAGTCGTTGCATAACAGCGTTATACGAACCTTCGTCGTGGGGAATTGTGGCATCGTCGCCACCCAAAAGCGACATACGTTTTTCGCGGAATCTGTATATGGCTTGCGCAGCCTCTTCTGCCATTGCCGCCGTCGATGTTTTTGTCAAAACAGCCTTTTCGAGCTGAATATCATCAAAATTTACATCGTATATAACATCGCTATTATCATCATTATCGACATTTTCGGTCGCACAATTGGTAATATTTATACCATTCAAAACGCCCGCACTTGTGAGCGAAACGGCAGGAAGAGTTTCGGTTGCACTTATTTTGTATCGGCGGCTATAGTCAGCCACACCAAGCGCCTCAACCTTCGCACCCGTAATACGCCAACGCTTGCTATTCTCGGTTATTACGTTGGTAAGATTCAGATAGCGATTCGAATATTTATAGTACGGTCCTACTTTTTCGATTGTTAGTTCTGCTTCGATAGTTATTCGCACTGCCGTTTTGGGCAAAGCGTAGATAATGCCACCATTAGCAGCATCGGCGTCTTCTGAAACGGGGGTTACGGAAACAATGTTTTTGTCGCGCGCAATGGCCGAAGTGGCAATCATGGCGGCGAACAGCGATAGAATGATGTATTTCATGGAGATAATCAATGTTTATTCGTTCGATTTGATAGCGTTGAGTTGGGCTTCGAGCAGTCGCATTCTGTCGCGGTGCTGCGCAGCCTCGATAAAATTAAGCTCTTTTGCTGCTTTTTTCATCAAGTTTTGTTCGCTTGCAATCTCTTTTTCGAGTTTAGGTATGTCGTATGATGAATATTCAGCTTCGGCAGCTACCGTTGGAGCAACGTTTTCTGTCGTTTCTATTTGCACTAAAGCGTTGTTATTCAGCTTCTTATTTATGGCCTTAGGTACAATTCCGTGCGCTTCGTTATAGGCCATCTGCTTAGCGCGGCGCTCGTTCGTAGCATCGATAGTGGCTTTCATTGAGCGAGTTATGCTGTCACCATACATAATTACACGGCCATTCAAGTGACGCGCCGCACGACCAGCCGTCTGCGTGAGCGAACGTTCCGAGCGCAAGAATCCCTCTTTGTCGGCATCGAGGATAGCCACGAGCGATACCTCGGGCAAGTCGAGACCTTCGCGCAACAAGTTCACACCCACAAGCACATCGAAGACACCCTCGCGCAGCTGCTCCATAATCTTCACACGGTCGAGTGTGTCGACGTCGGAGTGTATGTATGCACAACTTATGCCCATGCGTGTGAGGTACTCCGAGAGTTCCTCAGCCATGCGCTTGGTGAGCGTTGTGGCAAGCACACGTTCGTGGCGCTTTATGTTTTCAGTTATCTCGTGCATCAAGTCGTCAACCTGGTTGAGTGTTGGCCGCACCTCAATGATCGGGTCGAGCAAACCCGTAGGACGCACCACTTGTTCCACTATCACGCCGCCGCTCTTTTGCAACTCGTAGTCGGCTGGCGTTGCACTTATATATATGACTTGATTCGTCATCGACTCGAACTCCTCGAACTTCAGTGGGCGGTTGTCGCGAGCCGCTTGCAAGCGAAATCCATACTCTATGAGCGACGATTTGCGCGAACTATCGCCACCATACATAGCATGAATCTGCGGAATAGTCACGTGACTCTCGTCGATGACAAGCAAAAAATCTTTCGGGAAATAGTCGAGCAGACAGAATGGCTTACTACCTATTTCGCGGCCATCAAAATAGCGCGAATAGTTCTCTATACCAGGGCAATAACCAAGTTCCTGAATCATCTCGATATCGTACTCCACACGCTGTTCAAGGCGTTTAGCCTCAATCTCTTTCCCTGCACGCCGAAAAGCTTCCGCCTCAACAACAAGGTCATCTTGTATATGACGAATAGCAACTTGCGTGCGCTCTTTGCTCGTTATAAATATGTCGGCAGGATAAATATCAATCTCCTCGCGTCGTTCGAGCGTGTGATTATTTATCGGGTCGATAATCTCAATGGATTCGATCTCGTCACCCCAGAAAATTATGCGACAAGCGTTGTCGGCGTATGCAAGAAAAATATCTATCGTGTCGCCCTTCACGCGGTATGTGCCACGGTCAAAACAGATCTCGTTGCGTTTGTAGAGCACTTCTCCCAAGCGGCGCATAAGATTTGTCGGCGTTATTTGCTGACCTGCCGCAAGATGTATCACACCATTGTGGAAATCGTCAGGATTGCCAATGCCATACAAACACGAAACCGACGAAACCACAATAACATCGCGACGTCCCGAAAGCAGCGCGGCAGTAGCGCTTAATCGAAGTTTCTCAATATCACTATTTATGGCTAAGTCTTTTTCTATGTACGTATCGGTAGCAGCTATATATGCTTCTGGCTGATAATAGTCGTAGTACGAAACGAAATACTCAACGGAATTTTCTGGGAAAAACTCTTTGAACTCGCTATAGAGCTGCGCCGCCAAAGTCTTATTATGGCTAAGGACCAACGTTGGTCGGTTCACCTCTTTTATAACATTGGCAACGGTAAAAGTCTTTCCAGAACCCGTCACACCAAGTAGCGTCTGATGCTTAGCGCCATTGTTGATGCCTTGTACAAGTTCCTTTATGGCTTGCGGCTGATCGCCAGTAGGCTGATATTCTGAATGAATCTTGAATTCCACTGTATATACTATAGAAAAAAAGCTGCAATATATAAATCGCAGCTTTCAAATATAATTCAGATTGTCAATATTAACGGAATCGAGCGCCTTGTATATATCGCTTGTAGGTTCTCTTGTTCTCGATGTAGTTACGACGATTGTACTTAGACGACATTCGCCAACCTTTGTTGTGGAATTTGTATGCCACACCAAACATCATTGTGTAGTATGCATCATTCAAACCATCGTGCCACTGACCTTTCTTATACTCCTCTTCGGTCAACTGATCGTTTGCCGGACGAGTAGCATTAACCTCTTCACGCGACATCGTATATGCCGAACGCCAACCTGTGTGTCCGTCCATCTCATCTGAGAATACGTATACACCACGGAGTTCACCAAATATATACCAATGGCTAGTTATGCTATGTTTTACGCCGATGCTACCATAAGCACCTGCAGTTACTTTGAAGCCTTTTTCTGCCTCCATCCATGAAACATCCTCTCCCGTTTCTTTAGCATGCTCTATATAACCAGCTGCATTAAGCATCTTTTTGTGAACGCTATAGAATATGGCACCACCACCAACGCCAACATAAGGATTCAGAAAGCGGTTAGGATAGTAACCCATAATAAGGTCGAGCGGATAAAAATTCACGCCAGGGAAGGCCTCTACGTATGACGTATGGAACGACAAACGACCACCTGGCTGTTTACCAGCGAAAATACCTCCTGATACTTCTGCAGCAACAGTAAGGAAATAAGCGAGTTCTTTTTCTGCACCCAAGCCGGCAGAAACACGGACGCTACCATTGTCAACGAGGTCACCCATCCATTTGTTGGGTCCCAAACCTCCGTTCACCCACAAACCACGAGTAAAACTCTTGACACGAACTCTATTGTTATACTGAGCGTGTGTAGCATTTGTGATTAGTGCAAGTGCGAGTATAATTAGCAAACGTATGCGCATTTTCTTTCTCTTCACATATTTTAGCGCCCCAAAATTCGTAAAAAAAAATAAAATATCTGCATTATTAACTAAATAAAATGATGATTACCGCGAAGTTTCTTTTGCTACGCGCTTTGAGGCGTAATAATATTTGAACTTTTGTAGATTTGCAGCTGGAAAAACGAATATCAATGATTGTATCTGAGAACGTATCTTTACTAAAGTTTAGCACGTTCGGAATAGACGCTAAGGCAGCACGATTGGTCGATTGCCAAGCTGCCGAAGATGTTTCTCAAGCTGCTGTGCAGTATGCAAAGCCGCCATTCTACGTTGTAGGTGGGGGCAGCAACACTGTATTTATGGGTGATTATCCCGGTACTATTATTCGTCCGCGCAACAAAAACTTTATGATTGTGCGCGACGACAACAATACCGTTGACGTAAAAGTCGGAGCAGGAATGGCATGGGACGATTTCGTGGCAGAATGCGTGTCGAGAAGTTGGTTCGGTGTCGAAAATCTCTCTGGCATACCAGGAAATGTTGGCGCTGCACCTGTGCAAAATATTGGTGCATACGGCGCTCAAGCAGCAGATGTTATTCTTGAAGTCATTGGATTCCGCCCAGGAAGTGCAAAAGAGGTACATCTCTCCAATGAAGATTGCTGTTTTGGCTACCGCGATAGTATTTTCAAAAACGAGTTACGTGGTCAGTTCTTGATATCTGAGGTTGTTTTCCATCTGCAGAAAGAGGGCGAATGCGACTTAAGTTACAAAGGCGTAGCCGAAGCCGTTGCTAAGATTGGGGCGCCATCGCTACGCAATGTACGTAAGGCTATCATAAATATACGTAACGAAAAGCTGCCCGATCCTAAAGTGATAGGCAATTGCGGTAGTTTCTTCAAAAATCCCGTTGTGGACAAGGCTTTTGCCGATATTCTTGCGAAAGATTATCCCGACATGCCCGCATATCCAAATGGCAATGGCAAAGTGAAATTATCTGCAGCATGGCTTATCGATAAAGCTGGCGGACGTAAGATAAAACTCGGTGGTGTAGCTGTTTACGATAAGCAACCATTGGTACTTATAAATAAAGGAAATGCAACAGCCGACGATTTGAGTATGGTGTCGACAGAAATTGTCGACAAGGTAGAGTCGGTATTCAGGATACATCTCGACCGCGAAGTGATATTCGTAGGTTGAGCGTGCGGCCTAAGGAAAACGAAGAAGCGGCATTGAACACAAGTTTCAATGTCGCTTCATTTTTATTACAAATAAAAACCGCTTGTCAAATAATTATAGAACTGAGGTAAATGAATAGCGAGTATGTTACTGCAAGGCCAATAATACCTATGACAAAACCAAGCAGTATCATGCGGCGCTGGCGAATGTTGCCCACGCCATAGGCCAACGCATTCGAAGGCGTACTTATAGGCAGCGCCATTGCCATTGATGCTGCGAAAGCAAGACAAATAATTATGGCCGTCGCTCCGCCGTAGGGCGCTATTGAAGCCTGAACACCTTGTATAGAAGATGCTATGATAGGCAAAATGATAGCTGTGGCCGTAGTGTTGTTCATAAACTGCGAAAGCAAGAAGCACAAGATGCCCGGACCAATGACTATCATTATAGGCGGCCAAGATGTGAATGGCATAGCTTCAACAACGTGCTGCATCAATTGCGACTCTTTCAGACCCACGCCGAGCGCAACACTGCCAGCAAAAAGCCAGATAATATGCCACTGAATCTCGCCAAGTTCCTTCTTCGTTACGATGCCCGTGAGACAGAAAATACCTATCGGCAATATACCTACAACGAAACTATTCAACCCCAATTGGTCGCCACAAACGAGCAAGGTCAGCGTAACTATAATCGTAGCTATAAATATGTACGACTGCGTTTTGTTGTAGTTACGTTCAGACAAATCAATATTTATGCGGCTCTTGTGGAATGGCAAAATCCAGATGAGCAGTAGCCACGAAATAAGTATAAGTAGCGCTACGATAGGGAACATATAGAATGTCCAATCGCCGAAACTGAGCGAATTGATAGGATCGACCATCTCGCTGAGGTAGCGGAATGCAATGATGTTTGGCGGCGAACCAATTGGCGTGCCCATACCACCGATATTAGCCGCGATGGCTATGCCGAATGCTACGGCTGCACTGCCATTTCGGTCTTGGTTGAGCGAACGTATTATTGGCATTGCTATGGCGAGCATCATTGCTGTGGTAGCTATGTTGCTTACGAACATAGATATTATGGCGGTAATGGTCATGAAGCCCAAGAGAACCATTTCGGCACGATAGCCAAATGGACGTAGAATTATGCGGACAAAACGTGCGTCCAAGCCGCACTGCTTAGCGCCTATAGCTATGAAAAATGCACCCATGATGAGTATCACCGACGGATCGCCTATGGAAGCTAAAATCTTTTCATACGGTATGGTATGCCCCAACGCCTCGGTGGTGTAGCCCTCGTTGAGAAAGAGAAAACTGCTGTCGCTCACCAATAAAAGCATAAGCATAATCACACTTACGGAAGTAACCCAAAGCGGAAAAGCCTCTGTAATCCAAAGTATTATACTGAAGGCTGTTATGGCTATCATGCGGCGCTCGATGAGCGATAAGTCAGGCAGACCAATAATTGTGGGCGATATACTCCAACACACTACAGCAACGATGGCTGCAATGACAAATTTTATAATGCGCGCAGTTTTCATAGAATGTTTTTCTCAAGATGTTAGGCAAATATATTATTAACTATTAACCTTTCTATACGTCTTTTTGCACAAAACGTTTCAAAACGCGCATAATAACTTCTAATACTTACGTTTAGGATTCTTGGGGAACCAGCCTTTCTGCACTCTTTTGCGCTGTTGGAAAATTTCCAATATCGACCAAAAACTCGAGAATGCCACAACTCCTAATACTGTAGAAATCAGCCAATTCTCTGTAAGTACGGAAAGTGCGCAGAAAATCAAACCCAGAATCAAGAACCACCACCAACAGCCAACGCCAAAATGGTATTCGCATTTTATTACTATTGGGTGAAAAATTCCGATAGTTAGAAATGTTGCGATGCCTAATGCTAAACCGCCAAGATTCAGTGATTCAATAAATTCCATTGTAGATTATTGGTTGTGTATTAATATTTATACTCCTTCTTTGTTGCCGAAAATATCTATATGCAGTCGCGGAGAATAGCGCCAACCGTTACGAATAGCCATTTCGGTGGCTGCGAGTGCCGCAGCGTGCATTTCGTGTGCGTCGGTACCCATAGGCATAACCACAACGTGCTGCTCACTTTCGAGCGGAAGCGAGCCAAGAATATTATGTATGTCGGACTCATCGTTCGGCGTGGAGACGACAAACTTTAGTTGGTAGTTGGTGTCATGCGTATGAGCAGCACGAACTATATTCTTCAGCGGCTCGACATCGCTAATTATGCTGCTGTGTCTGCGTGTAGCTTCGGTCGGTTCGATGCCAAGTTGCTCCAATTTCTCAATCGTCGGTGTGGACGATGGAAGTTTGGGCGAGATGCTCAGCAGTGCAATTTTCGGTATTATCTGCACCACTTGCTCGTTCCAAACGGTGCCATTGGTCTCTATAGTTATGAGCCAATTGTCACTTTGCAATTTATCGACAAGCGTCAGCAGCGATGCACTCTGCAACAGCGGTTCGCCGCCCGTAATTACAACGTGGTTTATCTTGCCGCGATTGATTTTCAGCGTTTTATATATATACTCAACCGAAACTTGTTTTGCCTCTGTTGGGAATAGCGATGTATATGCCGTGTCGCATGTTTGGGCATGTTGTTTACTATCGGCCCAAATACAGCGCAGGTTGCACCCCTGCAAGCGCACGAAGAGCGACGGTACACCCGCATAAATACCCTCACCTTGAATAGTGCCTGCAACAGAGAGTCCAGAAACGGGCATAACAACTTCGTCATCAGCGCTTTGCGTGATGGGGAAGATACCGTCGCGGGCAAGGGTGAGAGTGGCGGTTGTCATTTTGCTATTGCTGTGTCTATTACGCCAGCTTCGGCAAAAGCTTTAGCTCTGAGCAAGCAGCTGTCGCACGTGCAGCAAGGTTTTAGTCCGCCGCGATAGCAACTCCATGTGAGCGAATAGTCGACACCAAGTTCTGCACCAAGTTTTATCTCCTCGGCCTTAGTCATATTTATGAATGGTGTATGTAGTTCAATCTTCTTGCCCTTCTCGGCGCTCATCACAGTGCCCAAATTTATGGCACGTTCCATAGCGTCGATGAAACTCTTGCGGCAGTCTACATATCCAGAATAATCGACTTGACTTACACCAATGTAAATATGCTGAGCATCAACAGCTTCGGCGAGTGACGCTGCAACTGAGAGGAACACCATATTGCGCGCAGGCACGTAAGTATCTGGAATATCGGTGCGGTCGACGTTGCCATCATCAACCTTCATATTCATATCGGTGAGCGACGAACCGCCCCACGCAGCAAGGTTGAGCGCAACAACGTAGTGCTTAACCACGCCGACCTTTTCAGCTACAGCGCGAGCCGAATCGAGTTCGCGTTTGTGGCGCTGACCATAGTCGAACGAGAGCGCATAGAGTTCGTGACCTTCTTTTTTTGCCAAATAGAGAGCGGTAGTCGAATCGAGACCGCCCGAGAGTAGTACTATTGCTTTAGACATCTGTTGCTTATAAAACTTATGGGGATTAATGTGAGTCGACGATAGTTAGAACGTCGGCTTTTATTTTTTGATTGAAGAGCACCTTGCGAGCAGCCTTGAAACCAATGTTATAGAAGGCGTCGAGTGTAGCTTCAACGATGTTTCTTGAGTGACCTTTTGCGCTGAAATCATCATGGAAAAGGCTCATATTGTATTTTCTGTCGAATATGATGAACTCGACATCCGTCTCGCTATCATCGTCCATATCGGAGATATTGAGCGTGGCATAATAGCGATACGTATTGGCTTCATCAGCGCTGATGGACTTCACATCCGATGCGTCTTTCGCTTGTTTTACGTATGAATTGAAACCATGCACAAAACTTACGAGCAAGTCGCGGCGGAATGCCTCGTTGGTGCGCTCAACACCTTCGGCAATCGTAATATTTATAGGCAAAACATTTACGTCGGCAAGTTTTTCGTTGGTGTAGACGATGTTTTGTTCACCTTCGTTTTGCGCGAATGCTTGCAACGAAAATATAACAGCGAAGAATGTAATAATCAGTTTCATATCAATCTGTATTTAGACTGCGAAATTAGTATATGTATACTTAGTAAATCTGTTATAAGAGTATAAAAATTAGAATGCCGAGAGCCAGCGGAGCATTTCGCTTTGCCACTGTTTCTTGTAATAGAATCCGTCGGAGAAGCCCCAGCCGTGGCCTCCAACAGGATATGCATGAATAGTGGTAGACACGCCATTTTTGATGAGCGCCTCAGCATACGACATTGCATTCACGGGCGGCACAAGGCCGTCGTTGGTAGAGAAGAATATGAACGCACGCGAGGTCTGTGGCGTCACACGAAGTTGGTTACTGAACGCTGCAACTTGCTCATCTGTAGGATTTTTACCAAGAAGATTTTCGCGCGAACCTTTATGCGTATTAGCCAAATCCATAGTTATGACAGGATATAGCAGAATGTGGAAGTCGGGCGCATCGGTGGTGAGGTGCGTGGCTGCCGTAGAAGCTAAATGTCCGCCAGCCGAACTGCCCATAATGCCAACTTTGGTATAACCGCCCCACTCCTGCGCATGTTCACGCATGAACTGAAGCGCCTCACGAGCGTCGTTGAGCGGAACGTTGGAATTGCCTGCTGGCATGTGATATAGAAGTACAGCCGTCGTCAAGCCATTTTCGCTAAGCCAATGCGCTGGCTGAGTGCCTTCGTGCTCCGACGCCAAGAATCGGTAGCCACCGCCAGGACAGATGACGAGCGCTTTGTCGACCTTCTCTTGCGTAGCGCGATAGACCAAAAGTGTAGCGCCACTCTTGAGCGTATATTTAGCTGGCGTCAGATAACGCCAAAGGTTGTAGATAGGCGCTTCCCAAAGACGTGCAAGACGAGCGATGCCAGCTTTGTTTGGGTGCAGATAGAACACGCCAGCGCGACCATTCTCTGGCACAAAATAGGTGGCTGCATTGTCCTTGAAGATGTCCCAGCCTTGCGTGTCGCCAAGCACAACACGTTTTTTGTCGTGAGCGCGATAATGACGCTCTACCACGTTTTCTACAGAAGTTCTATACGTATTCAATCTGCGCTGACCTTCAACGAGATAACGCGCGCCAGAATTATTCGTATTTGCTGAATACCAAATTGGTTCATTCACAATTACATACGCCTTGTCGTAGCGAGCAAGCAGCGTATCTATAATGGTAATGAGGTTTGCTTCGTATTGCTCGGTGGTTAGCGGCGCACCATTCGGTCCTTCGATGGCGCTGTCGTTGGTGCCGAGCGTAATTACAAACAGCAGTTGCGCGTCTTTATTACTGAAATTGTCGGCTGCATCAATGGCTTTTTTGAAGTACTTATTCGTTGCAGGCAGCCAATCCACTGTGGTAGCGCCACTTACACCAACATTTTTTATATCTACGCTGCCCATGTCAGAATGTGCGCGAAGCAACTCACCAACCTTGATGGGAGGCGCGTCTGTCTTAGGATTTTCGGAACAAGCGCCATAGGTGATGCTGTTACCTATAAATACGATGTTGAGCCCCGAGGGCTGAGCCATAAGTGTGGTTGCCGTCAAAATGAGAGCGGCAATGAGAGCAATTATTCGCATGTTTCTAACTGTTTGTTTTCCATATTATTAAGCAATGCAGCCACCTCGCTCATCGATTGCAATGTGGCGGTGAGGCAGAGTTTGCCTTTCAGCTCTTTGAGTTTCACGCTGCGCGGATTCTGCTGAATCCAATTAATTATGCTGCTAAACGTAGCCGACTGGTAGAATGCCGAATTTTGGTCGGCAACGAAGTAGAGCAGCAGATGCTTGTTTTTGAACACAAGTTTCTCTATTCCAAGTCGTTCTGCCGTTTTACGTATACCTACAATGTGCAACAGCTGTTCGCTCACCTCTGGCAGCGGTCCGAAGCGGTCGACAAGTTGCGCGCGGAATTTCTCAATCTCTTCGTTGTTATTGAGGCTGTCTAACACTTTGTAGAGTTTCATGCGCTCCGAGATGCTACTTATGTACGACTCGGGGAAGAGAAGTTCCTCATCGGTATCTATCTGGCAATCAGCAACGTACTGCAGATTAGCATCGTTAGTACCACCAGCGCCATCGGCAAATATTTGCTGCGGGTCGTTCTGGCGTAGCTCTATAAGCGCCTCATTCAGAATCTTTTGGTAGGTCTCGAAACCAATATCGCTAATGAATCCCGACTGCTCAGCGCCAAGCACATCGCCAGCACCGCGCACATCGAGGTCTTGCATAGCTATGTTGAAACCGCTGCCAAGGTCCGAAAAGTCCTCGATAACCTTCAGTCGACGGCGTGCCTCCTGAGTGAGCGTGGCAAGTGGCGGCGCAAAAAGGTAGCAATATGCCTTCACGTTGCTACGGCCCACGCGTCCGCGCAGCTGATGTAGCTCGCTGAGGCCAAACTGGTGCGCGTTATTTATAATTATGGTATTGGCATTAGGTATGTCGAGTCCCGACTCGATGATGGTCGTCGCAAGCAGCACGTCGTATTGCCCATCGATGAAGTCGAGCATGATACTTTCGAGTTCTGTGCCGTCCATCTGACCATGCGCCACAACAGTGCGAACATCGGGCAGCAGATTGTTTACAATGCGCTGAAGTTCATACAGATGCGACACACGATTATTTATAATAAAGACCTGACCGCCGCGGTCAATCTCGTTTTGAATGGCAAATCGAATGGAATCTTCGCTAAACGCCTCAATGTGCGTTTCTATTGGCTGACGATTGGCTGGAGGCGTGGTAAGTACGCTGAGGTCGCGTGCTCCCATGAGCGAAAATTGCAGCGTACGCGGAATCGGAGTTGCGGTAAGTGTCAGAGTATCAACGTTGAGTTTGAGCGAACGAAGTTTCTCCTTCACGCCTACACCAAATCGCTGCTCCTCGTCGACTATAAGCAGACCTAAATCTTTGAATTTTACGTCCTTACCTATGATTCTATGCGTACCTATAATTATGTCTACTTCACCCGATTCGAGTTTTTTCAGCACGGCGCGAACCTCGCTTGCCTTGCGCATTCGGCTTATGTACTCTACTCTACACGGCAAACCTTTCAAACGCGCCGAGAAGGTGTTGTAGTGCTGGAATGCGAGCACCGTTGTAGGTACAAGCACTGCTACTTGTTTGCTGTCGCATACGGCTTTGAACGCCGCGCGAATGGCGAGTTCCGTCTTGCCGAAACCCACGTCGCCACAGACGAGACGATCCATAGGTACGTCGCGCTCCATATCGGCTTTTATCATCTGCGTAGCCTTCTCTTGATCGGGCGTATCCTCGTAGAAGAACGACGCCTCGAGCTCGTTTTGCAGATAACTATCTGGCGAGAATGCGTAGCCTTTTTCGTCTTGACGTTGAGCGTAGAGCGCAATGAGCTCACGCGCAATATCTTTCACGCGGCTCTTGGCACGATCCTTCAGTTTGCTCCAATGCGCCGAACCGAGTTTGTCTATCTTGGGTTCAACGCCATCTTTACCACGATACTTACTAATCTTATGCAGCGACTGAACGTTCACAAAGAGCGTGTCGCCCTCGCGGAATGTTAGTCGAATGGCTTCGAACTTGTGACCATTAGCTTCCATTGCCACCAAGCCGTTGAATACGCCAATACCGTGGTCGACGTGCACCACATAATCGCCAACGTTGAGCTGGCTCAGTTCGCGAAGCGTAATCTGCTGTTGCGCACCACGCGTATTCTCGTTGCGTAATGTATACTTATGAAAACGCTCAAATATCTGATGATCGGTATAGAAACAGCGCCGTGCCTCACGGTCGACAAAGCCTTGATGCAGAATGGTGCGCAGCTCTTTGTAGCGTATTTTTCGTTTTCGCTGCGACAGAATATCACGCAAGCGCTCCACTTGGCGGCTGTTGTCCGAGAGTATATATACGTCGTAGCCATCGGTATTTTTATAGTAAATATCGTCTTCAAGCATGTCGAAGTTCTTCTTGAAGAGCGGCTGCGGCACAGTATCAAAGTTGATGGTAGGAGTGTCGGCGCTACGGTTGGTGAAATTTATCATCTTGGCACTAAGAAGCGCGTTCCACTCGTCGCCGCTGCAAAACTGACTGCGAAGAACCTTCTGGTCGTTATCCGACTTTAGGTCGACAATGGGTTCTACGTATTCATTCATCAAGTCGGTGGTGAGGTGATGGGCAACAGACCAAACCATGCAATCGTCAGCTATTACTTGCGAAAGCGGCATCATCTCACCCGTGTCATCATTATGCTCAATATCGGGCACTATGGTTATCTTGTCGTGCGTGCCAGTCGACAGTTGACTCTCGAGTTCGAACGAGCGAATGGAGTCGACCTCATCACCAAAGAAATCGATGCGTTGCGGCTCATCGTCGGCATAAGAAAAGACATCGACAATAGAGCCTCGCACGGAGTACTGACCGGGTTCGTATACAAAATCTACACGGTTGAAGCCATACTCCATAAGTACTTCGCAAAGGAACGAGATGCTGAGTTTGGCGCCCTTCTCTACCTCGAAAATGTGCTGCGAGAATCGTTGCGCCGACATCACCTTTTCGCACAATGCCGAGGGGTATGTAACTACGTACACACTATCGTCGCTAAGTAGGTGGCTAAGCGATTCAATGCGTAGTTGGATATTCTGCGCATCATAGTTGTCGGGCGTAGGTTGATGTTTGAACGACGACGGCAAGAAAAATACGTGCTCAGTGCCAAGCAACCGCGTGAGGTCATGGTATATGTATGGCGCGTCGTCTTTCTCGGGACAGACAATGAGATTGCGTTTGAAGCCCGCAGCGGCAATAGCTACGGCCGTCATAGAGGCTTGCACGCCGCCCACGTTAAGCCGACGCACGTTGCTCTGTGCAAATTGTCGAAGTTTCTCTATGCGCTGGTCGCCAGCGTATAGTTTTAGAATGTCATCTGTTTGTGTCGTTCCCATCGACTTCTGATTCCCTTTGTAAATACAAAAAGTCAGAGACTACCATGCAGCAGCCTCTGACGTATCTTATAAGTATTTTATCTCTTTAGTAGAAGAGAATTCTGTTATCCTCAACATTTGCGTTTTCGGTAACAACCATCTCATTGAGGTTGAAAATGTAGCTGAATGACTGTGCATAGCTATTGCGAATTGCAGCAGCGTTAGCAGGAACTGCCTCCTGACCAACAACGCTGTATACGTATACTGCATTGTTGCCTTTCACAGCACCAACTTTGCCATTCTCTGCCGAAACAAGGCTACCAATCAAAGCAGGCTCAACACCAGCGCCAGCTACGTTGTACGAAGCGAAGCTTACATTCTTAACCGAGTCAACTTTTGAGTTGTATTTAGCAGCTACGTCAGCAAGCGAGAGGTTTGCAACAGAGCCCTCAATCTGAGCAGCTTTCTTGTCGTTGATGATTTCGTTGTTGAGTGCTACGCTAACCTCTTCGATAGGAGCGAAGCCCTTCTCTTGAGCCTTGGTAAGCACTGCTACGATAAACTGATCGTTAGCTTCGAAGATGTCCGAAACTTCATTTACGTCAGCTTTGTAAGCCCATTTTACAATTTCGCGAGCCGAAGAAATGGCGTTTACATTGTGCTGATTAGCACGGATGCCATTGCCGAAGCGCTTGATAAGGTTGAAAGTATCAACGGCTGCCTCGAATTTCTCACGATTCTTAGCTACGTTCAAGAATTGGTATGCTTGATCGTAAACACTCTGGTGAGTCTTAGCGCTGTAGTTGATTGTCTTCTCGATAGTAGCAATGCTGTATTTAGTACCAGCTACACCCTTGTCGTCTATTTTGATGATGTGAGTACCATATTGAGATTTAACCATCACAACGGCACCTTTAGCGTTGTTGAAGCAAGCCTCGTTGAACTCAGGAACCATGCGGCCATCTTCGAACCAATCGAGGTCGCCACCATTGATTGCAGAGCCTTGGTCTTCGCTATATTTACGAGCAAGTTCTTCGAAGTTTGAGCTATTCTTAGAAAGAACATTGTAGAGGCTGTCGGCCAACTGCTCGTTATTCGTAATAAGTATGTGACGAGCTTTCACTGAGTCTGGACGAGAAACTATCTCTACGAGGCGGCTCATCTTGAACTCATTACCATCGCGATAAGGACCGTATACATCGTTGATCTTAGCGGTCTTTACAAATTCTGCAAGAGCCGAAGGCAACTGAGAATCTTTTTGGTAAGTCTTGTAAGATTCAACGTCTGAGTTCATGTGAGCGTAGTCGAACGCGTCGGTCTCAGGATTTTCGAAATCAGCCTTCATCGATTCGAGATTCTTCTCAACCTCTTCGATGTCTTCTTGCGAAGCTCTGATTGGGAAAGCTACATATTCGATGTCGCGAGTAGCGTCAACTTTGTAGAGATCCTTCTTCTTGTTGTAGAGGTTATTGAGTTCCGATTTCGACACGCTGATGGTGCTATCAGGAATAGCGTTGTAGCGGATGCTTACAAATTCAGCAGCTACGCTCTTTGCGCGAAGTGCGCTGTCTTGCTGAGCCTCTGCGTTAGTGCAGTAGATGCCGGCATAAAGCAAACCGTTATATTTATCTGAAAGACGAGCGCGGCGAAGTTCGGTCTCAACATTCTGCCAGTAGAACATTGCCTGTGCGTCTTTATTTTTATGTGTGAGGAAGTTCTCTGCAAGAGCTCTGTCGTATGCACCAGTTTGTGGGTTAGTGAAGAGGTTGCGGAGAATTGGAGCGATGTGGTTACCAGTAGCCATATCGAGAATTTCGGCTGAGGTCACGTCGACACCGGCACCTTCGTAGACATTCTCGAAAGCCATATCGTGAACGAGGGTCTGCCAAACGCGCTCGCGAAGCTGGTTCTGCTGCTCCTCGCCAAGAGACATACTGCGCGAGTTGAGTTTGTAGAACTCTTCCTGTATATCTACTAAGTTTTGATAATCTTGAACTTTGATTTTCTCTCCGGCTACTTCGCCGAGTTTATCTCCATTAGAGAAGATGTTGTTTCCGTTACCAATAAAGTCGGTCAGAATAAATGCTAAGAGTGCTAAAGCTATAAGTATCGTAATGAACACTCCGGCCTTATTTCTAAGGGTTTGTAATGCTGCCATTTTTATATTATAGAATTTTATTTGTTTTCTAAAATCGAGCCGCAAATATACGTTCTTATTGTCTTTTCCAAAATAGAGATTTTACATTTTTTCAGAATTGACAAAAGTCTCTGTTTTGCACATACGTATGCGACCATGCTTAGCTTCCCAAGCCATACTTTTACAAATAGTAACAAATTGTAATAGGCCCTAACTTGATGAAAGCCACACCGAATACATATTATATCAACACAACTAAGCAATAAGATTTGAAGTGATGATATGCTTGAATTTATTTACCAATATGTGGTTGCTTACACCTAAATCGTATTTCGTAACTCTTTTTAGCACTTCGTATTGAAAATGATGCATACCTTTGCAAACATTTTTACGGCACCAGTTACTTCGCGTAATTGTCTGTATGTAAGGAGAATATAACAGAAATGGAATTAGTAAAAACCATTGAAGCATTACAAAATGCAGTAAAAACGGCACGTGCTGCTGGCAAACAGATAGCTCTTGTGCCAACGATGGGAGCCCTACACAAAGGACATCTGTCACTCGTAAAGAAAGCTTGCGAAGAAGGTAGATTCGTGGTGGTTAGCATTTTCGTAAACCCCACACAATTCAACAATCCAGAAGATTTGCGCACATATCCGCGCACGCTCGATGCCGACATTGCTCTGCTTAGCGGCAACACCTCGGCAGCCGTTGCTTTTGCGCCTTCGGTTGAGGAAATTTATCCCGAACCCGACACGCGTCAATTCGATTTCGGCGCGCTCAGCCAAGTGATGGAGGGCAAATATCGCCCAGGTCACTTCAACGGTGTGGCGCAGATTGTCAGCAAACTATTTATGATTGTTGAGCCAGATGTGGCATTCTTCGGCGAGAAGGATTTTCAGCAACTTGCTATTATCCGCCAAATGGTGAAAGACCTCGGCATGAAACTTCGCATTGTGGGCTGCCCTATCGTCCGCGACGACGACGGCTTGGCTACAAGTTCGCGCAACGCTCTGCTTACGCCCGAAGGTCGCGCTATAGCTCCTAAGATTCACGCTATTCTGCAACAGTCGGTTGAGGAATATAAAAATTATACCCCTGCTCAGTTGATAGAGCGCGTAACCAAACAGATAAACGCCGTTGGCGGTCTCGAGGTAGAATACTATAGCATTGTAGATGGTCTCACTCTTCAAGACCTCAACGCATGGAACGACACCAACTACGCTGTTGGCTGTGTTACTGTTTATTGCGGCAAAGTCCGTCTTATTGATAACATAACATACTTCAAACCCAAAGAGTTATAGTTATGATGATTCATGTAGTAAAATCGAAACTCCACAACGTACACGTAACCGAATCTGACCTTAATTACATAGGTAGCATCACCATCGATGAAGATCTTATGGATGCTGCTAACATCATCGAAAATGAGAAGGTTCAGATTGTAAATAATAATAATGGCGAACGCTTCGAAACGTACGTAATAAAAGGCGAACGTGGTTCGGGCGTCATCTGTCTCAACGGTGCTGCTGCGCGCAAAGTAGCTGTGGGCGACGTAGTTATAATTATTGCCTACGCTATGATGGATATGGAAGAGGCTCGCACATTCAAGCCTCGCTTCGTATTCCCCGACACGGCAACCAACAAACTTGTGAAATAAAAAGCCTCTCTTACTCACGCAACCTACAAGCAGCTGATGCCATTGCGTAAGCGTCATATATACAGAGCGTTATCGTTCATTCCTGCACTACTGATACTCTGTTTCATCTATACGATGTCGGATAGCGAAGGCGATGAGTCGGGCTCTATGTCGCAATGCATATCGCAACATTTGATGGCCTTTTTTGTGCCTATGTTTCAAGTTGATGCGACTGATGCCGACATACTCAACTATGCTCAACAAGCAGAATGGTACGTACGCAAACTCGCCCACATGACGGAGTTCTTCTGTCTAACGGCGGCATTGCTTCTGCCCGTGGAGGTGTACGAAGGTCGACTATCGCGACGCGCGTTCGTTGCTGTATATATAATAGCACTATCGATGGCGGCTCTCGACGAGTATCACCAAACGTTCATCGCAGGACGTGTAGGTACGCCATACGACATACTTATCGATGGCATTGGCGTATCCTTTGCGATGCTCGTAGCCGTAGTGCTGCACATCATAAGTAGCCGACGCAAACGGAAGATGCAACTCGCGAAGGTTGCCTCAGAGTAGAAGTTGGGCATATAAAATCACCGGATATAGGCGCCGAAACAGATGCGTTTCTGTCGAACACGATAGATTTTGTATCGATTAGCCGAATTCGGTGATATGATTATTCTAACTACATTTGCGAAGTCTGAATGCAACAGATGCGTTCAACAAAATAAATATTGACATGTCAGAGCAAAAGGATTTTGATAAAATACGCCCGTTCGACGACAACGAGGTGCACGATGTAATTAAGCAATTGGTTACGGTTCCGTACTTTCTTCACATCTTGCCACGCATTTTCCCTAATGTGCCAGTAGATGTTATGGTGGAGAAACTGAAGGAAATCCGCTCGATAGCCGAGTTCCAAGACAAATGCGTGATTCCTTTCATCAAGGAACTGCTGAAACATACTTCTCAGGGACTTACCGTTTCAGGTATCGAGAATGTTAAGCGTAATCACTTGTTCATCTCGAACCACCGCGACATTGTTCTCGACTCTGCTCTTATCAACACTTCGCTCCGCGACCATGGGCTAAGCACCTCACAAATTGCCATCGGCGACAATCTGCTTATTTATGAGTGGATTACCGACCTTGTGAAGCTCAACAAATCTTTCCTCGTACTGCGTAACCTTTCGTCGGTACGCCAACAGATGGAGGCTTCGGCTACGCTTTCGGCATACATACGTACGTCGATAACCGAGAATAGTCAAAATATCTGGCTCGCTCAGCGCGAAGGTCGTTCTAAAGATGGCAACGACGAGACACAAAACAGCGTACTCAAAATGCTGAATCTCAGCGGTCAAGAAGATTTCGTTAGCAATTTTGCAAAACTTCAGATTGCACCAGTGAGCGTTAGCTACGAATACGACCCTTGCGACTACTTGAAGGCATTTCAATTCCAGCTCAAACGCGATAATCCTGCATACAAAAAGAGCCAAAACGACGACCTCGAGCACATGTCCATTGGCATACGCGGACAGAAGGGTCGCATACATATAGCATTCAACGACGAGATTACCGCCGACGATTTGAATAATCTGCACGCAGATAATAAGAATGCACAAATTCAGGAACTTGCGAAACTCATCGACCACAAGATTCACTCAAGCTATCGTTTGTGGCCAAGCAACTACGTAGCTTTCGACGAGTTGAACAATACAACGCGTTTTGCCGACAAATATACCACCGAAGACAAGGCTGCATTCGACAATCGCAACGAAGAGAACATCGCTAAACTTGGTGAATGCGACAAGGAATACGTGCTCAATTCTATCCGTTCTATGTACGCCAATCCGCTCATCAATAAACTGAAGGATAGCGGCGAATTGTAGTGAATTATAAGTTTTGATATATGTAAAGACTGCTCTTCGGGGCGGTCTTTTTTATTCTCGCACAGAGAAGACAGATAAATCTGGAAAATTGGTTCAATACTTTTTACCGGCACTCAGTTCGGATTCGTATCGGTTTGAAATAGGCGTTGTAATTATGCTTATTTCTTCGATTTTGCAGCGAGTTCATCATACATAGCTACGACCAACTTGGCGAGCAATTTTCGGTCGCAAACATCATCAATACGAATCATCTTTTTTGCGCCTTCGTATGGAATATCCATCTCAGCATCGGGCAGCAGTGCTACAGCCGATTTTAGCGGTTTTATAAGGAATCTATCATCATAGACGCCACCTATCACCACACCACGATAATAGAGTATGTATTCGCCCATCATTTTACGATAGGTTACGTCGTCGTGCAAATCGGCAAGGCTATCTAGCACATAGAAAAGAAAATCTTGAGTAGAAGGCATACGATATGTTTTAGCTGTGGCGAATATACCTCTTTTGTGATTAGATATAGATATAGACGACACTACCCTACCGCCTAAAAACAGAAAAGCCCTCTCGAAATGAGAAGGCTTTCAAGAGCTGGTGGCGGGAGTTGAACCCGCGACCTCTTCCTTACCAAGGAAGTGCTCTACCACTGAGCTACAACAGCAACGTTAAGAGCGGAAAACGAGACTCGAACTCGCGACCCCGACCTTGGCAAGGTCGTGCTCTACCAACTGAGCTATTTCCGCATTTTTGTCGGGGTACCAGGATTCGAACCTGGGACCCTCTGCTCCCAAAGCAGATGCGCTAACCGGACTGCGCTACACCCCGAAATACTCGCGGAGAGAGGGGGATTCGAACCCCCGGTACGGTAATCCCGTACGTCAGTTTAGCAAACTGGTGGTTTCAGCCACTCACCCATCTCTCCTGATGGCTTTGTCAAACGTCTTATCTCTCTCGTTTGCGGTTGCAAATGTAGACACTTTTCTTTTCTCCACAAGGGCTCCAAGCAACTTTTTTCAAAGTTTTTTTGCCTCAAAAAACCGCGTTTATAACCAGCTAAAAATCAATATTATACAAAAGCACAAAATCGCACTCATTATTCTCGACACCATTTTTCTCGTTCAAAACACCCCAAAAAAGACTCAAAAAAGAGCAGAAAAATCATTTTCGGGTGCAAATTGGACTATCAAAAGACGAGAATAAACGTTCAAATAGGCATAAAAAACATCGGCGAGACAAACTTTTGTTCATCTCGCCGATATTTTTCCAGCAGTATTTAGCTGTTAATACTCATCTTCGTTGAAAAAGAAGTCATCTTTTGTAGGGTAGTCGGGCCAAATATCCTCGATACTCTCATAAACATCTCCTTCGTCTTCCAACTCCTGAAGGTTTTCGATTACTTCAAGCGGAGCTCCAGAACGAGAGGCGAAATCTATCAACTCCTCTTTTGTAGCTGGCCACGGTGCATCTTCAAGTTTCGACGCTAATTCCAAAGTCCAATACATAGTAATTATTATTTTGTTTTGTTACACACTTCAAATTTGCCGCAAAAGTAGAAAAAAAGAATTACGTTGTACCATAAATACAAAAAAAAGTTAATGCCGCAACTATTGCATTGACAATCAGTATTTTACAACAAAGAAAAGTCGATATTTATACAGTTCTATAAGTTTTCTACTGGCTATGCCGAGGTGTATTTTCTGAGTGTTTACAACACCTCTCCAAGGATCTCTTTTTGCTCTTCGCGAAAGGGTTCAATCTCGTTTTACATGGGTGTTTTTTTCGATTATTTGTAGCTATAAATAAAGATAGGGCTGCCACGATTGCGGCAGCCCTATTTCTTTATAATTACAATACGCTGCTAATTATTTAGCAATTTCTTTACGGTATCGGAGATGGCTTTGCCATCGGCTTGACCGGCGAGTTTTTTGCTGGCTACGCCCATCACTTTGCCCATCTCTTTGATGCTGGTAGCACCAACTTCGGCAATGATAGCTTTTACGGCAGCCTCAATCTCTTCGGCGGTGAGTTCCTTAGGTAGATAAGCAGCTATGACGTCGGCTTGTTCGTCTTCGGCAGCAGCGAGTTCGGGGCGACCTTGCTCTTTGTAGATTGCCGATGTTTCGCGACGCTGCTTCACCATCTTTTGGAGAATCTTCATTGCGTCGGCATCCGAAACTTCCTCGCCACCTGCTTTGGCAGTGCGAGCCTCAATAAGTTCTTTCTTGATACCGCGGAGAGCTTCGAGTTTCACAGCCTCGCGGGCCTTCATGGCTTGCTTAATATCCTCTGTAATTCGTTCTGTAAATGTCATAACAGTAATATTAATTAGTTGATTATAAATATTTTATAGTTTATGCAACATAGTTACTTTATACTTCTTGGAGAGTTCTTCGAGCCACTTGTCTTCGGCAATTTGCTGACAGTCGGACGAAAGCAATGCTCGCACCGCTTCGATGGATTGCGCTTCGCCGTCGGTAAACACACCATCGATGACAACGTTTGGCTGCGGTCTATTTGGCCATAAATAGTCGTCGTAGGTTCCACCTTGTACTTGCTCACCCGAAACTATCTTATATGCATACTTAGCGGCTTTCTTCGATTTGCGAGGGCTCACTGGCACCATAGCGCGAATTTTGGCAGCGTCGGCAGCGGTTGAGCAGAAGTAAATATTGCCCTTGAATGTAGCACCTTTGGTGTAGCGCTTAGGATTAGCGGCGTAGCGCTGCTGCATAGCGGTCGAGTCGGGTTGCACACTCCAGACGTTGCGCTGCGTAATTTCGAACACGAGCAGACCATCTTTATACTCCTCGTATGCATAATGGAATTTAGCATCGATTTTCTCGAGATTCTCCATACAATAGGTCAGCAAAATATTACGCGCAAGGCTTTTTTTGTTCTCTTCGACGGTTTTGTCGGCATCCCAGATATGGAAAATTTCAGCACCATTTGATGCAGCATAGGCGCCGCCATCGTACGTTAGCAAATTGCCCTTCAACTCTTTTATTTTGGCTACAATGGCGCTACTGTTCTTCTCATTGGCAAATATCTTCTCCAACTCGGCAACATTCTCTTCGTTGAATCTCAGATTGAGCTCTTTGGCTTTTCTATCTATATATGCTTCTCGGCCAAGCGTTCTAAGCCAATTAGGGCCATGAATACGGGCTATCATATTATCGACAACGGCGGCTTCGCGACCTTCACGGAAATCGAGGCGCTTAGCGATGTGCCAACCGAAAGGCGTTTCGAACGGCAACGTAATATCACCATTGTTTGCCAATCCGCGACAAGGCTCGGCAAACTGCGGAATGAGCACACCGAGTGGTATCCAACCCATCTCGCCTCCTCGATTGGCAGTCTGTTGGTCATCGGAGTGTTTCATTGCCATGGCTGGGAAATCGACGTTACTTTTCAGCAACGTATATAGGCTATCCATAAACGCTTTTGCGTCCACCGTGCGGTTGTTTTTAGCCTTCATGATGTGCGCAAGACGCATCTCGCCGCTCCACTTACGTTTGTCAATCACGTGAACGAAGTGGTAGCCGTAGCTTGTACGGAACACCTTGGAGCATTCGCCGATGGGCGTATTGTATGCAGCATCCTCAAATGGTTCCACCATCTGCAACGCTGTGAAATAGCCAAGTTTGCCACCATTTTGCTTAGCCGATGGATCTTGAGAATATACACGCGCGATGGAATCGAACGGCAAACCCTGCAAGACGAGTTCGCGAGCTTCGTTGCATTTGTTATAAGCCGCAAGTGTATCGGCTGGCGATGCATCTTCGCGCGCGAGAATAAGTACGTGTTCTGCATTTATCTCCATCTTGAGGCGCTCTTCTATGGCAGCGCGTTTCTCCTTGATGATGGTGCTGTCGCACATATATAGCTGTATCAGTTCGCTACGGTAGTCGCCAAGTTCGCGGCGATAGTCGGGAAGCGTGTCGTAGCCAAGGCTTCGAGCCTCTTGAACTTTCATCTTATAGCGAATAAAAAGGTTCAGATACTCTTCGCGCGAAATTGGGAATTGCGCCACGGAATTGTTTTTCTCGTAGATAGTATTGAATTCCTCGAGCGAATAGGTCTCGTTGCCAATTTTTACAAGGGGAGTCTCGGTATGCTGTGCCATGCAGCAAACGGCGGAAAGCGCCATTACCGAAGCAGCTATGGTTGTTTTTATCATCGATATAGTATTTCTAATTATTCTGGCGCGAATTTAGAATTATTTACAATTAGAGTGTCTGCGAATATTTAGCAGACTACCACAATAGGGATTTTTCACCCATAGAACACTGATGACGAAAAAGTTCAGCCACGTTGGACGCCGTTCGAGGAAATTTGCCCCACTCTGGTTTGCGGATTTCTAATTCGCCTAAACAAATGGCATTGGATTGTAGAGACATAGCGCGCCGCGTTTCTACATGTAACGTACACAAAATACTATCGCTCTGTGCAAACATTTCGCTCGCACAGATTACACTGATAACGCTGATTTATAGTATTTTATAGAGTAGTGGCATTGGCTATTTTTTGAGACTGGTGTGGAATGCCGAACAATGACTATTCATCCCATACGAAAGTATCAAACCGCTCTTTTAGAAAGTTGATGTAAAAATCAACAAGTTCATAGCATGGCGTACAATACCATTCAGGATCAATATCAGGAATAGTTTTGATTATCCCTTGATGAACGTCTTTTTCCCATGATAAATTCAAAGGTTGTTTATGGTTCTTATAGACGGAGAAGTCTAAACAACCTCTATCTTGTTGAAATTGAATAATTATATTATCGCATCTATAGTCAACTTCCATAATTCCATTCGGTAAGCCTTCATATTCAAACAACACTTCTTGCCATAAAGGGAAAAACATATTTACTTGCTTTCTAATGTACAAAGCACACTCTAACTTAGTTTTGAATTTTGTTACCATGATAATCTCCAATAATCACCATACCAGTTCAGGCGGATTTGCAATCCGCCAATTTGACTGTTTGAAATTGCAAATTGCCTCTCGTTTATCGTAGGCTGTGCCTACGTCCTGTCTAAAAGCAAGGCTCCTGCCTTGCACATAATTACGCATCCCATTCGATGGGGATTTGCAATACAGATAAAACAGATTTTTATTGGCGAAGAAGTTTCGCAGTGAGCACTTTTTCGTTTAGCAGATCCGACGGCAACAGGTGCGCAGCCGATGCTCGCATTGGACAAATATCTATGCCGCCACGACGCGTATATATGCAGCCCACAAAAAGTTCTTCGGGCGCAAAACGGCGTTGCAGACGTACGTATATCATCTCGCAAATTTCCTCATGGAAATGGTTCTCGCCTCGAATACTTACGAGGTAGCTCATGAGCGATGTGTACGTAGGCAACTGCTTGCCTTTCATACGTATGAAACATGTGCCCCAGTCGGGTTGATGGGTGATTTTGCAATTGCTACGCAAGAGATTGGTTTTCACCATCATCTCGCCCGATTCGCCAGCAGTTTCGAGAAGTTCGGGAGCTTCGGTGTATTTATCTATATGCAAATTGCGCATCTCGGGCAGAGTCTCGAGCAATATGTATTTATCTATATCACAACCCGTTGCATACGTATTTTTATCATCGTCGGCGAAAATATGCACACCAACCTGCGCACCAACAAGTTTGCTCAAGTCGGCCGCAACGATGCGCTCAACCTCATCTTTCGACTGGTATTTATCCATATTGAAAGAGTTGAGATAGAGCTTGAGCGACTTGCTTTCTACAAGGAATTCGCTATCGGCAGGATAGACAAGTTTTAGCAAACCAGAGAATGGCAAACCGTTGGGATACAAGAAACTCAGTTCGTAGGCGTGCCACGCGTCAGCACCCACGAAGGGCAGATGTGCATCATCGATGTCGTAGATACTACGATTCAGTCGGCGCGGCACCTGCACGAGCATTTCTGGCGCATAGTGCTGCGGATAATCGACACGCTTTCCAAGTACGGTTGCTTCTGGTTGCATCTTTATTAATTACGAATTATGAATTACGAGTTATGAGTTTTGAGGAACACAGATGACTCTGATTGAACGGATTTGCACAGATTTTTCCTAGCGTATGGCTGTCATATTATGGTAGCCCTACACCGTAAATCGTTATAAATCTGCGTTCACAACAACTTTCAACTCTAAACTTTCAACTCTAAACTTTCAACTTTGACCCCTCTACGCTCTCCCCTCTACGCTCTACTCTTTCCTACTCATACGTAGGTATGCTGGCTCATCTTCGAGTTTTTTGAGGTTGAGTTCGGAGTTGAGGTCGTTGCGAGGCATGACTTTAGCGTCGATGAGGTTGTCGATAGAATAGTCGTCGGCATTGTCGTCATCGCGGTTAGCACCGAAGAGCGCGTTTATCTTGCTATCGATATTATCCACTTGAAACGTCACTGTGCGCGCTGAGCCTTCTTCGACGTCGCTAAAATCTTCATCATCGTCGGAGCATTCGAGCTCGGTAACCAAGCCTGTTTCGGGGTCGAGACTCAACTCTACGCGGCGACCTTTGTTGTTATTCAAGTCGCTCCAGTCGGCTGCGAAACCAGTGGCAATAACCGTCACGCGGAGTGCTTCACCAAGAGTATCGTCGAAAGCGTTACCCCAGATGATTGTACCATCTTCGGGGTTGCTCATCTCTTCGTAGAGCATATTGTGCAGAATCTTATCCTCGCTACCGCGAATCTCGTATTCGTGCGAGGTGTAGGTCATCACCAATATATATTTAGCGCCATGAATATCTCTATTGTTCAGAAGCGGAGAGGTAAGCGCCTTGCGTACAGCCTCAGCAGCGCGGTCGGTACCAGAAGCCTCGCCTGAACCCATCAGCGTAACACCGCTCTCGAACATGGCAGTGCGCACATCGGCGTAGTCGACATTCACCAAGGCTTTGCGGCTAATCATCTCGGCAAGACCTTTGGCAGCCACAGCCATTATCTCGTCGCCTTTATGTAGCATCTCGCTCTTTTTCAGGTCGCCATACATCTCTTCTATGGCATCGTTGCGGATAATCATTATGGCGTCGACATTCTTATATAGTTCATCGAGACCATGCACGGCTTGCTTTATGCGCGGGCGACCTTCGTAGAGGAACGGCACGTTGACTATACCTATGGTAAGTATGCCCTTCTCTTTCGACTTCTTAGCCACCACAGGAGCTGCGCCAGTGCCAGTGCCGCCACCCATACCTGCACAAATGATGGCTATTTTGGTGTCGTCGAGCATTTTATCTATTTCGTCGAGCACCTCTTCGGCACTCTCGCGACCTTGATCGGGGTTATTTCCTGCACCAAGGCCTTCTGTGAGACGCGGACCGAGCTGTATCTTTATTTCTACATCGCTGTCTTCGAGCGCCTGTTTGTCGGTGTTGCATACTATATAATTAACACCACTAATGCCTATGCGATGAGCGCAATTGACGGCATTGCCGCCTGCTCCACCAACGCCAATAAGCTTGATAATTTCATTCTTCACGGACGGAGTTTCAAAATCGAACTCCAATGGACTTGATTCGTTTTCCATATTTATAATTATTACGCGTTGGTATCTCTATTATTGCATATCCTCGCCCTCAGAGCCGAACATATTATTGGCCAAATTTGAGAATCTGTCGGTCCAAGATTTTTTCTCCTTCTTGGGTTTCTCTTTTTTAGTCTCCTCCTTCGACTCGGAATCAGTCTCAGCCTCTTCTGGCTCGACAGGTTGCTCATCGCCGAAGTTGAGGGTGTTGTCGGTCTGCATCTCGTTGTTTTTGCGGATAATATCCGAAGCCAAGCCAATGGCAGCCGAGTAGCGCAAGAAATCATCGCTATTCATGCCTTCTACTTCGGGGCGAATGATAGTAGTATCTTTGGTAAGTTGCATACGGAAAATGTCGCAGATGCCAGGCATCTTAGCACCACCACCCGTAAGTTTCACGCTGCGTATCATGTTGAATTTATTGGCATTCACCAGCTCAGCGCCTACGTATGCAGCAATCTCGCGAAGACGAGCAACAATGACGAAGTTGAGTTTAGCAGCGTTATCAATATCGTCGTAGATCTCTTCGCCAACCGTTATGCACAGCGGGCCAGATGATGCATTTTTGCGATAGCCGATGCGCTTAATCATCTCGGCGCGTTCGGCAGATATTTTCCAGCAATTAGAGATGTCGTCGGTAATGGTTTGGCAACCGAATGGCAGCGACGACTCGTAGCACAATTGACCATGCTCATAAATAGCCACACCAATATTCTGCGCACCCAAATCGACAAGCGCCATACAATTCTCCTTGTCTAAACTATTGAGCAACACAATACCTTTCATAGAGGTAGACGGGCGATAGGCTTCGGGACGCGGAAGTGGGTTTACAAACGACTGACTTATCGCATTGAGCACGTTGCGGTTAATTATAGTGCATATAGCCGTAGCCTCAATCTTTTGGCATAAGCCCGATGGTCGTTTGTACGAAGTGGAAACTTGGTCGAGTACGTACTGAATAAACTCAGTATTTATAATCTGCATATCCTCGCCAATGGTGTTGCGGACATCGTTTTCCACCTTGTCTTTGAGACTATCGAGCATCTGCTGAGTGACACTGACCTTACCCGTTTTGGCATCCTGTTGCTTAACGTTGCGTATGGTTTTGAGGCTCATGCCACCCACGGTAACGCAATAAGCCATATCGCGCTTGACGTTTTTGATGTATTTCTTTGTCAGCTCCGACACAGCATACGACACCATAGAAACGTCGTACACTTCGCCCCTTCGCATACCCGAGAGAGGCACACAACCATAGTTCAACAACTTTATGCCATACTTGCTGTTGGACAAATTTTGCGCCACCACCATGCGAGCTTCGGTGCTGCCAAGGTCAATTGCAACTATTACAGTCTCTCTATTCATAATTGTGCTGCTATCTTTTTGTGCAGATTATCTGCCCGTTATACTTCAAATTTACCTTCTTATAGACATTCCATTCTTTTGGTTTCCAGCCTTTTGTATATAGTGCATATAGATGATCGAACTTCTCCTCCATACGCTCTATTGTGCCAAACTCCACCACATGGTCGCCAACGCGCGGAATAAGTACAAACTCGTGTTTTTCAGTTATATACACTTGTTCTATCTGCGACTTCCAGAATTTATTGCTATCAATATACTTACAAAGCTCGAGCACATCGCCACCATCGAGCATCGAGCCTACGTAGCCCGACACCACCACCGTGCGAGCACTCATTTCTGGCTCGGCGGCTATGCGAAACGACTCCTCGTCCATATAATACGACGTGTGCTGTGTAAATACGCGCATGATTGGTTCGCGCTGAACGATGCTAACATGCAGCACACCGCCCGGCGTATAGTAAATATCGCAGCGCTTCACCACAGGTGTCTGCTCTACGCGCTGCTCCATCTCCACAAGGTTAAGGTCGCGCACAAGCGAGCCTTTGAGCGCTGGGTATGCGCGATCGACAATGTGCTGCAAACCCGTCTCGGTGATGAGTTTGCTGTGGTCGTTGTCCACCACGTGCGACACCACACGAGTGCACTCCACCGTAGCTTTCTCGGCATTCACAAACGACATGGCCACAGGGAAATAGAGAATCATAACCACCCAACAAGCGGCTATCCCAACGCGATGCACCACGCGCCCAATCTTCTGTTTTCCAGCGTCTGCCATACGTATATATAATTACAGCGTCTCTTTCAATTTTGCTTCTACTTCGGGCACAAGCGCATCAATATTGCCAGCACCCATAATGAGCACAAGTTCGTGATTGCCATCGGCTATAGCTTGCGCAAGTTGCTCTTTCTGAACCAACTGCACATTGGCATCGGGGCGAATCTTCTTTATTTTATCGATGAGCATCTGCGTAGTTACGCCCTCGATAGGCAACTCGCGAGCCGGATAAATATCGAGCATAAGCAAACGGTCGGCAGTGGCGAGCACCTTAGCAAAATCGTCGGCGAAGTCGCGCGTGCGAGTGTAGAGGTGTGGCTGGAACGCCACGGTGAGCGTACGTTTGCCATAAATATCGCGAACAGAATTGAGCGTCGTAGCAATCTCTTGTGGGTGATGCGCGTAGTCATCGATAAGTACGCACTTTTCTGTATCGATATGATACTCGAAGCGGCGGCGGTTTCCACGGAACGAAGCCAAGGCGTCACGAATTTCGTCGTCGGTAGCGCCGCAGAGCTGAGCCGAAGCCACAGCAGCCACAGCATTCTCCACGTTGTGAAGTCCGGGCAAGCCGAGCGTCAGGTTTTCTATGTCGCCAAGAGGAGAACTTACCGAGAAGTTGTATTTATTACCAACGCGTTTCACTCTATAAGCATGAAAATCAGTCTCTTTATTCTCGCGAGCATAAGTAAAGAACTCGGCATCTTCGCTAACAATCTCGTCGCTTATTGGCAGACCATACTTTAGCAAGAGCGCGCCACCGCTACGAATCTGCGAAGCGAATTGGCGGAAAGCCTTCTGCATCTCGGCTTTAGTGCCATAAATATCAAGATGGTCGGCATCCATAGCCGTAATTACAGCCACATGCGGATGAAGCGTAAGGAACGAGCGGTCGTATTCGTCGGCTTCGGTAACTACGAAAGACGATTCGGTATTGCTCCAGTAATTAGTATTGTAATTGACTGAAATGCCGCCAAGAAAAGCTGAGCAACCCACTTGCGACGTGCGTAGAATGTGCGCAGCAAGTGTCGACGTGGTGGTCTTGCCATGCGTGCCAGCCACACAAACGGCGTCGGCAGCATCGGTGAGATGACCAAGCACAACGGAGCGCTTCACAACCTCGAAACCTTCGTTGCGGAAATATGTAAGAATAGCATTATTGGCTGGTATGGCGGGCGTAGCTACCACGAGCGTGTCGCTTTTTGAGCGAAACGGCGCAGGAATGGCGTTTACATCGTCGTCGAAGGCGATAGATATGCCGTCGGCTATGATTTCATCGGTGAGGCGCGTCTGCGTGCGGTCGTAGCCCGACACATTGCAACCTATGGCGTGAAAATGGCGAGCGAGTGCGCTCATACCTATGCCACCAATACCTACGAAATAATAATTCTTCTTCATTTGACTATTTGACTATTTACAATTTACATCACCGAATTCAACTAATTAATTCCCTTCGGTGACTTCTATTTTACTTTTTGCCGCCGAGTTCGAATACGTATTTAGCAATGTCGGCAGCGGCGTTTGGCTTAGCAAACTGGCGGATGTTGGTAGCAAGTTTTTCGAGCTGCTCCTTGTCCGATACCGTAAGCTGGGCCTCAGCAAGGAGCGTGCGAGTCTCGCTGTCGCGAACCAAACGGGCAGCCTCGCGCGAAACGAGCGCCATAGCATTCTTCGTCTGATGATCCTCAGCCACGTTGGGCGACGGCACAAAGATGCATGGTTTGCCGAGCAGCGCAAGTTCGGAAATGCTACTTGCTCCAGCACGCGAAATTACAACATCGGCAATTGCATACGCATAATCCATACGTTTTATGAAGTCGTATGCATGAACGTTTGCACGCGGTTGTTCTTTGAGTTTTTGCTGAATATCAGCATAATACATTTTACCCGTTTGCCACAAGAGTTGCACGCCAGGCTGCAAATCGTCGAGCGTAGCGCTGATGCCGTTGTTTATAGAGCGCGCACCAAGGCTGCCGCCTATCACCAATATTATGGACTGATTTGGGTCGAGGCCGAAGAATTTGGCAGCCTCCTCGCGGTCTATAGCGCCTTGCAACGACTGGCGCACCGGATTGCCCGTGAAGGTGATTTTCTCCTTCGGAAAGAAGCGTTCCATGTCGGGGTAAGCTACGCAGATGCGCTTTGCCTTAGCTGCGAGTATTTTATTAGTTACGCCCGGATAGCTATTCTGCTCCTGAAGCAAGCACGGAATACCCTTTTGCGATGCGCAACGAAGCACCGGACCGCTGGCATAGCCGCCCACACCCACACACACATCGGGATTGAAGCGCTTTAGCACGCGGCGAGCCGTAATCATGCTACCAAGCAAGCGGAAGGGAAAGAGCATATTGCGGCAAATGTTGCGGAGGTTTATTTTTCGATGGAATCCAGCCACCGGCAAGCCAACAATTTCGTAGCCTGCAGCGGGCACCTTCTCCATCTCCATCTTGCCCTTCGCACCAACAAATAGAATCTCCGTAGATGGATCTATTTCGCGCAACGCGTTTGCTATCGATATGGCTGGGAAGATGTGACCTCCCGTTCCGCCTCCACTTATAATTACTTTCATGTCTGTCTATTATTTTTTATACGTTGTTGTGTATGTATATACTTAGTTATCCAAAAGTTACAGCTTCTGCTTCCTCGTAATATTCGCCATCGCCGTCCATAGTCGATGGTTTTTCTTCGTCGGTAGACTCATCGTCGGTATGGACTGGAGCAGGTTTTGCAACTGCAGGCGCCGGATTGACGTGGCTCACCGAGAGTATTATGCCGAAAGCAAAGCCCATAAATATGTCCGACGAACCACCTTGACTGACTAACGGCAAAGTCTGTCCTGTGACTGGCATTATACCTACGCCTACCATCATATTTATGAGCGCCTGAATCTCTATAATTATAGTTATGCCTATAATGACAAAGGCGTGAAATGGTTTCTGACATCGCTTCATCACCAATATGGCTCTATACATAAGCATAAGAAACGCCAGCAGCACCAATGCTCCACCCCACGCGCCGTACTCCTCCAAGATGATGGCGAAGATGAAGTCGGAGAAGGCCATCGGCAGGAAGTTTTTCATGTAGCTATGCCCAGGTCCACGACCAGTGATGCCGCCAATGGCAACCGCCGTGAGGGCCTGTCGTCTCTGATAGTCGCCGTCTTTTGAACCTTGAGCTGCGGCTTCGTCGCTACCTATGAAGCGTTCTATGCGCGCACGCCATGTGTTGGCTCGTGGGAAAACTTTGCTTGCGTATGGCGCAAAAAGCACCACTATAAATAGGAATGCTATCACTACGCCAGCCGTGCCAAACAAATAGCGCCAAGGCACACCGCCAATAGCCATCAACGCGAAAACCGAAAAGCCCACCAAAAGGCAGGTAGAGAGGTTTTCGAGCATAATAGGTATGCATATTATTGCCGATCCTATAAGTATGGGCCAGAATGCATCTTTGGGCTCGTTGGCAAGGGCTAACTTCTTGGCTGTAAATATTATAAGTGCAAACTTGGCAAACTCCGATGGTTGCACCGTGAAGCCGCCAATATTTATCCAACGCGATGAACCATTGATGGCACTGCCAAGCACCAACGCCATGACAAGCCCGATGAAGCCAAAAAAGACCATCACCTCGGCCAATCCTGAAAAATATTTTGGATGTATGCGGCTGGTGAGCACAGCTACCACGATGCCCGCAACGAGCATCACCACGTGCTTAATTATGTAGTGCGACATGTCGCCGTTGTTCTTCACGTACGCCAACACACTCGCAGCACTATAGACCGAGAATACCGAGAGTATAGATAGAAATGCTATCACTATCCATATCCAGCGGTCGCCAATGAAGTATCTTTTTATGCTATCGAACGACATATCTGCCAACTATTTTTATTTCAACTTATTAACCTCTTCTTTGAAGAGATTTCCACGGTGCACATAGCTATTGAAGAGGTCGAAACTTGCGCAGCATGGCGAGAGCAAAACCACATCGCCACTTTGAGCCAATCGGTGACATTCGCGCACGCAATCGGCCATCGATTTCGTCTCTACTATCGTAGGTATGATGCCAGCAAAACTGGTAATAAGCTTCTCATTATCAACACCAAGGCAAACGAGCGCGCGCACCTTCTGACGAGCAAAGTCGTTGAGCACCGAGTAGTCGTTGCCTTTGTCTGTTCCGCCGGCAATCCACACCACAGGGCGCGTTTGACATTCGAGCGCATACCACGCCGAATCGACATTCGTAGCCTTCGAGTCGTCGATATACTCCACGCCATCTATTGTGGCTACGCTCTGCAAGCGATGTTCGGCGTTCACAAACGTGGTCAAACCTTTACGCAGTGCCTCGCCATCAACGCCAACGAGTTGAGCCGCAAGAATAGCTTGCATAGCATTGTAAGTATTATGCAAACCTTTGATTGTCAAATCGTTCACATTTATAGCGAAGTCGCCATTATTTATTTGGCTATATATGACACCCTCGCGACACACAGCGCCATTCACCTCGCTCTTGGTAGACACAAATATGGTCTTACGTGGCAACTCCACGCGCGGCAACCATTCCGACGTAACAGGGTCATCGGCATTGGCAATGAAAGTGCCGTCGGGGTTGAGATTCTGCATGATGCGGAACTTCGAGCGTATGTAGTTTTCAAACTTATACTCATACCTATCCAAGTGGTCAGGAGTGATGTTGGTAAGTATGGATATTTGCGGTTTGAAGTCGTACATACCATCGAGCTGAAAACTGCTGAGCTCAATTACGTACCACTCTGGTTCGTCGCCCTCTGCCACACGACGTGCAAGGCTAGTGCCAACGTTGCCAGCGAGTTTTGCACTCACGCCAGCCGTTGTCAGCAAGTGATGAATGAGCAGCGTGGTGGTCGTCTTGCCGTTAGCGCCCGTAATGCCAATAGACTTCGATTTGGTGAAGTAGCCGGCAAACTCAATTTCGCTAATTATATGTACGCCCCAACTGCGAAGCGTCTTCACAACCTCGGCCTTCTCTGGCACGCCAGGGCTCTTGACGTAGTAGTCGGCATCGCGCATGAGGTCGAACGAGTGGCCGCCCTCTTCGTAGCGAATATTATTAGCATCGAGTTCGGCTTTGTTTTGTGGTTTCAGAGCACCGGCATCGCTAAGAAGCACGTCCATACCGAGTTTCTTGCCAAGCAGAGCTGCACCAACGCCGCTCTCGCCGCCGCCTATGATTATAAGTTTTTTCATAACTATCTAATTTTCAATGTAACAACCGTTACTACAGCCAATATTATACCTATGAGCCAGAAGCGTAGCACAATCTTAGGTTCTGGATAGCCTTTCTTCTGAAAATGGTGATGTATAGGCGCCATAAGGAAAACGCGTCTGCCTTCACCATATTTTCGTTTGGTATATTTGAAATAGCTCACCTGAATCATAACCGACAGATTCTCAACGAAGAATATGCCGCAGAGAATTGGCAAAAGCAGTTCGGCGTGAATAATTATAGCCAAAATAGCTATTATACCGCCGAGCGTGAGGCTGCCAGTATCGCCCATAAATACTTGAGCCGGGAAGGCGTTGTACCACAAGAAACCTATTGTTGCACCAATGAAGGCAGCAATGTAAACAACCAACTCACCAGAATTTTGCAAGAACATAATATGCAGATAGCCAGCATATTCGTGGTGGCCAGAAAGGTATGCCAATATGCCAAGCGTAGTACCTATGATGGCCGAAGTGCCAGTAGCCAAGCCGTCGAGACCATCGGTCATGTTGGCACCGTTGCTCGTAGCCGTAATTATAAATATGGTGACGATGGCAAACACAACCCAACCAAGTTGCGTGAGCAGCTCGCCCTCGGCAAACGGCACAAGCCAACGATAGTCGAAGGTGTAGCCTTTGAAGAATGGTATGGTGGTTACGGGAATGTCGTCGGTGTCGTGGCTAAAGTAGAGCACGCCAGCTACGATGAGTCCGAGGCTCACTTGTCCGGCAATCTTCTTCCAACCCGAAAGTCCCTCTTTGTTCTTCTTGAACACTTTGATGTAGTCATCTATGAAGCCAAGCATACCAAGCCAAAGCGTCGAGAAAATCATCAATAATACGTATACATTGCTGAGTTTGCAGAAGAGTGCAACGGGCAACAATATCGATAGAATAATGATGATGCCGCCCATGGTAGGCGTGCCTTTTTTCTGCATCTGACCTTCGAGGCCAAGGTTGCGGATGGTTTCACCAACTTGCAAAAGTTGCAGTCGGTCAATGATTTTGCGACCTACGATGGTGGCAAACACAAGCGATGTCACAAGTGCCAAACCTGCACGGAACGAGATGTACTGCATCACGCCAGCACCGGGCATGCCCAACTCGTGCAAGTATTGAAATAGAGTATATAACATATTTATTAGAGATTTTTATGCTTACATATTGAACGCTTCGCGCACCACCTCATGGTCGTCGAAATGGTGTTTCACGCCATTTATTTCTTGATAATTCTCGTGTCCTTTGCCGGCAATGAGCACAATGTCGCCTGGCTGAGCGAGTGTGAGCGCCGTACGTATGGCCTCTTTGCGGTCGACAATGGAGAGCGTGCGCTTAGCATCGTCGTCGGTGAGACCGGTCTTCATCTCTTCGATGATAGCTGCAGGATCTTCGGTGCGTGGGTTGTCCGAAGTGAGTATCACGCGGTCCGAAAGGCGCGCTGCTTCGTGAGCCATCTCGGGGCGTTTGGTGCGGTCGCGGTCGCCACCACAACCTACTACGCTGATGAGTTGCACGCTCTTGGCATTCGACTTGCGCACTTCGTTGATGGTAGATATTACGTTGGTGAGCGCGTCGGGCGTATGGGCGTAGTCGACAATAGCCATGCGACCATCTTTACTACGTATAACCTCAAAACGACCGTTCACCGCTTTGAGCGCCGACAAATGCGTCAAAACCTCCTGACCATCGATGCCGAGAGCCGTTGCCGCGCCATAAATGCCCATAAGATTATAAGCATTGAAGCGACCCACAAACGGCATATACACCTCTTGATTATTTATGTTGAGCTGCATACCCTCGAAAGTCATCTCCTCTATCTTGCCCTTGATGTCCGCCATCTTGAGCAGCGAATAGGTACGCACTTTAGCCTTGGTGTTTTGCACCATATACATACCATTCTTATCGTCGATATTTACAACCGCCGTAGCGCCCTCGCTCAGATTGTCGAAGAGCATCTTTTTGGCGTCGCGGTAATTTTCGAATGTCTTGTGATAGTCGAGGTGATCGTGTGTGAGGTTAGTAAAAATAGCAACCTCGAAGTCCAAGCCGACAACGCGGTGCTGCACAAGGCTGTGCGAACTAACCTCCATGAAGCAATATTCGCAACCTGCGTCAACCATCTGGCGCATAAGGCTTTGAATGGTTACTGCGTCGGGTGTGGTGTGCGTAGCTGCAAACTCCTCATCTCCGATGAAGTTGGCAACCGTAGAGAGCAGACCAGCCTTAGCACCACGGCGCATCATTAGGTGATGGAGCAACGTAGCCGTTGAGGTCTTACCATTTGTGCCCGTTACGCCAACAAGTTTCAACTGACGCGATGGATGTCCGTAGAGCGTTGCGGCAGCCAGTCCGAGCGCTTTGTGCGTAGAGTCGACTACTATTACGCTGCCACCTTCGGGCATTGCCACATCTGCTGGGACCTCCTCGCAGAGCACCGCACGACAGCCTTGCGCTATGGCTTGCGATATATATTTATGTCCATCGACCTTTTCGCCTTTCTGCGCCACGAAGAGCGTGTCCTGCTTAGCCTTGCGACTGTCAAACACCACCTCATCTATCTGCTGCGTAGCGTTTATTGTGCCGTCCACAGAAAGCCCAGCAGCTTTCAAATCGGCTATTATGTCTGCTATCTGTATCATGCTATTGTTTTTTTAGGTTATATATACGTATATACTTATAAATTAATTAGTTAGTTGTATCTGAGCCACCGAACCGCGCACGAAACTCGTTCCGCTCGCTGGCGACTGCGACGACACTCTTCCGTAGCCGCTAATATTTACACGCAAACCCATGCTCTCGAGTAGCGACACGGCATCTGCAGCGCCCATACCACGTACATCGGGCATGATATTCTTCACAAAATGGCGCGGACGAAGTGCCACCATATCGCCTTGCGCCGTTGCCGATACCCAACTCTTAGGACTTATGTCGAGCGTATGAGGCATACGTAATGCACCAAAGACAATGTTCACATCTTTTGTTTGACCACCTTTTGAGTATGGGTATACCTCGCTCTCGGCAATTTTTGGCGACACACTGACGTTGCCTTTGCGATATTCGGCAGCATAGACGCGGTCGGCAATGGCTTTCACCACCGAACCAGCAACCACGTTACCATAATATACATTGTTGTTCGGGCCATAAACCATAACTATGCAGCTATACATAGGATTGTCGGCAGGGAAATAGCCAGCAAACGATGCAAGATATTTCTTCGAACCTTGACCGCCATATCCACCTTTATTGGCTATCTGCGCCGTACCCGTCTTACCCGCTATCTTGTATGGCGTGCCACTGATATTCTTTGCAGTACCATGCTCCACAACGCCCTTCAGAAGCGACTGCACCGTACGTATGGTAGAGTGCGATGCGATGGAACTGCGCAACACCTTGGGGCGGAACGTCTTCACTTCGCGACCGTGGTCCATTAGTGCTTCCACAAACATTGGGCGCATCATCTGTCCGTTGTTTGCCACGGCATTGTAGAGAGTCAGTAGGTGGAGCGGTGTTATTTGTAGCTCGTAACCTATCGACATCCATGGCAATGACGTACCCGACCACGTTGGGTCCGACACATCTTTGATGTGCGTAGCGCCTTCGCCTTTTATATCTATGCCAAGCGAATCGCAGAGGCCCAAGTCGCGCAAACCCTCGATGAATTTCTTCGGGTCGCTGGCGTAATGCTTCTGCACAAGTCGCGAAAATGCCACATTCGACGATGCTTCAAACGCCTTTCGAATACTCATTATTCCGCCATCTTTGTGCGAGTCGTGCATCACGGCGTCGTAGAATTTGTATTCGCCATTGAAAGTATTTATGGTGTCTTCCACATCAAACATGTCGTCTTCGAGGCAAGCCATCACCGTGGCAAGTTTGAACGTAGAGCCCGGCTCGGCCAACTCGCCTATAGCATAGTTGAAATTATCTTCGGTGTAAGTACCATTCTCGCGTCGATAGAGATTAACCATAGCTCGCACAGCGCCAGTTTTTACCTCCATAAGTATGGCTACTCCGTGCTCCGCGTTGTGCTTTTCGAGTTGGCGCATGAGCGAAAGCTCAGCCACATCCTGAAAATCGACATCTATAGTGGTACGTACGTCCAAACCGGGCGTCGGTGCAACAATCTCCTTATTTATCCAGCGACCCGTGATACGCATCTTGCTCACACGACCTGGAACGCCACAAAGCTCTTTATTGTAAGCCTGTTCAATGCCGTTTATACCGCCCTTAGCTTCGTCTTGATAGAGCTTGCCAATGGTACGCGACGCCAAAATGCCAAACGGACGCGCACGCTGACCGCTCTCCTCAATGTTGAGACCGCCCTTGTTGCGACCAAGGTTGAAAATTGGGAACTGGCGCACCTCAAGCAGTTCGTTGTACGATATACGGCGATTGTTGATTATAAGGTATCTGCGCCCCATGAGACGAGCGCGCGAGATGAGACTTTTATATTCCGAAATAGATTTGTCGCGAAAGAACGATGAGAGTTTTGCCGCCAACGCATCGATATTGCTATTGAAAATTTCGTCGGTGAGGCCGTCGGCGTTGGGGTCCATACATACGCGGTAGTTAGGCAGCGAGCATGCCATCGTTCGTCCGTCGACAGCCAAAATGCTACCTCGCGTGGCTGGAGCCTCCTCTTCACGCGAGAGCGTCTCCACATCTTTCACGTATTTAGCACCCTCTACCACCTTCAGTTCTATTATACGTATAAAGATGAACGCCATCGCAATGAACAAAACTATCATTGCAATGGTGGCTGCTATCAATAATCGATGTCTACTTATTTTGGATGCCATGGCTACCGTGTTTTTCTATTTCTCTATAATACGCGGTGGCTCAGTAAGCTCGTGGAGTCCAAGTTCTTCGGCTTCTACGCGACGAATCACTTCGCTCTGCTTGCTCATATTCATCAGTTCGGCCGATGTGGTTATCTGCTCGTAGCGCAGTTCCTTTATCTCTTTCGAGAGGTCGGCTACTTTGCGCAAGTCTCGCTCTACCCATAGGTGGTTCGTTATATATATAAATACGAAAAACACCAACATGCCAAACACCTTTACGGCGTTGTCGATAGGCAGATTGAGGTTGCTCGTGAAGAGCATCTTCAGACTTGCTAATGTATTCTTTATGCTCATTGCCAATCCTCCCCGTTGCGCTCGGCAACTCTAAGTTTCGCACTTCTGGCGCGCGGATTGGCTTCTATCTCGTCGGCATCGGGCACAATGGGTTTGCGTGTCACACTGTCGAACGGCACATGCGCATGGCCGTAGATGGCATCGGTTGGGGCATCGCTAAGTGCTACGTTGCCACTACGTATGAGGTTCTTAGCCATACGATCTTCAAGACTATGGTATGCAATAACTACCAACCTTCCGCCCTCGCGAAGCACGTGCGGCGTGGCGCTAAGCATCTCGCTCAGTGCATCCATCTCGCCATTCACCTGAATGCGAAGCGCCTGAAAAACTTGCGCGAGCACCTTCGCTTGCACATCGCGAGCGGTACACGCCGTAACAATGTCGCGCAACTGTGTGGTGGTAGTTATGGGCTGTTGCGCACGATTCTTAACTATATTATTAGCTATCTGACGCGCAAAACGCACCTCGCCATAGAGCGACAAGATGTTGGCAATCTCTTCGGCTGAAGCTTCGGCTACGTAGTCGGCTGCCGACTTTGCCATGGCAGGATTCATACGCATATCGAGTGGGCCGTCGGCACGGAACGAGAAACCTCGCTCGGCATCATCGAAATGGTGCGATGACACGCCCAAGTCCGCCAAGATGCCATCTACCTTCTCTATACCTAAATATGTAAGAAAATGCTGCAGATAGCGAAAGTTGTGGCGCACAAACGTCAAACGCTCATCGTCGGGGCGACGAGCGTAGGCATCGGGGTCTTGGTCGAAGGCTATCAATCGACCATGAGCGCCCAATCGGCTAAGTATTTCGCGGCTATGACCGCCGCCGCCAAACGTGACATCTACATACACACCATCGGGGTTGATATTGAGTGCATCAACCGAAGGATGCAGAAGCACTGGCGTATGATAAAAAGATAAATCGGTGTTCATTTCTTGAGCGCTAAAAATCACAAGCAAGCGACATCATTACCAAGAATAGATTGGGCAAGCTGCGCCAAGTTTTCTGGCTGCATAGCTGCCGAGGCATAACTATCGGCATCCCATAGTTCTATGTGAGTGCCGACGCCGAGCAGGGTTACCGTTTTGCATTCGCCAGCAAGCGCCAAGAGCCGCCGCGGAATAAGTATGCGCCCAACGGTGTCGAGGTCAACACGCGCCGTATAACGCTGATACTCACGCAAGAGTTGCACATGCTGACGGTCGTAGAGGTTCAAGCGGCTTCGCAAATCGGAGATTATCGCTGTCCATTGCGCTTCGGTGTAGATACAAAGGCAATGTTCGTAGAGATCTTTCGACACAATAAGCGATGCGACCTGCTCCGCCTCAAACTCGCGTTTGAAAGCAGCAGGCACGGCTATGCGCCCTTTGGCATCGGTTTTTGCCTCAAAATCACCTACAAATTGGGACATCGCGTTTTTTCAGTCTCTATTGAATATACGACGCCAAAATTATAATTTTTACCACCACTATTTACCACTTTACCACACTTTTTTACACAAGCAAACAGTATTCATACATATAATTGTATGTATTATAGGTATATAATCACTTCAAAAGCCCAATTACAGTTGATTTTTCATAGACACTTTCAACCACCTCGCGCATTCTATTTACCTCTCCATTTTAGAAACGATATAAAAAATGTTAAACCCGAAAACTCGAATAGTGTTTGAAGTTTTCTGAGTATATTTGCCGCGCAAAAAAGGTAAAACTATATATGTCTAACATCAATACTATAATAGAAACTGCCACAAAAATGTTTCGACAGCGTGGTATAAAATCAGTGTCGATGGACGATTTGTCGCACGAGTTGGGCATATCAAAGCGTACGCTTTACGAAAATTTCAGCAGCAAAGATGAACTTCTTTGCGAATGCCTCAAGTACAACAGCGAAAAACGTCAAAGGGATCTCAACGAGTTGTGCGAGCGATGCAAGGACTCTATAGAGATTATCGTCAACGTGATGTATTACTTCTTGAACATCATGAAGAATATCAACCCTGTGTTTATGGAGGAGATACGTCATGTGCAGTTTCAAGGAGCGCGAGAATTTTTCGAGAAGGACGTTAAGAAGCGTCAGGAGGGACTTCGCGAACTTATGCTGCGAGGCATAGAGGAGGGTTACATCTGTAATGATATTGATGTGAACCTCGTTTCCAAAATAATCGGTAGCGACAGCAAAGAGAACGCGATGGGCAACATCTGCCAAACGGAAGGTGTGCAACGCGTATTTGCAAGCGTCTATTTGATATTTTTCCGTGGCATGGCCACACAAAAAGGAGTTGAGCGAATCGACGAATTAATAGAGAGATACAAAAAGAGTAATAATAACATATATACATTATAGATGAAAAGGAACATAGCAACGGCAGCGTTGACGATAGTGATGTCGGCTACATCGCTATTTGCACAGAGTCAGCCGGCTGCCGACGCATCGCAGAAAGAGATGAATCTTTCGTTGAAAGATGCTGTTAGTAGCGCATTATCTTACAGTAAGCAGCTACAAACATCGCAGCAAGATGTTGAAATCTACAAAGAAAAAATCAGAGAAACTCGTGCTACAGGATTGCCACAGGCGAGTGCTTCGCTCACAGGAACAACCTATTTTGGCAAAGAGATGAATTTTGGCGGCATGCCAATAAAGATGGAAAATTCGCTCACTTTTGCTGCTACGGTGTCGTATACACTTAGTTTGCAACAATTGGCTTCGGTGAAAGTGTCGAAAATAGCTGCTTCGATATACGAGACTACCGACGAGAGCAACATACTCGATGTGAAAGCTAATGTAACCGACACCTATTATGCTTTGCTCGTATATAAGCGCACCATCGATATTCTGAATCAGAACCTTGCCGACATGGAGGATATTCAGAAACATACACAATATGCGTTCGATGCTGGTACGTGCGAGCAGACCGACGTTGACCAAATTCGCGTGAATGTAACTCAGCTCAAGAATACCATAAACTCTACCGAGCGTAATTATGAAGTAACCAAACGTTTACTCGTGCTCCAGATGGGTTTGCCTATCTCTACTAAGATTAACCCAAGCGAGAATCTCGACGATATGATTATCGAGGGAACTGTAGCGCAGATGGATTCGTCGAATTTCGACATAACCAAAAACCCTACTTACAAGCAAATGGCTCAGAGCCTCGAGGTGAACGAAGCAACACTCAAGATGTACAAGCGTGCCTATCTGCCTACGCTTACTGTTCAATATCAGTATAGCCACCCTTTCAAAGGCGGCTTCATGAACTTCGACCATGTGGGAAACTTAGTGCTTAGCATACCTATTTTCGATGGATTGGCCAAGCAGTCGCGCGTGAAACAAGCTAAACTTGAAGTGGCAAAGGGTCAAACCAATATGGATTTGCTAATGGATAACCTTATGCAAAACGAAGAGCAATATCGCTTCGAGCTCAATTCGGCTATCGATGCATATCTATTGCAGAAAGAAAACCTTGACGTGGCAAAGCGTGTGCTTGAAAACTATCGCAATAAGTATAATCAAGGAGTACTTTCGAGCCTCGATCTTACGCAAGCTAACGCTAATTATCTGCAAGCCGAAACGAGCTACGCCACGGCTAGCCTCGACCTCTTGCAAGCTCACACCAAACTGAGCAAACTTTACAACAACTTTGAATATTAATAACAAAAGACATATATCCACAACATGAAGAGAAGAATCTTTCTTTCGGCCATGGCAGCATTAACATTAGCAAGCTGCGGTTCAAAGGAACAGACCGAAACCGTTGACAATCGCATTCCGGTTAGAGTTGCTACGGTGGCAGAGAGTGAAGTGCAACGCACTTTGGAGTATTCGGCCAACCTCGAAGCTAACGAACAAGTTTTTTATGCGCCAACGCTTACTGGCACTCGCATAAAGAAGATTTATGTAGAAGTTGGCGATCATATCAAAAAAGGTCAGTTGCTCGTCGAAATGGACGCTTCGAGCCTTATGCAACAAGAGTTGCAATTCAAAAACGTTGAGCTGGAATACAATCGTGCTGTAAAACTTATGGAGACTGGTAGCATCTCGCAACAGAACTACGATGCGGCCGTTACGCAATACGAAGTGGCAAAGACAGCGCTCCAGACATTGCGCGAGAACACGCGCCTTGTTGCTCCATTCAACGGCGTAGTTACGGGTAAGTATATGGAAGATGGCGAGCTCTACTCGGGTGGCGCTTTTGGTGGCGCATCTAAGCCTTCGATTATATCTATCGAGCAGACAAATCCGATGAAGGCTTACGTATCGATTGCTGAAAATTATTACACCGAAGTGAAGAATGGCATGGCGGTAGAGCTAACGAGTGAAGTGTATAAAAACCGCACTTTCGAGGGCAAGGTCAACATCGTCTATCCTACTATCGATGCATCGAGCCGCACATTCAAATGCGAACTTCTCTTCAACAATGCCGACGAAGCTCTTAAACCTGGTATGTATGGCACTATCAAAATCAACGTTGGTCAAGCTAAGACTATCGTTATTCCTTCTATTTCAGTGCTTAAGGTGCAAGGCTCTAACGACCGCTACCTATTCGTGATTCGAGATGGCAAAGCAGTACGTATTTCGGTTAAGGTGGTAGATCGCTACGAAGACAAAGTGGAAGTAGAAGCTCTCGATGGCAAACTTGTCGAAGGTGACAAACTTGTTGTTGTGGGTCAAGCTCGTTTGATTGATGGTAGTGAAGTAAAAATAGTTGAGAACTAAGAGTAGTTACGAATTCCTAATTACGAGTTCATCGCAATTCGTAGTCAGTTATTCATAACTCGGAATTTGTAATTCGTAATTCATAATTATAACAATGAATATTTTCGAAAGTGCAGTAGAGAAGCCGATTTCGACCTTGATGATATTCTTGGCCGTAGTGGTTATCGGCGTTTTCTCATACATACAGCTGCCTGTCGACCAGTACCCAAAGATGGATCCGCCATACATCACTGTGATGACGACCTATCCGGGTGCAAACGCGACAGATATAGAACAAAATATCACCAAGATTCTTGAGAATCAGCTCAACTCGGTAGACGACCTAAAGGAGATGACTTCAGTGTCGTACGATAACCTTTCTGTTGTCACACTTGAATTTGAGTGGGGTATAAACCTCGATAATGCATCGAACGATGTGCGCGATGCCGTTGATAAGTCGATGTCGTCGTTGCCTGACGATATTGACCGACCTACCATCATGCGTATGTCGACGTCAATGATGCCTATCCTTGTGTATGCCGTTACTGCCGACCAGTCGTTTGGCGGTTTGTATAAAATATTGGACGACAAGGTCATCATGCGACTCAACCGTGTTGATGGTGTAGCTGCTGCCTACGTTGCAGGTTTGCCAGAGCGCGTTGTGTATGTCGACCTCGATCCAAACAAACTTGATGCTTATGGGCTTTCAATTGAGAGCATAGGCAACAAGGTGTTGGCAGAAAACATGGACGTTTCGGCTGGTACAGTTAAGGTTGGTATAGATGAATACACACTCCGCGTCGAAGGCGAATTCGACGAATCGGAGCAGATAAAGAACATTTCTATTCCGCTCGCTGGTGGCAAGACGGTCAAACTTAGCGATATTGCCAATGTCCGCGATACGTTGAAAGATATTACCCTTGAACAGAAAGTGCAACGTGGTAAGGGTGGCATATTGCTCGTTACTAAGCAGAGCGATGCCAATGCCGTAGCCGTAGCTACCGAAGCCAAAGAGATGCTCGAATTGGCTAAGTCGGAGATGCCTGCCGATATTGAGTTTACCATGATTAACGACTCATCGGACTTCATCACCAAAGCTATTCGCAACCTTGAGAGCACACTTATGTATGCACTCATATCGGTTGTTGTGGTTGTGTTTATATTCCTTGGTCGTTGGCGTTCTACGTTCATCATTGCCATGACCATACCTATCTCGCTCATCGTAGCATTCATATATCTCTTGGTGACCGACGGTTCGCTCAATACCATTACTCTCATGTCGCTCTCTATAGCCATAGGTATGGTGGTGGACGATGCCATTGTGGTGCTCGAGAACATCACCAAGCACGTAGAGCGTGGCTCACGTCCGAAAGAGGCTGCTAAATATGGTACCAACGAGGTGTGGACTTCGGTTATCGTAACCACTCTTGTAACTATTGCCGTATTCTTCCCACTTACGCTCATTCCGGGCATCATGGGTATATTCTTCAAGCCTCTTGGCTGGATTATATGTATATCGGTAACTACGTCAACGCTTACTGCTATCTCGTTCACGCCAATGCTTAGCTCTAAGTTCCTCACCATGCGCAATGCTGCCGAGGAGGAGAAACAGGGTTTCAGCTTCTATGCATGGAGTAACCGCACATTTGGCAAACTCGATGCTTGGTATGAGAACCTCATCCGCTGGGTGCTTGGACGAAAGAAAATTGTTATCGCTTCGATGACGTTGCTCTTCATTGCATCGCTCTTGTTAATGCGATTTGTATCTACAGAGTTCTTCCCACAGAACGACCAGAACGCGCTCAGTGTCTATGCTAAGATGCAGCAAGGTCAGCGCGTTGAAGTTACTCGCGAGATAGCATTGAAAGTCGATTCGATGATACGCGAAGTGGTTGGTGAAGACCTCAAGACTCTCACCGTTTCGTACGGTTCGGAAGAGACAGCCTCGTTTGCTTCAATGATGTCGACAACGGGTAGCAACGTTATGAATATGCGTATGCGTGCCGTAGATGTGAAAGACCGTAAGAATGGCGAATCGATATTCCAAATAGGTGATAAGATTCGTGCCATATTGAAAGAGGTGCCCGAAGTGCTCGAATACACAGTTTCGTTCGGTAACTCAGGTACAACTGGCAACTCTGTTGATATAGAAATTATTGGTCACGACTTTGAGACTACAACAAACTTTGCACTCGAAGTAGCACGCGACATGAAGCAAGTGCCAGGTGCTGAGGATATTCAGATAAGTCGTGGTGATGACAAGACTGAGCTCCAGATATATCTCGACTCGGAGAAACTTGCACGCCATGGCCTTACCACATCGGGCGTAGGTGCTACATTGCGTAACAAGATTTATGGTTATCGTCAGAGCAAGTTCAAAGAGGAGGGCGAAGAGTATGACATCATCGTGCGCCTCGACGAGCAGTTCCGTTCATCGATAACCGACGTAGAAAACTTCATCATCACCGATGGTTACGGACAAAATGTACGTGCCAAAGAGCTTGGCGACATTCGTGAAGGCTTCTCACCTCCATCAATTCAGCGTAAGAGCAAACAGCGTTACTTGACGGTGAGCGTCACTCCAGCCGATGGCTATGCTCTTGGCGATATGGCCGAGGCAGCCAAAGAGGTGCTTAGCCAGAAAGAATTGCCTCAAGGCGTTACTACCTACGTGGGTGGTGCCTACGAAGACCAGCAAGACTCATTCAAAGCTCTGCTCCTATTGATGGCGTTGGCATTGCTACTTGTATACATAGTTATGGCAGCCGAATTTGAATCGTTCATAAGCCCATTCATCATCATGCTTGCCATACCATTCGCCTTCACAGGTGTAATCTTAGCACTGCTTCTCACTGGCTCAACACTCTCTGTAGTGGCAGCTCTTGGTGCCGTGATGCTTATCGGTATCGTTACAAAGAATGGTATCGTGCTCATCGACTATATCAACCTTATGCGTGAGCGTGGTTATGAACTCACCGAAGCCATAGCACTTTCGTGCCGTAGCCGTTTGCGTCCTGTGCTCATGACCTCGTTCACCACCATCTTGGGTATGCTTCCTATGGCTATCGACCACAGCGAAGGTGCAGAAACGTGGCGACCAATGGGTATCTCGGTCATTGGCGGTATGGTATTCTCTACCATCATCACCATGATTATAGTGCCTGCGGCCTATGCAGCATCTAACAAGCGTGGCAACCGCAAGAAAGACGTAGAAGAGAAGAAGTCGTACCACTTCATGGACGATTTTGATGCTGAACGCGACCTCCCAGCTTGCCAGAAAAATTGATATTCAACCAATAACAAGAATGAATATGAAAGCAGTTTTCATTACATACAACCAAGCTCTCACCGACCGTGTGAACTTCATCTTTGAGCAACTTCGCATCAAAGGCTTCACGCAGTTCCCGCTTACATACGGACGCGGCACCAACGGCGGCGAACCTCGCATGGGCTCTCACGCTTGGCCTGAGATGAATACATCGATACTTACTATGGTTGAAGACGAAATGGTTCCGTTGATATTGAAATACGTTGAAAAACTCGACAACGTCAACAAAGAGAACGGCATCCGCGCCTTCGTCTGGAATATCGAGCAGATGTATTAGTAAATCTGATAAGTATATTAATAGACAACAACACACGCCACACCATCGGGAAGAATACTTTCCGATGGTGTTTTTTTTATTCTCGCCCAAGCGCTAATACTTCTTATGCTTAAGTTATTTCAAATATTTAGGCGAACACATTAATCCACAAAAACACTCAGATTAGGAAAGACTTGAGTGCTCATAAAGGATGGAAAGGTTATTTTAGACCAAAAATTAATACTAAATAATATGAATAAGATTCTTTTTGTAATTATGCTCGGATTGACATTTTGTCACTCTAATCGACAAGAATCATTGTCATCAAATTCTATGATTTTAACTGACAGTCTTAGTGTTCATTTCGATGTTAGTTATAAAACTATAACAAAGAGTAAAAGGTTTAGACCCGAAGTTATGCACTTGTCAGATTCTTTGGAAATAATGTATCTGTCAAAAGGTTACAATGCAGAATATGAAGGTGGAGGATGGGGATTTATGATAGCTATACCCAAAGACACAACAGTTTCAAAAATATGTAACACTAAAAGATTCAGTGAAAAGCAATGGAAGCTTCGTAATGAATTTGTTCAAGAGATAAAAAATAAAATGGTAGAAAAGGCATTAAGCGATGAAGTAGAAAGCTATTTTGATGTGTTCTTTTATTATACCAGACAAGAGTATTTATATGTAAATGGCGGCGCTGTAACCGATGATGGAAGAGAAGTGCCAGATTATAGTTTTCGTGATAACACCCCTATTGAGGAGTATCAATTGGGAAACGGCCAATGGGAATTGACAAACTATATTTCTGATAGAGGTACGCGCGCAGACCATTCTTTTGGCAGGGAGAAAGCTTCACGGATTCTCAAAGAACGTTTTGGACAAATGGCAGAGGAAATGGAACGTAAAAAATAATTTCTCCTCGCTCGGCATTTCGCCTTCTCGTAAAAAATAGCCTATGAACCCACCGCTGCAGAAACAAAACAGAAAAGAATGAAAGTGCAACAAAACGATATAGTGAACGTGCAAGGCAGGAGCCTTACTTTTAGCTCGGACGTAGGCACAGCCTATGCCCAACGGGGGCAAAGGATTGTATTCAAATTGAAAATTGATACTAATAAATTATACAAGCAATGAATAAGTTAATATTAGTAATATTTGTAGCCATGACTATTAGTTGTTGTCGCATCGATGATAATATCATTGGTAAATACAATTCATATCTACATGAAAAAGGTGTTATTCACTATGTAGAATTATTTCCCGATAGTACATATGAGCATGTTTATGTTCAAAATGGAGAAAAGATGGTGAATAAAGGGGGGTGGACTATATATAAAAAGGATTATTCGATTTTTTATGTAAATTTTTATAATTGGGAAAACTTTGGCTATGCAAAAGATTTTTGTAAAACACATAGTTTTCAGATTAATGGCTATGGTGTGTTTATAAAAAATAAAAGAATGTTTTTTCATGTAGATGATTACGATTTGAATTTCAAGAAAGAATAGTTCTCTCTGTTCATCATAACGTCTCGCCACTTCGCAAAAAATAACCAATGAGCCTACTCTACAAAATACTATCAATCAGCGTTATCAGTGTAATCTGTGCGAGCAATGTGTGCGCGCAAGGCAAGAGCCTTGCTTTTAACTCAGACGTAGGCACAGCCCACGCCCAACGAGAGAGATCCTTCGCTACGCTCAGGATGACAACGTAAGCCCACACCATTTTCATGACTCGTTGGTAGTTGCGCAACTTGCGAAACTATGTTTGCAACGGTTGCAGGAAAATTTCAACTCAAACTAAAAAATCTGCGAGAATCCGTTCTAATCTGCTAAATCTGCGTGCCATTGGAATGAATACCTAATAATCAACATACTTTTTGGTTCGATAGGTTTATATTTGCCACCGCAAATTGATATAAATATAATGGGAAGACTATTTGCGTTAATTATGGCTGTATCAGTGCTTTCGGTAGCATACGGTCAAAAACGAGGAACTGTGACAATAGACTATCATAGTGCGCAACTCGATTCGCTAATATCGACAAATCACAAAATAGAGAGCGATCAGCCCAACATAAACGGCTATCGCGTGCAAGTCTACAGCGGTTCGGGTGTTAAGGCAAAGGCCGAAGCAAAGGCAGCACAAGCCAAGTTGCAAACTCTGTTCCCCGACGAGAAGGTTTACATCGTCTACAACGCTCCATTTTGGCGAGTTCGCATAGGCGATTTCCGTTACAGAAGTGAGGCCCTACCACTTCTCTCAAAAATCAAAAGTCACTTTGCGGGTAGTTATGCCGTGCGCGACTACACGGTGCGAAAACGAAGTTTTAGGTAACATTTTTATACTTATATAATTAATCAATAAAACTCAGGGATCAAGATGAGTGAACAGATTAAACACGAATGCGGCATAGTACTTATCAGACTGCTCAAGCCGCTTAGCTATTATCAAGAAAAATATGGCACATGGCAGTGGGGACTCAACAAGCTCTACTTGCTTATGGAGAAACAACACAACCGCGGACAAGATGGTGCTGGTGCTGCAAGTGTAAAACTCGATTTGCAGTCGGGCAAAAAATATATCGACCGCGTGCGCTCCAATGCTGCCAACCCAATACAAAGCGTAATCGACCAGATTCACGCCCTGCACGACAAAGCCTACGCTGTGAACGGCGAGAAGATGAAAGATGCCGAATGGGCCAAAGAGAACGTCCCCTTTGCGAGCGAACTCTACCTCGGCCACTTGCGCTATGGTACGTTTGGTAATAATAATATCGAATACGTACACCCCGTGATGCGCGAAAACAACTGGCGCAGCCGTAGCCTCGTTATGGCGGGCAACTTCAACCTTACCAATGTGGATGAAATTTTCCATTCGCTCGAAGAACTCGGCCAGCATCCTAACGACTATTCCGACACCGTAACTATTCTCGAAAACGTTGGCCACTTCCTCGACGAAGAGGTGCAACTGCTTTTCCGCCAGTATAAAAACGAAGGTTACACCAATCGCGAGATAACCAACTACATTGAGAAGAATCTCGATGTGAAGAAGATTCTCGAGCGCTCGCAGCGCAAGTGGGACGGTGGCTACGTGATAGCTGGTATGATTGGCCACGGCGATGCATTCGTTACGCGCGACCCTTGGGGCATTCGTCCTGCATATTACTATTATGATGACGAGATAGCCGTTGTGGCTTCGGAGCGTCCTGTTATTCAAACGGCTATCAACGTTCGCGCATGTCAGGTGCAGGAACTTCAGCCGGGACACGCCATAATTATAAAGAAAGATGGCACCGTCAGCGACGAACTTGTGCGCGTGCCTCAGCAGCGCCGATCGTGCTCGTTTGAGCGTATATATTTCTCTCGTGGTTCGGATCGCGATATTTATAAAGAACGCAAGAAACTCGGCTATCTGCTTGCACCAACGCTTCTCGAAAAGGTTGGTGGCGACATAGATAACACCGTTTTCTCATACATACCAAACACCGCCGAAACGGCATTTCTCGGACTTGAGGAGGGCGTGCGCCACATTGTGAAGGAGCAGCAAGCAAAGAAGATTGTTGACGAGCTGCCTAACCTCACGCCAGAGCGCGTGCAGGAGATTTTGTCGGTCGAGCCGCGCTTCGAGAAACTCACCGTGAAGGACGTCAAAATGCGCACCTTCATTGCTGCCGACACGGGTCGCGACAATATGGTGGGTCACGTCTACGATGTTACGTACGGCATTGTTAACAATCAGAAAGACACGCTCATCGTCATCGACGACAGCATTGTGCGCGGCACCACGTTGCGTCAGAGCATACTTAGCATCATGGACCGCTTGCATCCGAAGAAGATAATCATAGTTTCGTCGGCTCCGCAGATTCGCTACCCCGATTGTTATGGTATAGATATGGCCAAGCTCGGCGACTTCTGTGCCTTCACCGCAGCCATCGAGCTTCTCAAAGAGCGCGGTATGACTGACGTGATAGACAATGTATACAAACAGTGCAAAGAGCAGCAGTTCCTTCCTAAAGAGGATATTGTAAACTGCGTGAAGGATATTTACCGCCCATTCACAGCCGAAGAGATTTCTGCCAAGATTGCCCAGATGCTTACGCCCGACACAATGAATGCTGAGGTCGAAATAGTGTTCCAAACCATTGAGAATTTGCACATTGCTTGTCCTAACGACACTGGCGACTGGTACTTCACCGGTAATTATCCTACGCCGGGCGGCAATAAAGTTGTAAATACTTCGTTTATCAATTACATAGAGGGTCGTAACCAACGTGCATATTGATAAAAACAAAGATATGTGTATGCATATACGTATTGATATATATAAATATTTCAAAACAGCGCTTTTTGTTGCAGCATTGACAGTTACAGCAAGTTGCAAACGCGAAAACCCATACGATGCCCCCGTTGCTGAGGTCGACGGCGTAGTGCTGACCAA
>JAFYCM010000039.1 GCA_017539645.1 Bacteroidales bacterium
ATCTCTGTCAGTTGGCTATCGGAAGTGCGCGAGCTGAATACACCGTTGTTTCAGTACGTATGCAAAGTATTCCGTCAAGGCGACATCTCGCACAACTTTGCCGATGCCGATGTGCTTGCCGTAACCAACATTGCACGCCGCGTGATGCACGAGCAACTACGTATGAAGCAGTTCATTCGCTTCCAGAAAGCTAAAGATGATACTTACCTTGCTGTAATAGCTCCCGACCATAATGTTTTGCCGCTCATAATCGACCATTTTCGCGACCGCTTCAACGACCAGCATTGGCTCATCTACGATGCGAAACGCCGTTACGGATATTACTATGATGGCTCGGCCGAGACTATACGCATCACCTTCGACGATAACGCCACACTACCTTTCAGCCTCGACAATGGCACACTCTCCGACGACCTCCTCAGCACCGACGACCACCTGATGCAAGATCTTTGGCGCACCTATTTCAAAGCCGTCTGCATTCGCGAGCGCCTCAACCCACGCAAGCAACACAGCGACATGCCACGCCGCTACTGGAAATATATGACGGAGAAACAGTAATCTGTTTTATTACTCGTCCATAACTCAATATTTTTTCGAGTTATGGACGACCTATGTTTTGTTTCTTTGTAGCTAATGTCTTCAGTTACAGATGTTTGCCGTTTATGAATCCATTGGCGTCGTCTATTAGAATGCGACAGAGACGTGCAACTTCTTCGGCAGTTGAGTTTTCTTGGGCAGTTATGCTGTTGGTGCTTATGCCAAATCTACGCAGCTCATCAGCCAACTTTTGCACCATAGCGGTGGTAGCTCCATTGATGGCTGCGCTGTAAATATCTGTGCTATTGCTATTTATGCATACTACGCGCCCATAAACATCAGTACCATTGGCATCGCAATTTTGCACCATTTTTTGAATAGGTATGAGCATCGTTCGCATTTCGGCTGCCACACGTTCCGCCATTGCGGAAATGTTGGCCGATTCTATATCATCGTTGCTTGAACTTGTGCCATTGTATATAACAATATCAATGTTGCCATACTTATCAACGAACTCATCTATAGCACTTTCGAGTGCTTTGGCATTGTAAATATCAATATTTATATGAACAGCACCAGTGTGCGAAGCCAAGTCGTGCGCCGAAGCTTCGTCGGTGCTGCAAAATGCCACTTTATGGCCTAAGGCACACATCGAGCGAATCACGGCAAATCCTATTTCGTTCATTGCACCAGCAAAGAAAAGTCGGCGCTGTTTATGCGTTATAGTGCGGCGGCGTGGTGCTGCGCTCTGCTTCTCGTGTTCTTCAAATCGTCGTTCTAAATAATTATCGGCCACGGTATAGTTCTAATTATGGGTTACGAAATACGAGCAGCTAAAGTAGCGCATTTCTATCTACGAGCAACTTTTCTTACCTTTACGAAAAACTGAAATACACATAAAACAATGAACGTAATAGAGCAAGCAGCTCAAACGCTGAAAAATTCGAAATATGCAATAGCATTTACTGGTGCGGGAATATCTGTAGAGAGTGGAGTACCGCCATTTCGTGGTGCAGAGAATAGCGTGTGGAGCAACTACGATCCAGAATGTCTCGATATAACCTATTTTCATCAGCATCCGGCTGAGTCGTGGAAGGCTATAAAAGAGATTTTCTACAATTTTATGAATAAAGACATAAAGCCCAATGCTGCTCACTATGCGCTGGCCGAACTCGAGAAACAAGGCAAATTGAAATGCGTAGTTACGCAGAATATCGACGTGCTGCATCAGCAGGCTGGTTCTAAGCATGTGTACGAATTCCATGGTACTACAGGGCATTGCAGTTGCGCCGTTGGCCATACCTATAGCGCCGACAGTATCGATTTGAATAACCTGCCTCCGCGTTGTCCGAAGTGTGGCGGCGTGCTGAAACCAGACTTCATCTTCTTCGGCGAAGGCATTCCGCGCGATGCTTTCGATGGTAGTTTTGCGGCTGCTCAGCGTTGCGATGTGTGCCTCGTCATAGGTAGCACGTGCGAAGTTACGCCGGCGGCTATGGTGCCTATCGAAGCCAAGAAATCGGGCGCTACCATAATAGAGATAAACCCATCGAAATCGGCCATTACCGACCGCTACACCGATATATACATAGCTAAGAAAGCTGGCGAAGCGATGACCGAAATTTTGGCTGCTATGAATGGTCAAGGGTAGTGTCGGTCAAAAACTTTATATTTGCCGATTCATTTAGCTATACATAATAAACTATAAGTACGATGAAAGTTGCTATTCCTTCTCGCGATGGTCATGTCGACGACCATTTCGGACATTGCGAATACTATACTATATACGAAATCGACAACGATAAGAACATACGCAATACCTACACCGTGCAGTCGCCCGAAGGTTGTGGCTGCAAGTCGAATATAGCCTCTACGCTCAATGCCGATGGCGTGACTGTGATGCTTGCGGGCAATATTGGTCAAGGCGCATTCAACAAACTTGGTGCGTCGGGCATCAGCGTGGTGCGAGGTTGTAGTGGCGCTGTCGATGAGGTTATAGCATCGTATCTAGGCGGCAACCTGACCGACAATGCGCAGATGTGCGACCATCACGATTGCCACAACGATGAGGCGAGCGCAATAAATGTTGATTCTCTAAGATTGGTTTAGTATGCGTGCTTATTTCAGATTAAGCTTCATACTGATAATGCTTGCGGTGGCAGGCACCGAGTTGACGGCGCAGATAGTGGCACCCGCGGCAAAAACGAAGCAAGCTGTAGCCACCGATACCGTATACCTATTCCAGAATATCGACGGTGAAGCACTTTCGGTCTCTTCTGCCGAGAGAGCAACCATAAGTTGGTATGCATTTTCGCCAGCGTCGTTGCTCTTCGATAAACTTATAACTACAGATAGCGACACCACCGTAAGTACTATAAATATTTATGATGAAGGCGGTTACGCAGCCACCATCGCCACAGCCGACACTACGATAGAGTATCGCGTTTGGTGCTTTGTGCCAGCCATCGATTCGCTAAAACTTAGCATCGATTCTATCGATTGCACTGATATGAAGGTTTCGACACAAGTTTTTCAGCAAGTAGATAGTATTTATAGTTATAAAGATGCTGAGTATAAGCATGTTAAGTCGTCGCTTGCATACGAATGGTACTCTTGCGATACCATTCAGCAGACGACGAGCTACCCTCAAGCTATCCTCGCAACAGCTATTGATGAAGGATATATAAAAGTGGTAGCCAAAAATGCAGTTGGAGCTGAGGCTACGGATAGCGTTTTTCAAGAGTCGGTGGGCGTTTTGGCGTCATTCACCACCAACATTCGCGACCACGAAATCGACAATGAAGTGACATCGCCTACCAACTATAGCGCACCCGTTGAGATTGAGTTTACAAACACGTCGCGCGGTCAGTACACCGTGAGTGAGTGGGCAATGGGCTCTATTGCGCGTATGTATGAAACGAATCCCGTATATATGTTCCAAACTTCGGGCGAATACACAGTGAAACTGATAGTTACGAACGAAAATTCGCCTCTCGGTTGTCAGTCAGTCGATTCGTCATTTACAATCACTGTAACCGAAGCGGAGATTGGTTTCCCTGATGCCTTCACACCAAATGGCGACGGCGTGAACGACAAATTTCTACCGGCATATAAATCGATAAAAAAATATAAAATCAGCATAATGAACCGATGGGGCAAAGAGGTCTACAAAGGCTCTTCGCCGTCGGAAGGTTGGGATGGCAAAGTCAATGGACAAGAGGCGCCTGCGGGTACATACTTCTACATAGTAGACGCCGAAGCCTACGACAAAAACGTTACATTCCACAAAAAAGGATGTGTAACCTTGCTGAGATAATGGAGTAAAAAGGGATAGACACAACGACAAAATACATAACAGTATGGAATTGAGCGAACAAGTGCAAGAAGAGTTAGCACGCAGGCGAGTAGAGGTAATTATAGAGAGAAATCCACGTTGTAAGCAGACACAAGAGGGCGTCGATATGATTCGCAAAGCCTTCGAGATAGCCAACAATGCGCACCGAGGCGTAAAACGCAAGTCGGGCGAGCTATATATATTTCATCCTGTGGCGGTGGCGTCAATCGTAGCCGACGAAATTGGTCTTGGCGCTACGAGTGTTGCTGCGGCTCTGCTCCACGACGTTGTGGAAGATACCGAACTCTCCGTTGCCGACGTGTCGCACCTTTTCAACCCCAAAGTAGCCGCTATAGTCGATGGACTCACGAAACTTGAGAGCGTGTTCGACCAATCGGCATCGCTGCAAGTGGAGAACTTCCGCAAGCTACTTATGTCGATGATTGAGGACGTGCGCGTCATACTTATAAAACTTGCCGACCGTCTTCACAACATGCGCACGCTCGACTCGATGCCCGAGCACAAACGCTACCGCATTGCAGCTGAGACGCTATATATATATGCACCAATTGCGCACCGCTTGGGCTTGTATGCCATAAAGACTGAACTTGAGGATCTTAGCCTCAAAAACGAGCATCCGCAAGTGTATGCTACTTTGCAAAATAAACTCGAGATTTATGCGCAAGACTACAACAAAGTCATCGAAAGCGTAACTGGTCAGATAAGAGAACAGCTTGACGCTCAGGGTTTTGAATATACTATAAAATCGCGATCAAAATCTATATACAGCATTTGGCACAAGATGCAGACCAAGGGCGTGCCGTTTGAGGAAATCTACGACCTCATAGCTATGCGCATCGTGTTCCGCCCGAAGGACGACATACCCGAGAAGACGCAGTGCTGGGCTATATATTCCATAATTACCGACCTCTATCGCCCTAAACCCGACCGCCTTCGCGACTGGGTAAGTACTCCAAAAGCCAATGGCTACGAGGCTTTGCATACTACCATAATGAGCCCCAAAGGTCGTTGGGTGGAGATTCAAATCCGCAGCGAACGCATGGACGAGATTGCCGAACGTGGTTTCGCGGCGCACTGGAAATACAAGGACGACGGCAAAGAAAACGAGATTGATAACTGGCTCAACTCGATACGCAAAACGCTCGAAAATGCTACGTCTGATTCGCTCGAATTCCTCGATGCTTTCAAACTCAACCTCTTCTCTTCGGAGATAATGATATTTACGCCCAAAGGTGAGATGAAGGTTATGCCAGTGGGCTCTACGGCGCTCGACTTCGCGTTCGAGATACATACGAACCTCGGCTACCATAGTATCGGCGCTAAGGTCAACTACAAACTTGAGCCGCTGTCGTACGAGCTGAAGAGTGGCGACCAAGTGGAGATAATTACCTCCGAGAAGCAACATCCTAAGTATGAGTGGATTAACTTCGTTACCACGGCCAAGGCTAAAGCTTGCATAAAAGATATTTTCAAAGACGAACGCAAAGAGTTGATTGCTCTTGGCGAAAGTCGATTGGAGGCAGAACTTGCTAAGCGTAAGCTCTCTATTAACGCGCGCATTCTCAAGAAGTTGCTGCGTAATTATCATATAAATACTAAGGACGAACTCTATTTCCAGATTGGTAAGGATAATATTGACCTCGAAGATTTGGAAAAGGCTCTTACACAGAAGACTACGAATCGTTGGATAAAGATTTGGCACCTCAATTTTGGTAATAACAATAACAAAGATGACGATGCCGACGATTATCAAGAAGACGATATCGATGCTAAACAGCTGATAAAGAGTAAAAATGTTGTTCTTTCCGACGATTCTGAGCATCGTAGATACGAGATTGCGCAGTGTTGTAACCCAATTCCAGGCGACGATGTTGTGGCTTATATCGACGACGAGAACCACATCATTTTGCACTCGCGCCGCTGTGCAAACGCTATAAAACTCATGTCGAGCCGTGGCAACCGAATTATATCAGCGCAATGGGAGTCGCATAAAGTGCTCTCGTACCTTGTAATTATTGAGGTTTCGGGCATCGACCGCCAAGGCATCGTAAGCGACATAACTAAGATTATCTCGCTCGAACTCAACGTGAATATGCGTTCGGTACACTTCGAGAGCCACGATGGAGTTTTCAAAGGTTCTATATATCTATATATATATAATGCCGTTGATTTACAACAACTTATAAAAACTATAAGCAAAGTAAAAGGCGTGGATAAGGTTACGCGAAAAGACCGCAACAACCTCGAAAATTCGGTAATAACAACATCACTATAAACCTAACTTAACTGTAAAAATGAAATTTGAAATAAATGCAACCGACCCGCAATCGAACGCACGAGCGGGCTGCATAACTACCGACCATGGTAAAATAGAGACACCGATTTTTATGCCCGTTGGCACAGTCGGCTCGGTGAAAGGCTTGCACTTCCGCGACGTAAGCGACGATGCCAAAGCGCAGATTATCCTCGCAAATACGTACCACCTTTATCTCCGCCCTACGATGAACGTTTTGCAGCAGGCAGGCGGTTTGCACAAGTTTATCGGTTGGGATAAGCCGATACTTACCGATAGTGGTGGTTATCAGGTGTTTTCGCTTAGCGAGAACCGCAAACTCACCGAAGAAGGCTGCTTCTTCCGTTCGCATATCGATGGCTCAAAGCATATATTTACGCCCGAAAAAGTTGTTGATATTCAGCGTATTATCGGCTCGGATATTATGATGGCTTTCGATGAGTGCCCTCCTGGCGATTGCGATTTTGAGTATGCCAAGAAGTCGCTCGATTTGACTATTGGTTGGCTCAACCGTGGACTTAAGCGTTTCGACGAGACCGAGCCGCTCTATGGCCACAGCCAGACGTTCTTCCCTATAGTGCAAGGCGCAGCGCACCGTGATTTGCGTATTCGTGCAGCCGAATATGTTGCTGGCCTTGGTCGCAAAGGCAATGCCATCGGTGGTTTGGCTGTAGGTGAACCTACCGAAGTTATGTACGAAATGGTGGAACTTGTAAATAGCATATTGCCTAAAGACAAGCCTCGCTACTTGATGGGTGTGGGAACGCCAGCCAACTTGCTCGAAAACATCTCGCGCGGTGTGGCTATGTTTGACTGCGTGATGCCTACGCGCAATGGTCGTAACGGTATGCTCTTCACTTCTGAAGGTCAGATAAATATGCGCAACAAGAAGTGGGAAACGGACTTCTCGCCGCTTGATCCTAATGGAACTTCGTTCGTCGACCACCGATATACCAAGGCATACGTTCGCCACCTCTTTGTGGCAGGCGAAATGCTTGGTTCGCTCATTGCTTCGCTCCACAACATAGCCTTCTACTTATGGCTTGTTGGTGAAGCTCGCAAGCACATCATAGCTGGCGATTTTGCCCCTTGGCGCGACATGATGCTCAAGAAAGTGATGGTGAGATTGTAAGAAAAATATTGATAATAAAACGCTATAAATAGACACACGAAACCGACTGTTGAAGTGGTTTCGTGTGTTTTTCTGTAAACATATATCATTGAAACAAATGTCAATTCAAATAAAATCATATTTATCGAGTATTGTATAGGCATACAGAAGCATAATTGCTATACGTACACACATCGATTTCCAAGCAGGATAGTAGTCTCGGTTCTTCACTAACATAGGTAGCACGATTATAAGAATGCCTGCGCTTGCTATTATTATAGATACCGATTTGATTTTATCTGGAGAAATAGATTCAAATCCCAGATAAAGACACGCTGCTGCCATGGCATATGATAGCAGATACGTTACAAATAGATCAAACTGTGGCGTTTGCCAGATATTTTTAGGTTCAACGCTGAAACTTATAATATCTGCAACATACTCTGCAGACATACGGTGTCTAATGGTGCTGAGAATATTAACATCCTTATCAAATAGCAAAAACGGAGCGAAAAAGAAGTAAAACAAAGCCATAAGCATACCAACAATTACCCTAAATACTGTCGCATATGGGAAACTTACTTCTAAATAGTTACACAGCAATACAACCAAGACCAAAGACGCGAGGATGGTTTCTATTTTCTTCAATTTCATTTCAATAGCTCTTAATCAAAACAATTTCTTTTTCAGCCATTCGCGCACAGGCAAATCGTAGAGTTTTAGTAATGCGTATGCCGTTGCAACAGACATTATAAATACGCAAACCGACACAAATATGTGCGTCGACGTAGGCAAATCTTGATGTTTGGCAACCCACGACATCTGCATATATATAAAAGGGTAGTGCGATATGTAGAGCGGATATGAAATGTCGCCCGAAAATTTGCAAAGAGCTACGGAAGTTGTGCCCGTAACTTTGCTTCCTGCTCCAATTGCTACTATGAGCGGGAATATCAATAGAATGCATACCGATTCGTAAAGTCCATTCATCCAGAAGTTTGCTTCGCTTGCGCCACCTACACGCGGCATAAATAGTATTATAACTATAGCTAAGGCGCACCACCAAAAGCCACCGTGCACACCAAATCGTTGCAAATTCAAGACTGAGTGGCCATCTTTATCTTGTTGGAAGAGGCGCGAAAGCAACAATCCGCCAAAGAATGGATAGCAAAGACGCGTGAGACCTATCTGCAATTGGTCGGGAGTAAGACTCCATCCACCTATAACAGTGTGACTTGCGTACGAACGAGCTGCAAGCACTCCAAACACATCAATATTGAAGCATAGTATTACGGTAAATGCGGCTGCTATAGCTACAAATAAGCTCAAGAATAGTTTTGAGAATCGGCGTATTATGAGGGCGTAAAGCACATTGGCTATATATTCCCAAGAGAGCGTCCACGTTGGGCCATTGAGTGGGTTAAACTCGCCCCAGCCGCGAATGTCCATGCCACTCGACAGCGGAAACATCAAACATGCTAAGGCAAAAACTGCCAATACCATGTACCATGGAGTTTGATTAATAGGCTCAAACCCTTCCCAATCGCCACCGTAATAGAAAAGAACAACACCAACAAGCGTTCCCATTACAAGCATTGGGTGCAGGCGCACAAAACGACGTTTGAAGAATTGCCATGTCGTCATTTTGTCCCAACGGTCGTCGTATGCATAACCAATGACAAATCCCGACAACACAAAGAAAAAGTCTACGGCAAGATAACCATGGTTTATTATTTGGCTAGTAGTGCCAGGCGAATATGTTTCGAAAAGATGAAAAGCCACTACAATCATGGCTGCAACACCGCGCAGACCATCGAGAATCTCGTATCGAGGCTTTGATGCTAAATAAGCGTTCGTTTGTGTCATTGTGTTATAAGTGATTAAGTTGTAAGTGTTAAGGTTATAAGTATTTGGTTTTTGAAATGCAAGTTAGAGCACTTGTGATCAGTTTCAACTTGCGAATCCAAATATATAGCGAGGAGAAATTGGTTGCAAATCCCTAAATATTATGATTTTTGAGGATTTGAATCCCTAAAAATCATATTTTATAAGGATTTGAATCCTCGAATAATGTAATATTTGAGGAGTAATATGATATAAAAACATGATTTTTGCGGAATTGAATCCATAAAAATCATGATAATTTCGGAATTGAATCCGTAAAAAAGACTATATTTGAGGAATTGAATCCGAAAAAATAATTACTTTTGAGGAATTGAATCCGTAAATATTACAGTAATTGAGAATGGCTATGATACTAAGAAAGATAGATGACCTAATAAAGAGCGATATGTTTTCGGGCAAAGCTATTGTCATAATGGGTGCAAGACAAGTGGGCAAAACCACCACAGTGCGCAACATTTCTGGCAGTGCCGACGATATTGTTTGGTTCAATGCTGACGAACCAGACGTGCGCGACGTTTTCGCAAATATTACATCTACTCGCATAGTTCAACTTGTTGGTAATAAGAAAGTTATTGTAATAGATGAAGCGCAGCGTATCACTGATATTGGCGTAAAACTGAAACTAATAACCGATTGCTTGCCCGACCATCAACTGATAGTTACAGGTAGTAGTAGTTTTGAACTTGCCAATATGATAAATGAGCCACTCACAGGACGAAAATGGGAGTACACAATGTATCCTCTTATGTTTTCTGAAATGGTGGCGCATCATGGTTTGCTTGCGGAGAAGCGAGCTATTCCACATCGACTTGTCTACGGCTATTATCCCGATGTTGTGAGCGATGCCAACAGAGCGGAGCGAATAGTGCGCGGCTTGGCCGATAGTTATATCTATAAAGATGTGTTGATGTTCGACCGCATGAAAAAGACCGACGGACTCATGAAGATGCTGCAAGCTATTGCATTTCAGGTAGGTAGCGAAGTGTCGTACAACGAAATTAGTCAGTTGTGTGGTATCGATTCAAAGACGGTTGAGAAATACATAGGTATAATGGAGCAAGCGTTTATAATATTTCGTTTGCCATCGTTTAGTAGAAACCTACGTAACGAGTTGAAAAAGAGTCGGAAAATATACTTTTGGGACAATGGCATACGCAACGCTGTTATATCCAATTTCTCGCCTATCGAAGTGCGTGCCGACGCTGGACAGCTGTTTGAGAATTTCGCAATAAGCGAACGTCTGAAAATGACGCATACCACTCAGATGTTCCGCAATAATTGGTTTTGGCGCACCACCGCGCAGCAAGAGATAGATCTATTGGAGGAAAACGACGGACAACTTTCGGCCTACGAATTCAAATATTCAATCCACAAGAAAGCACGCGTGCCACTCACATTTGCCAACGCCTATCCCGATGCGCAGTTTCGTGTGATTTCTATGGATAATATTGATGAATTTTTGCTGTAGGCGATATATAACAAAGCTTGCCAAGCGTAATGCAAGGCAAGCTTTTCATATTATTTATTATTGAGTACTTACATTTCGTCAATGACGTTTGGTAAAAACAACACTATCATGTGAAGTCCAAGTATAAGCAACATACGCGAATACATAAAGCTACGCATCTCCGATTCGTCGCGGCATAAAAGGACAACGACGAACGAGGCTAAAACCAATAAGATTGTCGCAGATAATAGTATCGATGCGCCAGGGAAATGCAGCATATTGAAGAGTAGGCTTATGTATGCAAAAAACAAAGTGTAGGACATGATATTTACAGCAAATAATGTTTTTGCTGGTCTCTCTATGTCGGCTGCGTTTCTGAAGTTTTCGCTGACGGCATCTTTTGCTCCACAGCGAAGGCGAAGGGCATCAAATAGTTCGGTATCTAAACCGAATGCTAAATAACGCGTCAGTGCATAATAAAATGTGCCAGTCGTAAATAAGACTGGGGACATCAATATTGCAAGTCCGTGAAATCCGGCATTCAAACTATCAAGCAAAACAAGCACTAAAGATGCGAAGACAAGAATTCTTTCTGCTTTTTTCATAATATATAGCTGTTGATTGGTATTTGTATTTTTAGCACATCTTGCGTAGTTCTGCACCTGCAAATGCCACACGACGTTCGTTGGGAACAACATCAACCTCTACGCGGCCAACGTTTACTCCTCCCCAGCCCACTTGATTTATGAGCACTGGACGACCTTCGAGGTTGGTTTCGAAAACTGGTGCTGGCAAAAACGTGTGCGAGTGTCCGCCCAGAATCAGGTCTATGCCCTTTGTCTGGCGAGCTAGTTTTTTGTCGTCCACTTGATTTCCCATTTCGAAGCCTATATGCGTAAGTGCTATTATTAGGTCGCAGCCTTGAGCGTGAAGCTCGTCAGCCATGCGTTGTGCCACCTCAATAGGCGAATTGTATATTGTGCCATCAACATTTTCTACGGCTATCAATCCGTCTATTTGTACGCCAAGACCAAAGACGCCAATCTTAACACCTTTGCGCTCAAAAATCTGATACGGTTTTACAAGCGATTTGGCACGTTCGTTTTTGAACTCGTAATTACTATTTATAAATGGGAATTTCGCCTCGGCCATTCTGTCGCAAAGAAACGGAAGTCCGCGGTCGAACTCGTGATTGCCAATAGTTACAGCATCTACGCCCATCTTATTCATCAACTCAATTTCGAGTTTGCCATCGTAGAAATTGAAGTATGGTGTGCCTTGAAACATATCACCACATTCAAAAACCAAAGGCTCGCAACCTTCGGCGCGTACGCTATCGATGTATGCTTTGCGGCGAGAGTAGCCACCTAAGCCAGCGTGAAGCGCATCGTTTTGTGGAAATGGTTCTATGTGGCTATGTACATCATTAGTATGCAGAATAACAATGCGATGGGCCGATTTGCCGTCATTCATAATCGAGTTGGCTTTCTCGATAGGATTGCAAGCGGTCAGTAGCAATGCACCGCCCAGCTGTTTTAGAAATGTGCGACGATTCATTTGCGTAATTTTTTAGAATCAACGGTTATGCGAATATCGTTAGGTGGTGTAAGATGTCGACCTTTTGCGGTGTATTCTGTTGATATATAGTCGGTAAATATTTCGCGCATAAAATTATTGGCAGTATATCTTTTCAACGTTTTAGTGAAGTTGAACTTATCTCCGCCGTTGGCAAGATAATCTACTGTAGCAAAGGTGTATATGCGTGCCGTGTCGAGTGGCATTCCTCCAATTTTTGCATCCATAAGTACGCTATCGGCAGATATGGTCAATGTAGCCCCCGAAAGTGCCTCACCGCCACGTTCAGCAACATGCTCAAAGATTTTGTACAGATCGTTTCCGCGCATTTGAAGAATGACGGGAACATTGTCGAATGGCGAGATTTCGTACATATTATGAATCTTCACTTCGCCGCGATTCATTGTGGTACGTATGCCGCCTATATTATGAAGTGAAAATTCTGGTTTGGGAAGCCTTTTCTTCGCAGCAAACTTACGCATCTCAGTTAGCAATGCATCTGCAAAGAGGCGTGTGAGTGGCGTTTCTGGGCGATTGACTTCCATGGCCGTATCGCAATAGCCAATGGTTTGCTCAAGTTTCATGTTGAGTGTGTCGCGATATATTTTTATTATGCTATCGAACTCGCAATCGGTCGTGCGAGTTGAATCCATACAGACGCTCCACGCTTCTGGCAGTTGCGGCTGTTTTGTGGTGCAACTTGCTAATGTTGTGGTTATTAGTAGTAATATGTATAACTTAAGTGTTTTCACTTTTTTACTGTTTTAGCGATTTCAGTTCAGCAATACGAGCTTTAGGGTCTTTATCTCCAAACACATAACTACCAGCAACCATAGCTGTTGCGCCTGCTTGAGCAGCAAGTGGGGCGGTGTTGTTGTCTACTCCGCCGTCTATCTCGATGATGGTTTGTAGTTGTCGATTGTCAATCATCGCGCGAAGACGACGAATCTTATCGTATGTGTTGTGTATGAATTTTTGGCCACCAAAGCCAGGATTTACCGACATAAGTAGCACCATATCTACGTCGGGCAAAATCTCTTCGAGCACCGACACTGGCGTGTGCGGATTGAGCGTAACGGCAGGGCGCATGCCAGCATCGCGAATCTGCTGAATGGTGCGATGAAGGTGCGTACAAGCCTCATAATGAACGTTTAATATGTCGGCGCCGAGGTCGCGAAACATATTTATGTAGCGTTGTGGGTCGACAATCATAAGGTGCACGTCGAGCGGCTTGCGAGCCACTTTCTTTATCGATTTTATTACGGGTGAGCCAAACGAAATATTGGGCACAAACACACCGTCCATAACATCAACGTGAAACCAATCGGCTTCGCTATTGTTTATCATTTCGCATTCTTCTGCCAAACGCGAAAAATCGGCCGCTAACAACGATGGAGAAACAATCATTTTTTCTTTATAGTAAGGTCTGTTTTGTTGTTCTTTTCGCTTCTACGTAAGTAGTTAAGTAGAAGTTATATACATACATAAATAACTACTCGATAAGTTCGCCAATGCCTTGACGAAGTATTTCGTAAGTATTACCATTGGTGCAATCTACCACTGTAGAACCCTCGTTGCCGCCTATGCCGCCATCGACCACAATGTCGGCAATGTGGCTGAGCTCGTTGGCAATATCTATTGGGTCGGTAATGTATTCCGAGCCATCTTGCGTCTTCACCGAAGCAGAGAGTACAGGATTGCCAAGTTCGCGCACTATCTCGCTAATAATCTTATTATTAGGTATACGTACACCGACAGTTCGTTTCTTGGTGCGGAATATCTTAGGAATGTTGCTGTTAGCCTCCAAAATGAATGTGAACGGTCCGGGCAGATTTTTCTTCATCAGTCTGAAGATGGTATTGTCGATTGGGCGCACATAGTCGGCAATCTGACTCATATCGTAGCAGACCATGGATAGGTTCGTCTTGCGGAGATTGATGTCCTTATAGCGAATAATGGTCTCGATGGCTTGTTGATTTGTAATATCGCAGCCGATACCGTACACAGTATCAGTAGGATAGACAACAATGCCACCGCGTCGCAGGCATTCTACAACTTTAGAAACGCCTCGTTCATCAGGATTCTGTGGATGTATTACCAATAGCATGTCGCAAAATTACCTCGAATTGAAGTAAAAAAAGTACTTTTGCACCTGAATTTTATAAATACATATATAAATATGGCAAACCTACGTACACTCAAAAGAAACATTTCGCTCTCAGCAGACGATTTGATTTCTACCATTTGCATCAAAAGTTCACTCAACGACGACAAATTTGAGAAAGCATCTGAGCTTATCGTTGAAGTTGCCGCTTTCAGAACAGAATTTTTGTCGAAAGTATCGGCTATCAGCGTAGAAAAACCGGCTTCGAAGAAACGTACTAAAGAGAATATGGCTCAATACACAAAGAGTGTAAAAGCTTATTACTCAAAACTCAAGGAAGATTATACGACGAAGTTCAACGAGTTTATTGAGCAAATTACCAAACTCTAAAAATCGCGTAATCCAATCAGTAACAAGCGACAAGGCAAAATCATAAAGTTGTCTTGTCGTTTTTTATTCGATTACATTAATATGTCTAATATGAAAATATATCCTATACTTCTAATGGCAATAGCATTGACAAGTTGTCAGCAAAATCAGAAACAGACTTCGTCGGCAGAGTATTATGGCTTTGTAAAAGAGCCAGTTGCCGATTCGCCTCTCACGCCCGAAAAACTCTGGAGCATGGGGCGCGTTGGCAGTGTAAGCGTTTCGCCCGATGGCAGCAAAGTGGCTTTCTCGGTGGCATTTACCGACATCAAAGCCAACAAGTCGCAAGCCGATATTTACATTGTAGATAAAGATGGCAGCAATGGTCGCCGCCTCACCGATACCAACATCTCGGAGTCGGAAGTGGCATTCACGCCCGATGGCAAACACATAAGTTTCGTAGCCGCAGCCAACGGCAGTCACCAACTTTTCGAAATAGATATTGATGGCACAAATCGTCGCCAAGTATCTAATGTAGAAGGTGGTATCGAAGGCTATATATACGCGCCCGATATGAGCAAAGTGCTGTACGTCAATAGGGTAGAGCTCGATGAAAAGCTCACTGATATTTATCCCGACCTTCCACTTGCCAATGCTCGCCTCGAGACAGATCTTATGTATCGTCATTGGAACGATTGGGCAGACGGTAAGTACAATCACGTGTTTGTAGCTAAATATGAAAATGGAAAACTGTCTGATGCTAAGGATATTATGAGCGGCGAAAAATACCATTCACCTCTAATGCCTATGGGTGGTATGGAGCAAATTACTTGGTCGCCCGATGGAAAACAGATTGCATACACATGCAAGAAACTTACTGGTAAAGCAGCTGCTGAGAGCACCAATTCTAATATATACATATATAATACTGAAAATGGTGAAACGTCTTGTGTGTCAGTAGATAATAAAGGCTATGATATGAATCCGCAGTACTCAGCCGATGGCGCTAAACTCTTTTGGCAGAGCATGGAGCACGATGGATATGAATCGGATAAAAATCGCCTTGTTAGCTACGATTTTGCTTCACGTCAAACCACAGATCTCACTGCAAACTACGACAACGATGTGAATAGTTTTGCAATAGATAAATCGAGTGGCAATATCTGGTTTACCTCTAATCACAAAGGTTGCGATGAAATTTTCTGCCTCGATGTAAATAGCAAAGAGATTAAGCAACTCACCACAGAGACGTGCGATTTCACTTCGGTAGCTGATGCTGGCGACATACTTATAGCTACAAGCATGAGTATGAACCACCCAACCGAAATTTATCGTGTGGATAAGATTGCAGGAATAAGCGAAAACATAAGTAAAATTAATGACCCAATACTCGCGCACACCCCAATGGGCAAGGTGGAAGAACGTTGGATGGAGACTACCAACGGCGAACAAATGCACGTGTGGGTTGTCTTCCCGCCCGATTTTGATGCTAACAAGAAATATCCTGCGCTTCTCTTCTGCGAAGGTGGACCGCAAAACACAGTGAGCCAATTCTGGAGCTTGCGTTGGAATTTGCAACTAATGGCGGCTAACGGCTACATTGTTGTTGCGCCAAACCGTCACGGACTTCCTGGTTTCGGTCGCGCATGGTGCGACCAGATAGCTGGTGACTACGGCGGACAGAATATGCAAGACTACTTTACGGCTATCGACAACGTAGCCAAAGAACCATACGTAGATGCTGACCGCCTTGGTGCTGTGGGTGCAAGCTACGGAGGATACTCAGTTTATTGGCTTGCCGGACATCATCAGAAACGCTTCAAAGCTTTCATTGCTCATTGCGGAATTTTCAATTTAGAGACTCAGTATCCCACAACGGAGGAGATTTTCTTTGTAAATCACGACCTTGGTGGTGCACCATGGGTAGATAATGATATGACGCGCCGATCTTATGCAGCCTCGCCGCATCTATTTGTGAAAGAGTGGGATACGCCTATTATGGTTATACATGGAGAGAAAGATTTCCGCATACCATATACACAAGGAATGGCAGCATTCAATGCAGCTGTGCTTCGTGGAGTGCCCGCCGAATTCCTCTATTTCCCCGAAGAATGTCACTGGGTTCAACAACCTCAAAACAGCATACTTTGGCACAGATTATTCTACCGCTGGTTGGATAAGTATTTGAAATAGAAGACTCCTTGATACTATGGAATAGTAGTGTTGAAAACAAATGTAAAAATCAAACATTTAGTATATGTTGTTGAATGAACAATCAATAATATCTATGAATGCAAAAGGACTTTTGTTCGCATTTTGCATTAGCATTTTGCAAGCATGCTGCTCTATCAAAGATAGCCTTTCCCCAATTTCCAATGAAAATGGACAATATGGATATATTAACCTGAAAGGAGAAGTGGTCATTTCGCCACAATTTGATGGTGCTGAAAGCTTTTCAGAAGGACTCGCCCGTGTGAAAGTCGATGGAAAATGTGGCTTTATAGACAAAAAAGGAACAATCGTCATAACTCCGCAATTTGATTATTGGGGGACTGCAAGCTTTTCAGAAGG
>JAFYCM010000040.1 GCA_017539645.1 Bacteroidales bacterium
CGACGCTCTTCCGATCTCTGTGGCCACGGAATGTACGAGTTGGAGCAAATTCGCCCAACTTGTGCCCTACCATGTTCTCGGTGATATACACTGGTATGAACTTGTTGCCATTGTGAACGGCAAGAGTGTGACCTACAAAATCCGGAGAAATCATAGATGCTCTGGCCCAAGTTTTAACCACCGATTTCTTGCCAGATTCGTTCATAGCAAGAACCTTTTTTTCCAACTTCAAGTTTATATATGGGCCTTTTTTTAGTGATCTGCTCATAATTTCAATTTGTTACGCGGTTATTTTTTGCGTCTTTCTATGATGTACTTCGACGAATTTTTCTTAGGTGCTCTGGTCTTATAGCCCTTAGCCAAGAGACCCTTACGTGAACGTGGGTGTCCACCTGAAGCACGTCCTTCACCACCACCCATTGGGTGATCTACTGGGTTCATTACAACACCACGGTTGCGAGGACGACGTCCAATCCATCTTGAATGACCTGCCTTACCAGCTTTCTCGAGTGCGTGATCTGAGTTGCCTACTGCACCGATAGTAGCGCGGCAAGTAACGAGAACCATACGAGTTTCGCCTGAAGGTAATTTTATAACAGCGTAACCACCGTCACGGGCTGTTAACTGAGCAAAAGACCCAGCACTACGTGCCATAATACCGCCTTGTCCAGGACGAAGCTCGATATTGTGAATGATAGTACCGAGTGGAATAGCTGAAAGTGGAAGTGAGTTACCAATTTCCGGAGCTACTTCTGCACCTGACTCAATCTTCTGGCCTACTTTCAAGCCGTTAGGTGCAAGGATATAGCTCTTTTCGCCATCCTCATAGACCAACAACGCGATGCGAGCGCTACGATTTGGGTCGTATTGGATCGAATCGACAGTTGCTGCAACACCATCCTTATTTCTTTTGAAATCGATTACACGATACTTCCTTTTGTTACCGCCACCGATGTAACGCATCGTCATCTTACCGGTGTTGTCACGACCTCCCGTTTTCTTCAACGGGCGAAGCAAGGATTTTTCTGGAGTGCTCGACGTAATCGTATCGAACAAGCCAATAACTTTGTTTCTTTGCCCTGGTGTTGTGGGCTTCAATTTTCTAACTGCCATTTTTATTAGATATTACTATAAAAATCTATTGTTTGACCTGCTGCCAATGTTACGATAGCCTTCTTGTATGAAGGTTTACGGCCAGAAATAACTCCAGCTTTGGTAAAGCGTTGACGGCGTGTGGCAGGTGCTACGAGAGTATTTACTTTTACAACTTTTACGTCGTAAAGTTCTTCTACAGCTTTCTTTATCTCGTCTTTGCTGGCTTCTTTATCGACTACAAAACCAAAGCGATTAGTAATCTTCTCGCTTATCTTAGTCATCTTTTCAGTTACCAGCGGTTTTATAATTACACTCATTTTTTTACCTCATTAAGCGTTAACGGTTTCACCGAATTTTGACACTGCGCTTTCGAAAAGAACAATACTCTTAGCCTTCATAATATCGTAGGTATTAAGATCGCTTACGATAGTTACTTCGCTTCTTTGAATGTTACGAGCCGACAAATAGATATTGCGGTCGTATTCAGGAAGAACGAGCAACGAACGCTGACCTTCAGCCAATTTGATATTATTCTGGAATGCTACGAAATCTTTCGTTTTGATAGCATCAAGCTTGAAGTCCTCTACCACGATGATAGATTGCTCTTTTGCTTTGTAAGTAAGAGCCGAACGGCGTGCAAGGTCTTTCAATTTCTTGTTGAGTTTGAAAGAGTAGTTGCGTGGACGTGGACCGAAGATGCGACCACCGCCTACAAATACAGGCGATTTCAAAGCACCAGCACGTGCACCACCAGTTCCTTTTTGCTTCTTGAGTTTGCGGGTACTACCTGAAACTTCAGAGCGCTCTTTTGATTTATGAGTACCTTGACGGTTGTTAGCAAGGAATTGCTTTACATCAAGATAGATGGCGTGATCATTAGGTTCTACACCGAAAATTGACTCAGGCAACTCAACCTTACGTCCGGTTTCTTTTCCTTCTTTATTAAGTACGTTCAGTTCCATTATTTTTCGATAATTAAGTAAGAACCCTTGCAACCCGGAACAGAGCCCTTAACGATAAGGAGATTGTTCTCTGGAATTACTTTTATCACTTTCAAGTTTTCAATCTTTACACGATCACCGCCCGTGCGACCTGCCATACGCAAGCCTTTGAACAAGCGTGAAGGATAAGAAGATGCACCCACAGAACCGGGAGCACGCAAGCGGTCGTCCTGACCATGCGTTTGACCACCCACACCGTGGAAACCATAACGGCCTACTACACCCTGGAAGCCTTTACCTTTTGAGATACCTACGATATCAACAAAAGAATTTTCTTCGAAGATGTCGACAGTTACAGCGTCTCCGAGATTGAGCTCTTGCTCAAATTCGCTGAATTCTACCAACTTACGAGAAGGCGCTACACCTGCTTTTTTGAAGTGTCCCATCATAGGAGCAGAGGTATGCTTCTCCTTCTTTTCGTCATAGGCCAGCTGAATAGCTGAATACCCATCAGTCTCTGCAGTCTTAATCTGCGTAACATGACAAGGACCAGCTTCGATAACAGTGCATGGAATGTTTTTTCCATCGGCACTGAAAACGGAAGTCATTCCGATTTTCTTTCCAATTAATCCTGGCATTGCTTAACTTTTTTACTTTTTTGAATTAGTTCTCTTTCTTGTTACACTTTTCAGTAGAGAGGGAAATCAGACTTTGATTTCAACTTCTACACCGCTTGGCAACTCAAGCTTCATCAAGGCGTCGATAGTCTTAGCTGTTGAGCTATAGATGTCGATCAAACGTTTGAATGAAGAAAGTTGGAATTGCTCGCGAGATTTCTTGTTGACGAAAGTCGAACGGAGTACGGTAAAGATGCGCTTGTTGGTAGGAAGAGGAATTGGACCGCTCACTACTGCACCAGTGCTCTTTACTGTCTTAACGATCGTCTCCGCAGATTTGTCTACCAAATTGTGGTCGTAAGACTTGAGCTTGATTCTAATTTTCTGACTCATATTAATTATTAATTTATTGATACTCAGCGCATTTCGACTAATTAAGAGTCATTCGCTAATTAGCTTTACTCTGCACATTCGGGCGGCAAAGGTAATATTTGTTTGATAATTTCAAAAGTGGCTTCATTATTAAGCATATAAAAAATCTTAACTACGATTTTTCATACCTATATATATAACAAAACCGCAAGACTTCATTTCTGAAATCTTGCGGAAATTATTTAGAATATTCTGTTATCTACAGAATCGTTCTGCCTAATTAGAGAAGCTCTACGTGACCCTTAACTTCGGTGAGTACTTCCTTAGCAATCTGACGTGGAACCTCAGCATATTCGAGGAATTCCATTGACTGCGTAGCACGACCAGAAGAGATGGTACGCAAAACGGTTACATAACCAAAGAGCTCTGCCAAAGGTACTTTAGCCTTGATAACGAGAGCACCGTTCTTATGCTCCTGACCTTCGATCTGACCACGACGCTTGTTAAGGTCGCCGATGATGTCACCCATGTAATCGTCTGGAGTAACAACCTCTACCTTCATGATAGGCTCGAGGAGAACTGGTTTTGCTTTAGCACAAGCCTCTTTGAATGCCTGACGTGCAGCAAGCTCGAATGAGAGAGCATCTGAATCGACAGGGTGGAACGAACCATCGAGGAGGACAACTTTGAGGTTTTCAACCTCGTAGCCAGCAAGAACACCATTCTTCATTGCGTCTTTGAAACCAGACTCAACAGCAGGAATGAATTCCTTAGGCACGTTACCACCTTTGACTTCGTTTTCGAACTGAAGACCAGTCTTGCCTTCGTCAACTGGGCTAACGCGAACGATAATATCAGCGAATTTACCACGACCACCAGTCTGTTTCTTGAATACCTCGCGGTGCTCAACAGTACCGTTGATAGCCTCGCGGTAAGAAACTTGAGGTTTGCCTTGGTTACATTCAACTTTGAACTCACGTTTCATACGGTCGATGATGATATCGAGGTGGAGCTCGCCCATACCCTCGATAACGGTTTGACCCGTATCTTCATCGGTGTGGAAGCGGAAGGTTGGGTCTTCCTCTGCCAACTTCAAGAGGGCTGCGATCATCTTCTCGTTTTCTTTCTGAGTCTTAGGCTCTACAGAAACGCCAATCACTGGCTCTGGGAATACCATCGACTCGAGAACGATTGGAGCATCTTCAGCGCAAAGGGTATCACCAGTCTTAATATCCTTGAAGCCAACAGCAGCGCCGATGTCACCAGCACCGATAGAGTCTTTAGGAATCTGTGTATTAGACTTCATCTGATAGAGACGAGAGATACGCTCTTTGTTGCCAGAACGGGTATTCAATACGTATGAACCTGCATCGAGGCTACCAGAATATACACGAATGAATGCCAAACGGCCTACGTATGGGTCGGTAGCGATCTTGAATGCAAGAGCAGCGAGTTTCTCGTTCTCATCGTGTTGACGGGTAATAGTCTCACCAGTGTTAGGATCTGTACCTTCAACAGCAGGAATATCTTTTGGAGAAGGGAGGAACGAAACGACAGCATCGAGAAGACGTTGAACACCCTTGTTGCGGAATGAAGAACCACAAAGAACAGGGTTGATGGTCTGGTTGATGGTTGCCACACGAAGAGCGTTAAGAATTTCGTCCTCGGTGATAGAGTTAGGATCTTCCATGAACTTATCGAGAAGAGCCTCATCAGATTCAGCTACAGCCTCAACAAGTTTAGCACGCCACTCTTCTGCTTCAGCTTGCATGCTTTCGCGGATAGGACGATGCTCGAAGGTAGAACCGAGGTCAGCATGATCGGTCCAAACGATTTCGGTCATGGTGGTAAGGTCAACTACGCCTTCGAAAGAATCCTCAGCGCCGATAGGAATAACTACAGGCACAGGGTTAGCATGAAGAACGTCTTTGATTTGGCGAACAACTTCGTAGAAGTTTGCACCAGAGCGGTCCATCTTATTTACGAAGCAGATACGAGGTACGCCATATTTACTAGCCTGACGCCAAACGGTTTCAGACTGAGGCTGTACACCACCTACTGCGCAATAGAGAGCAACCGCGCCATCGAGGATACGGAGTGAACGTTCAACCTCAACAGTGAAGTCAACGTGGCCCGGAGTATCGATGATGTTGATTTTGTAAGTTTTATCCTTGTACTTCCAGTTGGTAGTTACAGCAGCTGAGGTAATGGTAATACCACGCTCCTGCTCCTGCTCCATCCAGTCCATGGTAGCTGCGCCATCGTGCACCTCACCGATTTTGTGAGTAATACCGGTGTAGAACAAGATACGCTCAGTGGTCGTTGTCTTGCCAGCATCGATATGCGCCATGATACCGATATTGCGGGTCAAATGAAGATCTTGTGCCATAAAATTTGATAATAAAACTGATTATTAGAAACGGAAGTGAGCGAAAGCACGGTTAGCCTCAGCCATCTTGTGCATATCCTCTTTCTTCTTGAAGGCAGCGCCCTCATTGTTATATGCTGCTATGATTTCTGCTGCGAGTTTCTCTGCCATAGAGTGACCAGAGCGTTTACGCGAGAAGAGAATCATATTCTTAATACTGATAGAAACCTTGCGGTCTGGGCGAATTTCGGTAGGAACCTGGAAAGTAGCACCACCAACGCGGCGGCTCTTTACCTCAACCGAAGGTGTGATATTTTCAAGGGCTTTTTTGAAATATTCGAGAGCTGGTTTACCCTCTTTTTCAGCCTTTTCGTTTACGATGTCAAGAGCATCGTAGAGAATTGTGAATGCGGTAGATTTCTTACCATCAACCATGAGGTTGTTCACAAACTGTGTTACAAGAACGTCTCCAAATTTAGGATCCGGAAGAATTACTCTTTTCTTTGGTTTAGCTTTTCTCATTTTCTTTGTTTGTTTTCGGTTTTCATCTTCAGCTGTCAATCCGTCTTCAATGCTACCCTAAATATGTATGCATTTACTCAACTTGATCTTCAACCGGAAAAAACAAAACCTAATTAACTAATTACTTTTTAGCTGCTGCAGCTTTTGGACGCTTAGCACCATACTTAGAACGACGTTGTTTACGACCTTCAACGCCAGAAGCATCGAGAGTACCGCGAACAAGGTGATAACGTACACCTGGAAGGTCCTTTACACGACCACCACGTACGAGAACGATTGAGTGCTCTTGGAGGTTGTGACCTTCGCCTGGAATGTAGGCGTTGACCTCTTTACCGTTTGTCAAGCGCACACGAGCTACTTTACGCATAGCTGAGTTAGGTTTCTTAGGTGTAGTTGTATACACACGTACACATACACCACGACGCTGAGGGCATGAATCGAGTGCAGGAGATTTACTCTTGTCGATAAGTTTCTCTCTGCCCTTGCGTACCAATTGTTGAATTGTAGGCATTGTAAAAATTTTACCGTTAATATAATTTACTTATGCTCTTTCATAACTACCTATAACACAACATTAAACAACATTGCACAATAGGTACACTATGAAATTTGCGAGCGCAAAGGTAGAATTTTTATTTCAATATCATCTAACACACAAAAATTTAGGAGAATTTAGTACAGTGGAGAGCGTAGAGAGTAGAGGGTAGAGTGTAGTGTAATATGTAGTGTGCGATAAAATGCGTTAGCATGCAACAAAATGCCAAACGACGCTAAAAAGCGCCAAAAGATGTGCTTATGTGCGATGCGATGCAATAAAACGCGACATAATGCACTATATGGCTTTTATGCGGCGAAATGACGGCGAGGGGCTTACGCGAGGCTTAGGATGTGCTTACACGATGCGCAGCAAATGTTTTGTATAAACTTTATATTTGGTACTGAAATTTCTTTGATGTGTAATTATGTAGAACGACAATGCCGAGTATAAAACAGATTATCGCAGAACGATTAATATTTATGCAAGGCTGGAGCCTTGCTTTTAGCAGCACCGTAGGCACAGCCTACGGAGAACGGGAAATATAAAACTTAGTTATGATTAGACAGAGGATAACGCCAGGAGCTATTTTGGAAATAAATGTGCATAATGATTTCTTTTGTTATGCACAAATACTACAAACTAAATCTTTGGCTTTTTTTGATTACAGAACTAAAGAAAGAATTTCTGAATTAGAACTTTTAGAGAATTCCAGTGTGCTTTTTATTGTAAAAGTTTATTTTGATATTATAACCCAGGGGTATTGGGTAAAAGTTGGAAAATTGCCAATAAGAGAAGAGTTGCAGGTCGCACCAATGCAGTATATTTATCATAAATTTGATAAGTTACAATTTGAATTATACGATCCAAATACAGGAGAAGACAGACCAAGCACCAAAGAAGAATGTAGAGGCTTGGAACGTTGTGCCGTTTGGGACAAGCACCATGTTGAAGATAGATTACGAGATTATTACAATGGTGTCCCATGCATTTGGTTGAAAGAAGATTATGAAATATTCAAAGATTAATATTCATGACACAACCTGTAATCTGTTGATGCCACATTGGGTATAATATCATTAGGTAAACAAACAACAGCAAATGCAAAGTCCCCTGTTTGGCGTACCTTAGGTTTGTGACGGAAATAGGCTCCAGCCTTGCAGAAACAATTGCGGTGAAGATGGAAAACCTACAAAAAACTATAGCGAACGTGCAAGGCAGGAGCCTTGCTTTTAGCAGCACCGTAGGCACAGCCTACGGAGAACGGGGAATACTCCTATAGGAGTATATTCTGGATTTATGGATTTTAGACCAAGTAAATAGGTGTATGAAAAAAATGACGTATATAATAATAGTGATATTGGTGTTTGTTGGCTTAGTGTGTTATTGTACAATTCAAAGCAATAAAGAATCTGTTGTAAATAATGTCAAAATCAGTAATTGGAATAAATCTATTTTTATAAGAAATGACGATTTATTGGAGCATTCTATTGAATTTGTTTTTTTTGCATCGTCGCATTGTATCAGTTCAATTGATACATTTATGATTGTAGTTAATGATGGTTACATTTATAAGGGTGCGTATAGTGATGACATTATAATTGACAACATCCACATAAAGCCACAAAATTTTGGGTATGAAAATTATACGACTATTGGCTTCTTAGGATTCGATAATGAAACTTCTTCAATACATTGGTGGCAAGAAAAGCAAAACTATAATCTGGCAGAAATAAAGAAAGTGTATGCGTTTATATTTCCTAATGGTATGTGTTTTACAATAAATTGATATTTGCGATTTGTTGTAAACATAATCATGATTCTGCGTATATTGCTATTATAGCAAGGCTCCTGCCTTGCAGAAACAATTGCAAATAAAACAACTCTACAAAATACTATCAATCAGCCTAATTGCGCGTCATCAGTGTGAATTAAGTTTACCAACGAAAGCAAAAGAGGAACAACCATTACAGTCGCTCCTCTTCGGTTTTATTCATTATTGTAAGTATTACTCAGCAGTGCATACTGGACGAATTGAGAGTCCATAGTATCGGCTATATCCCGAATCGATGCGCAAACCACTCGGATAGAAGCCTAAATATTGTGCATGATATGGGCCATACTCCTCAAGCGTAGACGACCAATAGCGGCCATCGGAACCTTCGTCCAAAAGGCTATCGTCGGAACGCCATCCTGCAGCTGGCAAGAAGATATAGTTGCCGTTAGGGCCTATCACCTTGTAGCCATTCACACCATCGATGGTTGTCCACACCCATTTGCAGTTGTCTTGACTGCGAAGTTCTTGAATCTCGGCATAGGTAGGCATACGCCAATTGCCGCCAAGAAGCACGTGCGCCACATCATCTTCTGGCATAAGTTTGGTGCGAGTATCTACAAAGCCATTATTGCCATAATCGCTTATGGTACAATATTTTGTAAGGTTATAGTATGAATCGTTGGCATACTTATACTCAATCCAATCGTAAACTTCAGAAGTATCAGTCGCGCCCCATGCGTAATAGTAGCCCGACTCGGTGGCTTTGGTGGCACCAAGGTTCCAACTTGCCCACATCAGGCCACTGGGCAAGCCAAGATCTACCATTACGAACGTTTCTCCAAGTTCGGTCAACACTGGCTCAGGTTCCAGTTCTGGCTCAGGTTCAGGTTCTGGCTCAGGCTCTGGTTCGGGTTCTGGCTCTGGTTCTGGTTTAATTGGATCAATCTGTATTGGCGGCTCAGAATAATGAAAACTTACGCTATCCAAACCGCTGAGATCTTCACTATAAAGAACGCCATCTTGCCAAAATTGCAGAACATAGGCTGGCGCAGAGCGGAAGCGCACGCTATCTACATCACTGACACTAACGGTATGTAGGGCTGCGCCATTTTTCCACAATTGCAACGTCTGCGCCTTAGTAGGCAACACCATTGCAACCATTGCCATAATCAAAAGTGATAACGTCTTGTTCATCTTTACTAAGATTTCAGATTATTATTTCACCACAATTTTGGCAGTGCGTAACTTGCTCACAACAATATAGATACCCTTTGCAAGCCCTTCGATAGAGCCATTGCTAACTTTGCGGCCTTGCAAGTCGTAGATAGAAATTGGCGCGTTGTCGAAGGCTTTTACATTACCGCACGAAATGTCAAACACTGGAGTAGCCGTACCAACGCCAATAGCCTGACTATCAACAAAATTTAGTCGAGCAAGGTCGGCCACATCGCCCTCTTCGAGAATTACAGTGCCATCGAGCGAAACAAGTCTGTATGTAGCGCCCGCATCAAGGAACTCTATGCGCCCAATTTTCGATAGTAAGTAGGTCATCTCGCCACCGTTTGCCGTCTGTATCGACACCAAATCGACAGAAGCGTTAGCCTGCACAAAGCCCATCAATGCTACCAACGTAATTAGAAGCAGTTTCTTCATGTGTATATATTATTATCTGGTTATTCGTATAATTTGTATGTATATAATATGTATGTACGAGGCACACCAAGGGGCGATTCTCTGCACACGCATTCACGATTTCTAACACATTAGCACCAATCCACAACGAAAATTAACATTTCGCAAGCCGCGAATATAGGATAAAGTTTTTCACTTAGGCGTCAAAACAAACATCTATTTGACTAATTATCAATAATATGTGACGAAAAGCAAAATAATATTGACAAATGCAAATTTGTGTAGAACAGAGGATAACGCAAGTAAAGTGGAGAGCCCCATTTTTCAATTCTCAATCTCCAATTGGCAATTTATAACTACTTTTGCAGCCGAAATTTCATAATCGTTATGGCTATAAAGAATCAAATACCAAACTCCATCACTTCGCTCAATTTGTTCAGTGGAGTATTGGCTACCGTTTTTGCAATAAGTGGCAATCTGCATGCAGCCACCATCTTGATATTCTGCGGTGCAGTGTTCGACTATTTCGATGGCTTCGTTGCTCGTCTGCTTCACGTAAGTAGCGACATTGGTAAGGAGCTCGACTCGCTCGCCGACCTTATCTCGTTTGGCTTTGCGCCGGCTGCAATGTACTCTACATACATAAAATATATCCTAACCGGCGATTTCACCACACCGTTGGCATCACTTGAGGTGTCGCAACTGCTTTGGGTTATATCGCCGCTTATATTGGTAGTTTTTGCAGCTCTCCGCTTGGCAAAATTCAACCTCGACACGCGCCAAACCGAAACATTCCTTGGTCTCACAACCACCGCAACTGGTCTCTTCACCGCATCGTTGCTTTGGTTCGTAGTTGACCATCTTCAGGCATTCGAGGTGGTTTGTCCATTGTACGTATTGATATTGGTATTGATATTCTGCGCATTGCTTGTCAGCGAGATACCTATGTTCTCGCTCAAGATTAAGCACTTCAGCTGGCGCGGCAACGAGATGCGCCTTGTATTGCTTCTCATTGCCTTGATGTCCATCATTTGTTTGGGTATCGGCGGCGTGGCACCCACCATAGCGCTCTACATAATATTCTCGTTGATAAAAGCAGCCATCGCGTAGTTATACATTATATATATACATACTTATGAAACGATGGACGGCACTCTGGATTGTTGGCGGCACACTACTCATAGCTATAATAGTAGCGATAGTGCTGTGGCTCAACGCTAACAAACGTTACGAGGGTGTAAGTCCGTTTCATATTTATAGCAATAATACCGTTGCTGTAGTTCGCGTAAATAGTTTCACCGACGTGGTGGAGAACGTGCGCCGAACAGACTACGTCAACGAGTTTGGCGATTTGATAGCGCCGTTTCATCTCACGGACGACTACGACGCGCTAAACACCATTCAATCAGCCGATTCACTATTTATAAATCAATCGCTACTTGGCAATATCGAAGGGCGCGAGATGTTCGTGTCGTTCCACAATATGGAAGGACGCCGCACATCGCGAATGCTCGCTTTTGCGCTGAATAGCTACATAGAAGGACGGCAACTCGAGAAGTTCATCGCCAAATCGGTTGCGGTGAAGGATACCATCGTTGATGGGCAGAAGGTAAAGACCTCGCCCATTGGCAGTTTCGCCACAAAAAACGGCTGTTTCATCATCAGTAAAGATGCGCAACTCATTGCCTCGATGCTTCAGCCGAGCGACTCGTTGCTATACGAGAGTAGCGCCTTCAGCACACTTATGCGCTCGATGAGTTCAGCCCCCATCTCCATCTTTCTAAATACCGACAGCCTGAATATCTACCCTGGACTGACGCAGTGGGTGGAGCTCGACGTGCAATTCTCACGACGCAATATCACAGCAAGCGGTTTCGCCGTGTCCGACCGACAGACGCCCGTATCGACCTTTGCGCTGAAGAGTTCACAGCCGTTCGTACTTAGCGAAGTATTGCCTTCGTCGGCCACAACTTTTATTAGTTATACGGCTGGCAAACGCGGCTTGTCAGATGCGGCATTCGCAAACTACGTAGACCGCAGCGAGGACAGCAACTACCGCGAAGATCAGCAACAAACACAGAAAAACTACGAAGTCGACATCGAGGGACAACTCGCGAGCGTCTTTACCTACGACATGGGTCTCTTCTCCTTTTCGAACGACCTCACCGACACGGCATCTAACTGCATAGTTATAAAGTCACAAAACGGCACAGTTGCGCAGTCGGCACTCAACGCGGTGCTATCGTCATTACGCGGCAACGATGCTCTGCGCCAAGTAGGCTCTATTGCGCCCGTACCTAATATTGATATTCCTGTATATGAAGCTTTTACGAAGAAGGATAACCTCTTCTTCTTGGAGCGAATGTTTCCCGCTACACCGCGCAGATATTACGTACGCTACGAGAACTCAATCTACTTAGCCGACAACAGCGACGTGCTGCAAAAGACCATCTGCGATGTACTGGCGCATCGTACGTATAATAGCGACGCTAATTTCATGAACCTTTGCGCCGACATCTCTACCGATAATGCACTATTTTATTTCTGTAATAGCAACATTATCAAGAATGTAGCTACAGATAACGGCCTTGACGCTGTAGCAGCATCGAAGTTCTACGGATTTGCGCTGCAACTATCGGGTCTCAGCAATTTGCCGTACATCAACGCAGGACTCTTCTACGAGCCCAATCGCCTTGAACTGCCGCCAACCATCTGGCAATGCCGTCTCGACACCATCATCGATTCTAAACCATATTTTGTGGTCAATCACAACACACAAGGCGAGGAGATTTTGGTGCAAGACAAGCGTAATATGCTCTACCTAATAGATGGCAAAGGTCTCACCATTTGGCGCCGACAACTCGATGGACCGATTGTGGGCGATGTGCGCCAAATTGACTATTACTGCAACAATAAACTGCAATACCTATTCTGCACGCCGACGCAGATTCAGCTCATCGACCGCAATGGCAACAACACCGCTATGTTCCCCATTCGTTTGCC
>JAFYCM010000041.1 GCA_017539645.1 Bacteroidales bacterium
AGAAGTACATAGGTCAAATTCCTGAAGCTGAATTCGTTCAAAAAGGCTATTATGCTCAGGTAGATGACAATGGAAAATGGAATCGGGCGTGCGACTTCGCTATCAATATAAAGACCCGTACACTGGCGAAGAGGAGGAGATTCTCATAGAGAACACCGAAACGCGCGACCAACCTAAGAACCGCGAGAATGCTTTGCGAAACTTGCGCTCGATACTCTACGAAAAAGAGATGAACCATCGTCGCGAAGAGCAAATGAAGATTGAAGCCGGCAAGAAGAAAATCGAATGGGGCTCGCAAATCCGTTCGTATGTATTCGACGACCGCCGCGTGAAAGACCATCGCACCAACTATCAAACATCAGATGTTCAGGGCGTTATGGATGGCAACATCGACGCATTCATCAAGGCATACCTAATGATGTTTGGTGCAGATTAAGTACATAAATACGTAAGGAAAGTGGAGCAGACAACACTCACCGCACCCGGCGGAATAATTCCGGGACATCAGATACTTAGAACCGAGAAGCTTGTTAAGCGATACGGCAGCCGAACAGTAGTGAACGGTCCGTCGATACAAGTGGCGCAGGGCGAAATAGTAGGATTGCTCGGTCCGAATGGTGCAGGCAAGACTACTACGTTCTATATGACCGTGGGACTTATTGAGCCTAACGATGGACATATCTACCTGGACGACACCGAGATAACTAAATATCCCGTCTACCGTCGCGCTCAGATTGGCGTGGGCTATTTGGCACAAGAGGCATCTGTATTCCGCACGCTCAGCGTGGAGGACAATATCATGTCGGTGCTCGAGATGACCAAGTTTCCCAAGGCTTACCAGAAGCAACGCCTCGAGGAGCTGATAGCGGAGTTTGGTCTGGGTCACATACGTAAAAGCAAAGGCATACAACTTTCGGGTGGCGAACGTCGCCGAACCGAGATTGCACGCGCATTGGCGATAAACCCAAAGTTCATCATGCTCGACGAACCCTTCGCTGGCGTCGACCCAATTGCGGTTTACGACATTCAGAAAATAGTCTATAAGCTTAAGTATAAGAATATTGGCGTACTTATTTCGGACCACAACGTGGGTGAGACATTGGCAATTTGCGACCGCGCATACATACAAGTGGAAGGTCGACTCTTCCGCGCTGGTACTGCCGAAGAACTTGCCAACGATGCCGAGGTTCGCCGCGTGTACTTAGGTAAAGACTTCATCTTGCGCCGCCGCTCGTTTGACGACGATGACGAAATTGAAGCGCACAAAGCTGCCGTTCAACCCGACGACGAAAACGCGCAATAATGCATTTTGTGTACTTTTGCACTCGCATTTAGACATTTATATATACATACGTAAAAAAACAGCCTCTTCGCCCTTTGGCGGACGGCAAAAACATAAATAACCAAAATGGCAATAAACGAACTTTCTGAGCAAGAACAAGGTCGCCGCAACAGCCTTCAAGAGCTATACAAACTCGGCATAAACCCTTATCCAGCAGCACTATACCCAGTAGATGCATACAGCAAAGAGATAAAAGAAAACTTCTCGGCCGATGCTCCACAACGCAAAGTGTGCATAGCTGGTCGCATTATGAGCCGCCGCATTATGGGTTCGGCTTCGTTTTTCGAGATAAAAGATAGCCAAGGCCGTATTCAAGTATATATACGCCGCGACGACATCTGCCCAACCGACGACAAAACGCTCTACAACACCGTATTCAAGAAGTTGCTCGACATTGGCGACTTCGTTGGCGTGAAAGGTTTCGTGTTTGCCACTCAGACAGGCGAGACTTCTGTTCACTGCGAGGAGCTCACAGTACTCTCTAAGAGCCTTCGCCCACTGCCTATCGTGAAGGAGAAAGACGGCGTCCTCTACGATGCCTTCTCCGACCCAGAGCAGCGTTACCGTATGCGCTACGTAGACCTCATCGTCAACGATCCAACGCGCGACATCTTTGTGAAACGCGCTCAGATTCTCCGCACCATGCGTCGCTTCTTCGACGACCACGGCTGCCTTGAGGTGGAAACTCCTGTGCTTCAGGCTATTCCTGGCGGTGCTTCGGCTCGCCCATTCATCACTCACCACAACTCGCTCAACATCGATTTGTATATGCGAATAGCTACCGAGTTGTATCTGAAACGCCTTATTGTTGGTGGTTACGATGGTGTGTATGAAATAGGTAAGAACTTCCGTAACGAAGGCATGGACCGCACGCACAACCCAGAGTTCACCTGCATGGAGATATATGTAGCATACAAAGACTACAAATGGATGATGGACTTCACCGAAGAGCTTCTCGAAAAGATTGCTCTCGAAGTGAATGGTTCTACCGAAGTTCAGTTCGGCGACCACGAAATCTCTTTCAAGCGTCCGTTCAAACGCGTAACTATGATTGAGGCTATCAAAGAGTTCACAGGTTTCGATATTACTAATATGAACGAAGATGAACTCCGCGATGTATGTAAAAAATGCAACGTTGAGATCGACGAGACGATGGGTAAAGGCAAACTCATCGACGAACTCTTTGGCGCTAAGTGCGAGGGTAACTACATACAGCCAACCTTCATCACCGACTACCCCGTTGAGATGTCGCCGCTCTGCAAGAAGCACCGCGACAACCCAGAACTCACCGAACGTTTCGAACTTATGGTGAACGGCAAAGAACTTTGCAACGCCTACTCGGAGCTCAACGACCCAATCGACCAATATGAGCGTTTCCAAGACCAACTCCGCCTCAGCGAAAAAGGCGACGACGAGGCTATGTTCATAGATATGGACTTCGTTCGTGCACTTGAATATGGTATGCCTCCTACGTCTGGTATGGGTATGGGCATCGACCGCCTTGCAATGCTTATGACAGGTCAGCAGGCAATTCAAGAGGTGCTCTTCTTCCCACAGATGAAACCCGAGAAAAAGGCGCAGAAAGATACGCCTGAGCAATTTGCAGAACTTGGCATTCCACAAGAGTGGGTTGAGGTTATATATAAACTTGGCATAAATACCATAGCACAACTCAAAGAGCTCAATCCTAACAAGTTGCATCAGGATTTATGCGGACAGAACAAGAAGTTGAAACTCGGACTTACCAACCCAACGCAAGACGAAGTGCGAGGCTGGATAGAAAAGTAAGTTTCAGATACTTATAGCCATGGAAGAATCAACAATACTTGGAGAAAGTCCACGAATAGGTATGATAGGCAGTGGTAGCTGGGCTACCGCTATTTCGAAAATGTTGTTATGCAACGCCGACCACTTAAATTGGTATGTGCGCGACGACAAAAATATCGAAGCTTTTCGCCGAACGGGACACAACCCAAGCTACCTCACGGGTGTAGAGTTCAACGTCGACAAGATTACCTTCTCGAGCGACATCAACGAAGTGGTGCGCAACTCCGACGTGCTCATCATGGCCATACCATCAGCATTTCTAAAGTCGGCATTGAAGAATCTCACCGAATCGCTTAGCAACAAGTATGTAATATCAGCTATAAAAGGTCTAATCCCCGACGAGAATATGATTGTGGGAAGTTGGCTTAACAAGCGTTGCGGTGTGCCCGTTGAGAACATTGGTGTGATTAGCGGTCCGTGCCATGCCGAAGAGGTTGCCTTGGAGCGTTTGTCGTATCTGACAATAGCTTGCCAAAATGTGAAACTTGCCCGCGAATATTCAAAACTTATAGCTTGTCATTTCATAAAGACATCTGTAACAGACGATATTTATGGTACGGAATATTCGGCTGTTATGAAGAATATCATGGCTATAGCAGCAGGCATATTCCACGGACTTGGCTACGGCGATAACTTCCAAGCAGTGCTTATATCCAATGCTATTCAAGAGATTAAGCGTTTTGTAGATACCATTCACCCCATCACACGCGACATCAAATCGTCAGCCTACCTTGGCGACCTTTTGGTGACATGTTATTCGCAGTTTAGCCGCAACCGCACTTTCGGAGCAATGCTCGGCAAAGGCTATAGCGTAAAATCGGCTCAGATGGAGATGCTTATGGTGGCTGAAGGATATTATGCCGTGAAAAGCATTCATGAGATAAATGAAAAGTATCTTGTGTCGATGCCTATTACGGATTGCGTATATAATATTATTTACGGCAAAGTGTCGCCCATAATAGAGTGTATGCTGCTTACCGACCAATTACATTAGAAACAACAAACCTTATAAACACAATTAGAAACATGGGAAACATCAAATTAGACCTTAGCCGCGTATATGGCGTGGTTGACAAAAGCAAAGTAGAGGCTTTGAAAGGCGAAGCTGAAGCTGCCATCAAGACACTTCATGCAGGAAATGGCGCTGGCAACGATTTCCTCGGCTGGCTCAACTTGCCATCATCCATTACAGATGCTCAATTTGCAGAAATCGAAGCTGCAGCTAAAGATATGCGCTCGCGCGTTGACTACGTTGTAGTAGCTGGTATTGGCGGTAGCTATCTTGGCGCTCGTGCTGTCATTGAAGGTCTTTCTGATACTTTTGATTACCTACGTAAAGACCGCAAAAATCCTATTATTATTTATGCTGGTCATAACATCGGTGAAGATTACCTCGCTGAACTTCTCGACCTCCTCAAGGACAAGAAATTCGGCGTAGTAGTTATATCAAAATCGGGTACGACAACCGAGACCGCTATTGCATTCCGCTTGCTCAAGGAACTCGTTGAGAAGACCGCAGGCAAAGAGGAGGCTAAACATCGTATCATCGCCGTTACCGATAAGGCTAAAGGCGCTCTCAAGACTCTCGCAACAAACGAAGGCTACAAGACTTTCGTTATTCCTGATAATGTCGGTGGTCGTTTCTCAGTACTTACGCCTGTAGGCCTCGTACCTATCGCTATTGCTGGCTACGACATACGTGCACTTGTGAAAGGTGCTGCCGATATGGAGAAAGAGACCGCTCTCGACGTTCCTTTCGAGAAAAACCTCTCTATGCAGTATGCTGCAACTCGTAACGCTCTCTACCGCAATGGTAAGGCTATCGAGATTCTCGTAAACTATCAGCCTAAACTTCACTACTTCACCGAATGGTGGAAACAACTCTATGGCGAAAGCGAAGGCAAAGACGGCAAAGGCATCTTCCCTGCTGGCGTTGACTTCTCTACCGACCTTCACTCTATGGGTCAGTGGATTCAAGAGGGCGAACGCATCATTAGCGAAACCGTTGTTAGCGTTGAGAATCCGGCTAAGAAACAGGTTATCCCTTCGGATGCCGACAACCTCGATGCTCTTAACTTCCTCGCTGGCAAACGCGTCGACCAAGTGAACAAGATGGCTGAGCTCGGCACGCTTATCGCTCATACCGATGGTGGCGTACCTAACATCCACGTTAGCGTTCCACAACTCGACGAGTATAACCTCGGTCAGCTCATCTACTTCTTCGAGAAGTCTTGCGGCATAAGTGGTTATATGCTCGGCGTAAACCCATTCAACCAGCCAGGCGTTGAGGCATACAAGAAGAACATGTTTGCCCTCCTCGAAAAACCAGGCTACGAAGAGGCAACCAAAGCCATCAAAGAGCGCTTGAAATAATTTTTCATAGCATATTTATTTACAAGGAGTCAGACGTGAGTTTGTCTCCTTGTTTTTTTATTATGCTGAACGAAGAATAGAATTGCTATCAAATACAACGGTAAAACATAACTTTGCGCCGAAGGCGTGCAGTGTATACTGCATAGTGCAAACGTTTAACATAAATCTAACAAAAGGAAAGCATTAGAATAAAGTAAACTACATATATCGATGAGCTTTTGCTATCGGTTTCTATGAAATTGAAAACGACCAAATATTTCAAACGTGTAGAAACAGATGCAATGGGGTTCATGCTCGCTAAGGGCGTGAGCCGTTTGTATTTGTCTATTACGTTAATGGTTCTTGGTCGTACCACAATTTCGATAGATAAAGTTTGCAAGCGTGCTTACGCTTTCTTTTTTACCAACACTCAAATAATGACGACCAAAATACATATTGGGCATGCAATCCGCGATGAGTTGAAACAGCAGCGCCGCTCGGCAAGTTGGCTTGCGACCGAATTAAACTGCGACCGCACAAACGTATACGACATCTTCAACCGAACAACTATTGACACTGAACTTCTTGCACGCATTAGCGAAATACTTCACTTCGATTTCTTCAATATTCTCTCGCACGGACTCAATTTCTTGTCGAACAATTTGCCACAAAGTGTAGAAGAAGGTTCGACAGTATTGCCAAAGGATAGAAATTCTTGAAAGTAGTTTTGCGTGATAATACAACGGAATCGACTATGAAAATGACAAGATTACTATTGGTGCTTATATGCACTACTTTTTGTGCTATTGCATATGCACAAGACATTGTAGTAAAGAAAAATGGCGAGAAGCTGAACGTAAAAATATTCAAGGTAGACGATACCAATATTTACTTCAGATACGAAGGTGAAGATCTTGAATATCAACTTTCGAAGGGAAGTTTAAGCGAGATTATATATAAAAGTGGTCGTAAAGAAACTTTTTCTGAATCAGTCGCAACCATTCCTGCCGGAGCTAATGGAACAAAATTTACTATTACGGATACCTCAAAGGAATTTGTGATTATAAACAAAGATTTGAAAGCTGACGAAGAATTCCTTGTTTTCAATGATACAGGTCATGATATTCATTTGACAATTCAGGGTATTAATCATAAAACTGGACTTATTGAGCAACTCGACAATAATGTTGTCATCCCTTCAGATCGCAAAAAACACAATGTGGCCCAGAGCGTAGAAAAAGGTCGGTTCGATCATTATGAAGCATTCAAAGTGACTGTAGCCGAAGGACACAACGATAAGTATACTTCATCTATTGTTGATGATAATATTGCTTTATCTTTTTGGCATAATGAAAACGAACAAGAGATTGTGTTGAGAAAAACAACCAACGAAACGATTACTATCTATGTATATAATTCTCTAATCAATATGGTGCAAGTAAAAGCGATAGGAACAGATGGAACTGTTTTGTTTGAATCAGAGAAAACAAATGGTTTTGGAATTCAAAAGATGGTTACTTGGTCTGTTAATGGGGATTTTGACAAAGTATTGGTCACAACAAATTTGCCTTCAGATTGTAAGGTGAAGACACAAGTATTTAGACATTGGTGCATAATCTCATTGAAAAAATAAGTTATTAACACCATATCACTCCAACCCACTACCCGCCAAAGTAGTGGGCTTTTTTGTGAGTAATAAATCGGTACACATAAAAAACTCATAACGCCAAAAATTCAGTATTCCACGTAGGATTTTGATTTCCATGGCTGAACAAAAAGCTATATTTTCACTGAGCATAAATTTTGACATAATTTCACATAAGTATGAAAGATATTTCAGCAATAATGGGCTATCGTGATAGTATCCGCGTCGTCGATGCTACAATGCGCGACGGCGGTTTGGTTAACAACTTTGCTTTCTCTGATGAATTTGTAAAAGATCTCTATAAAGCCAACATTGCAGCTGGCGTAGACTATATGGAGATTGGCTACAAGGCCTCTAAAAAGCTCTTCAAAGAGAGCGATTTCGGCAAGTGGAAATTCAGCGATGACGACACCATCATAAAGGTGATTGGCGAGAATAGCGAGAAAAAGGTAAAACTTGCTGCTATGGCCGACGTTGGTCGATGCGACTTCAAAGAGGATATTCACGACCGCGCCAACAGTCCGCTCGACCTTATCCGCGTGGCTTGCTACGTACACCAAATTCCTGGCGCTATAGAGATGATTGAAGACGCCAAAAACAAAGGCTACGAGGTGAGCTGCAACATTATGGCCATATCTACAGCTCAAGAGGGCGACATCCGCACCGCGCTCGACATGATTTGCCAATCGCCCGTCGACTGTGTGTATATAGTTGATAGCTACGGCTCTATCTATCCTGAGCAGATGGCTCGCATTGCCGATTTGTATATGAACTTTGCCACTAAATACAACAAGAAACTTGGCATTCACGCCCACAACAACCAGCAACTTGCTTTCGCTAATACTATCGAAGCTGTTGGCGATGGCGTAGATTGGCTCGATGCTACCTATGGCGGCATGGGTCGAGGCGCTGGCAACTGCTACATTGAGAGCCTTATTGGTTTCTTGCGTAATCCTAAGTACAGCTTGCCTCCAGTTTTGAATTTCCTCGAAAAACATATTCAGAAACTCAAGCAGCAAGGCGTTGTTTGGGGCTACGACACTCAATACCTTATCACTGGTGTGATGAACCAGCACCCACGTTCGGCTATTGCATTCACCGCCGACAAACGCCAAGATTTCGGCAAATTCTACGACGAAATTTGCGCTCAAGAGTAGCGACGAGTGTCCATAAATAATAAAACACTTTGCGGCTCATCGGATTTGTTTCTGATGGGCCGCAAAGTTTTTTTGTTTGGATTTTTACCAAAATCGACCGATTATTTGTTTGGAAAATTTCAAAAATCAGCTGGAATAGTTAGTAAACTCTGCGGCCACGCGAAAAGCTAAAGCCGGCTGTTAGTGTGATGCAATGCGCCACACCATCGTATGTACCACTTTGCAATTGGAATGTCGTGGGCATATAAGCATAGCGCAGACCAGCGTGCATTGACCATGAATTGATATCGCCACCTCTTGTCTCATCGTGCCACGAAGTCAGAATGCGACCAAATTCAATTGCAAAACCTGATTTTGTCTTGCTGAAGCTATAACTATCGTCACTATACGACGTTTTTAGCCAAAATCTATATTCTTCTAATTGAGAAAATTGTACACCTGCAGTCGGTAGTAAATACCACGACTTTGCTATCGGGAATAAGTAACCAGCAAAAAAGGTCATTGATGAATTGGCGTATCTCTTGTCGCGCGATATTTCGTGGTCGTCTATGAGGAGTTTACTATGAGCCCGTCCAAAACTTCTGTCAAAGCCCATTTGGAAAACAAATCTGCGGTATAACAATGAAAATTTAGCCCCCCAAGCAAAAGCTAAGTTATCAATGTCGGCCGCCGATTGGGTCATAATTCTTACGCCAGAAGTGTACTCAATATCGAAACCAAATTTGTGGAACGGTTCATATACATGGCGTATGTATTTACGCGTGTAGCGCTCGAATGGCGCAGCAGGAGTGGTGGCTAAGTATGCATCGCTTTTGTCATTCAGTGCTTCGCCATTCCTTGTCACCAAGTAGTCTATATACAAAGCTATAAATCGCTTCTCGTCTTCACTGATTGTTCTATTGCTTGATATTGAATCAATTACCTCGTCTGTATAGAGACGCGACAGGGCAAAATAGTACAACCTATCATTCACAACCGAATTTTTGCCAACGCTGCGTGCGTAATATGTAGAGTCGTCGATGGTTTTTATGCTATTTATAAAATCGGTATAGAAACCATTCAGAAGGAACAGCATTCGGTATTCATCGAGTGTAAAAGCAATGTTTAGCTCCGTCTCAAGTGTCGATTGCGAATAATTGAGCAGTTCGTGCACAGTAGCCGTATCGCGCGAGTTCAGCGTATTATCGTAGACCAGTTTTCGGCATTTCTGAATTTTTTCAGAGTTACTCTCGCGCTCCATAATTTGGGGCGCACTATTTTGCCCCACTACATAGGCGCAAGAGAGCGTCATTATAAATACTGATATGCAACGTAACATGTTCATAATGAAATTAATATACACGTTTAGCACGAGAATATCCAAGACCTACGGTAATGTCGATACAGTGAGCTACACCGCTGTATGTTCCGCTCTGCATATGAAACGCCGTGGGCAAAATGGCATAACGGATACCCAATTGCCAATAATAGTAACTGATTTTCTCATTAGTAATAGAGAGGAATTGTCCCCATTCGCGCGACAGCTCAAGGGCCACCCCAGGCTTCCAGACGCCTTTGCATTTGAAATCTATATCGTCTTGTTTGTTGCTTGGGCTGTCTTCAATAGAGGAGCGTTGAATGCCAACAGATGGCAATAAGTTCCACGACCTCTTTAGCGGAATTTTGTAGCCTGCAAACAACTGCGGAGTACCAATAGAACACGTCTTGCCACGCTCCAATATAGTGCCACCGTTTTGCAAATCCTCTCGAGCATCGCCAGAATATATACCCGCAGAGAATTGGAACACAAATCGCTCATACGATAGCCCCAATACTATTTCGCCCTCTGGAGCAGCCACAAAAATATCGGACAGAGATTGACTATTTACTTTAGCACCCAACCCCAGGCCTAAATAGAAGCCAAACTTCTGATAGGGCTCATATTTATAACGCATATACTTGCGCGTGAAGGTTTCATAAGATTTTTCGGGCTCTGTGGATAGATATTCGTCGCAAAGGTCATTTATGGCATTGCGGTCGCTTGTGGTGATATAGTTTATGTATAAAATCAAGAAGCTTTTGTCGGACTTACTTATTGTGCTGATTATTGATACTGAGCCTATTATATCATCTTTATGATCGTAGACATAATTCATCGCTCTGTAGAAGAAGTTATCGAACAGATGTTGACTTTTGCCACGGCTTTCGGCATAATAGGTAGAATCGTTGGTAGTTTTTATATTGATTACTAAATCTTTATAAAAACCATTTATAAGATACAACACGCGATATTCGTCGAGAGAAAAAGCTATGTTGCTGCCGGTTTCGAGCGTTGTTTGTGCGTAGGTGAGCAGTTCGCGCACGGCAGTGGTGTCGTGTGCGTCTAAAGTATTCTCGTAGACGAGGTTTCGGCATTTCTGAATTTTATCGGTAAAAGTCTCGCGCTGCATAATTTCTGGCTCTTTGTTTTGAGCTGAGGCGCAAAGCGATGCAATAAATGCAGCGGCAGTAACAATAGAACGTAAAGCTTTCATAATAAATAGTCTGCTAAGGATTTTCTGCTTGTAAATTTATACACTTTTCCGCTCTACTGACGAAAATGAGTAAAAATATCAAATTTCGTCAGTAGGGAATTTTAGCCTTGGGTGGCTCCCAACAGCCATTCAATCACATTGCGCTTCTGTATGCCATCGATTGTGGTATTGTCGAAGTCGGTTGTGAGAAGATATTTGGGATAAGTATCACGAATACGGCGCAGCGACGAAAGTTCTCGGCTAAGTGTTTTTTCGTCATTAGCGGTGTAGGCCACTTGATAGTATTCGCGCTGTCCATCGTATTTCTGAACCACAAAATCCACTTCTCCGTTATCTATTCTGCCAGCAAACACCTCTCCACCACGTGCCAAGAGTTCGAGGTAGACCACATTTTCAAGTTTATGACCTAAGTCGGCATCAGGAGCATTCGATTGCATAATATTTTTCAGTCCTAAATCGACTACATAATATTTATAATTACTCTGTAACAGGCGTTTACCTTTTATATTATAAAGCCGCACGGGATACAACAAGTACGACTCCGTAAAAAATTGCAGATACTTTTGCACAGTGTTGTGCGACAGCTTTTCTGTAGTTACGCGGCGAAGCTCTTCTGTGATATTATTCGGCGAAACAACACTGCCTATGGAGTCGAACAAGAACGACAAGACTTGCCGAAGCGTGTCGTACTTACGCAAGTTGTTACGTTTCACAATATCCTTCACCACAATTGTTTCATATAGCGATTTCAGATATTCGTTTACCATTTCGGGTGCAGCAATCGACAATCTAACTGCCTCAGGAAAAGACGAACTATTCATATACTGACGAAACAATCGATCTGGATTCATATTTCCCTCAAAAGAATCTACATACTCCGAAAACGAGAAAGGGTGCAAGTTTAGCGCTATATATCGTCCAGAGAGCAATGTGCCTAATTCGCTGGAAAGCAGATAAGCGTTGGATCCCGTCACATACAAATCGACATTGGGCTTCACAAATAGCGCATCCACAAGTTTCTCAAATTGCGGTACTGTCTGCACTTCATCAAGGAAGACATAACATTTCTGTCCGTCAGGAAACCGAGATGCGATGATGTCGTAGACCTCTTGCCAACTTGCAAAACTGCTATTTTCTCGCTCCTCAAAATTGAGCGACACTATCTGATCGCCTTGCACGCCAGCGGTTTTTAGCCACTGCTGAAACATTAGCATAAGCGTTGATTTGCCACAACGACGTATGCCTGTTATGACTTTTATGATGTGCTGGTCGCGCAAAGCTATGAGCTTCGACAAATACTTTTCTCGTTCTATCATATCTCACACGTTTTATACTGACGAAAATACACAAATTTATCAAATTTCGTCAGTAGGAAATTTTATAGCATGTATTTACATTCGGCACAACAGTCTTGAAAGCCGTGTAATTACTAAGAATGCGAACAGTTAATAATCAAATTATTTTCTACTGACGAAAATGAGTGAAAATGTCAAATTTCGTCAGTATGAGTTATGGAGGCAGAAAAGTGACATATATTACTCTGAAAAAATTGTGATTGGCTTCGAAAACAACCGCCCTTTATATGGAACATATCCATATTTTTCTGACAATTTATTCAAGCATTTCTCTTGATCTTCGCTCAAGGTTGAAAAGCCATCAACTTGCAGTATGTATGTGGCTTTTCGCTTGAGCAAATAACTCATGTCAAATATTATTTCTTTGCTGGCAAATGGCTCTATAATTACTGCACGACACCAACACCCTGCTTCACTATCAAGAAAGTCCTCATGCGGAAACGATATGCTATCGTTCCAAACCACATTGAATAAATCTTTATCCAAAAACCATTCACTACACCCTTCCTTCCAACTAACTGGAGGCGTTGGCGGTACTACTTTCGCATCATAATCAATATGTACTATCGTTGACATCGACGATAAGCAATCAAAAATATCTAACGTATCACCGTTATTCATTCGTTGATATTGTAACTCCTTCTTCATACATGGAAGAACCAACTTGATGGTATCGGCAACGTTACCAATATCATCTACACCCTTGTTCTCAAAATCTTGTTGTGCTTCGCCTCCGTCAAAGACAACTTCTGTAATACTCTGCAACGCAATTCTTTTGGGCGTTTCATTTAGGTAGGTAACAGAAATGCGCAACGAATCTTTTGTTTGACAAACGACTTTGAGTTTAACATCCAAATCGCTAACAATTTTATCAGTATTACACATTGTGTTCAAGACGATGACCAATAGTAAGCCTGCGATTAGGTACAAAAATCTACTCATACTAATTATTATTTAGCCACTTGAAATATTCAGGAATTTTTCCCCAACTGAAATTGCCTATTTTACTTAGGTTCCATACCTTACTATATTCACTTTCTATTCCCATAGAGCACTCCCATAACTCCGCTGCTATTATTTCAGGCTCACTGTTTTGAGCTGAGGCGCAAAGTGTTACAGCGATTGTGGCAATAATAAAAACAGAACGTAAAGCACTCATATAGATAGTCAGTTAAGGATTTTTTTTGATTGTAAATTTATGCAATTTCCCGCTTTACTGACGGAAATGACTAAAAACGTCAAAAATCGTCAGTAGGAATTGTAATTATATAAAAATGGCTCACCGAATTTCTCCGATGAGCCGCAAAATATTTATACAGAGTCTGTTTTTACTTTATCTCCAAAGTCACAGGACCTTGTAAGCCCATATTCTCGATTGGCCACCAAGCGTAGTCGCGGCGTTTGCCTTTTACATCGAGGAGGTTGGTGTCCTTGAATTTACGCCACTTCACACCATCGCGGTCCATTTGTGCGATGAGGTTGGCGGCGGAGCCTTTCACCTTTATTTCGATGGTGTTGTCGCCAGGCGTCACATAATTAGTAATGTCGGCAACGAACGGCATCGACCAAAGCGAAACGGCAAGATTACCATTGATGGTCACTTCGGCAACCTCTTTCACGTTCTTCAATCGGAGCATAACACTTTTAGCTTCGGCAGGAATTGTGAACTTGTTTGTGTAGACGGCAGTAGCCGAGTTGCGCGAGAAAGCCGAGTCGGGCAAGGCGTTCCAATAGACGAGCGTATCGATATTATAGGTATTGCTCAAATCGACTTCGGGCGTGCTCTCCACGAAACGCATCGTCCATCCATTTGTAAGTTGCATGTGCTGAACATCGTCAACGGGTATGTAGCTCCATTGTGGAACGTCCACCTTCTTGTTGTACGTACGCAAAATGGTAGTCTGACCCGATTCGAGCTGAATGCGCAACGATTTGTCGGCATTCACCTGTGCGCGACCTATGCGGCCATCGAGCGGATTGTAGAACACAGCATCGGCAAAATCGACGGCAAGCGTGACGGAGTTCGCATCGATGTCGGCAGTGTCGAGATTTGCGATGAAATATGTATATCCATCTTTATTGCTACGACGAATGTAGCGCAAACCATTACGAACGGTCATATTCTCAACCGTCAACTCTTCGGCGTAGAGTTTGAGAGCCGAGGCAACATCGGTAGAGAAGCCTACGCAGCCATTGCCAACGCCAAACAAGCCATTGGCTTGCTTAGGCAAGCGGTCGAGAGCAGCCTTCAATGCAGCACGCTCGCCATCGTTAGACAAGCCTGGCACGCTCGAAGGGTAATCGCCGGCAAAAATCACCGTAGCACCACTCTCGGCAAGACTGACAAGCTTCTCGAGCACTTTAGCGTGCATGAAACGCGCATTGGGCACTACGATAGTTTTATACGCAGCACCGCCAGCCGTAACGAGTTTGTTATTCTTAGTGCTTAGTTCAAGAATCTGACGGTCGGAGATATAATCGGTCTGATAGCCAAGCGTTTCCACCTCGTCAATAACCTTCATAAAATCGGCCGCAACAATTTGCAGACGTTCGATGGAGAGCGGTAAGTATTTGGTATTCTGATTATACCAAATATCATACATAGGGAAATATACAAGCACATCGGCGTCGGGCAGACCGGCCTGAAGGAAAGTGAGGCAACGCTCTACATACTTATTGAGATGCTTGAGTTCGGGCCAGAAGACATTCGTAGGGCTGTAGTCGACCGAAGCGTAGAACTTCCAGCCTGGCCACGCGTCTTGCTCGGGCGAATATGCCGCGCCGTGGTAGAAAATGCGGTTGATGCCCGCAAGGAAGAGCGCGTCGAGTTCGGGTTTGCAGAGCGCAGGCGTCATGCGGAAATGCTCTGTAGCCCATGTGAGCGCCTCAGCAGAAGTGTAGGGCTTGCCCATTGTATGCGCAGCCGACGAGGCAAACTTCATAATAGCCTTGTCGGATTCGTTTTTACGCTGGAAAGTGTCTGGCACAACGAGGTCGCGCACTTTGACCTTAGCGCGTCCATAAGTCTCGCACTCAGGTGTTTCGGAGAGCGCGTATAGGTCGAGGAGGTTGCCCACAGAGCCGTGAGCCTGTTCACGTGCCGTAGAACCGTGAGAATGAAGCCATTCGGTCCAAGTCTGCATGAACGAAGTGCGTAGGAGGCTATCGACTGTTTCGCAATAATCGGCCTTCACGCGACGAGCGGTGTCGTTAGCCTCGGGCGTGAGTAGCTGAGGTAGATAGTCGAGCACGTCGTAGCCATGCTGCTTTTGGAAAGCGTTGAACATATCGGCTGTATAATCAGCGCCATAGACCTCATACGAATCGGAGAACATCATTTTGGGCCAAGGAATATTAGCCTTAGCAAAAGCGGTGTCGAATCGAGCGAGATAGTGTTGCACAGCATTCTTAGAGAAATAGTCCATAACGAAACCTTCGCCGCCAGGAGCAGCGCGTTTCACCATTTGGAACGTATGACCGTGCCACAAGGCGTAAATATTCCACTCGCCAGCGGGAGCAGCCCACGTGAGAGTGTCGTTGTTTACATATGTAGTAATATCAACACGCTCATTATTAGTATTATATGCATAAACACCAATGAGTTTAGCCTCTCGACGATGTTTTGGATTGGCAAGCTGAGTGTCCCAAACAAGCTCTTTAGCGCCATTGGACGCGTAAGTAGTCTGGCTGACATCGAGGCGAGCGGCAGAATATTCAGGCGTTACATTCGGACCGCCGAAAGGCCAACCAGTGCCGCAAGTCATGTCGAGCGTCATGCCGTGCGAGGCAGCCTCTTCGCGAGCATAATTATAAACGCCCATCCACTCGGGCGAGAGGAAAGAAATGTCGTTTGAGTCGTTGCCTTGCACGCCATAAATAGGGCAGAGTTCAAGACCGCCCAAACCGCTGTCGGCATACTTAGCTATGAGGTTGTGCAGGTTGGTGCTATCCACCGCGCTGCCCATCCACCACCAACGAGCGCACGGCTTAGCATCGTTGCCACCGTCTGGCCATTGATCGTACTGTTGGCTGCACGCGCTGAGCAAAGTAGCCGCAGCAGCCAATGTTAGTGTATGTAACTTGTTGATATTTAGCATAATTATTTCTTTAGCGAAACGGGTGCAGAAATCTTATAAACTTCCGAAGCTGCAAGCAAGAAGCAGCCGATGCCGTAATCCTCGAAATCAGGCGTTGAAGTTGCAGTAGCAGGCTGACCGTCAGAAGGTTTGCTGCCAGTGCCTTGTACGTATGCTAAAGAGCCGTTAGCGCGAATAGAGTTAGCCATTAGGCCGTTCCATGCTTTGAGCATAACAGGCAAATAGGTTTTGCTGTCGAGAATGCCAGTGCGAATGCCCCAAGCAAGGCTATATACGAAGAGCGAAGTGCCGGTTGTTTCCATACCACCAAAATTCTCTTCGCAGAGCATGCTTGCGTTCCAGAAACCATCTTTGCGCTGGCATTTTGCGATAGCTTTAGCCATAGCAGTGAAGTCGGCAATGTAAGTAGCACGATGAGGATCGTCTTGCGGAAGTTCGTTCAAGATACGTACGTAGTTGGCCATAGCCCAGCCGTTGCCACGCGACCAGAAGCAAGGTTTGCCGTTGACCTCTTTGTAGGGAGCCACAAAAGCCGCGTCGCGATACCAGAGACCATATTCGGCGCACCAGAGACCGCCGCCAATGGTGTTGCGAGTTGCGGCGTACATATTCCACATCTTCTCGAAGATGGCTTTGTCGCCAAGCGTAGCACCGAGTTTAGCAAGAACTGGCATACCCATCTGCACAGCATCGACCCAATACCAATCGTCGTTTTCTGGCTGGTTTACAAGCATCTGCACGAGAGCTTTGGTGTTGCGAAGTTTAGCAGCATCGGGCTCCATGCGATAGAGGTCGATATAAGTTTGCGCACAGCAGTAGTCGTCGGCATTGCGGTCGGTGTTGCCATAGCGGAATCCCCATTTGTGGAATTCAGCCCATGAGTATGCATAATCGTAATATTTAGCATCTGGATAGATTTCGTAGAGCGCCATCAAACCTTCGTAGTATACACCACGAGTCCAGATGTTGCTTGGACGCATCTTATTTACGTATGAAGGCAACGTCACATCGGGGGTGGTCTTCATGAAGTAGGCATTAACCTTTTTAGCAGCGTTAAGCACATCGGTGCTTTTAGGAAGCTCCTGTGCCACAGCTGATAACGAAGCCGCAGCCACAAAAGCGAGGAAAATTGGTTTTAGGTTGATTTTCATTACTGTAGTTTATTTTTGAGTTTTGTTATTGATTTTGAACAAGTTATACAATGCGTAACTGAGGTGCGGTGGCTGATTGTAAGAGACGTTCTGCGACGCAAGCGACATGCGATATTGATGGTCGTGCGTGAGCGTAACTACCCGATACTCAGTAGGTATTGTGGTGGTATATATATATAATGACGGGCCGAAATTGAGCACAATCTCCTCGCGCCAATCGCCAAAGATGTCACCAAGGAAGTTGGGCGTATTCTTAGTGCCGTTGCAAGTGAATCCGTCGAGTTTTTGCAGCACTTCGCTCTGCTTAGTAGCTGAGTTCCATTTATATACGCTCGATGCGCCATTCATATACATTGCACCCAGACCGCCATCGAACATAGGAAAAGCTGGACGCTGCCTTTGCTTGGTGCTGTCGGCAGGTGGTGCAAAGTTTGGGCGTTTGTTTCTACGTATGCCGCCATCGAAAAGCTCGTCCTGCAAGTCGCCGTCCCAATAGACGCGGAAATTCACTTGCGGACGCTTCTCCACACCTTTATTTATGATGTTGCCTTTGGCGTCGTATACATAATTATCGGCAAGGCTCCAAAATTCCATGCCATCGTAGTTAGCGTCAATATCGGCCGAAACGCCGCGACCGTTATCCTCTTTAGACTCTGTGTACCATAGGATTTCGCCCGTACGAGCGTCGCGAAGTTCAGCGCCATAACGCATGAAGTCGCCGGGTTCGTGCTTCACGCCAGCATGATGCCCCGATTCGTGCGGCATAAACACCTCAAGGCCTTCGCGGTCGGGCACGATGTCCGACACGTGGAGCGCATCGCCGTGCCCCCAACCTGTGCTGTGGAGTAGCGAGCCGTCGTGGTCGAGAGCCGCCGCACCATAGATAATCTCATCGAAACCATCGGCATCGACATCGGCAACCATTACGCTATGAGCGCCTTGGCCGTAGAGCGTGTTGAGTGGATCTTTGTCGGGCGTAGCGTAGAGCCAGGTCTGCTTGAGTTTGCCACCCACGAGTTGCCACGCGCATACGTATGCATAAGTATAATAACCGCGACACATAACAATATTATGATGCCCAACGCCCTGACTGTCGGGCAGATAAGCCACGCAAGCCAAATAGCGCTCGGAGCGGTTTCCATTGCCATCGCCCCACCCTTCGCGGTCGAGCGAAACTACATTGCGACCGGGGATGTAGTTCACCGTATGTATAGCTGCACCAGTCTCGCCATTGAATACGGTCAGATATTCCGGACCATCCATCACGTGTCCGCGATCGTTCACATAAATAGCTGCATTATCCGTCGAGCGAATTGCTTCATCGTCAGCAGCTTCGGAGACGAATTTACCGAGTCCATCAACAGATCCGGGAGCCGTTTTGCAAGCCAGTTCAGCCTTGCCGTCGCCATCGAAATCGTAGACGAGAAACTGCGTATAGTGCGCGCCCGAACGTATATTCAACCCAAGATTGATGCGCCACAACTGCTTGCCGTTGAGCTTGTAGCAGTCGAGAATGGTGGGCGAGGTGTAGCCGGAGTGCGAATTGTCGTGCGAATTCGATGGATCGAACTTCACTATTATCTCATATTCGCCATCGCCGTCCACGTCGCCAATGCTGCAGTCGTTGGCAGTGTAGAAACTTTCGCGCCCATCTTTAGTGGTATAATTGGCGGGCATATTTAGCGGAATACGCAGCTTGGGCGCCGACCACACCGAGTCGATGGCAGCCGTTTCAATCACATTGCCAGCCGCATTGAGCGTACGTATTTCATACTTACTATCCTTATTGCCATTGGCATCGAAGAAATTAGTAACCGAATTGAGGTGTTGAGCCGAGAGAATAGTCTGACCGTCGCGCGCGATGGAGAACGCAGTCTGAGCGTCGTCGGTAGAGAGTAAGCGCCACGAGATGAACACACCGCTGTCGGCAACCATAGCCACCGCACCACGATTAAGTCGTTCAACATCAGGCTTCTGCGCCTCGCAACTGAATGATAGCAACAGCATCGAGGCTAATAGTAGAAGTTGGCTTTTTCGCATGATTCTGTATCGAGTAAAAGACTTGTTGTTGCTGTGTTGCAAATGCCAAAGATAGGTTAATAACTTATAAATGAAAACCAATACGTATGCTCGCGGATATATATATACCGACAAAACAAAGCATCGTGGCTACTTGCAGAGAAGTTGCTGACACATAAATATTTACAGACAACAAAGGCGACTTAGGCCAACTTTTTTCTCTATAAATATGAGATGAACAAAGAAATTCACAAATTCGCATTTGGTGTAACTATAAAATACATACTTATATGAACGAACCTACCATAATATCTATTGAAGGCAAGACGCCACAGATAGGCGACGACACATACGTAGCGCCTACAGCAGCAGTGATAGGCGAAGTAGTTACGGGCAATGGTTGCAGCATCTGGTTTAGCGCGGTGCTTCGCGGCGATGTAGCGCCTATAACGCTCGGCAATAATGTGAATGTGCAAGATGGCGCAGTGCTTCACGGCACCTACGGCAAAGCGCCTGTGGTCATTGGCAACGATGTCACCATAGGACACAACGCCACTGTGCACGGCTGCACCATTAGCGACAACGTACTTATTGGTATGGGTTCAACGATACTCGACGGCGCACAGATTTCGAGCAACACCATCATTGCAGCAGGCGCGCTCGTGCTTGCTAATACCATCACCGAGCCTAACTCGATCTACGCCGGCGTTCCAGCGAAAAAAGTGAAAGAGCTCGACCCCGACGCCGCTCGCGATCGCATAGCACACTATGCCACTAATTATGCTATGTATAAGAAGTGGTATGAGGTGGGTAAATAAAAACTCGTAATTATAAACGCTACTCTTGCCCAAGCGAGTCCCAGTCGCTTGTAGCATACATTGCCACTGATGCGCCGTTGTAGTCGCTCACGTTGTCGGTAGTGAGGTGCGCGATGGACGAGGTGCAGAGTTCCTTGCTTTGCCCAGCTTCGCTAAGTTCATACGACAACTTCTCGCCATCGCTTATGAGGCGCAAAGTGATGACGTCGAGCGAGGCAACTGGAGTCTCGGCAAGAATGGTGCGCACACCATTGACAATGGTAGCAGCAACAATCGTCTTGGTGCCATTTTTATACGTAATGCCTAAAACGCTGTAGTTGCGCTCATTGCGAACAACTGCAAGGCCTGCAAGTTCGTTGCTGCCAGTAGGCACAAAATCGACAACCGTCTCTACCGAGAAATATTTATGCTGAATGCTTCGAGACACAATAGCTGGAGCAAAAAGCGAATCGATATTCGCCGGCAGAAGTTCGATGTTAAGTTGCTTATTACTAATACTATAGAATGACCCTTCGGGTTTGCGCAACGTGGTAAAATAGTGCGGCATTTTGTTTTGCGTAAATCGATATTGAAAATCGATATTGCCAGATACATATTCGCGCTGAGCCACAATGTCGAGGTCTTTCTTGTGTCCAACAATTGGCACTTTGTCGAATTTTGGCAAAATCACTGGCTGACCAGATTTCGTCACAGTGGCAGGCAAAAGGAACGTCTCATGTCCCGCCATAAATCTATCGCCAGACATTGGTCGGCAACCAGCCACCACAGCCCAATAATTACCGTCGGCATCCTCCACCATATCGGCATGACCAGTGAACGACATGCTAAACGTCTCGTCGTCGAGCTCGGATTTCTGATAGAAAACGGGGTTCTCCTTGCACGGTTTGTACGGACCAAGCACATTGCGCGCTTCATACATAATCTCCTCGCATGTGCCATTAGGATAGCGTTCGGCAAACATCAAGTAATATTTAGCGCCATTGCGGAAGAGTTTCGGAGCCTCTATCGTGGGGCGCTTTGCTTTGTTTAGACCGCCATCTACGAGAATGCGAGCCGTACCCACTATGCTGTCGGTTTTGGTATTGTAGATATGTATACGTATGCTGCGATGCCCTTTCCAACGTGGGCTTCCGTGCGTAGCTTCGTCACTATTTATAATGTATGCATTGCCGTTGCTTCCGAAGAAAATCGAAGGGTCGCTACCGCCAATTTTGGGCAAAAATATTGGGTCGCTCCAGCCGATGTTTGGGTCTGTTGACTTAACTATGAAAGTGCCGCCACCACCAATGTTCGAAGCTATTATGTAGTAAGTTTTATTGCGCTTGTTGTAGCGAATCGTAGGCGAATGAACGCCTTGCGCCATGCTCTGGCCCTCGAAAGTGAAACTATTTACAGCGTTGCCGATGTGATACCACGTAACCAAATCGTTGCTCGAATAGATAGGCAGCGATGGATATTGAGTGAGCGAGGCGGTGGTCATGTAATATGTACCTCCCACGCGACAGACCGTAGGATCGGGGTGCGAGCCGCTCATGATGGGGTTTAGGAATGTGCTGTCGGACGGTTGCAGCCAATCGTAATATGGCTCAAAACCTTCGTAGGAGAATTGGCGAAAGTGCGCCACTTTTCCCTCCACGCACGATGTTAATATTACACTGATAGTTAGCGATATAAATAGTAAGAATCTCTTCATTGCGATAAATATTAGTTAGTTTCCCCACGAACTTCTGTCGAGCGTTCTATAAGCAATAGCTTCTTGAATATGCTGACGCTGAATATACTCACTCGCGTCAAGGTCGGCAATGGAACGAGCCACACGTAGGATGCGGTCGTAGGCACGAGCCGAAAGTCCAAACTTTTCCATTGCCTTGCGGAGCATCTCGCGCCCAGCATCGTCGGGCTGAGCAAACTTCTGAAGTAGTGCGGGCGTCATCTGGGCGTTGCAGTGAATGCCCTGATATGGCGCATAGCGTCGACTCTGTATGGCACGAGCCTTCACAACACGCTCGCGAATGGCAGCACTCGTCTCTATTGGCGTATCGGCATTCTGCACTTCGGCCAACTTGTTGAATGGCACTGGCACTACCTCGATATGCAAATCGATGCGGTCGAGCAGCGGGCCCGAAATTCGTCCAAGATATTTCTGCACTGCCCCTGGCGCACATGTGCAATGGCGGTCGGGGTGGTTGTAGTAGCCGCACGGACATGGGTTCATGCTCGCAACGAGCATAAAGCTTGCAGGATATTCCACAGCGAATTTTGAACGCGAAATACTTATAGTGCGATCTTCGAGTGGCTGACGGAGCACCTCAAGCACCGTGCGCTTGAATTCGGGCAATTCGTCGAGGAAGAGCACGCCGTTGTGCGCAAGCGAAATCTCGCCCGGCTGCGGAAACGAACCTCCTCCAACAAGCGCCACATCGCTAATGGTGTGATGCGGACTGCGGAATGGTCGCTGCGTAAGTAGCGAAGTAGAGCCTTTCAGTTTGCCTGCCACAGAGTGGATTTTGGTGGTTTCGAGAGCTTCCGCCTTAGTTAGAGGTGGCAATATCGACGGCAGTCGCTTAGCCATCATACTCTTGCCCGAACCTGGCGCGCCAATAAGTAGAATATTATGTCCGCCAGCCGCAGCAATTTCGAGCGCGCGTTTCACATTCTCTTGTCCTTTCACCTCCGAGAAGTCGAACGGAAAACTGCTGATGCCTGCATTGAAAGCCGAATCGACATCTATTACCGTAGGCTCGAGGCCTTCGCCAGTGTTGAGAAATTGCGCCACCTCATTGAGGTTGTGTGCACCGTAAATTTTTATTCCTTCAACCACGGCGGCTTCGGCAGCATTTTGAGCAGGCAATATGCACCCTTCGAAGCCCTCTTCTTTGGCTTTTATCGCCATTGGCAGAATGCCCTTCACGGGCAAGATGCTTCCGTCGAGCGAAAGTTCGCCCATAATTATGTAGCGATGCAGACGCTCGGCAGAGATCTGCTCTGTTGAGGCAAGTATGCCGATGGCTATAGGTAAGTCGTACGCCGTGCCCTCCTTACGGATGTCGGCTGGCGCCATATTTATAACTATTTTACGTCCTGGCCACGTCCATTTATTGTAGCGTATGGCCGATTCTATGCGTTGCTGACTCTCTTCTACGGCTTTGTCGGGCAAGCCTACTATAAATATTTTTATACCTACAGTAACACTTACTTCAATAGTCACTGTGTAAGCGTCGATTCCCGACACTGCCGATCCGAAGGTTTTTACAAGCATAGAATTGGGCGTTTTTATTTAGTTAATCGATGTGGTAGGTGTCGAGCTTCGGATTGCGCTCTGGATAGTCTATCGTGTAATGTAGGCCTCGACTCTCGTGACGTTTCTGCGCCATCTTTATAATTAGGTAGCCAATATTAATCTTGTTGCGGAGCTCGCAGAGTTTTTGGCTGACTTTGCTTTGGTTGTAGAGGTCTTCGGTCTCGCGGTAGATAATCTCAAGACGGTCGAGCGCGCGCTTTAGGCGGAGGTTGCTTCGTACTATACCTACGTAGCTACTCAAGATTGTCTCGACCTCTTTGTTGGCCTGCGTAACGAGAATCATCTCCTCGTTGTGTATGGTGCCTTCGTCGTTCCAATCTGGCACGTCGTGGCGTATCTCGGTGCGAGCCATAACTTCGGCAGAGTCTTTTGCTGCTTCGTCGGCATAGACGAGGGCTTCGAGGAGTGAGTTGCTTGCCAAACGGTTGGCGCCATGCAGGCCTGTGCAAGAACATTCGCCTGCTGCATATAGATTGTTGATAGACGAGCGTCCGCGGAGGTCGACTTTGATGCCTCCGCAGAGATAGTGAGCTGCAGGCACGATAGGTATGTAGTCTTTAGTAATATCGATACCTATAGACAGACACTTGTTGTATATCATTGGGAAGTGATGCTTGGTCTCTTCGGCATCTTTATGAGTGACGTCGAGGAAGAGGAAGTCGTCGCCGGAAATCTTCATTTCGCTATCGATAGCGCGAGCCACAACGTCGCGAGGCGCAAGGCAACCGCGTTCGTCGTATTTTTCCATAAAGGTAGAGCCATCGCGACGGCGGAGTATAGCACCATAGCCACGCATAGCCTCCGTGATGAGGAAGTTAGGGCGTTCGTGTGGGTTGTAGAGCGACGTTGGGTGGAACTGAATGAACTCCATATTCTTGATGATAGCCTTAGCGCGGAATGCCATAGCTATGCCATCGCCAGTAGAGATGGTTGGGTTGGTGGTTATGTGGTACACATTGCCCACACCGCCTGTAGCCATCATGGTTACTTTGGAAAGGAACGTGATGAGTTCACCCGTCTGTTCGTTGAGTACGTATGCACCATAGCAACGAATGTCAGTCATCCAAGGCTCATTGTTGCGTCCAAGGTGGTGCTGAGTAATAATATCGACGGCAAAATGGTTTTCATACACATCGATATTAGGATGATTTTTGATTTGCGAAATCAGTGCACGCTGGATTTCGAAGCCAGTGTTGTCCAAGTGGTGCAGAATGCGGAACTCGGAGTGTCCGCCCTCTTTATGTAGATCGAAGTTGCCGTCCTTGCGTTTGTCGAATTCGGTACCCCATTGCAAGAGCGTCTTTATCTGGTCGGGTGCTTTTGTGATAACCATACGTACGGCATCAGGGTCGCAAAGGCCAGCACCAGCGATATGAGTATCTCTAATATGCTTCTCGAAATCGTCTTGCGAGAAGTCGGTTACGGCAGCTATGCCGCCTTGAGCGTAGGAAGTGTTTGTTACGTCGAGCGTTGTTTTCGACACAAGCGCAACTTTACCTTTTTCTGCAACTTTCAGCGCGTATGACAAACCGGCCGCGCCAGAACCGATGACGAGAAAATCGTATTCCTTTCTCATTTCTTTATAATCTATTATTTCTTTAGTTGGCCTATAATATGGTCGATGTTTGGTGTAAGAACTATTTCAGTACGACGGTTTTTGCGACGAGCCTCAGCCGTGTTCGCATTGTCGATAGGATTGCTATCGGCGCAACCTGCAGCTTGTATGGTGCTTGGGTCGATAGGAGCGGCATTGAGCATAATACGCAAAACAGAGGTAGCACGTTTCACGCTCAAATCCCAGTTGTCGATGAGCACTTGTCCATGATATGGCACATTATCGGTGTGGCCTTCTACCACAATATTCAAGTTGTCTTTAGTTGCCAAGACGTTAGCTATCTTCTTCAAAGCCACAGCACCTTGACTATTTACATCGTATTTACCCGAAGCGAAAAGGAGTTTTTCTTCAAGCATTACGTACACTTTGCCATTGCGATGCTCCACTTTGATGTCGTCGGAACTGAAGTCGACAAGGGCGTTAGCTATAGCATTGCGAAGCTCTGCCATTTCGTTCTCTTTGGCATTGAGAGCCGCTTCGAGTTCGCGCAGTCGTTGTGCTTGCTCTTCAATGGATTTGTGAGCAGCGCTGAGTTCCTGATCTTTAGCACTAAGCTCAGCCTCTTTGCCTTCGAGAGCTTGACGGCTGTTCTGAAGCATCTGCTTGCTGTCCTCCAGTGCTTGTTGCGATAGATCCAAAGCTTTTTTCTGTTCCTCGATAGCGCGTTGGGTGTCGAGGCGTTTGTCTTCGCTGTCGAGAAGTTCGTCTTGCATCTGCATCAGATGCTCCATGAGGGCTTTATATTCAGGCGTGTTGCCAAGTCGTGCGGCAAGGAGTCGGAGGTCGTTCTCGAGTATTGCAAGCTGATTGAGCAAGGTGCGGTTTTTCATGCCATAGAGTGTGGTGTCTTGCTCGAGCGAAGCCTTTTCGGCTTGTAGTTTTTGAATGTCGGCTTGTAGCTGCTTTATTCGTTTTTTCAGCAGATTGGCATCTACTTTACACTCATCGTAGTTTTGCTGTGCAGCCGTTGCTTGGCGTTCTACTTCGCGATACTTCTTGGCCGACACACACGCATTCATCAGCACTATAGTTAGCGCAATAAGCACTATCTGGATATATTTCATTGTTTTTTATTTGTTGATTACCATTATTATATATGCAAAGTAATGCAAATGTTATGAGTTATGCCTCTTACATACGAATATTGTAAGTAAACATAAAACTCGAACCGCAAAGATATTTTGTTTTTATCTTTGCGCCCCGCGTGGATAGCGATAATTATGGACAACCTTTTAGAAAAAATAAATAGCCCAGCCGACCTCAAGAAGCTCTCTGTAGACCAGTTGCCACAGGTGTGCACCGAGCTACGTAGCTTCATCATTGAGGCATTGTCGCACAATCCTGGACATTTTGCTGCGAGTCTTGGCGTGGTGGAATTGACGGTTGCTGTACATTACGTATTCGACCTTCCTTTCGACAAGCTCGTGTGGGACGTTGGCCACCAAGCCTATGGTCATAAAATACTCACAGGTCGACGCGACCGCTTTGAATCGAACCGTAAACTTGGCGGACTGAGCGGGTTCCCTAATATTTTCGAGAGCGAATACGATGCCTTTGGCGTAGGACACTCCTCTACATCGGTGTCGGCAGCTTTGGGCATGGCCATTGCGGCTCAGCTCAAGGGCGAGAAACGCCACGTCGTATCTATCATCGGCGATGGCGCGCTCACTGGTGGCGAGGCTTTCGAGGCGCTCAACAATATGGCTTCGGCCAACCCCGACATGCTCGTTATCCTCAACGATAACAATATGGCCATCGACCACGTCACGGGCGGCATGAGCCAATATCTTCTCGACATAACTACCTCATCTACATACAACAGACTGCGCCGACGCGTGTCGCAAGCTCTCGAACGCCGCGGTCTGTCGGGCTCGGGGCGTAAGAGCTTCATAACTAAGTTCAACAATAGTCTCAAAAACCTCATCAACCGCCAAACGAATATGTTTGAGGGCTTGAATATTCGCTATTTCGGCCCTGTGGACGGTCACGATGTGGAGTATCTCGTGTCGATTCTTAGAGATTTGAAGAATATCCCTGGACCTAAGATGCTTCACGTAGTTACGGTGAAGGGCAAAGGTTTCGAGCCTGCCGAGGTGAATCAAACCAAATGGCACGCCGTGAGCGGACGCTTCGACATTGTAAACGGAGAACCGCTCGACGCTCCTACCGACAAGCCTCAACCTCCTAAATTCCAAGACGTCTTTGGCAATACCATTCTCGAACTTGCACGCCAAAACGACAAGATTCTCGGCATCACGCCTGCAATGCCTTCGGGGTGCAGCCTAAACATTATGATGAAGGAGATGCCCGACCGCTGTTTCGACGTGGGCATTGCCGAGCAGCACGCCGTAACGTTCGCGGCTGGCTTGGCTATTAGTGGCTACATACCTTTCTGTAATATTTATTCCACGTTTGCCCAACGCGCCTACGACCAGATAATACACGATGTTGCGCTCCAGAAGTTGCACGTCATTCTCTGCTTCGACCGTGGCGGACTTGTTGGTCAGGACGGTCCTACGCACCACGGTGTGTTCGACATAGCTATGCTGCTGCCCATACCTAATATAATTATTGCCGCTCCAATGGACGAGGTGGAGTTGCGCAATATGATGTACACAGCTCTCACGGTGAATGGTCCGATAGCTATTCGTTATCCGCGCGGACGTGGTAGCATCATCGATTGGCAGCAACCTATGCAGACGCTCACCATTGGCGATGGCGCAGCACGTCAGCTCAGCGATGGCGATGGCGTGGCGGTGCTCTCGGTAGGTCCGCTCGGCGTGCGCGTGCAGAAAATCGTTTCGCGCCTCAAGGAACAGGGCATAAATATTATGCACTACGACATGCGCTTTGCCAAGCCGCTCGACACCCAAGCTTTAGCGACGGCTTTTGCTAAGTGTAAGCATATTATTACGATAGAAGATGGAGTACGCGCTGGCGGATTTGGCTCTGCCGTGATGGAATGGGCATCCGACAATGGCTACGACAATCTTGACTTCACACGTCTTGGCGTGCCCGACCGCTTCATAGAGCATGGCTCGGTGGACGAACTCCACGCCATCTGTGGCCTCGACGAAAAATCTATCGAGAAAGTTATCAGAGATAAGGCTTAGTGTTTTTGATAGGGACTCCCAATCGAGAGGGTTTCTGTTAATATATTTGGATAAATATACCAAGAACGTATCTTTGGTATAAAATTCCAACTATAAAAATCATGAACGCTAAAATCTTGCTATCCACATTTGTGGCATTATTGACAATTTGTTCTGTCAACGCACAAGGACCAGTAAATGAAGTGTCACAAGACACTTTGATGAATGGAGATCCTCGCTATGTAATCCCCGACGAAATACCATCATTTCCCGGAGGTCAAAAGAAATTGGAAAGATTTATCAGAAAGAATTTACGTTATCCACAAGGCGCGGAGTTTCGAAATGTATCGGGCAGAGTGTTCGTCTCGTTTTGGGTCGATGTGGATGGAAGTTTGACTGTAGATCGTTGCAATGGCTCAAAAGATCCATCATTGAGAAAAGAGGCTGTTCGCCTTATCGGCCAAATGCCCAAATGGGAACCTGCAACGCTCGACGGCGCTCCTGTGAAAGTCTTGGTTACACTGCCTATAAACTTTATTTTGCCGCCAAATCCTGATTTTCAGGATAATGGAATTCAAAGACCTCCGTACCTTTTCCGTAATTAGGTTTTGAACAATCGACATCAAATAAATAAAAAGAGCCGCAAGCATCAAACTTGCGGCTCTTCTCTTTGTTAGTAGGTATATCAACGTCGGAAAATTTCAAATCCGCCTGAACCTTCAGCATCTCTGTTCTAAATTGCGGACGTACGCGGTGCGTACATACGTACAAAAAAAGGCCGCCACCGAAGTGACAGCCTCTATTATGCGGAGCGTAACGAATAGCGTAATTACAAATTCTATCTACACTACCCTCTACTCTCTCCTCTCTACTCTAAACACTTACTTCACAAGAACTTTATTGCCATTGTGGATGTATAGACCTTTAGTAGCTGGTTTGCCTTGCAAGCGGCGACCGCTAAGGTCGTACCATTCGTTGCTTTGTTTATTGTCGGCTTTTATCGTAGCTACTGGGGTTGGATTTATTGCGGCAATGGCTGCTTCTGCTTTTTCCAATTTTTGGAGAAGCGAGGCAACAATTTGAGCTTTTTGCTCCTCGGGAAGCGCATTGTATGCATCTATAATAGATGCTATAGTCTCTTTGTTTTCTATGTTTATATCCGACAGAGATAACAATGCAATATCTTTCATTACTGCCACAACTTCATCTGGAACACTTCCCATCTCTACATACGTATTCCTTTTTCCCCAAGCTTTCTGATAAGCTTCTGTTGTGCCTTGAGGTATAAATACTATGACGCTACCATTAAGCGATGTACTGGCTGTCGGTGGCTCTGTTATATAACTATTTACAATGGACAAATTATTGCATTCAGAGAAAACATACCCCCCAAATGACTTTACAGTAGAAGGAATCGTTACGCTTTTCAAATTGCGACAATTTTGGAAACAATACCAATCAATGGACGTAACACCTGATGGTATTTCGATTTCCGTCAAACTTATACAGTCTTTGAACGCATTGCTTCCGATTTCGCTAACGCTGGATGGGATCTCTATACTCGCTAAACTACTGCACCCTTCGAAAGCCTCAAGGCCAATTTTCGTAATGCTAGAAGGAAGCTCTATGCTTTTCAATTTGCTACATCCAGAAAACACATTCCAACCCAAACTTGTAACACTTGTAGGAATTTTGACTTTCGTCAAACTTTTACATCCGTCAAACACGCCATCCCCGAGGTAGCGAACACTTGATGGTATTTCAATACTATCCAAGCTAGCACAACCGGTGAAAGCGTATCCATCTATATACGTGACGCTAGAAGGAATCTCAATGCTTGTTAAACTACTACAATATGCGAATGTTCGGTTCCAAATCCTTGTAACACTCGATGGAATTTTTATACTCGTCAATCTTTTACAACCGTAGAATGCTGAAGAGTCAATTTGTGTTACACCATAAGGTATTTCAAAGTCAGTCAAACTATTGCAGCCTTCGAAAGCATACGAATCAATGTAATGAACATCTTCAGGAATGATTGTTGACTGACATCCTACGACTAAAGTATTGGGCCTCGTTCTTATTACTGCGTTGCAATTGTTTCTGCTATCGTAAACTGTGTTGTTTTCATCAACAACAATACTTGTCAGACTACTGCACCCGCTAAAAATGGCACGGCCTATATAAACAACACTCGAAGGAATAAAAATACTTTTTAGACTACTACAACCATCAAAAACATAATTGCCAATATGGGTGACACTCGAAGGAATTTCGATTTTTGTCATATTGCTGCAAGCAACGAAAGCATAAGCGTTTATAGTTGTAACATCTTCAGGAATGATAGTTGACTGACATCCAAAAATGAGGGCATTTGTTGCAGTCTTTATTATTGCGTTGCAATTGTTTCTACTATCGAAAACTGTATTTTCTTCATCAACAACTATGCTTTCTATATTATTACAATCATAAAAAGCATTCTTAGCAATAGTAGTAACGCTATTGCCTATGATTATCTTCTTTATAGATGAAGCTTTAGAATTCCACGGGTAACCCGAGTTCCAACTATATTCATAATCACTTGTAATAGTAAGAGTGCTATCTGCAGATAGACTCCAATCAGCCTTCGCTTGCATAAGTGTAAGGAAGGAAAAAAGAATTGTTAGTAAAATTTTGTTTTTCATACTCATTGATATAAGGGATTGATATAAATATATATAGTTAGTTTACAATCAATAAGGAGTCCATTCGGGCTTGACAAAAGTAATACTATTGGATTTATTTTTCATTTGTTAACACTGCTTGTGTGTAGAAATCGTCCGCATCATCCGCAAGGAGACGTTTCATGAAACGTCTCTACCATATAACGCCGCCCATAATGCTCATAAATGGCTCTATTTCAACGTCGGAAAATTTCAAGCAGTCATGAAAATGGGTGTCTGACGCTCAGCAAGTCCCAATCAATCGTGAAAATGGGTGTCTGACGCTCAGCAACCCTCAATCAATCGTGAAAACGCGTATCTGACGCTCAGCAACCCTCAATCAATCGTGAAAACGCATTTCCTATATACAAGAGAAAACCGCCACCGAGGTCTTCGATGACGGTTGATAACAGTAACTATCTATGAATTTATTCTTGCGTTGCTGGTGTTTCTACTGCACCATCGTCCGCTTTCTTGCGCTTATGGCTTTGCTGATACTGTTGCTCCACCTTATTTAGGTCTTGCTGTATGTATTGCGCAGTCTGCTCTATGGCTTCTGTTGGGCTGACAACAAGTAGGGCATTTATATACTGCATAAGTTGCAAGAAGAGTGCTTCGTTTTCGGTGCGTGCGGACTTCATTTCGCCCACCATGTAGGTAGATTGGTCCTCGTTGCGCTGCGCCATGAGGTCGACAATCTCTTGTGTGAGGGTGTTGGCTTTCTGCACAAGCGTGCTGAGACCCATAGTAGCGAGGTCGGCGGCTTGTTCTGCTTTGGCAAACACTTGAGCAATGTTCTGCCACTTGCTGTTTTGCGCGAGCAGTGCCTCGTTGCGGCGATAATCGAAATCTTTGAACGGCTGGCTGATGTGTCTGCCATGCAAAGCATCGTCATCGTCGGGCAATTCGGCCCAATAGCGAGCCACATTCTCGATTACTTGGGTGATTTTGTCGCGAGCCGAATCTTTTTGCGCAATGGTGTCGGTGAGAAACGACTTAGTAGACTGCATATAGGCGGCAGCATAGCGTTCGCAGCTCGTGTGGAAGGAGGAAGCTAATTCGGTGAGCTGTTTTTCTGTGCCTTTGTAAGCCGTCATACGTTCGTCGATGGCGGAGATAAGTGAGTAGTAGAGCGCGTTATCGTACTTCGATACGCTAGGGAAGCTGATTTGTAACATGATGATTAAATTTTAGGATTAAACGTATATTAATAGTCTATGATTCTGAGGGATTTACCGTCAAAAGCAAATATATGTTAATTGTTTTATTTCGTGCATGGGGAATGCAGAAAACATTTTTTGATGGAGGGGAAATCCGACAACAGCATGTCAACCACAATTGCAGACGCAGAGGCGCGCATACCAAACAAAAAAAAGAGCCGCAAGCATCAACTTGCGACTCTCGCTCTTTGTTAGTGGATATAATGAAATTACTCGAATACTATGTACGAACCATCAACCGTGAAGCGGAAATACAAGTCATCAGGGTCGACAGTGTTGATGCCGATGTAATCTTGGGTGTATGTATTACCATCATTACCAACCATAACGGCCTTTATATCAACGGTACCATCACCATTGTTAGCAATCGTAAGAGTAACCTTAGCACCATTCATAGCAGCAAGCCAAGTAGCCCAATCGGCTTGACCGCCACTTGGAGTACAAGCTGCATAGCCATTGCCCCAACCAAAGTTGTCGGCACGCACAACGGCATACTCTGCACTAACGTCTTCCTTGTTTAGTATTACAACGAAGTTATTCCAGTTGCTTGCACCACTTGTGTAGTTGGTGAAGTTGATTGTGCAAATCTGATGTGACGCAATCTTCACGTTTGGAGTAAATGCCGTCCACCAAGCAGTAGCGCAATCTGCAGTACCAAGCTCGTTGTCGAATACCAAATGGCAGTTGTCTACCGTGAAGCGGAAATACATATCGTCTGGGTCGATAGCATTGATACCATTGTACTCTTGAACGTAGGTATTGCCGTCGTTGCCGACCATCACAGCTTTCACGTTAGCCGTACCATCGCCGTTGTTAGTAATATAAGCCGTCACCTTAGCGCCATCCATAGCCGCACGCCAAGTAGCCCAATCGGCTTGACCACCGCTCGGCGTACATGCTGCATAGCCATCGCCCCAACCAAAGTTGTCGGCACGCACAACGGCATATTCTGCGCTAACGTTTTGCTTGTTAAGTACGATAACAAAGTTGTTCCAATTCTCTACTCCAGAAGTGTAGTTGGTGAACGTAACAACCTTGGTCTCCTTTGGTTCAACCTTGATATTCTCAGTGTGCATAGACCACCAAGCAGAGCTATTGTCGTCTGCACCGAAGTTGATCGGAGAAGGAACAACAACAGTTTGAGTGTATGCCGAAAGCTCTTTCACCACAGCAAACGTCTTACTTGCGATGATAGATTTTTCGGTAATTACGCCCTTGAATGTCTTGTTATAAAGAACGATAAGAGTTTTCTGACCCAAATCTTCCATATTAGGAATAGCCTCAAACTGAAGTTCTTCGGCCGTAACGGTCTTAGAAACGCCTTGCTCGAATTCTACAATGGCAGTTACGTTAGCCATAGCTTCGCTAAGCGTTGTGCCTGCGAGCACCTCACTTGGAACGCCCGACAACGACAACGACAATGGCTGTTTATCTTCCTTCGAGGTGCAGCCACCAATAGGTTCGATGGTAGTGCCAATGAAGTCTAAGTAAGAACCTTCGGGCACAAGGAATGCGCGTATGTTGGTGTTAGCAGCATCGGCATTGAGGTTAACAATTGGAGTTGTCTGCGTGTAGGTCTTAGTAATATCACCATTAGTCATAGTAACTACGAGACCTCCGGCACTGCGGTCGATGGTGAGGGTTACCTTGCCTGCAAGTTTGTCAACGCCTTCGTCGGTGTCGGTAGCAAACTCGAGGTTACTCGTAGCAAGGCTGCGGTCGATGTAGTCGCCCCATTCGGAGTTGCCACTTGGCTGGAAGTCGTAGCGGATTGCGCCATACTCTTTGTAGCCATCGCCACCACGGTCGACATCATTGGTAAGTATGAGTGCGAAGTTTTTATAAGTATTCGTCGCATCGGGGTTTATGTTTAGCGTGAATTGCGAAATCCAAACTCCGTTTTCTGGAATCACATAATACTTAGAGAATACAGCCCACCAGCCAGATGAGAAGTCGGTATTACCTATGGTATATACATCTTCCATGAAGCCCTCTATCTCGTCCGAAGTGGCTGGTTGATTGGCTTTTCGTGCTGCAATTGCTGCAATGCTGTCGGACATCCAGTCGGGTTGACCAACGTCGTATATATCGCCTTCGTAGCAGCCCGTCATTGTGGCAGATGCTACAGTAAGCGCTATAAACGATGCTGCTATTATCTTATTTGCTTTCATAATTAGAAATCTGTTTTATCGTTTTTTTAGTAGAGACGCGGCGGACCACGTCTCTACTCCTTAATTATTTATTGTACACCTATGCCAGCAACAACAGGGTGAATGTTGTAACCTTCGTAGAATGCTGAGTTAGATGTGCTTTTGTTAGCCGAGTTGCCTTTGAGATTTGGGTTAGCATCCAAATTGCTTTCGCGGATAGGCAAATATTCGTGACCAGCAATCCAATGTGAGAATGGATCGTCTTGAGCCTCAAGAATATCACTTGGAAGTTCACCAATTAATGACTTTCCATAGTTATTTGCCAACTCTTGCAACTGCGCTATATCCTCTTTGTTGGTTATGGTTTCAACTTCATTTTCTTTACAATAATTAGCGACCAACTCATTGTATTTGGCTGTAATTGCATTATCGATCCAATAGGTGCAAGCATGTTTACGAAGTTGCAACAAACGGTCGGCATCATAGAGCCAGCCCCAACGGATAATATCTTGGAATCGGCCGTGTTCGCAGCCAAACTCAGTTGGGCGTTCTACGTTGGCAATCTGTTCGAAAAGTTTATCGGCGGTGTTGAAGTCGGCAAGCTTGAGGTTAGCAAGGCCAGCACGGCTGCGCACTTGGTTAATCCAATCGATAGCTTGCTGCGTAGGACCATTGACTTCGTTTTCGCACTCGGCAGCACGCAAAAGCACGTCCGAATAGCGCATGAGGCGAATATTTACACCACAACTCAAACCTGCAGCAGCAACAACTTGATATAAGTTCTCGCGTGCAGTAGTATGCTTACATACCGAAATACCTTTGTGAGCACCAGTGGTGACGTGCTGAGCTACATCGAGAGTGTAAGCCTTGTTTTCGAAGCCCGACATATTGTTGTAGTCCTCTTCGTATGAGATGAGAGTCCAATAGAGACGTGGATCTACAGTGCCGGCAGTAGTTTTCTGGCTCTTGAAGGTCTGATAGAGCCAAGGCGTAGAGCCGAGGTCGTTCCAACCGCCACCATAATCGCCACCAGAGAATACTGTTTCGAGCGCTTGGCCTTGCGACGAAGCTTTGTCGTTGTTGACTGGAGTCCACTCCATCACGGTGCCACCAATGCCCCAATCCAAGAACTGAACTTCGAAGAGCGATTCCTCTTGATTTTCTACAGTCGAACGGAAATTGTCGCCATAGTCGGCAAGGAGTTTATACGTACCATACTTACCTGCAATGATATCTTTCAACACAGGAAGAGCTTGGCTGAATTTGTGGCGGAACATGAGCGCACGTGCGTAGTAGCCAGCTGCAGCACCACACGTTGCGCGACCTTTAGCCCATTCGCCACCTTCGTCGCGTTTGGGTAGGAGCGTCATTGCTTCGGCGAAGTCGGCTTCTACTTGGTCGAGAACTTCGGCTTGTGGCGTGGTAGCTACATATAAATCGTTCAAGCTAGATACCTCATAAGTAGTAATCAATGGCACATCTTGATAATATGTAGCAAGCTCGTAGTATGCCAAACCGCGAATAAACAAAGCTTGTCCTTTTATTTTGGCGTATGCTTCACTATTAGGGTCGAGCGACGAATTGCCAAGATAGTAGAGACATTGGTTACACGTATTTATAGTATAATACCAATCGCGGAAAGGCCAATCGGGACCATCGGATGGCGAGATAGAGCTGAAGTAGTCGTATGGACGCCACCAGTCGTTGTCGGAATAGGAGTTTACTTCGTCGCCAGCCACAACTTCGTAGAGATAACCCACGCGACCAAACGTACCTTCGATGCGGATACGGTTGTAGCAAGCAAGAACCACTTCGTCCAGCTCAGATTGGTTAGCGCCGAAGGTCAGCGTTGTTTGTTGGTTAGGATTGACAACGTCGAGCTCGTCCTCGCACGCCGTAAATCCAGCAAGCAACAAAGAAGCCGAAAGTGCTATATTGAATATTGTTTTCATAATCTTCTGTCAATTAATTGTTTTAGAATGGTTTCTAATCCTACTTAGCTATGTATTAGAATGTGCAGTGCAAGCCTACCATAATAGTACGTGGCGTAGGGAACGAACAATAGTTGTAGCCAGGCGTGAAGGTGCCTGCTGCATAGTCGACATTGTAGCCTTTGTACTTGGTGATGGTGGCAAGGTTCTGACCGCTCACGTAGAGGCGAACGTTAGAAACCACACCAGCAAACCATTCGTCTTTGAAGTTGTAGCCAAGTTCTACGTTGGCAATCTTCCAGTAGTTTGCGTTCTGAATCTTACGGCTGCTCATAAGGTCGTTCCATGCAAGCGAGGTGTGGCCTGCTTCGGTAGACGAATAGTATACGTTAGGATAGCCGTTCGACATCACTTGTGGGTCTTTGTTGCCAGCACCATAGCAGCTCGTAATAGTATTATAGATATGGTCGGTTACGTGGTAACCAAGAGCGCCGTATGTAGAAACCGAAAGGTCGAAGCCGTTCCACTCGCAGCGGCCGCTAAGACCGAAGTTGAGTGCAGGCATACCAGACTCGAGAATCTCGCGGTCGTCGGTGGTGATTTGGCCATCTTCGTTGACATCTTCGTAGTAGCAATCGCCAACGCGAGCACCAATCTGATATTGACCACTCTCAACGCCTTTGGCTACTGCGCGGCTATTGAGTTCGTCGAGTTGCGCTTGATCTTTGATTATGCCTGCATATTTATATCCGTAGAACTGACCAAGTTCCTCGTCGACAACGGTCATGTAGTCGCCAGTGAGATAGTAGTTATTACCAAAACCGAGCGAGGTAACTTTGTTTTTGAGTGTAGAAGCATTAGCCGAAACTTCCCACTTGATTGGGCGATTGTGGTTGCGATAGGTAACGCTAAATTCCAAACCGCTATTCTCCATCTCGGCAGCATTCATGGTTACGGTAGAATTGCTCGTACCAGCCGTTACAGGCACAGGCACGCTGTAGAGAAGGTCTTCGCTGACGTTCTTGTACCATTCGGCAGTGAACTCAAGAGCGCCGTTGAACATACCCAAGTCGAAACCTACGCTGGTAGATTTTTTCTTCTCCCAAGCTATAGAGTTGTTGGTGAAGGTAGATACGGCAGAACCATAAACTATGTCGCCACCGAATGAGTATGCAAAGTTATTACGAGCCATTGTGCTCATATATTGATAGTTACCTATATTCTCGTTACCAAGTATACCATAGCTACCACGGAACTTGAAGAGGTTGATGAGTTCATCGTCGACAGGGAAGAAATCTTCGCGATCGAGACGCCAACCAACTGATACTGATGGGAACCAGCCCCAACGGTCGTCGCTTGAAAGACGGCTCGAGCCATCGCGACGTACGGTAGCTGAAAGGAGGTATTTCTGGTCGAAGTCGTAGTTGAGTCGACCGATGTACGATGCGAGGGTGTGCTCGTCTTCATACGAAGAGGCATCGCGGTTGGCAGCGTTCGAAATCTGCAAATAGATAGGTGAGCTATACTCTGTGCCGTATGCCGAAAGCGTGTGATAATATTCACTCTCGAACGTCTGACCGATTACGGCGCTGATGTGGTGTACGCCAGCAATAGTGCCTTCATAAGAAAGAGTATTCTCTATGAGCGCATCGGTATATTGGCGATAACCTTCGTCGAGGCGCGACGATTGAACGGTCTGCTTGATTTTCTCGCTCTGATACCACGATGGAATCCAAACGAGATCTTTGCAGTATGTCTTGCTATACGAAACGTTCAAGTTGTAAGAAAGTTTGTGATTTTCTGATTTTTGTTTGAACATTCCTATGAGGTCAACATTCATACTACCCGTACCTACGAAGCGGTCCACTTGATATGTACGTTGAATGATGTTGTTGAGTACCAATGGGTTCGACTGAGCAATTTCGCCGTGAATATCCTTATAATATACACCGTAGCCATAAGCATCGTAAGGATAGTTGGCAGCATCGCTGTATGCTTCATCGAGCACCCAAGTAGATGGGTCGACAGCTTTGATGGTTGGCTGCATAACGAGTATCGAAGTCATGAAGTTGCCTTGCTCGCCGCTCAAACCTTGTATGTACTCATTGCCATTAGAGATTGACATGTTGTTTTGGTCGGAATGTGAATAGACCAAACCAGTTCTAATCTTGAGGAACTTCACATCCATAGTGTTGTTGGCGCGCACGGTGTAGCGCTTGTAGTTAGGACCTGTACCCTCTACCACACCCTTCTGGTCGAAGTAGTCGAGGCCGACGTTGTATGTGCCATTCTCGCCACCGCCAGAAATATTTACGTTGTGATTCTGACGCTTGCCAGTCTTGAACACTGCATCGAACCAGTCGGTATTTACATTATTGCCCGACTTCAAGAAATAGTGCTCAGATTCTGGATTGTAGCCTGCAGGAAGCGACGAACCTGAGTTAGCGCAAGCCGTTTGTATGTACTTCACAAACTCGTCGGTCTCCATCACTTCGTAGGTATCTTTATCTACATTGTCGATACCGAAGTAGCCCTTATATTCTACGCGCAATGGCTGATTCTTCTTACCATTTTTAGTAGTGATGATGACAACGCCATTGGCAGCACGCGAACCATAGATAGCAGCAGCCGAAGCGTCTTTCAAAATTTGGATTGTCTCAATGTCGTTAGGCGAGAAGTCGCGAATGCTTGTACCCATTGGCACACCATCGATGACGTAGAGCGGACTTGTGTCGCCAAACGAGCCGATACCGCGGATACGTACACTTGGGTCGGCACCTGGCTGACCGTCGGAGGTAATCTGTACACCAGCCACTTTACCTTCGAGCATGGTAGAGATGTTGGAGTTAGATACCTTTTTCATCTCGTCGGCATCAACTACGGCTACCGAACCGGTGAGGTCGACTTTCTTCTGCGTACCATAACCAACGACAACCACTTGGTCGAGCTCCGTCAGTTCCGATACCATTCCTATAGAACCAAGATCCTCGCGGCCATCAATAGCTACAATCTTAGTCTCGTAGCCAATGAACGACACCTGAAGTTCGGCATTTGCTGACGCTCTCACGGAGAATTTACCCTCGCCGTCGGTTGCAGAACCAGTAGTAGTTCCTTTTACGTATACTGCCACACCAGGCATTGGCTGGCCTTGCTCATCGACTACCACACCCGAAACGTTGATAGTCCTTTCTTGTTGTGTCTGCTGCGTATCTTGTGCCATCGTAACACTTGGAACAGCAAGAATCGTTGCACATAGCAACGCAGGCAGAACGAAATAAGAATATTTCATAACACTCCTTTGTTTATATAGATTGATTCTCTGATTTCCTTTTTTATTTGATTAGTAGAACTATAATGGGGAAGCATCGGCCGACATTATACATATGTATACTGACATCGACACATGCAACCAAAACTACAGACGACATCCGTTAGCCATCGAGCCAATACATTGTTCGTTTCATAATCATTCCTATTTATAAGTTTCATTTTCTATGAGCATTTTCACACTACTCAACATCGCAAAAATGACAACACTTATTAACATTCATTGGGTAATTTTGTCTAAATAAGGTGGAAAAGTGGCTATAACAATCGGCTTTTTTGTGCGATGATTTGTGTGTTACTAAATATACATGTTGCTATTTATTAGACACTTACGAAGTGTTATACACTTTTTTACACTTGCATAAACACAAAAAGCCGCCCCGAAGGACAGCTCGACATATTGTTCTCTTTCGAACGGACAAAAAAACGACCTCATCTTCTTCACGAAAACGAGGCCGCAAACTATATAAATATGCTAATGAAGGTCGCTATTCTTCGTCTGCAGCGAGACCAGTGTAGCGGTAGCCCGACACACGGATTTTGTCCCAATACTTACCAACATATTTATCGTCACTGAAGACAACGTAGAAGCAGATAGAATCGGCTAAACATTTGCCCTCAACTATTTCACCCAAAAGATGAAACCTTAATTATTGCTTGTTATGCAGATTACTCTGCTTTTTTTGCTACATATTCGTCGAGACCATAGCCTAAGCTACCGGCCGAAACGTAATATTGCACAAATATTTGAGCGTAAGAACCATTTTCAGCAATAACGCAACCATAATCAAGGTTGATGTAACTCTCGTCACCTTGCCACTCTGCAAGGTCGCGAACGTTGATTGCGCCATAAGAACCGTATGAGAATGGGGTTGCTTGTGCAAAGATGCGAACAAAGGAATAACCCTCAACAGGTTGTTCAAGTTCTGCATCGGTCATAACCAAATGTTTGCCAATGCCATATAGATCTTTGAAACGATAGCGGGTTACAGCCTCGTCTTTGCAAACTTGGAATGACGTTGCAACCTTTTCAAGACCAACTCTGCTCGTAGCTTTTTCAGAGAAGGTATATGTACCTTCAGAGATTGTAGTCCAAGTGTAGCCAAAGAAATCGACGATTGCTGCATTGTGAGTGCTGCCATTCACTGCAACGAAAGTGATAGTGTTCTGTCCGTACAAGCCTGTAACATATATATCACCAGTTTCTGCTGGTTTTACGTCAACTTTTTTGCCTGACGAAACAACCTTATCGTAATAAGCGTTTTCGCCATTGGCCTTGATGAATGATTCTACAGCGTCAGACGTTTCTGCCAAATAATATATTTCTTGAGCCTTATTGTTGGCTGCCACACGAACTTTTACGTCGTTGTCCGAATCATATTGCTCGTCATCGGGAGTGAAGCTGTATACGGTTACTCGAGGCTGCGAGTCGTTGCCTGGAGCAGTTCCTTCCTCTTCTTCGCAAGCCGTAAAGAAGCCTGCTGCGAGGATTGTTGCTAATGTTATATATGAGTATCTTTTCATTTTATGTACGTATTTATTTCTTACCATTCATATTCAGCATCGGCACCAGTAGCGTGACTAATGTATGGGTTGTTGGTGCAAGCGCTATTGTAGTTAACCTCGGTTTGTATGATGCAAAGACTCATCCAAGAAGGAGTTGAGGTAACGTTCCACTTGTAATCTTCGGCGTGGTTAGAGCCTTTGTAGCTACGAATGATACCTTTTTCGAGGCGTTTTACGTCGAAGGTAGCGAAACCTTCACCCCAGAGTTCAATACGACGCTGACGCCAAACCTCGTTACGGAAACTACCCGTTGAAGTGTTGTAGTATGCATCGGTAGGTGTCTCGCTCGTGAATGCATATTCTGGGTCGCGCAACTGAACCCATTTGTTGAGTTTATTTATGCCATCGCCTTGGTTGAGCATACCAGCAGCCTCAATTTCGATGAGTTCCATCTCTTCTACACGCATGAGAGGCACTGCAACAACGAATGCTGTGTATTGGTTGTCGTGTACGCCATCTTTCGGACGGAACTTAACTGGGATACCACCTACACATTTGCTTGCTGCAACTTTATAACCAGTGTTATAGAGACCTTCTGGGTCGTCGGTATATTCACCAAGAGCGTTGATTTTTGCACTATCGGTAGCAAGCTCATCAATTGCGAAGTCGACGAAGCATTTACGACGGAAGTCGTTCTTGCCAATGGTATTATACAAGTGGTTATCGATACGTTTTGGGCCTACGTAGTTGGCTGCATAGCCGCATTCGCAAGCATAAACTTCAACAATCATCTGTGAGCCCCAGCTTGAGTCACCATCGTTCTTCTGAATGTTAGGGTCGGAACTTTTGTAAGTACAACCGAACATCCATGAGTCGTTAGGAGTGTTGAAGCCAGTGGTCTGTGAAAGGTACTGCTCTGCGGTCATCGCTGTGTAGCCAGCTTTTGCAAGTTGAGCATACTTCAAAGCATTGGTGAAGTCCTCCATAGTTAGGTATGCACGAGCTTTCAAACCGTAAACAACCGATTGGTCAGGAGTGTACTTATCTGCACGTTTATAATCTTTGAGGTATTCTTCTGCTTTATCGAGGTCGCTGAGGATAAATGCCCAAATGTCTGCGTTGGTAGCACGAGGGTTGTTGGCTGTTTCTGCAGCGGAGATCTTCTCAGTTACGATAGGTACAGTCTCACTTTGTGGGTTACGAGCGTAGGTTTCTTGAGCAAACATACGAGCCAAGTCCATATAGAACATTGCGCGCATTGCGTATGCTATACCAGCACCAACTTTCTTATTATCGTCGGGCTCATCGCCTGCAAGCGAGAGAACTGTGTTACAGCTTGCAATCCATTGGTAGTAATATGTCCAAGGTAATTGGCAATTGGCGTATGTAGGACCAAGGCCAGTACCATCGCTATACCATGTAGTATACCATTCAGAACCTTAGTTTTCGCAGGCAATATCGTTGCCCATAACGTCGCGCTGCAAGAAGAACGACGGATAGCCGAAGTCGTAAGGACGGGTATCATTTGGAGCGTATGTAAATTCGCCGCAAAGTGAGTTGGTTATAGAGTTTACGAAGTTTTCGAATGCGCCAGGGGCGTTAGCTGCCTGTTCTGCCGTAACATAGCTTGACTGAGGGTCAATCTCATCAATACAGCCAGTAGCTAAAGGCATCGTGAGAACTGCAGCAGCAAATATTTTTATTGTTTTTTTCATGATAATTTCCTTTCAATAGCTATTAGAACGACACTTGAACACCGCCCATGATGGTGCGAGCTGGTGAATATTGTGCTATGCTTTCGTTTCCTTCGAAGTCGTAACGAGGGTCGAGACCTTGACGTGCCGACCAGAACTGAAGGTTTTCGCCTGAGCAGAAGAAGCGAACTTTCGAGAGATACAATTTACCTACGAGGTCGCTTGGAAGTGAGTAGCCAACGGTAAATGATTGGAAGTTCAAATAGCTTGCGTTAGTCAACCAACGGTCTGACGATGATGTAGTGTAGTTATCACCATACAACTGGCGAGGAATGTCGGTTTCGGTGTTGTTAGGCGTCCAAGAGTTGAGAATATCTTTGTGAACAGCGTAACCACCTTCGAAGTCACCACTCATAAGGCTACGGTATTGTGAATCGTAAACCTTACCACCGAGCTGATAGTCGAACGTAGCCGAGATGTCGAAGCCGTATGCAGTAGCTGAGAGGCTGAAACCACCGAATACTTTCGGAAGAGTGCTCTTGAATGCATAGCGAGTAGCCTTGTCGATTTCGGTAGTTACACCAGATCTCTTAGAGCCAGCTTTTGAAGAATTGTTGGTTGTTACTTTGCCGCCTGCAGGGCTAAGGTCTTCGTCGTAGTAATAAAGAGCTTCACCTTTTTCGTTTACACCTGCGTAGCTATAGAGGAATGGACGATAGAGTTCACCGCCCTCTTCATACCACATTTGAATATTGTTGTTGGTTTCTGCGAAACCACCATATTGCTTAGTCTTCGACTCTGGAAGTTTGTCGATGTTGGTCTTGTTGTGCGATGCATTCAACGAAAGAGTAACGTCGATGTCTTTGGTCTTGAATACAGAACCAGAAAGCACCAACTCTATACCACGGTTAGTGTTGTCGCCAAGGTTGCCGTAATAACCACGTGTACCAGATGATTCTGGAATAGAGAGCCAGAATAGGAGGTCGGTGGTCTTCTTGTTGTAGAAATCGATGCTACCATTGAGACGGCTACCAAAGAGCGAGAACTCAACGCCGGCGTTCATGTTGGTAGTAGTTTCCCAAGTTATATCAGGGTTACCTTTGGTTCTAAGCGTAGGAGACATGGTGGTTTCCGACGAAGCCGAAAGGTTGTAAGTATCGGTGAAGTAGTAAGAACTGCTCAAGTTATCGTTACCCTGCTGACCGATAGAAGCTTTGAGTTTGAGAAGGTTAATCTTCTCGAAATCTTGCAAGAAGCTCTCTTTGCTTGCAATCCAAGCGGCACCAACCGACCAGAAATTACCCCAACGGTTTTCTTTAGCAAAACGGCTCGAAGCATCGCGGCGATACGAAGCAGAGAGGTAGTATTTCTCGTCGTAGTTATACTGCAAACTTGAGAATGCACCTTCAACATTGTATCCACTTGTGTATGAGTGCGATTCTACTTGGTTGTTAGCCGCAGCGTTGATTTCTTGAACGTCAGGTGAGAATAAACCACGTGCTGTAGCGTTTAGAACTTTCGATTTGGTATTGTAATACTCATGACCGATGAGCAAGTTCACATTATGTACATCTGCAAATGTGTCATAATATGTAAGGGTCTGCGTATTGTTGGTACGTATGGTGTTGGTTGATGATTTGTAGATTTCACCATTTACACCAACCTTAGGACCATAAAGAGCGTTCTCGTAGTCGGAACCTTGAGTGTTGCCCCAGTTTACGTTGCTCGTAGCATTGAAACGAAGCCAAGAGGTGAAGTCAATGTCAGCGTTGAATGTACCATTGAGCTGATTGCCTTCAGAATAGACTTCGTTGTAGAGGTTAGAACCCAATGGGTTACCAGTCTGAAGGAAGGCACGAGCCGCAGGATAGTCGAGACCCGGACGACCATAGTCGTATTGAGGGTTGCCATTCGAGTCGGTGCGGATAACTGGGTTACCATTCTCGTCGAGCACACGAACGTAAATAGGATAGATTGGTGCAATCATTGACGTATAGTACATCAAGTTGGTTGAACCAAGCGATGAAGAACTGAGGTTAGGGTTCGATTTCGTGGTTGAATGAATGTAACTAACGTTTGCACCAACGCGAAGCCATGATTTTGCCTGATAGTCGGCCTTCAAGCGAGCAGAAATACGCTCGTAGCCAGAGTGCTCAATGATACCATCATCGTTGAGGTAGCCAAGGCTCATGTAGTAAGCGCCCTTCTCGGTACCACCATTCACGCTAACGGTATATTCTTGACGGAAAGAGTGACGGTATGCAGCTTTTTTCCAGTCATCTGGTAAGTAATAATATGTCTCACCATCGGCTGTTGTCTCTTCATAGCCAAGCTCTGCTTTTGAATTGAGTTTGCCATCCAAGCCAATAAGTTGCTCGCCTCTTGGTACGGTATAAACTTGATAACCGAGATGCTCTAGCATTTTGCTATTTGCATTTGCATTAGCATCGATAGCCGACTGACCAAGGCCATAATAATAATAGTTATAGTATTGGTTATAAGCAGCTTCGTAGTATTGACCTGGGTCATCGATAGTCTCGTAGTCTTGAACAGCTTTGCTGTTTCCGCCCCACTTAGCTTCAATGTTGATTTGAGCATCGCCAGTTTTACCACGTTTGGTGGTTATGATGATGACACCGGCAGCACCGCGCGCACCATATAGAGCAGCTGAAGCAGCGTCTTTCAATACGCTTACCGATTCAATATCTTCGGGAGGAATGTTTGAAAGGCTTGCAGAATAAGGAGCACCATCGACAATGATAAGAGGATCGGTGTCGGCATACATAGAAGCAATACCACGGATAAGTATGCTACCGTTGCTGCCTGGTTGACCACTCGAACCACGCATTTGCAAACCAGCAACAGAACCTACAAGAGCATCACCGACGCTGGCGGTAGTCTTCTTAGACAACTCTTCTGAGCGAACCACCGAAGCCGAACCGGTGAAGGCCTCCTTCTTAGTAGTACCGAAAGCCACAACCATCACCTCGTTGAGTTCTTTGTTTTCAGCTTCCATCGTTGCGTTGATTTCTGAGCGACCGCTAATCGGTTGTTCTTGGTCAACCATACCGATAATTCTAAAAATAAGCGTTTCCGCATCATCAGGCACATTAATTCGGTACTTACCATCCATATCAGTTACAGTACCATTCGTTGTCCCTTTTACCAAGACATAGGCTCCAGGAATTGGCAGCCCATCGCTTCCAACTACAGTACCAGATACGCTACGAGTCTGAGCCCACGCGCATGCTGATGCCAATAGGAAAGAAACGACAATAAGCAATTTTCGTAAATTCATTATTAGAACGTTTTTAGGGTTTATGATTAATTGTTTTTATAAATGTGTATGGATTTGTTTGGTTTCTCTTTGAAAGTAATTTACAAGGTTTAGTAATAAAACATCACAAAAGCAGCTCACGTTTCTTTCGGATTATAATATTATATCGTCATTTTTATACATATTGTTACTAAAAAGTATAATGTTGCTTACACTATTCGTTTTCTTCCAGCTAACGAAAATCGAAACTCTGTTGGGGTGATACCAAACTTACGTTTGAAGAATCTATTGAAGTTCGAAACGTTGTTGAAGCCCGTCGAATAGCATATTTCGCTAATGTTCATATCAGAATCCATCAGCATGCGTTTAGCATTGTCGAGGCGTATCTCGTTTAGAAATGCCACGTAGCTCATACCAGTGCACTGTTTCACTATGCGCGAAAGTGTTACAGTAGAGGTATTTACGTGCGATGCCGCCTCGTTTATCCTTATGCATCGATGAAAGTTGCTTTTTAGGTATTTATATAGTTGCTCTACGCGGCTGTCGGTATGACAAAGCTCCTCAGGTCTGAAGGTGTCGCCTGCCAATGCTCGTGGCTTAGGTGCGGTGGCAAGGTCGTAGAGTAGGCGCATTATCATTAGGTACGAATCGAAGCCGCGCGTACTACACAACTCGTCTACAAGCGGTAGCATCCTACTTGCTACTTCGGGCGAGAATGCCAAACCGCGTGAGGCACTCAGCAACATCTTGCGTATAGGCATGAAAATTTCTTTGTCGAGCATCTCATTGTCGATGAGCGAAGGGAGAAACTGAATAGTTATTTCGCGCACTTCAGTACCATCGCAGCACGCACCTCGCTCCCATTGGTGGTTGAGGTTTGGTCCGATGAGGCAAAAATCCAGCGCACCGATTGGCTCAACGCTATCGCCCACTTTTCGTATCGCTCCTTCTGCCCCTATAAGTATATTTAGCTCAAATTCCGCGTGAAAATGCAGCGGATAGGAGAAGTCGTCTTTTCTTTTGCGGTCGAAAATCAGGAAGAATTCGTTATTGTCGCGCAGTGCGGTAATTTTTTGTGAAGCCTTCGCAAATTTCATAATTATTCAATTGGCCTTGGTTAGAGGGACGCACAAAGTATATATTTTGATTTATTATACATTATCACACACCGCGTTACATACTTTCATCGGGCATTTATAGCACGCATATTAATTACCAAAAAGAATTATATTGCATAATTATGCGCGAGTAAAAATCCACCATCTACTCGCTCCAACGCCGATAAACATTGACATTCCGTAATAGACAAATCGTTATTTTGCTATGACAGAATAATACAATACAAACGAAATGTTAAATTTTACAATTTGTGTGATTTTTATATCGATAGCGACGAAAAAGATGTCAAAATGAGCGTTCTTATATCAGTTTATAAGTCGCGAACGGTGAAATCGTCGATGCAGATGTATGGTGGAATATCGCTGAGGCCAACGCGGAAATCTGTAACGGTGGAGAAAATGCGCAGCTGCAGGTAGTTCACCTCGCCAAGCGGCGTGAGGTCGATTTTCGTCCACTTTTTCATAATGGTGGTGTCATTTTCGGTGTAGCGCGCCACAGTAATATTTAGCTGACTAACCTCTTCATTATTAGCGTCGTAGCCATTTATGGTTACATAAAGGCTATCGCCAGGCTCGAAGGCGCGAATCTCATGCGTTTTGTAGCCATCTCTGAGCACTAAATAGGAGTAGGTGCTGATGCAGAAATATGCATAGGTAGGAAGGAAATTTAGTCCACTCGAACGTTTGATGGTGGGCACAATGCGATCCTCGCCAAAGTAGTGGGCTATGGCAAAGTTGCGCGAATCGTAGCAACCGCTGCCAGCATAACAACTCATAGCGTTGACCTCACCAAATGTGTTGACATCGAACTTGCTACTTACGCCGATGCCGCTAAAGCTATACGGCCCAACGTCGTTATGCTGTTGCACGTCGAAGAAGAATCCGCTCTCGGTGTAGTCGTCGGTGATGTTGTATGCTCCATAAGTGTAGTTGCCGCCAAGCGTGCGCTGCTCAAAACCAATGGTGGTGAACGTCGTGCGCTCGGGTGTGCTATGGCAAGCTGTGAGCGTAAGTATAATTATGGCAAAAATGGCGTTTGTTGCTCTCTTCATATCTATTGTTCTGAGTGTAGCAACGAAATTAGTTACGAATTATGAATTACGAGACACAAACTGCACCATCATAATTTATGCGATATGGTTCCGCTTCTTGAGCGTAAGAGGGTAGACATATTATTAGAGACAACAATAAGGAGTTCACAACAGAATAAAAGCGTCCCCCTAATTACAATAAAGTATTAAGTGTTAGCTATTTACCCCAAAAAACTTATTCACAAACAAATGGGAGATAATAAAAAAGCACCGCCAATTTCGAAATGACGATGCTGTATAAATATTTCAGTTATAGATGTTTAGAACTTCACCTTCAGGTTGTCGAGAGCGATGTAAGTCGGAGTTCCTCCATCGCTACTTTTGAACGATATAAGAATTTTATTCACTTTGCCGAGTTCCTCAATATTTACATTCGCCCATGTGTCCATCCATTGAGATCCATCAATAAGCTTCACGTCAACAGTGCCAGTCTCTTCTCCTGATTCATCAAAGCCAGTAAAAACTGCAGTAAACCAGTCTTCATTATCATATTTTTGACAATAGCCATCACCTTCTTTAGCAGAAAGGTATGTATAAGTAGTCAAACAGACATCGACACTCTTAGGCTCGAATGCGGTCTTTGATTTGATGTAGCAAGAATCGCCGTACGCAGGATAATATATTGCGAAAGCCGAACTGTTATTGGCTCCGCTTGTCGCATATACGGAATACTGATTCAAATAACCTGCAGTTTTCATATCGGTTTTAGTCGAAACAGTAAAACCATAGTAATAACCCCATTCGTCCTTAACGTTGTCGAACGTAATGTTCTTTGCGGTTGCCGAAACGCCCACAACTGCAGTGTCGCCACTAAGGCCAAACTCCTCGAAAGTAACTGTAGTGATGGCGTCGTCATCATCATCGTTGTCATCGCAAGAGGTCATGCTCAGAGCGCAGATTGCAGCAATGGCTGCGAGAGATAAAATTTTCTTTGTCATTGTTTGTTGTAATTTATTTGTTTATAAATAAGTGAATTTCATTGTCTTACGGCCTCTATCTTTGTTATCTCAGTCGATACTTCGCCCAACGAGCCGCACGTCTGCATCACGGCGGTATAAACAGCCACGTAAGTAACGCTATCAATATCAACGTGATTGCCATCAGCATCGATAGCGTTGTCGAGGTCAAATTCGGCGCCACCGTCCGCCTCGCTAAGGTTATCTACATAGCCCCACTCGAATGGCGTGAAAACCCAGCGTTTTTGGGCATCGTCGAACGCACCTACATCGGGCAAAAGCTTACCGCTGAACTGTAGCTCATCGCCAAGCCAAAGTGGAAAATATGGCTGCGTGTGGTACTCGTTCTGCTCAACCGTGCCAAAGTTTCCATTGCTGTCTGTCCATGTTATAGGCGAGCCATTTTTATACGTAATACTGTAATTATGAGCACGTTCCGCAGCGCTACCCACAAGTTCGAACCACTCTTTGCCGTCCTTAGATACACACACTATGCCCGGCTCTGCCGAACCAGCAAACGCATTGCCAACTATGTGAAGTTCAGCGCCTTCCGCACGCACGATGGGTTCATCGAAACGCACCTCTATGCGACCTCCCCAACCTCCAAGCGTAATGGGCGAACCGCTGCGGAGACGTTTTAGTGCTTCGGAAAGCACATCTTCATACGTATAACCATCTGCATAGCAAGATGTTACCGTATTTACAAATTGTCCTGGCGCAGGCGTATAACAAACAACCTCCGCAGGCTGAATAAACGCATCTGCCTCCGAATTTCCATTCTCATTTACAGCGGTTTGCGTAATTATAATAGTATTAGGATTGAGCCCAACGTTATTTATGGTATACTTATGTTTTCCATCGGCGCCGAAGCAATGCACATCGCCACTCACGGTGTAATCCTTGGCATCAGCAATGAGCACATCGCCGTTTTTTGCATTGAATGCCAAGCAATAAGGCGTTTGCGGCTGAATTTCAGGCGTCCAAAGTTCAATTGCGCCGTTGCTCGAAATGGTATAATATTCCGCCGCTTTAGCCACGTAACTATATGTATAACAGAATATTCCATCGTTTGTAGCGCAGAAATTAGTCGCAGGCAAATCGATGCGCCTGCTCACGTTCAAATTTTCAGCATCGATAATGGCGAGGAATGGTTCAACTTGCTCATAATCACCACGAACAAGCACGACAATACCGAGCGGCGTAAGTGCCATCCTACCAGGATTCTGCCCCACTTCAATTATCGTTTGAACAGTCATCGAACGAGCGTCAACGACGCTCACAGAGGTGTCGTAGTTTGGCGCGGAGAGCCCGCCAGAGTTACTCACGAAAATCTTACCACCAGCCGCGCAGATGCCGTCCGGATTGCGCCCGACTTCAACCTCAGCATCTATGGCAAGCGCAGCGGTGTCGATACGGCTCAGAGTGCCGTCGTAGTTGCATACATATACATATTTATCGTAGCTCGCAAGGCAACGCGGCTCGCGCGAAGTTCCGTTAGTGATCTTCATCTCAATCTGCGCAAGAGATTTAAGCGTCTGTCTGTCAACAACTTCTATAGTACCCGAAACGTCAACTGCAATATATATTTTGCCGCCATAGACTATCATCGAGTTTGCCGTGTCGCCAATTTTTCGGCCGTTCACAGCCTCGAAAGAGTCGTTTGTTACGTTAGAATTGCTTATTGCGAACAACGAAGAATTATTCATATTGAAGAGTCCTTCGCAAAGCACTATCAAGTCGTTCGCTTGTGTCGCGCTCGTCGTCGATTGGTTTTTATCTTCCATATCGTCGCAAGCCCACAATGCAGCCACTAATATCATGACTAACAGTGCTTTACACATATGAACAGACAACTTCATCGGCTATTTATATGTAAGTTTTATCGATGCAGCAAACGAGCGACCGGGCATCGGAAAATTTTTCACCACCTCATAATTCTCGTCGGCAATATTTCGACACGTTAGCGAGAAAATGTAGTCAACCACCTTGCATTTATTTGTATATGAAAGGCTTACACTCTGATCCATGAAGCCTTCGAGCCTATTTTCAGAACTATTTTGGTTGAGCACATAGCGTTTACCTTGGCGTTGCAATGTGTAAGACGCAGAAAACCAACGCATTGAGGCAACTGCCATACCTCCGTACGCAATGCGTGGTATATATGCAACTTGATGTCCGTAAGTATCAGATTGTTTGTCTGTTACGTCCACTGAATGTTGGTACGAGCTATTTGCCGTGATGCGCAAATTTATGTCGTCCGTGAAGCGATATTTGGCATCGAGATGGAGGTCTAAGCCATCAATTTTCACCTTGCCAACGTTCATCATCGACCAAACGAAGATATTTTTCGTAGGTATGGCCACTATTTTATCCGTAATCTCATTGTGGTAATAATCGGCAGAAAATGAAGCCATTACGCGCTCGTTGCCATGCTCGATTTTTGTCCCCAAAGCAAACTGCGAAGCCTTCTCCGATGCGAGATTTCTGTTACCTATGCTATTGTAATAGAGGTCGTTGAACGATGGCAGACGCTCCGATTTTTTGTAATCCGCATGCAAATTCAACCATCGAGCAGGCGTGTAAGCAACCGAAGCCGCGTGACCCAATTTGTTGCGCGTTGCAGCGCCTTTGTCGTGGTATGCCATTTCGGTTAGTGAGACGGTAGCCAACAGGTTGTTATATACATATTTAGCACGAATTGCGGCCGTTACGTGATTGCGCATTGGCGAGCCTGCCACTTGCTCCGAATTCAGTTTGCTGTTCGACAAATCCGCAGCTGCACTGATTATCAAGGAATTTACTGGCGAAAACATTGCTGAAAATCCCGCAAAGGTTTCATTCTGAGTGTATTTAGCCTCAGCGAGTGCCGAACCCAAAGCGTCGGGATTTTTGTAGCACTCCTGCGAGTAATTATATCGTGCAAAAGCTCTAAGCATAACAACGTTAAGTTGTTTGCCTACAGACGTTTGCGCAATAAAATTCCTATCAGCTAAGCGCTCATGCGAGATGAGATTGTAATAAGTAGTAGCACGCGGAAGGCCACGTTCAGCATCATAATAGTAGATTTTCGACTTCGTTTTTGCAGCGCCAACGTGCTCATAGTCAACTTGCAACCGAAGTTGACGCGAATCGCCGTTTTGTCGTTTGTGGCTCGTGCGTGAAGTGCCGTTAGTGAGTTCGAAATCGTAGTCGCCTTCGGTTTTGTCGAGCGATGCAGAGGCAAATACCGCATTATTACTATTAATATGCTTATTTACAACAATATACGGTCTATAAGTACGAAACTGCCCTACTTCGCAAAATGCCGTTGCATAATCATCATTATTAATAATGTCGGCACTCTGAATATTCAACAGCGACGCCGCAGCCACACTACGCGCCGGAAGAAGCATCTCGTTACTATTTACAATGCTCAAATTCAGCTCTTTAGTAGTATTTATAGGGAAGATGCCCAAATCGAGAGTACCAGTTTGCGCGTTGGCTTGCGGAATGCCATCGATACTGATTTGCGTATGCTGAGAGCCAAAACTCCGCACACTGATGGTCTTCATACCGCCCATACCGCCATAATCCTTCACCGCAACTGAGGGCTGAAGCTTCAGCACATCACTGATATTCTGAAAGTTAGCCGTATGCATAAAAGCGCTATCCACAGAAATGCCAGCGTGCCTCCGTTGATGCGATTGTGCCACCTTAGTGACCTCATCAATATGCACAGTATCAACTGCTTGCGTCGTAAATAATATTATTGCCAATAGGGGCGTCACCTGTTGTTGTTCAATATTTCGGAGGCGAAACAAGCGACATGATGCCAACCGAGTGCGGCACCATATACAGCGCTGTCTAACCCACGAGACACGTTGATTTTATTATTCAGAAAATGATTGGCAAGTATTCTGACTTAGCTCATCGGGCGCGCCTTCTCATCGCTCGGCGACAATGGCTCTCTTGCGCTCGACTTTAGAACTTACACAGCAGCGGGACTGTTCGCGATTTGCACACGATTCCTTTTTGATTGTTGGCTATGCGCCTCCAAACCAATCGGGGGCAAAAGTAGGTCGGCTAAACGGAAATACATAATTAAGAGCGCATATAACTCAGTTTTGAAACAAATTACGCGCTTTACGTAAGGCGAGAGTCCATAAATAATTTGCCATTTGATGTTTTGAAACACTTTTTTACTATTTTTATCAGAAATATAACAAACTAACATCGTCCATCAAACGACGGTACTTGTCAAACATTCATTTATAAACAAAAAACACAATGTCGTCATTATTCATTCTTGTACCGATAAGTTCGGTAGTGGCATTATTCTTCGCCTGGCTGTTTTACCGCGGCATGATGAAGAATAGCGAAGGAACACCGCGAATGGCCGAGATTGCCAGCTATGTGCGTTCGGGCGCTATGGCATATCTACGCCGCCAGTACGGTGTGGTATTGAAAGTATTCTTAGTATTGGTAGTAATATTGGCTATCTTGGCCTACTTGGGCGTACAAAACCCGTTTGTTCCAGTTGCCTTCCTGACTGGTGGCTTCTTCTCGGGCTTGTGCGGCTACCTTGGCATGAAGACCGCCACCAACGCATCTTCGCGTACAGCAAACGGAGCTACCAAATCGCTCAACTCAGGTTTGAAAATCGCGTTCCGAAGTGGTGCTGTGATGGGTTTAGTAGTAGTTGGTTTCGGTTTGCTCGACATCGCTCTTTGGTTCCTGATACTCAACAATGTAGTATTTACACCAGAGCACATGGCAAATGGTCTCTCATGGTTGGGCCTCGACTTCGTTAGCCCAGGAACCACTCAGCATCAGAAGATGATTGAAATCACCGCTACGATGCTTACGTTCGGTATGGGCGCATCTACACAAGCACTCTTTGCTCGTTTGGGCGGTGGCATATTCACCAAAGCAGCCGATGTAGGTGCCGACCTCGTAGGTAAAGTCGAAGCTGGCATTCCAGAAGATGACCCACGCAACCCTGCTACTATTGCCGATAATGTTGGCGACAACGTAGGCGACGTAGCTGGTATGGGTGCCGACCTCTACGAATCGTACTGCGGCTCTATTCTCTCAACAGCAGCTCTTGGCGCAGCTATTCCTCTCGTTGCCGAAGATGTTCAGATGGGCTACGTGATGGCGCCTATGGTTGTAGCAGCCATTGGCACTCTGCTCTCTATCGTTGGCGTGTTTGCCGTACGTACCAAAGAGGGCGCAACGCAAAAGAATCTTCTCAACGCTTTGCTACTCGGCACTGGCGGCAGTTCATTACTCATACTTATAGCTATAGCCATAATGGCAGCAACGGGTTGGATCTCTTGGGGCATCTTCGGCGCTGTGGTAGCAGGTTTGGCTGCCGGCGTAATTATTGGTCAAGGCACAGAGTTCTTCACCTCCGACGAATATAAACCCACTAAAGGCATAGCTCAGCAAACCGAACAAGGCACTGCAACAACCATCATCGAGGGTATGGCCGTAGGCATGCAATCTACTTGGTTGCCCGTTATAGTTATAGCATTGGCAATCATCGCATCGTTTGGCCTCGCCGGCGGTTTCGATAGTTTCGCAATGGGCGTTTATGGCATTGGTTTCGCGGCTGTGGGCATGCTCTCTACACTTGGCGTAACCTTGGCAACCGACGCCTTTGGCCCTATTGCCGACAATGCCGGTGGTAATGCAGAAATGTCTGGCCTCCCAGCAGAAGTTCGTGAACGCACCGATGCTCTCGACAGCCTTGGCAACACAACGGCTGCCACGGGTAAAGGCTTCGCAATTGGTTCGGCTGCTCTTACAGCTATGGCACTTCTCTCGGCATATATTGAGGAGATACGTATGTGGATTGGCAAGACGCCAGATAAGTTGGCAGATTTCATAGAGAAGACCAACGCAACGGATATTCACACCGCATCGATAAAAGATTTCGTTGACTACTTCGACCTTTCGATGTTCAATCCGCTTTTGCTTGGCGGTTTGTTTATCGGTGCAATGATGGCGTTCCTATTTAGCGCTATGAGTATGAAGGCAGTAGGTCGTGCAGCAGGTAAGATGGTTGAAGAAGTTCGCCGCCAATTCCGCGAAATTCCAGGCATCTTGGACGGCTCGGGCAAGCCAGAATATGCGCGCTGCGTGGAGATTTCTACCAAAGGCGCTCAGCAAGAGATGGTTCTCCCGTCGCTCCTCGCCATTGTAGTTCCTATTGCTGTAGGCTTAACTATGGGCGTGGCTGGCGTTATAGGTTTGCTTGGCGGTGGCTTGACCGCAGGCTTCACCTTGGCTATCATGCTCAACAATGCTGGTGGTGCTTGGGATAATGCGAAGAAATATATCGAGAAAGGCAACCACGGCGGCAAGGGCTCCGACTGCCACAAAGCTGCCGTTGTAGGCGACACCGTTGGCGATCCATTCAAAGATACAAGCGGCCCATCGCTCAACATACTTATCAAACTGATGTCGATGGTATCGGTAGTTATGGCCGGACTGACGCTTGTTTATAGTCTTTTGTAGTTTTTTTGTTGAAACTTGATGGAGGCCGTCGCATGTAGATAACGTGCGGCGGTCTTTGTTTATTTGAGGTCCTCTATATCCAAAGAATACAAAATTTTCTGCGCATCATCTGCGTTCATATTTCTCAGATATTCAACGACTTCTGCAATTATTTTTGGTGCAATATTATCTGCATATAGTCTATTTATGAGCAGTGCTACGCTGCGAACTTCGCTGATGGAGAACTCGTTACGTTGCATTATGCTACTACAAACCACTTGGGCAGCATCGAGTGCTGGACGCGAATGCTGAAGAGCACGAGCAACGCTATGCGTAGCTATGGTAAAGTCGAAACGGTTGCCGCGCTCTATGAGCGCTTGGCTGAACTCACGCAAGTCTGCCGTTTTGTAGAAAAGCAGAAACGACGCCAACTCTGCCATATCGGCCGTAGCCACATCAGCCGACCAACGAAGCATCTTTTCGACTGTTGCTTCTGCATCGGGCAATTGTATGCACGCCACAAGCATCGCCTCGCGAATATTGGTCGACCATAGTTGTTCGCATTCGCTCGCCGAGAAAAGAATCTCGTGCGCAATCTCTTTCAAATGCAGCAAACTTACGCCGTAGTTTATCTTATAAACCGAGTTTAGGCGCTTCATTTGGTTCGATGCTTCGCCATTCATGCGGCTATGAAAGAGAAATTTCAAATCGCGGAGCTTTGCGTCGTAATCGTAATTGTCAGTATTTGAGCTGTTTATATTAAGATTCACAGAAATTATATTTTTTTTGTTTCGAGTGTGCAATATTACGATAAAATCGCTTTATCTTTGCGACCGCAAAACCAAGATGGTGGATGTAGCTCAGCTGGTTAGAGTACCGGATTGTGGTTCCGAGGGTCGAGGGTTCGAATCCCTTCTTCCACCCCAAGTTTTCAAAGCAGATATTTCAATTGAAATGTCTGCTTTTTTATTTATATACGTACATATACACTATGAGATTCTTCGCCACGCTCAGAAACAACGAAACTTTGCGAAGCCACAACACGCAGCCTCGTAATTAGGAATTCATAATTATAGAAGAAAATCTAAGCCACTAAAATGGCTTCAGCAAGCCACGACGCTTGAATTCGAACGCAAGCACCGAAATATCATCGAAAGCCAAGCCATTGGCAGAATATGTATTGGCAATCTCCTCAATGCGGTTGATGACCTGCACTATGTTGGTCGATTTACGCATAATATCCTTCAAATCTTGCGTGGCGTCCTCTATGCGGCAGCCGTTATCAACCTCCACAAGGCCGTCGGTGTAGGCAAGAAAACGCGTGCGCGTGCCAATATTTATATGTCCAACATCTATTTGCGGAAGATTTTCGAGCATACCTATACCTATGCAGCCTCGCTCGAGCAGCACCATAGAGTCGTTCATCGGGTTGTAGACGATGGGCGGCAAATGTCCAGCATTAATATAGCTTATGCAACCCGTCAGCTTGTCGTAGCGACCGAGGAAGAGCGTAAGGAATTTATCCTCGGAGGTTATTTTACATACGCGGCGGTTGAGCTCGTTGAGCAGCACGCGTAGGTCGATTGTAGAAGTGAAAAGTGAGCGCACTATTGCTTGAAAGTTGCTCATAAGTAGCGCTGCGCTGATACCCTTGCCCGACACATCGGCTATACAAAAACCGATGCGTGTGCGCGACAGTTGAATGACGTCGTAGTAGTCGCCCCCCACACCAAGGTGCGGCTTGTAGAGCGTACGTACGCGTAAATATTTTGAATGTGGCAAGTCGTCGTGACCAGGAACAAGACCTTTCTGGATAGAAGCAGCCACCTCGAGCTCGCGGCGAAGCGTCTCTTGCTGTATGAGTTGCTGCTGCAGCTTCTTGTTCTCTATAAATACTATTATGAGATTGGCAAGAATCTGCACAAACTTGAGGTTGCGCAACGTAGGACTAACGCCATCGCCAAGCTCGCTATCGCCTATAAGCACGTATGAGATGATATGGAACTTGTGATAAAGCGGAATCACCGCGTCGATGCCATGCAGAGCCTCGTTTTCGCCATTGGTAATCTCTATTTGGCTGATATGCGAAAGGTCACGCTGAACGTTGATGGCAGCGAGTTGCTCTTCGCTGATATTGCTCGCGAGGAGGTTAACCCACTTGCCATAGTTAAGCGTGTAGACGAGAATCTTGCCAATTCCAAGCTCTTCTTGGAGAAGATTCTTGAACGTATTCATAAGATCGTCGATGGAGTGGTCTTCATTGACGATCTGCGCTACATCGAGTAGCAAATTAAGACGCTCTTTATAGAGACGAACGTTCGATTTTCTCTCCATAAGAAGTGTGTTTTTTTATTTACAATGCAGATTGGAACTGCTTCAAGAATCGCACATCGTTTTCGAAGAACAGACGAATATCTTTCACCTGATAGCGCAACATGGCAATACGCTCAACGCCCATGCCGAATGCGAAACCGCTATATTTCTTACTATCGATGTGGTTAGCTTCGAGCACAGCCGGATCGACCATGCCGCAACCGAGAATCTCCAACCAACCAGTGCCTTTACATACGGAGCAGCCTTTGCCGCCACAGAGCGAGCAGCTAACGTCCATTTCGGCAGATGGTTCGGTGAATGGGAAGTATGATGGGCGGAGGCGAATCTGCGACTGCTGACCGAACATCTCTTTGGCGAAGTAGAGAAGCGTTTGCTTCAGGTCGGCAAATGAGACGTTTTCAGCCACGTAGAGACCTTCAACCTGATGGAATATGCAGTGAGCACGCGACGAAATGGCTTCGTTGCGGAACACACGACCTGGGAAAATGGCGCGAATTGGCGGTTGCTGATGCTCCATCACTCTCACTTGCACGCTCGACGTGTGGGTGCGCAAGAGAATGTCGGGGTTGGTGTTGATGAAGAAGGTGTCTTGCATATCGCGTGCTGGGTGCTCAAGCGGGAAGTTGAGCGCAGTGAAGACATGCCAGTCATCTTCTACTTCGGGCCCTTCGGCTACGGTGAAGCCAAGGCGTGAGAAAATATCTATAATATCGTTTTTGACAATAGAGATAGGGTGGCGACCGCCAATCTCGTGCGCCGTTCCTTCACGCGACACATCGAGGCGTTCGGCTTGTGCAGCTTCGGCAGCGTGCTTTTCTTTGAGAGCGTTAATCTTGTTCTGCGCCGAAACTTTCAACTCGTTGAGTTTCTGGCCCACTTCGCGCTTCATCTCGGGCGCTACAGTGCGAAAATCATCGAAAAGAGCGGTAATCTCGCCCTTCTTGCTAAGGTATTTTACACGCAAATTTTCAACCTCCTCAGAGGTCTTTGCGTCGAGGTTGTTTATTTCGTCTAAGAGTGAAGAAATTTTATCTAAGATCATCGTTATGTAAAATTTTCGAACTACAAAGTTATTATTTACAGAGGTTTCTCAAGTGAAACACGATTTTTTCTTTTGCAGATAATGAGCATTTCTTGTGAATTGGAATTGGAACCTTCGCAATAGTTCTCGCACAGATTATACGTGACAACGCAGATTTGCACAGATTTATAGTTCGGCGTTGGTCTGTCTACGTCGAATGTAAATACAATACACGCATTGTTTTTTTGCTTTATTTAGTAAATATTTGTTAGCAAATTTTATATTATATATAATCTAAAAATAAAAATAATATATGAACAAGAAGAATTACAAAGTCCTTTGTGAAGAGATACTCAACACATGGAAAGATGATGAAAATGCTTTTAGGGAATTCAATGCAATGAATTTTCAAACTGAATTTATGCCAGAACCATATTATTCAGTACCAGTTGCTAATGAGCCGCGCAATGGAGCAAAAACTCTTTATGTACTAAATAATAATCCTGGTGGAGGAATGGAGTTTCAGAAAAGAGAAGAGATTCACAAACTTTATAAAAACGATAGCTACGCTGCTATTTCTGAGAAACTTTATAAAGAACATTATGAAAAACTAGCTGGAGCGCCTGGCGGTCGTTTGAATAGAATGCGACAATTTGCTGATAAATGTGGATTTGACAGAATTGAAGATATAGAATCGTTCTTTTTGCATAGCAAAGACCTCAATAAAAATAGTTTCTTGAGTAAAGCGAAAGATAGTGTTGTAGTAAAAGAATATACCCAAGCATTAACAGACTATTTGAAAGATAAGCCTGTTCTCTCTGTAAATGCCATTTCGTCTAATGAATCTATTAGCAAGCAACTTGTTCAGAACTCTCCATGGTTAAGTCGTATCGCAGAAATTATTAGTCTCGATATTCAAAAGGCGAAAATGTTTGAGTTAACCACAAAAGACAAAAAAGTAACTTCTGCTGCTATAATTGCTGACAAAAAGGTTATGATATTCAAAATGGGCAGTAATAATATTCCTAATATACCAGAAAACATAACAGAAGAATTAATAGCAATTATGCAGAAAGCATAAATACATTGTGCAATATAAATAACGAGCAAAAGACTACTCCCGCAAATGGGGTGGTCTTTTTTGTTATAAATGGTTGGGAATGTAAGTAGAATACCAACTGATAAAACGCTTCGTCCACTCGCCTGCTGGGCGGTCGGTGCCGAGGCCAAAGCCATGACCTCCTTTGGGATAGACATGCAGTTCGCATATTTGCTTGTTGCGAGCCATTGCATCAGCAAAACGCAACGAATTGTAGCATGGCACAGCCGTGTCGTCGAATGCACATGCTATGAATACTGGAGGCATATCCATTCCAACTTGAGTATCGAGCGAAAACAAATTAGCAAGTTCTGCTTCGTCGGGCAGCCCGTCTATAAGACATTGGCGCGTGCCTGCATGCGTAATCTGTTTGTCGAACGAAATAACTGGATAGATGAGCGCAGCAAAGTCGGGTCGTGCATTGCCGAGCGTATCTATAGTGAGCGTTGCAGCAGAGCCGGCAAGATGTCCGCCTGCCGAAAAACCCATTATGCCAATCTTCTTATTATCAATATTATACTTAGCAGCATTCTGTCGCAGATACCTAATAGCCTGACGTGCATCGGATAGCGGACCAAACGGGCGGCGACTCATGATGGCATCGCTTGGCAAACGATATTTCAGCACGGCAGCCACAAAACCATTCTCTGCCAACCATTTAGCCACGTCGACACCCTCCTTGTCGTAGCAAAGGCGCGAATATCCGCCACCCGGACATACTACTACGGCTGGACGGCTGGCAGCATTGTCGGTAGGGGTATATATTTCGAGCGTTGGCGTAGTTACGCGCACTATGCGTTCAGCACCATTTTGCAGCGTAACGATGCCCTCGGTGTAGTCGGGGTTTTCAATGGCGTAGAGCGGCGCGCCGTCCCAGATTTTCACTATCGTCTGAGCCCCAGCGTTGATGCAAAATATTGCTATAAATATGAATGATATGAAGTGTTTCATACGTTACGTTTTTGGCGAATAGATATGTATTTGAATACTTTCATAATTAGGAACATAGCCACGAGAGCCACAGTAATCATCGCACCCGATGGCAGGTTGTATGCAAACGACACCACGAAGCCAGCGAGGCTACCAACGACGGCAATTATTGTTGATAATATGAACATTCGCTTAAGCTTTGCGGCAAACATTCCAGCAATGGTTGGTGGAATTGTAAATATCGACAACACCAATATTATACCTACAGCCTTGATTGCCACTACGATAGCGAGTGCCGAAACGACCGCAATTGCACTACTAATGAATGCCACAGGCCAGCCGCTGAGTTTTGCAAAGTCGGGCGCGAAGGCAGTGTACATAATTGGACGATAGAATATTATGGCTGCAATGACTGCCACAGCGGCAATTATGGATATTATGTATAAATCGGAACGGGTGACGGTGAGCAAGTCTCCAAACATGAAGCCCATGAGGTTGGGCGTGTAGCCGGGCGTAAGGAACATAAATATGATGCCAACAGCCATGCCGAGCGACCAAAAAATTGCCACGGCGCTATCGGTGCGAAGGCTCTTGCGACGCGATAGTATGTCTATAGCAAGCGCGGTAAGCGAAGCAAAGAGCATTGCGCCTGCTGTCACCGACACACCAAGGAAGTAGGCTATACCTATGCCCCCAAACGCTGCGTGGGTGATGCCGCCAGCCACAAACACTTGTCGGCGAATGACGATGCAGGTGCCTACGAAGCCTGCCACCACAGAGAGCAACAGCACCATGACAAGCGCCCGAACGACAAACGGATATTGCAGCAATTCTATCATTATGAATGGTGATTTATAAGTACACGATGCGGCACAGCGCCGTGGGTGACGAGTTCAACAGGGCATTCGTAAATCTTCAGCATGCTATCGGTGATGCGGTTTGTGGGGTGATAGTAGAGCGTGCGATTGACGCAAGCAATGGTCTTCACCACGCCAGCCACAGTGCCAATGTCGTGCGAGACGAGCACAATGGCCATGTGCTTCGAGAGTTCGGGCAAAAGTTTGTAGAGATTCGTCTCCGACACTTTGTCCATATACGTAACAGGCTCATCGAGAATGAGTAGCTGCGGATTGCCCATTATGGCGCGGCAAAGGAACGCACGCTGACGTTGTCCACCTGAGAGTGCGCCTATTGGACGGTCCTGCAAATTGTCGAGCATTGCAAAGTGGAGCAGTTCGTCTACACGGTCGAGAGTGGCTTTTTTCGGGAATAGGCGGTTGCCGTCGAGCTGACCCGAGAGCACCACATCGCGCACGGTGATTGGGAACTGCAGGTCGTAGTCGTTTATCTGCGGTAGGTAGCCAATCTTCAGATTTGGCAGACGGCTCATCTCGCCGCTCATGGGTGCAATCTGCCCGAGCAACGTACGTAGAATGGTAGTCTTGCCGCCACCATTCGGACCGATGAATGCCACAAACGTATCGCTATTTATATCTAAAGAGACGTTGCTGACGACCACGCGCCCTTCGTAGCCAGCGCTCACATTATGGAGGCTGATAAGTTGTTGCGGGTTACTCTGCTCGGTCATTTCAGCGCATCAATAATATTATGAATAGTATTTTCCCAATCTTCGGCTTCGGGGTCGATGTTAACCACGCGGGCACCAATCTGATTGGCTATCGAAGTAGCTTTTTCGGTGTCGTAGCCGGGCTGCACAAAGACGGTTTGCACGCCCAACTCTTTTGCGCGACATAACTGAGTTTCAAGCGTTTTGGGCGTTGGCGCGTTGCCGTCGTGTTCTATCTCGAGTTGCGTAAGGTTATAATCTTGCGCAACGCACGTTAGTGCTGGGTGGTAGATAAGGAATGTGCGACCACCGAGCGTATGCATAACACTATCATACATAGCCACTTCGGCGCTTAGTGCTACAGCAGCCGAATCGATATGTGCAGCCTCATCGGGGACGATAGCGTTGAGTGCCGTGTGCATATTATCTATCATAACCAACACGCGCTTGGGCGAAAGCCAATAGTGCGGGTCGTGGTGGTGATGGTCGGCATCGGTGTGGTCATCATCATTATTATCAATATCTTCAATACCAGCGTTTAGCGCAATCCAATTATTATTCGCCGATGCGTCGATGAGGCGTTCGCGCCACGTGATTTCAAAGTCGAGGTTGCCAATGGCGAAGTAGGCCGTTGAGTTGCTCAGCGCCATAATCTGACGTGGCTGCGGCGTGTAGTCGGCATGTCCAACAGACTTGGGAATCATCACATTCACACCAACGGCATCGCCCACCAAACGTTCAACGAAGAACTTTTGTGCTGGAATCGTTACTGTTATTGTTGGCCGTTCGTTTTCTGTTGGTGTAGGTTGCGTTGGGTTGCACGCAATAAATATGAATAATAGTATATATATCGATAATCGAGCCATAAGTATATGAGAATGCGGATATTAGCCAAACAGCGAATAAATATCCGAGACGTAACTTTTGGTTATAGGAATGGATTCGCCCTTCGGCGTGTCGAGCTTTACGGAAAGACCGTTGCTTGTTCGCTCGAGAAGCTTGATATGCAACGAGTTAACCATATACGAGCGATGACAGCGCATAATGCCGCGTTGCTTCATCTCCTCTTCGATATCTTTCATCGATTTACGTATCATCTTGGAACTCAGCGTGTCTTTGCGAGTCTCGATATAGTAAACCACAATGTAGTTGTCGGCGCTACGTATGTAAACCAAATCGACAAGTTTCACGCTGAATTTTATGTCGCCCTTGTCGTTGCGGAAGTTCACCATCTGCATAGTGTCTGGCGCAGCGGAGGGCACAAGCTCCTCTATCACTTTGAGTTTCTTGTTCTTATCGGCCCACGAGAAATAAAGCCAGAGCACCGAGTATGGTATAAATAGTATAAGGAACGTATTGCGCAGTGCCACGCTGTAGAGTTCGAAGAGCGAACGGGTGTCGTTGGTGAGGATAATTTTCTCGAACACCACAAAAACGAACGCCATGGAGCAAACTTCGGCAGCTATCCACAGAAAATATTGAAGATAGGAGAGCGATTTGCCCTTCTTGGATATTTTCTTGTACATGATGGTGCGGCTTATTGCCACCACACCCATGCCCAACAAAATAAGTAGTGTGGAATAGAGCGAATATTTGAAATCGCTGATATTGGGCACCCAATGGCGCGAATTGAACGGCTCGAAAATGTTTATAAATATCACCGCAAACAGCGCCGTAAGCAGCACCATCTTTACAATGTTACCTTTTATAAGTAGGTATGGTGATATTTTCTTTTCTAAATCCATCTGCGTGCGAAAGTCGCAAATGTAGCCATTTCGATTAACTATTTGATTATTTACTCTCGCTCAATTTGGGCAAGTCGTCCTATTTTTTGCACGCACGGATGCTATTTATGTCCATTCCGTATCAATGCACGAAAAATAGCGACACACCAACTACACTAATTATTGTGCCTACTACGGCGCGCGTTGTGAGTGGTTGATGATAAATCAGATACGTAGGCAGCAAAATAAGTATGGGCGTTGTGCTCATGATGGTTTGCGCTATGCCTACGTTGGTTAGCTGCACAGCAAGGAGCGATAGCGAAACGCCAATTGTTGGCCCGCAAAGTGTGGCTGCAATGAGGTACGAAGGCGTTGTTCCTTCGAAAGCACGTCGTAGGTTGCCCTGCTGTTTGCGCATAAATAGCAGCACTAAAAATCCCGACAAGCCTGCTATGCCGCGAATGAACGTGCCGGCAAACGACGACATGAAGGCGCCGCCATCGGTAGCCATATAGGTTACGCCAATCTTGCTCAGCACCAATCCAACACCCTGACCGAGAGCTGCTAACACGCCAAACACCACGCCGCGCACTGGCAGTTTGAGTGCTATATTATGCTTATGCTCATTATCGCCTTTGCCAAGTATTGTCATACCTATGCCCAAGAGTGTAAGCAACATACCTAATATACCCATTGCCGACATCTGCTCGTCGAGCATTGCCCAACTGGTGATGGCTGCAAATGGCGCTGCCAAGGTCATAAGTAGCTGTGTGTAGCGCGAGCCGATTATGTCGTAGCCACGATAGAGACAAAAATCGCCAAAGGTGTAGCCCACAAAACCCGACGCCAAAAGCCAACTCCACGCGTGCATATCGCTTTCGACAATCAGGTGCATACCGCCGCCAACAAGTAGTATAGTGCCTACTATGCTGAGGGCCAAAATCATTCGCGAAACATTAGCAGCAAGTACGCCCAAACGTTTGCTTACCACCTCCGACACAATTGCTGAGGTGGTCCATAATATCGACACTACAAGTGCGACGAGCTCTCCAGAATGTGTCATTGCTTGTTTGTAAGTATGATGAGGCCGCTACAGATTCTAAGTACCATCAAGTCGACGCAGAAGACTATTGGCATAGCTATTTGCGTGCAACCTATTGGCGAGGCAAACACGAATAGCAAACCAACGGCGATGGCAAATGTCACCATCTCGGCGGCCAAGATGCGCGTGCCGGCTTCGTTGCCATATTTCGCGCGGCTCTTTTTTACTAAAATTATTTTGCCTATTTCAACGGCTGTCAATGCTAGAAAGCCTGCAATGGACATGGCTGTGGTTACGCCGCTGTAGCACATATATGCATGCGCTGCCGACATCAAAGCGAAGAGCGCTGCGGCAATGTTGATGCTGAGTTTGGGACTCATACTTATTTGAACATCTTGCTAAACTCCACGGGCATTTTAGCCGTGAACTTCATCTGTTTTTTAGTTATGGGGTGGGTAAATTCCAATTTATATGCATGCAGACCAAGTCGGCCAAGGGGATCGCTGACGTTGCCATATTTACTATCGCCAACCACCTGATGGCCAAGGTCTTTCATATGTACACGAATTTGATTTTTTCGTCCAGTATCGATGTTTACATCGACAAGCGAATAGCCGCGGCACTCTTTCATCACTTTGTAGTGCGTCACTGCAAGCTGTCCGCTTTTGTCGTGACTCGAATAGACGATATTGTTCACATTCTGAAGCAGATACGACTTCACCGTGCCCTGTTTTTCGACAAAATGGCCTTCGCATACGGCAACATATTCGCGCTTCGTAACTATGTCGTTCCAATGTTTGAAGAGCGTCTCCTTCACCCGTTCGCTCTTGGCAAAAAGCAGCACTCCAGATGTGTCGCGGTCGATGCGGTGAACAATAACTACACGCGCCGTTTTGTCTTTCATACGTACGTATTGCTCCACCTGACGATATGCGGTCTTGCTGCGCTCGGTATCGCTCTCTACCGATAGTAATCCCGATGGCTTGTTTATAACTATTATCTCGTCATCTTCATAAATGATGTCGGGCTTCTCAAACACCGTTTTCGACTGACGCTGAGCATACTTAGCTATAACTACGACGTCCTCCTTACATAGCGTAAAATTGTATTGCGTTATGCATGAACCATTTACGAGTACCTGCTTATTCGTAAGATAGTGTTTGACGGTCGACTTGGGCATGTCGGCAAGGCGAGAGAAAAGGAACTCGAGCAGAGGCGTTTCACCATGCACCTTCATCGTGTGGAGCACTTGAAGTTCGCCGCTCTTGGGCTTCTGAGGCTTTTCGCGATTGTCGGTAGGTGATGGGCGCTCCGTTTTAGCAGGTCGGCCCACTACTACGCGTCTGCCTTTAGCATCGTAAAACACGTTTGCTTTACGCTTATCTTCAGTCTTTTGCTTAGATGGTTGAGTCCTCATTTATCTTTATGAATTTCAGCGCGAAAGTGAATATTTTTTGTGAGAGGAAAAAGCAAACAAATTGAAAATTCATACATTATAGAGCCGACACTCAAAATTCATTTGCTCTACTTATAATTTTTCAGTGTAATTTTGACACTACTAAACACTTATCAAATGAGACTTCTTACCTCCCTTATTATCTGTATTTTATTTATAAACACTGCGGCTGCACAAAACGAAATTGCAGAACGAATACAGCACGAAATCGACAGCCTACGCGCAGAGCTCGCTACCGCCAAAACCGACATCGAACGTGGCAAACTTTACCACGGCATTGCTCGCGATTTCGACAATCTCGATTCGCTCGAATACTACGAACTTTTCGCCATCGACCACGCATCCCGCGCCAACGACTATGCAACTTGCGCTGCATCTTGCTACAACATCGGTTACGCCCACTTGATAAAAGAAGACTTTGCTGGTGCTATCGAGTTCTCCAACAAATCACTTGGCTACGCTAAACATTGCGACGTAGAAAAGGTCGGACTCATCCAAGGACGCTGCTATATGCAACTTGCCAATGCCTACTTCTACCAAGGCTTTCAGCAGACGCATAATACTTATATCGACTCGGCCATAATGAAGCAGAGTGAGATTGGCGACACGCTCGAAATGATTACTTCGTATATGATTTTGGCCAACAACGCTTGCTCGTCAGGTCTTTATGACGTCGCTATAGAGCACTACGCAACGTGCGAACGCTTTTCCATGGCACTTGGCGACTCCATCAACGCACTCATTTGCCAAATATATATATGCAACGTGCACCTGCAGCGCTATATATATAATCATAGCTACGAACCCCTCGACGAAGCAATGAAGGCTATACACAAAGCCGCCCGCGTGCTCGATTATGTCAGCGAAATGGACCGCAATAGTTACTTCAGCATTATAAACGATCTGTTCGCATTCTACACCAACCAAGCGCAATGCTATCTGCATATGTATCAACGAACTAACGACAAAGCATATATAGATAGTTGCGAAACGGCGGTCAACTACATTAGTCGCTCAAAATTTACGAAGGAGTACCTTGACAGCCACTCGGCTGAATTTTACAGAATTTTGGCCTACTTGGAACTTGCGAAAGGCAACTACCAAAAGGCTGTCGACATTGTCCACAAAAATCTGATCGTATCCGACGACGATACGACGTCGGTCGTCGCTTCATCGAACAAATATGACATTTTGGCCTCTGCCTACGAAAAATTGGGGCGTTATCGCGATGCTCTCATTGCCCACAAAAAGTGGTCGGATATTGTATACAAATTCGTCAACGACAATCAAATGCGCCAAGCAATTGAGTATAAAGACAAGCTCCGCCACGACGAAGCAATGCGCCAAGTGGAGCTCGAAAATCTCCGCCAACTTATGGAGAAGCAAAATAAAATTGAGCGCTCTCGCATAATTGCCGTATCGATGGCCGCAGGCTTGGTGCTACTTGTATTCATAGTTATATACATACTTAGGTCGCTCAACAACAAGAAACGCCTCAACCAACAATTGAGCGAGAAAAACACCATGCTCAACGAGTACAACGAGGAAATTATGGTACAGCGCGACCAACTGAATGCTCAAAACAAACAGATTTTCGATAGCATCAACTACGCTAAATACATACAAACTGCGGCCATCAGTTCGCCCAACGAAGTTATGCGTCTCTTTGCCGACAGTTTTGTATACTATCATCCCAAAGACATCGTCAGCGGAGACTGGTACCGCGTTGGCGAATTCAATGGACTTCGCTTTGTCATCGTTGCCGATTGCACGGGCCACGGCGTGCCAGGTGCTCTACTTAGTATGCTTGGCATAAGTACGCTGAAGGAGATTCTTGCCAAATCGTCTCGTGAAGAGTTACGCCCAGCCACCATTCTCAACCAAATGCGCCAATCCATAGTAACTTCGCTCAGCGACCAACACGATGCTGTCTACAAGGCCGAAGATGGTATGGATATAAGTATTTGCATTGTCGACTCGGAGAATATGCAAATGTTGTTTGGTGCTGCCAACCACGACATAACTATTGTGCGCAATGGCGAGGCCACAAAATACAAAGGAGACCGCATGCCTATCGGGCGTTATACTACTGACTATAAACCTTTCACAGAACAAACAATTGAGTTGCAGCATGGCGATATGGTATATATGTACACCGACGGTGTGAAAGACCAGCACGGCAAGAATGGGCGTAAATTCCTATACAAAAACCAAACTGCGCTCCTCTGCCAGATGTCAAATCAACCTGCTGCCCAGCAACTTCAAACGCTCACTCAAACCATCGAAAATTTTGCCTCTGCCGAAGAGCAAACAGATGATATGACAATGCTCGGTTTCCGCATTTGATTTGAGTATACACAAAAAAATCCCCAGCGCTTTTCACGCTGGGGTTGAAGCATATTTATAGATTTGACGTTTACCATTCCGGCAATTGCTCGCGCGGAACTTTTTGCTCTTCTATTTCACTTTGAATACGCTTACAAGTTCGCGAATGCCATCCAATTGACGCTGCATCTCGCTTGTGCTTGCTGCAATCTCTTCCGAAGCTGCTGCATTCTCTTGTGTCACGCGGTTGAGGTCGGCAATGGCAGAATTCACTTGACTTACGCCGCTATTCTGCTCCACGCTGGCTGTTGTAATCTCATTGATAAGACTCACAATCTGCTCAATCTTAGGCACGATCTGCATCACATTGTTATACGCCAACTCTGCCTCATGTATACTTGCGCTCGCCGTAGTGTTGATGCCATCGGCAGTGTCGTGTGTCTGCTCGGCAAGACGTCCGACCTCCTTAGCTACAACTGCAAAGCCCTTGCCTTGGTCACCTGCACGCGCTGCTTCAACGGAAGCATTGAGCGAAAGAATATTTGTCTGACTTACCAACTCATTGATAGACTCAATATTATCGGCAATCTCCTTGATAGCGTTGAAACTCTTATTCGACGTCTCGCTCATCTCACCAACAAGTTTATCCACGTCTTTAGCTATCTTATTGGTTTGCAAAGAGTTGTCTGTATTCTGTTGTATATTCGCGGTCATCTCTTCCATTGAGCTCGAAATCTCCTCAAGCGCCGCCGCTTGTCGGCTCGATGAATTAGATAGCGCTAATGCCGAGTTGCTCAATTGGCGTGTAGAGTCGGTCACATCATTTGCATTCATTATTATCGGACGAACTATGCCTTTTATTTTCTCCTGCATATCGTTCACCGCGTTGATCAAAATCTTCAACTCTTCGCATACATGCTTTACCTCCACCTTATGCGTCAAGTCGCCAGTTGATATTACCACCAAATCGTGCATTATCGTTTCGATAGGCTTCACTACGCGCTTAATCAGCAAAAAAGTCATTGCACCAAAGGCAATAAGCACGAATACAAATAGCAATATGAACGAGCTTTTCATTCGTGCTATTATTCGGTCTACAATGGTTGTGTTTTCTACCAAGGCTATCGCACCTATTACCTTGTCATTACGATCCATAAGCGGAACGAAAGCTAACGTAACAGACTCTCCATTCAAAACTACTTCTCCTTGCCATTTTTGTTTTTTCTCATAGCATTCCTCCTTCGCCGTTTCATCTAATTGTATAGCATTAATATCTACATCTTTCGAAGTGCAACCAATGCATTTTTCATCGTCAAATACGTAAGCCTCCAAACCTCGCTGATCTTTTATCATGTCCAAATACTCTTCTCCATTCACTACCGTACCTATACGTACGAACATACCAATCTCTTCATTCTCTTTATTTTTCACTACAACCGAGTTGTATTGACAAATATGCTTATTATCAAGTTTTTCGAAACCAAACACACGACCCTTTTCTTTCGTGTCTTCAAGTAGTTTTTGCAATGCATCGGAATCTATACCGTCATACTTAAGTATATATGGGTCGCCATCCATTCGCGTGAATACGTACTCTTTGTAGCCAAAATACTTTGCTGCCCAAAGCATTTCGTCTTCAATGACGGCCATGTCTTGCTCTGCTACTGCATCGTAAATTGTCGTGTAATCGTCGTTGATGAATTCGGCAGACAATGTCATTTTGTCCATCTGCTCCTGCATGTTCTCTTCAAACGTTTTTGCAGCGTACATTACCGACTCTTCGTTCTGCTCTTTTACATCATCTATTATCAATCCAAATAATACTATGAACAACGCAAAACTGCCCAAAAGCATTACGGATAAGGGTATCAGAACGGTAGGTGTTAACTTGTTTATTTTCATATTTATATGTTTATTATCGCAATTTTAGCGTGGTTTATAACTCTATTACGGAATAAGAACTCTTTTGGTTACATATCCTTGTGTGTCATATTCAATTTGTATACCAAAACTAAACGCTGTTGCTCTTATTGCAACAGCGCTCGTTGTTTTTATGCTTTTTTATATTGTCACCTGTTTTTCAGGCCTCTTCCACTTCTGGCTTATTGTCGGCAGGAGCGCCCTTCTCTTCTATTGCAGCACGAACTTTCTGTTCTACTTCTGCTCGCAATTCCGGATTCTCCTTCAACAAGTTCAGAACTGAATCGCGTCCCTGACCAAGTTTAGAATCGCCATACGAGAACCATGATCCACTCTTGTGTATGATGTCAAAGTCGATAGCAATATCCATAATCTCAGCCATGCGGCAAATACCTTCGTTGTAACGAATTTCGAACTCTGCTTTACGGAATGGAGGCGCAACCTTGTTCTTAACCACCTTCACGCGTGTCTGCGCACCAAGCACCTCTTCGCCGTTCTTGATATTCGTCACTTTACGTATGTCTATACGTACCGAAGCGTAGAATTTCAATGCATTACCACCAGTTGTAGTTTCTGGGTTACCATACGTAACGCCAATCTTCTCGCGCAATTGGTTGATAAATATGCAGGTAGTATTTGTCTTGTTAATTACACCCGTAAGTTTTCGCAAAGCCTGCGACATCAGTCGTGCATGCAAGCCCATTTTAGCTTCACCCATATCGCCTTCTATCTCGGCTTGTGGTGTAAGTGCTGCTACGGAGTCGATAACTATAATATCGATAGCCGACGAACGAATGAGTTGCTCTGCTATCTCAAGTGCTTGCTCGCCATTGTCGGGCTGCGAAATAAGCAGATTGTTCATATCTACACCAAGTTTCTCGGCATAGAACTTGTCGAACGCATGTTCTGCATCGATAAACGCAGCCATACCGCCCATCTTCTGTGCTTCTGCAATGGCATGTATTGCCAACGTAGTCTTACCACTCGATTCTGGGCCAAAAATCTCTATTATTCTACCGCGTGGATAGCCGCCTACGCCCAACGCTATATCAAGTCCAAGCGAGCCTGTGGGGATTACGGGGATTTTCTCTGAAGGTCTGTCTCCCAAGCGCATTATAGATCCTTTGCCATACGTTTTGTCGATGTTCGCCATCGTCTGCTTCAGCGCCTGAAGCTTAGCCTCTTTGAGCTTTTCTGCGTCTATATCTGCCATAATTATTCCTATAATATGATTCCAAACAAAGTTATACCTATGTATGTTCTTTTACAAACCAACTGTACAGTTTTATCATCGCATCTATCATTATATCTTTATATACAGACGATTACCTACCATTTTAGCTTTTTTAGCATAGCAATGCGCTACCTAATACTTATTTCACACTCTATTCCGTAGCCAAGGAGTAATTTTGTCACCCGAAGACAAAACAGATGAAGAACCAAAAGAGTTTGGTAACCCTCGCAATGGGTACCTTCGGCCTCGGCATAACCGAATTTATGATGATGGGCATTTTGCCCTACTTAGCTAAAGATTTTTCTATTGACATTCCTACAGCTGGTCATTTCATATCGGCCTATGCTTTAGGCGTTTGTGTTGGCGCACCTGCCGTAGCCTTAGGCCTTCGCAATTGGCCGCTAAAACGCATTTTATACCTATTGATGTCCATCTTCAGCGTTGCGTCAATATGTATGACGATATGCCCATCTTCGTCATATCAACTAATGATGACGTTTCGCTTTATGGCAGGATTGCCACATGGCGCATATTTCGGCGTTGGCTGCATCGTAGCCGACAAACTCGCCGATAAGGAGAAAAGCGCATTGGCTATTGCCATTATGTGTATGGGTATGACTATTGCCAATCTGATTGGCATTCCATTGGGCACTTTCATCGCCGACACGCTCTCTTGGCGCATAATTTTCGCAGCATCAGGCACTCTTGGTTTGGTTACTTGGTTTTGTATCTATAAAAACATCCCATACATAGATAGCCTTCCCGACAATGGACGAAAAGGGCAATTCAACTTTCTAAAGCACCTTGCACCATGGCTGATAATTTTCGCAACCTTCTTCGGCAATGGAGGAATGATGTGCTGGTATAGTTACGTCAGCCCAATACTAACTGAGGTTAGCGGAATACCGTTGAAATGGATGTCCGCCATGATGGCGTTAGCAGGCATTGGCATGGTTGCCGGTGGCGTAGTTGGCGGTCGTCTATCCGACAAAATCGGAGCTGGTCATGCCGGACGTTGGTTTCAAATACTTATGCTCATTGCTCTAACAGGAGAATTCTTCTTAGGTCAATATCCCGTCGTTGCAGTAATACTGATGATGGTAGCAACATTCGGACTATTTGGCGTTGGCGCACCACAACAATTACTACTCATTAGATATGCGTCTGGCGGCGAACTCCTTGGCGGTGCAATGATTCAAATTGCCTTCAACTTCGGCAACGCTATGGGCGCTTATTGCGGTGGTCTACCTATTAAGGCTGGCTATAGCTACGAATACACAGCTTTGGTAGCTTGTGCAAGTATGCTTGTCGGTCTCTGCTGCTACACAATCTTCTGCCGCCGCTACGAAGCCAAGAAATAATTACAAACCGTTGGCTGAGCGAACAAAGCTCTCTGGCTGAGCTTGTCGAAGCCTAATTAATAACCACGAAGCACATGAAATCCATCAATCGCATGTAGGGTCGCACAGCGTGGGTCCGCAAATTAGTATGCAGATTTTTCTATTGTAGGGCTGTCATATTATGGCCGCCCCAAAGTTGAACTTGTCGAAGCCCTCAATTTTTATGGCAAAAGAGGCAGGGGTTCACACCACAGCCTAAGTTATTGCGACACTTCGTGGCTTTGCATAACACCGAAGGTGTGATATAAATAGCCATGGGCGCATACCCATGGCTAATAATGCTTTGACACACAAATATGCCTTCTTTATATAAACATCACTCTCCTATATACACAGCGCGCACAGACAGACCGGTGCAGCGTTCAGAACTATTACCCACGTTGAAGTCAGCCGAGTTGAAGCCTGCAATAATTGCAAGGGTAAGCATGTCTTCATCGAGCGACGACGACCAATAGTAGCCGCGAGTACCCGCTTTGTCGAGTTCCGTACCGCTTCTATAACCAGCGGCGGGCAAGAAAAGAGCCGCAGAGGTGTAACCGCTCACGATGCTGGTCAATATCCAACCTGCCACGCCCGTGCCATTGTAGTCTGTGGTCCACGTGTGAGTGGTGTTATTGCTAAGTTCCTCCCACTCTGTCTGGGTTGGCATGCGCCAGTTTTCACCCAGATTTACCGTAGCCGCATCATCGGAGGCTTCCAGAGTAGCCATGTTGTCGGATGGGTAATATTTCGTCATGACAACCCCATCACTGTGGGCGTAAGTGAGCCAATCGTATTCGTCCTTGGTTTCAGTTTCGCCCCAGGCAAAATAATCGCCGAATTCTTCAGGGCTCGATGCGCCGATGTTGGACGATGCCCATTTCACCGACAATCCGAGGTCGATGACTTTAGGGGTTGCATAAGATACGCTTTTCTTCACGACGGTCACCGATATGCTTTTTGTCACATCGTCGGCAGTAACACTCACGATGGCTGAGCCGACCTTTTGGCATTTTATCTCTACGTGAGCATCATCAAAAAACGTGATGGCGGCAACATTTTCGTCGCTCGATGTCCATTCCACACTTTTCGCATTCTTTATGGCAACATCAATGGTGGCCGTGCTGCCGCTCTCTATCACTATAGAAGAGTCACTGAGCGACACGCTTACCGTACCAGTTGCGGTAGTAATGCCGTTTTTCTCATCATCGTCGCCACACGAAGCGACAGCGAAACCAATCATTGCGGCAATGGCTGCAATACATAAGAATTTGCCTTTCATTGTTTATGATTTATTTAGATAGTTTATAGTCAAACTGTTTTTCCATGTCTAAAGCGGGGCAAAAAAAAGAGAAATTTTTGATTTCTCTAAAACCTCCCTTTGTAAGGAGGCCATTACATAGAGACTATTTAGTTTAGAAATGAATAACTCACGTACCAATTTGTTAATTCTCCAATTCCCTATTGCTAAATATGTCGAAGCCATGCACTTGGAAATCTACATTGAATTCAATTCAACCTTATCGTATGTATGGCTGTCATACCATGGCAGTCTAACACCACGAATCCTTATAAAATCTGTGTCATCTGTGTTCTCTGAGCGATATGAGACGTATTATGCACAAACAAAAAAAATTCTCTCAAGCCATTCAGCTTAAGAGGATTCTAAATCAAGTGGCGGCAACCTACTCTCCCACATTGTAGTGCAGTACCATCGGCGCTTGCGGGCTTAACTTCTCTGTTCGGGATGGGAAGAGGTGGATCCCCGCCGCTATAAC
>JAFYCM010000042.1 GCA_017539645.1 Bacteroidales bacterium
ACAGAGATTAGTCGCAGAGCCTCTTTCGTCAGATGTTTCTCCAAACCGGTCCAAACGCGCTGTGCCTTTACCTCGTCGGTGCAGACATCGTACGTACGGTCGCAAAAGAGCGGTAGAGCGTCGCCGTGCGTAAGTAGCGCCTCGGGCTGTTCCTTCTGTGCAAAAGCATCGAAAACCGCCGTCAGCAGTCCATCGAGAGTATTATCGAATGTATATATGGTCATTCTCCGAAGTCCAATTTCAGTTGTTTCTCCTCGGCAGCGCGCATCTGCTCGGCTTTGGACACGAGGAGCGGACGCAGTCGCTCGGGGTGCAATTCGTTGATACCAACAACAGGTTGCGAAAAATGCGAACTCAACTCGTGGCATGTGATGAAATATTTTGCTTTTTTCATCACCACGCCCATTTTCTTCAAATCGTAAGACGTCAAACGGCCAAAACGTCGAGAATTAATAATAAGCCAAGCCGATTTTGTGCCAAGTCCCGGCACACGCAGCAATTGCTCATAATCGGCAGTATTTATATCTATAGGGAAATACTCTGGATGACGCAGAGCCCAAGCAAGTTTGGGATCCAATTCGAGGTCGAGGTTGGAATGTTGGTCGTCGACAATCTCATCAACATTGAAATGATAGAAGCGCAGCAGCCAATCGGCTTGATAGAGTCGATTTTCGCGTACGAGTGGCGGTTGCTTGAGAATAGGTAGGCGCGAATCGTAAGTATTAACACTCACATAGCCAGAATAATAGACACGACGCATGGTGGGCTGCGTGTAGAGCATCGACGACATGTTGAGTATATCGCGGTCGGTGTCGGAAGTAGCACCAACTATCATCTGAGTCGATTGTCCTGCAGGCACAAAACGTGGCACATGGCTCATTCTGCGGCGATCTTCTTTGTTTTCGAGCACACCTTGCTGAATGAGTTTCATCGGTTGAAACACACTCTGATGACTCTTTTCGGGCGCAAGCAATTTGAGCGATTCTTCCTTGGGTATCTCTATATTTACACTCATACGGTCGGCGTAGCGCCCAGCTTCAGACAATAGTTCTTGTGATGCTCCAGGAATGCTTTTGAGGTGAATATAGCCATTGAAACGATGCTTGGTTCGAAGGTCGCGCACGATGGCAGCAAGGCGCTCCATAGTATAGTCGGGATTGCGCACAACGCCGCTTGAGAGAAAAAGGCCCTCGATGTAGTTGCGACGATAGAACTCCATGGTTATCTCCTCCAACTCGGTAACAGAAAGCGTAGCACGTTTTATGTCGTTGGAACGGCGATTGATGCAATATGCACAGTCATACATGCAATAGTTGGTTAACATCACCTTTAGGAGCGATATGCAGCGCCCGTCGTCGGCAAACGAATGGCAGATGCCCATGCCGCCAACTGTGTTGCCTAACATGCCTTGCTGACCCTTGCGCACCGTGCCACTCGACGAGCACGACACATCGTACTTAGCCGATTCGGTTAATATGCGCAAACGCTCTAAAGTGCTCTCTGTCAACATCTGACTGGTTATTTATCATTCAATTTTTTATTGGACAAATATTCGCAAATATTCAACAAAAACTGCACTAATTATTTTTCAACTATTCTTTTTGTATGAACGTCATACTTAACGCGCAAAGCATAGATGAAGGGAGAGTTTTTGACTATCATCACATTACGCTAATCAGTTCTATTTCGAAAATCAACGTTGAACCGCCAGGAATGCCAGGCTGCGAAAAACGGCCGTAGCCCATTTCTGCGGGTATGTATATCTCCCATTTGTCGCCAACATGCATTTGCTGCATAGCTATTATCCAACCTTCAATGAGGTCGCAAAGTCTGCAAGCCAAAGGCACTCCGCCACGACTACTATCGAATTCTTTTCCATCGATAGTTCGGCCCGTATAATGAGCCGTGATGATGCTTCGCACTGTTGGCGTTGCACTCTGCTGGTTGCCCTGCGTAAGTACCTTATAGTAAACGCCTTTAGCGAGTGCTTTCACACCATCTTCCTTCGATTTTGCTATCAGCCAATCTTTATTGGCTTGTATGTATTCGTTTTTGTTCATATCTAATTATTCTTTATTACAGAAAGACTTTCAATTGCCTCTTTATCACCTTGTTCAGCGGCTTGTGTATACCAATATATTGCTGCAGACATATCCTTTTCTACGCCAATGCCATCTTTATAACATTCTGCAAGATTGTTTTGTGCCTTTGCAAAACCTCGCTCGGCTGCTTTTGTGTACAACTTAACAGCCTTCTCAAGATCTATTTTTACTCCTCTGCCAAAATGATAGCATAAAGCCAAGCAGAATTGCGCAGATTCATTGCATTGCTCAGCCGCTTTGGTAAACAACACCACAGCCTTCTTTAGATTCTTACGAACCCCATTGCCTTCTTGATACAAAATAGCAAGATTGCACTGCGCTTCAGCCATTCCTTGTTTTGCGGCTTTGGCATACCACTTAACTGATTCCCCAAGGTCTATTTCAACGCCGATACCATCTTGATAACATAGAGCAAGATTGTATTGAGCCTCTGCATATCCTTGTTCGGCTGCTTTGGTGTACCACTCTACAGCTTTTGCAGCGTCTTCTTGTATGCCGTCACCATTTTCGTAGCAAACACCCAAGTTAAATTGAGCCTTGTAATTTCCTTGTTCCGCGGCTTTACGATTCCATTCTACCGCCTTGGCAAGGTCCATTTCAATGCCACATCCATATTCGTAACACAAAGCCAAGCTGAATTGCGCCATATCATAACCTTGCTTCGCAGATTGGAGATAATACTCAGCAGCTTTTTCGTAGTCTTGTTCAACTCCTTCGCCGTTTTTATAGCATTCACCCAATCGGTATTGAGCCTTACAATCACCTTGCTCTGCAGCTTTTACATACAATTCCACGGCTTTAGCAATATCTATTTCAACCCCACGTCCAAATTCGTAACACAAAGCTAAAATGAATTGAGCTCTATCATAACCTTGTTCGGCTGATTTTAGAGCCCATTGAACAACTTTTGATTGGTCTTTTTCTACACCCCAACCATTATTATAACATCGAGCAAGCTCGTATTGTGCGAATTTGTTGCCTTGCTCTGCCGCTTTAGTATACAACGCCGCAGCTTTCTTTAGATTTTTCCTCACACCTACTCCTTTTCGGTATATGTCAGCAAGAGTTTTTTGTGCCTCGACAAATCCTTGGTTGGCAGATTTTTGATACCATCGGACTGCTACAGAAAGATTCTTTTCTACACCGTGTCCATTATAATAGCACAAAGCATAATTGAATTGGGCTACACGTAAACCTTGTTTTGCAGCTTGTAGGTATAACGTTGCTGCTCTTTGATAGTCCTTCTCAACACCTATGCCCTCATGATAACATGTCCCCGAATCATTTTGCGCTTTCGCTAATCCTTGCTCTGCTGCTTTGGCGTACCAATAGGCGGCTTTACCATAGTCTTGATCAACACCATCACCAAACCGATAAGACTCACCCAATTGGTATTGAGCTATAGCATAGCCTTGTTCGGCTGATTTGGAGCACCACTCAAAGGCTTTTGCCTTATCTTTCTTTACACCTTTACCTTCCTCATAGCATATAGCCAATCGGTATTGTGCTACATCATAGCCTAACTCTGCTGCTTGAATATACCAATAGACTGCTGTTTCATAATCTTGTTTAATGCCTTTGCCACTTGCAAAACAATTGCCAAGAGCCTCTTGTGCATAGGCATCGTCCTTAGTTGCCAATTCATACAATTCATAGACTGACATCACAGAATATGGCAATCTTGGCATTTCCATAGCTTTTCCCATTTTTCTATCCTTTTATATTTCTACATTCCACGATATACAATTGAGAGCGCCGCCGTCCTTAATAGCCTTCAATGCAGGTATGCCAATTACCTTGCAATTAGGCATTACCTCGCTTATCTGCGCCAGCGCCTGCTCGTCTTCCTCAATTCCCAATTGCGGGACAAGCACCAAGGTTCCGACCTGCAAGTAGTTGATATAAACCCAACTATCTTCATGCGTCTCTTTCACTTTGTATTTCAACGTAATAACCTCAAAATGTTCGTCTAAAACCTTTCGAAATTTGTTGTAATAATTAATCGAAAAGTCATCGTAGTTGGTTAGCAAGATTTTACCATCGCCGATGTAGTGAACTATGCCATCGCTATGCCCGTAACGTTCACTTTTATCCCAAGGCAAAAACAAAACATCGCATTGAAACGTCTCGCGTAGGATGCGCTCTACTTCGTCATGTTGTTTGTCTTTGTTTTCTACGAAAACCTTATCGGTCATCACTATTTTATCGCCACATTTCACCACGTTGCCACCATCAACCACAAGATCCATTGCCGTGCAATGAGCCTTGATTTTTTGCAAATGCTTATCGTCGGCACAGAAAACATCTTCGATGTTGGTCTGATAATCAATGTTGGTTTTCGTTTGCAGATAATTAGGCGTGTATCTATACGACACGAAATGGTTCTTATCCAACTGAATAGGCATAAAGTCGCGGCACCAAATGTCTTTGGTACCCGAAAGGTAGGCGTACTTGATTCCATAGTTCTGCAAGGCTTCAACTATGCAACCGTTCAGAAGCGGACATCTCTCAGACAATAGCGCCGAGAAATAGACTTTGTTTGTGTTCATGTCTGTATTCATAGCTATATTCTTTTTATAATTAATCATACTAATTATATAATTAATTATTTGATTATAAGGCAAATATACACGCTTATTTTGAGTCAATCAAACATTTGCGCAAATTTCTTTTCGGTTGACGTTGGGCATAAAAAAACACCGTCTACCTTTCAGACGATATTCTGTAGGTAGACGGTGGAGAAGAGATTGTAATTAGATACTATCACTGAAAGAGTTCTTGTATTATCTTATGAGGTTTATATCCAAACACATTTTCAGCATACTTTAGCATTTGGTCTTTAGTCATGTTTTCTTGTTTCTTTTTCTCTGATAGAAAAGATTTTATCAGATATTCTTTCGCTGGATATTTACTATCATAAAACGAATCATCACATAATACAGCTCTCAATTTTATGCACCGGAATTCTTCTGCATATTCTGATATATTGATTCGACTTGAAAATATGACTTCACTAGTTATATTATTGGGCACTACATCAATAGAGCTATTATCCTCCAAGTCTTTATAATCTGAGAATTTGCAACTTCCTTTTATTTTATTCAAAACGTTGTTAGGTCCTATATATGGATACTGAGAGTTATTAATTACTGCACTTCTTATCAAATATGAATAATACTCATTATCATTATCGCTAATGACCAAATCTAAGCCAGGATAATTACCTCCTTTATATTTGTCATTTTTAGACAAGCCCCATCTATGTACATAAAAATGGTTCTTATTATTCTTTTGCAATTCGTTTCTATGAACCGACTTATCCTCAAACTCGCCCTCTTTGAAATAATACACTTCTATTTCTTTAGGTAGAATCTCTATTCCATTCACTATAAGTTTTGAGTGTTTTAGAAAGTATTCAGCTTCTTTTTGAAGTTTTTTGATTGTGTCCTTTATTTCCATAGTATTTATATTTATAATCAATTGATAATCACCTCATTTCTTCTTATCTCGAATCTTGTACATGAAGGCAAAGCCAAACTTGTACTTTAGTACGTATTCGCCATTGATAAAATAGGTCTGCCAAGGATGTATTTTTAGCAATGTAGATTTCACTTTATCGCAGTATTTTCCAATGATAAGCTTATATCTATCGTTCCACATTTCAGCATTCACATTGCAGTCGACCATATGGCCGAGTGAATCGAGGCGCACATGGTCGATATGGAAAAATATCTTATCCAATTCGGCAAAGTCGGGATCGTTTTCGATTCCCAATCTGAAAAGCTTCTTTGTATCTGGAAGGCTGTCGGGGACAATTCCTTTGCTAACTAAATGATTGTGAAACAATTGTTGCTTTTTCAATCGACCATTTTTTATAGTCAGAATCTTCTCATACTCATAATTACGACTGAAGCCCATGCGTTCGTATAGCAACACATCACCTTTAGCTGCTCTCATTTTGCCCGAAAGCCACGAAGCCACAACAGTGTTGCCCTCATAATACTTTTTGAATATGCGCTGCATTTCGCTATAAGGTATACGATGCCTATAGGCTTCTCTCGTCTCATCGTTGTACAATTGGCAAATGATGCTATCGAGGTTCAGCCGCTCGTTTGCTACGCTCCAATAGGCTGTGTATCCGCTCCAATTTGAGGTTATCGCGAGCAGGTTTTTAGGCAATGCATCTGCAAGACTCTTCGACAGCTTTTCTTTGTCCTCAATAGGCTTTCCAAGCAGAGTCCATTCTTCGCCATCGATGTAAATAATATCGCCAGATTGTCCGGTAGCAAAAGAGCTGAGAGCAAACGTTAGTGCGCAAATGAGTGTGATGAGTTCCTTCATATAATATTGTATGTATACAATGTAAAAATACAGGAAATTGACGATTGAAAACTATAACTACGAAAAACAGTAAATGATTTTATTGTTTTTAGTAGTTACGATATAGTTACAAATGTTTTCGACAAACCCGGTCAGCTCACATAGATTTGCCTCATTCGAAATAGGCCATAATTATTCGTAGTGGCGTATTCTGACGTCGATATTCTCCGATTGAAGAAGTGAAGGAATTTCGCTCACATTCGTCTGACCATAGTGATATGGGAAGAGAACTTTAGGTTTGATGATTTTTGCAGCGTTCACCAATTGTTCTGGAGTCATTGTATATGGCTGATTGCAAGGCAAGAACGCAATATCGATATTTTTTATAGACTCCATTTCGGGAATATCTTCTGTATCGCCAGCAATGTATATACGCACACTGTCGATAGTGAGTATATAGCCATTGTCGCGACCTTTGGGATGAAACATTTCTCTGCCCTCTGTGGTGTTGTATGCAGGAACAGCCTCAACTGCAAAATAGTTTGCAAGTTGCAACTTGTCTCCATTGTTCATCGCGATTCCACTGCCATACATATCGGCACAACGCTGATTTGTAATAAGTTGCGTAGAATCTTTAGATAGCTTTTCAATAGAAGCAGCGTCGTAGTGGTCGCCATGTTCGTGGGTAACAAAGATGTAGTCGGCTTGCGGCATTGCAGAGTAGTCCACCACGCGATTGCCAAGCTGCGCAACTGGATCTATTTCAATCTCTAAGCTGTCGTATTGTATACGTATGCACGAATGCATAAGAGCATAGAATTTTAGCGTTTTTCCACTCGATGAAGTAAAAGTATCAACCTCATAATTGCCAACTATTACAGGTCGGCCCGACTCTTTCCACGATATGATACCGCCCAAAAGATTAGTGCATTCGTAGCCTTGATCGGCAAGACGTTTTGATGATCTTGCAGAACGGACGCCTGCTTTACAATAGACGGCCAAATGCTTATCGATAGGTATGTTTGCCTTCACCTTATCAATAAAATCGTCGCTGGCCTGATCTATATTTATTGCACCCGCAATATGACCTTCGGCGAACTCGGATGGCGTACGCACATCGAGCAGAACGACATTAGCAGTATCAATCAGTTCTGCAAAACTTTTAGCATCGGCATCGGCATAATTCTGTTGATTACAAGAGATTAAGCCAAGCGCAAACAACACACACGCATAAAGATTTTTCATAAATACAAATAATTATTGGACGTTAATTACGAGCAATCACACTGCCGCTTGCTTGATGAGTAGCCAAAATGAGCACTTCGGCAATCTGCACATGGGCAGGCGCGTTGGCAGCATAGACAGCCACATCGGCAATATCGTCGCCAGTGAGAGGTTTGATGCCTTTGTAGACGTTGGCAGCGCGGTCGTTGTCGCCATGGAAACGGACATTGCTAAAGTTGGTCTCCACAAGTCCTGGTTTCAAGTTAGTTACGCGGATAGCGGTGTTAGCTACATCGATGCGCAAACCGTCCGACAAGGCCTTAACAGCGGCTTTTGTAGCGCAATAGACGTTGCCACCGGCGTATGCAGCATCACCAGCCACAGAGCCAATATTTATAATTTGACCACTATTGCGCGCCACCATGCCCGGAACAACAAGGCGCGTCATAGTTAGCAAACCTTTGATGTTGGTGTCGATCATCGTTTCCCAATCGTCGAAACTGCCTTCATACTCAGGCTCCAAGCCAAGAGCAAGACCAGCATTATTGACCAACACGTCGATGTTTTGCCACTCCGCCGGCAACTGTTCGATGCTCTTTTGGGCAGCATCCTTGTCTCTAACGTCGAAGATGAGCGTAAACACTTGTGTGCCAAGAGCCTTCAGCTCGCTACAGATTTCCGCTAAGCGTTGCGCATTGCGACCAGTAAGAATCAACTTATCGCCATTGGCTGCAAATTTTTTGGCACATGCAAGTCCGATGCCGCTCGTGGCGCCCGTTATAAGTACTATTTTATTCATTGATTTATAAGTTGTTAGCTAATAAGTTTTATGTTTAGTGTTTACCAGTTTGGAGGCAACACTATGTTATCAATATTATGAGCTTGAGCAAAGAGTGGGGAGATTTCTTCGTCTCTAAAGCCAGCAATTCCACAGCCGATGCGAGTAACGAGAAATGTGAGTTCGGTGTGCTGCTTGGCAAAGGCGATGAAATCGTCTACATAGGGACGGATAGTCTCTACGCCGCCTTGCATAGTAGGTATAGCATAGCTCTGACCTTGCAGACCTACACCTTGCCCCATTTTAGCACCAAACTTACTGCATGCTATGCGCGCTGCACCTCCACCATGCATACCTTCCAAATTGCTACCGAAGACAAAAATTTCATTCGGTTGAAGTTCTGTAATAAACTCAGGAGTAGTCCGTTTCTGTTTCATATTCAAACGTTTTTGTGTACGCCAAATTTATAGTAAAGAACGAAGATTTTACATGTTGAGCATATTAGCGTTTCCCTCATCAAAACACTGCTTTACCTAAGGCCTTTTCGAATTTGTATTCTATGTATTCTCTCATTAATTTTTTACTCATGAAGTACACTATAGCAAATTCTACTGCTGCAAAAACCAATGCTGTCGTGGTAGCTACATAGTGAGGTTTTGCTATTACCACTATTACTGTCGATAGAAACACAAATAGGCAGCTGAAAGCCCATGAATGTTGACCGGCAATGTTCTTTGCTGTTGTGGAGTAGTCGAAGAGCTCGCGCCCCGAAAGGTTGTTTACGTATTTGGCAACCTCGTATTTGCTATATCTCATCCAACCCATAGGATAATAGATCGTCTGTCCATCTTTGAGTTCAAAGATTAATGCCATACTATTCTTACCGAAATAGTCAAAGTAGCAACTCTTTGTATCTGCCCAAGATGTCTCGCAATTTTTGACTTTTATGCCTTGGGCATCAAGCGTCATAAGTTCATCTTTCCTTGCTCGACTGATTAGAAATGTGATACCAAAAGAAATGATTATAATCCCTAAAATTGTAAGTAACACATCAACAGTTATAAAGTTCATAGCCATTAGCAGTATAGCAATAGCAGTAAATACTATAAACATTGCCCAAAAGTCTCTTTTGTTTTTCTGTCTACTATTTCGAATTTCGAGTATGCTATTTCCGTTCATTAGTTTTTAGTTAATCTATTTATTACTCCAACTGATTGTATTTTCCGCGATAAAAGGAATTATCTACAGGTTGTCCATAGATGTTCTTCTCACTATAAAAAATATCCCTTACAACAGATTCTTTGATATTTTCTGTATCAAATTTTATCAGAATACTATCGCCAATATCAGCTTCTGAGACCGCAGAAAAATGCATTTGCCCCAAAGCATATCCTGTCTCTTCTTTGCCATGATAACGAAACGAGCACAAAAACTTAGTTTTGTAATAGCCGCCACCAATTGTCTTGTACTCGATTTTAGTAATTCTTGCTTTTGCGTAGCCGTAATGTTTTTCCTTACAACATACGAGTAATAGCATTAGAATTAGTATTCCCAGCCATTTCATTGTTTCTTTGTTTTACTACGTCTTTCAATCAGTTATTCATCCGCCAATCGATGCCTAACGGACAGTGGCGCATTTCAAGTACCAATGGCAGGTCGTGTACTTTTGAAATCCACATCTCCATTTTGCTGTTCTTCGCGCGCACGTGTATGCTTTCGCTCGTCTCGTCGATGGTGCGCCACGTGATGCCTTCGTAATCAACTTGGCCATTCTGCTGCAACTCCTTGAATGCACGGTGCGAGATGAAACAGAACGTACCCTCGGCATTGTGGTGCACAGTGCCGTCTACTTGCGGATTGAGCCAACAGAACACATCAGATGTCTCAACTTGCTGGCGCGGTATCATATAAAGAGTCTGTTTGCACTGCACAACGAGCGTATCGCCTTGCCATTGATATGCGAAAGGCCATGTGCGGAATTGTCGATTGAGCGTGAACGAAATAGTGCTCGCCATGTTGGTTGCCAACGCCGAAGTCAACGCTTTATTTGCTGCGGCATTTGGGCGCGTAGGCACTGGCGGTGTAGTAGTAGTTTCGAAAAGGAGTTCGCCGCCCTCCATAAGTTGTGCATGTGTGATGCGCGCATCGGCAAGTTCTTTGCCATTGAAGAGCGCCTTTTTGTAACCATTGCCGCGACCTTTCTTGCTGACGTGCAGCTGTTTGCCATTCGACAATGTTATGGAGTACGCCTTGAGCAATGGCACATTCAGCAGGTAGTAATCCATACCCGCATTAGGATAGAGACCCATCATGTGGAATGCCAACCAACTCGACATAGCGCCCGAATCGTCGTTGCCAGGCAGACCGTCGGGTTGGTCGGTATAGTGGTCGTTGATTATCTGGTGAACACGAGCCGTACTTAGGTCGGGGCGACCAATCCAGTGATACAAGCAAGGTGTGAGAAACGACGGCTCGTTTTGCACGTTGTAGTAGCCTTTGGCAAAAAAGAGGTCGAGTCGCTGGCGGAACGCCTCAGCACCACCACAAGCCTCTATCAAGCCCTCCACATCGTGCGGAATGCTTAGAGAATACTCCTCGCTGGTAGCCTCGTAGAAGAATGTAGCCCACCAAGGTACGTACCAAGGCGCAACTTTAGTAACTGGCGTATATGGTATGGTGTGCTTCACGCCCCGAAATAGTTCTTCGCCCTTTCCCCACGTTACATCGTCGAGCCACTCGCCGTTAGCATCGCGCGGCATGATGAATCCGTGCATACCATCGTACTCGTAGTCGGTGCGCCAGAGGTTGCGCCAATTGTTGCTTCGGCGTAAATATTTATCTGCAACATCGTCGTAGCCAAGACCTTTAGCCACCTGAGCTATGCAGAAGTCGTTGAACGCATATTCCACTGTGCGATTTCCTGCGCGGTCGATGCCGTAAGGTATATAACCTAACTGATTATATATATCGAGTCCTCCACGTCCATGACGTTCGTGATCGGCTCCTGGGTCTTGCTCTCCATCCTTCAACATTGCCTCCAAAGCCAATTCGTAATCAATACCATCTACACCTTTTACGTATGCATCGGCAATGACAACTTCGGCATTCGAGCCACCTTGCGTACGACCATTGCTATCGCCGCTACGAGCGTCGGGCAGATAACCTTCGCGACGATAAATATTTAGCAATGAATTAACTATAGCTGCCTCACGCTGTGGATCGAGCAAAGTGATTAACGGCGACGACGTGCGGTAAGTATCCCAAATTGCATAATAGTCGTCGTAGTATGGCGTATCTATCCATTTAGGGTTCTCGCCTGTTTTGTCAATAGGCATAAGCATAGTATGATAAAGACCAGTGTAGAACATGCGTTTTTGCTGCTCTGTGCCATCAATAGTTATCTTAGAGAGTTGTTTTTCCCATGCCTCATGCAGACGATTCAGTTGTTCGTCGAAACCGCAAGCATCGATGTTTTTGCGTGCTTGCAATGCACTGACGTACGAAATGCCAACCTTGACATTCACCAGTGTATCAGCAAATTGCAGAAGCGCCGTAACATCATTGCAATCGTATGTAAAAGGCACATCGGTTTGCAGAGCAAAATAGACGGTGTAGGCATCGCCGTTGTTCCATCCGCCACGCACACGACAGAAGCCACGCACCTCATGATTGCCAAACACCTCGACCTCAGCCCCAACAAGTTGCTGACGTTCGCGCAAATCGGGCACTGTATCCTTACCCAAGAAATGCGAAGCATCGATAAAAAGTTGAGGATTCTTGGGATAGTGTATGCGATAATGAGCGCAACGTTCCGAAGTGGTTATTTCGGTGCGAATGCCATTCTCGAACGTAGTGGCATAGTAGCCAAGCGACACGCTTTCATCCTTACGAATCTGTGCCCTATCGGCATTTTTATCTATTATAGGTTGAATAAGTATGTTGCCGTATTTCTGTCCGCCACCCGTGCCGCTGACGTGTGTTTGCGAGAATCCAATAACAGCCTCGGGCATAGGCGCCCAACCAGCATTAGGCGTAACGCCACAGTCGGGACCGGGCTTTACCATACCAAACGGCATACACGGACCGGGGAACGTGCGTCCAACGCCGACCGAACCGATGCGCGGATCTACATAACGCCAATTTTGTGCTGCGCATTCTATAGCAATGCCGCTGAGAATCAAGATGATGGAACAGAACTTTGGGAAGCGTTTCATAACGATGTTTGTAATAGGTATTTCTTTTCTTGCGAAACTACACAAAAGCACAGAACTTGGAGGCTAATGGCAAAATATTTATGCAAGATTGAAGCCTACTATTTGCTGCGACACAAAGAAACGCTACTTCCAACTTGAGGGCAAACCCACGACCATTTGCGCAGGTTAGCTTCTACCCTTCATCTCCTCGTCCTCCTCCCACGAGTCGTCGTTCATTATCGGCAGACTTACGCTCTTGCGCACTGCCCAAATGCGGATCAATATCACCGACGATGCGCTCAGAATCTCGCACATGGCATTGCCGATGCCAATCTTATGGCATACGAAAAAGATTAATCCGCCTAATATGCAGGCCGTTGCGTAAACATCTTTACGAAATATCAATGGCACTTCGTTGATGAGCGTGTCGCGCAGGATGCCACCAGCAGCGCCTGTCAGCGTACCCATAATAATATTAACCCAAATGGGAAATCCGGCAGCAAGGCTCTTCTCGTAGCCCACCACGGTGAAGAGTCCCAACCCGATGGCATCGAATAGGAACATTGTGGTGTTCATTTTTATAAGTTGCTTGCCGAAAACTATCACCACCAAGAGCGCAAAGCCAGTGACAATCAGGTATGAAGGCTGCGACATCCAAAACGGTGTAATGTCGAGCAGGAGGTCGCGAATGGAGCCACCGCCCACCGCCGTAACCAAGCCCACAACGTAGGCGCCAAACCAATCGAACTTCTTAGCAGCCGCCATACGTATGCCGCTTATCGCAAAGGCGAACGTGCCTATATAATCGAGTAAAATAGTGAAAGACATTGCCTTAGATGTAATACATATTTATGTAATAGATTTCTTCTCTCATTTTCTCCTCTTCTCTTGCATCTCGGCGGTAGCAGTGAAAAGCACGTCGCCACTGGAGTTGAGCGCTGTTTCGACAGAATCTTGTATCACGCCAATGATGAAGCCAACGCCTACAGCTTGCATAGCCACGTCGTTGCCCACACCGAAGAATGCGCAAGCCATTGGCACAAGGAGCAACGAGCCGCCTGCCACACCCGACGTGCCGCACGCACCAAGAGTGGCTATAGCACTAAGCACAATGGCAGGCAAAATGCCAATATTTACGCCCATCGTGCCAGCCACTGCCAACGACAGAACAGTGATGGTAACGGCTGCTCCATTCATATTTATAGTAGCGCCAAGCGGAATACTTACAGAATAGAAATTCTCGTCGAGGCCCATGCGCTTGCACAAATCCATATTTACGGGAATGTTGGCCGCCGACGAACGTGTGAAGAATGCGCTCAAACCACTCTCTTTTAGGCATCGCCACACCATAGGATATGGATTTCTACGCGTTATCAACGCTACAATAAGCGGATTGGTGACGAGCGCCACAAATGCCATGCAACCAACGAGCAGCAGCACCAAACGTCCATATTCGGTAAAAATCTCCAAGCCGCTCTCCGACACTGCCGTGAACACAAGTCCCATGATGCCAAACGGCGCAAACTGAATCACCCAGCCAACCACGGTAGACACAACTTTGGCAAGGTTATCGATGACTTCGACGGTCGCTGCCGAGGCATATTTACGCAGCGCTATACCTATTATGATAGACCAAAAGAGAATGCCTATGTAATTGGCCGAAGCCACAGCCGCCACTGGGTTTTGCACCATATTGGTAAGTAGCCCAGAAAAGACTTCTGCCAAGCCTTCGGGCGCACTGCCATCGGCTGCATCACGAAATGTTAGCGTTACGGGGAATAGGTTGCTGCCTACAACAGCTACCACGGCTGCCACAAACGTTGAGAACAAATAAAGAGCTATTACCAAGCCAAATCGACGCCCTAGGCCACCCTTTGCTTTGGCTATTGACGCCGTAACCAACACAGCCACGAGAATTGGCGCTATGGCCTTCAGTGCACTCACGAAGCCAACACCTAAAATGCCAATGCCACTGAGAGTTGGGACGGCAAAGCCTAATAATATTCCTAATGCTAATCCTACTAAAATGCGCAGGACCAAACTGATGCTGGTCCACTTGCGATAAACGAGAGAAAATTTGTTCATTGTTAGGTTACGAAAACGGCGCAAGTGTAACTAAAATCCGCGAAAAACGGAGTGTCTCGCATATTTATGTATGCATATAAAAAAAGCAGAGTAATATTTTGACTATGAATTTTATAATTCGGCATAAATACTCCATTTTTGTAACAAAAATTTATAATATCAATTCCCCGTACAAGAATGGCATCAATGACTGAAAAAGAGATGAAGTTTCTCCTGAAATCGCAGCAAGGAGAGTTGAACGCAATGCTTATGTACAAAGCTTTTGCCGACAAATTAGGCGACACCAACGACGCCGCCACATTCCGCAAACTTGCAGCCGAAGAGGGACACCACGCGGCAGTATTCCATAAGTTGACAAACAAAGTGCTGAAGCCCAAGAATACAACAGCCCTATTACTACCATTGTTGTATAAAATTCTGGGTAAGAAGCGTTTGTACAAACTTATTGCGCAAGGAGAATACGCTGCTATCGACAAATACAAACAGATAATCGATCGTTTTCCCGAAGTGAAGAGCGTGATGAACGACGAGAAACGCCACGGCGACACTATCATGGGGCTGATAGAATAGTAACGACATATAAGTAATAACTCAATAATAACAATGAATATGACTAAGGAGATTTATTTAGCAGGAGGCTGTTTCTGGGGCACAGAGCACTATTTCAAACAGATTGAGGGCGTTTTGGAGACCGAAGTTGGTTTTGCAAACGGTCATACCGAAAATCCTTCATACAAAGAGGTTTACACCGACGAGACTGGTCACGCCGAGACAGTTCGCATAAAATACGACCCCGAAGTGGCAAGCTTGAAATTCCTCTTGCAGATGTTTTTCAAAGCTATCGACCCAACGAGTCTCAACAAGCAAGGTCACGACGAAGGAACACGCTATCGCACAGGCATTTACTACACAAGCGAAGAGGATCTGCCTATCATCAACGAAGTTTTCGACGAAGAGCAGAAGAACTATTCGCAGCCTTTAGTAGTTGAACGTCAACCACTTGACCGTTTCTACAATGCCGAAGAGTATCACCAGGACTACCTCGACAAAAATCCTACTGGCTACTGCCATCTACCACTTGAACTTTTTGAATTTGCGAAGAAGGCGAAGGAGAAAAAGAATTGAAAATTGAAAATTGAGTTTACAACTAATCATAAAGCATTACACTGAACTAACAGCAGACGAGCTGCACGATATTCTACAAATTCGTGCAGCTGTGTTTGTTGTTGAGCAAAACTGCGCATATCAAGACATCGACGGCAACGACAAGGTGTCGTATCATCTTTGGCTTCGCGATGCCGAAGGCATAAAGGCCTACTTGCGCGTTTTGCCCCAGCACGCCACCTTCGACGATGCTTCTGTTGGCCGTGTAGTATGCATACAACGACGTCAAGGTCTTGCCACTCGCCTAATAAACGAGGGCATAAGAGTAGCTAAAGAGCGGTTCGATGCCGACAAGATTACCATTGCAGCACAACTCTACGCGCGCAGTTTGTATGAAAAAATTGGCTTCGCGCAGACCTCCGACATATTTATGGAAGACGGCATAGAGCATATAAAAATGACCTTGGAGGTAAAGTAGCTTATGAGAGTTATAAGATTGGCAACGCCGACCGATATTGCTGATATTATGCGCGTTACGGAAGCTGCAAAGCTAATAATGCGCTCCTCTGGCAATATGCACCAATGGGTGAACGGCTATCCGTCGGAGGCTGTAATAGAGAACGACATGGAGCAGAATGGCGGCTACGTTGTGGAAGAGATGGGGCGCATAGTGGGTTATTTCGCATTCTTGCCTTCGCCAGACCCTACTTACCTGCGCATCTACAATGGCCACTGGCTCGACGATGTGCTACCCTACCACGTGGTGCACCGCATTGCCAGCTATCCCGATGTGCACAACATCTTCAGCGACATAATGGCATTCTGTTTCAACCACGACGTCAACATCCGTATCGACACGCACAAAGACAACTTAATTATGCAACACAACTTGCTGAAGCATGGTTTTACATGCTGCGGCATCATCTATTTGGCTTCGGGTGACGAACGATTAGCCTACCAGAAGTTGAAATCCGAAAATTGATTCTGGGATATTATTTATCGAGCACGGCGCGTATGGCGTGTCCGTAGTATCGGTTGTTGTGGTTGGTTTGTACGTAGTTGGAATTCATATTTATATACCACGCTTGCCTCATGTTGGTACTGAAAACCGACGACGACCAATAGCTGCCATATTCCTCAACCAAATCGACACCATTGTCGATTCTATAGCCAACAGCCGGAAGGAATATCGACTTGTCCGTGTAGCCATCTACGTTGCTAATAATTATATAGCCATGCACCACCTTGCCTTTTGAGGTCTTTAGGGTTGTCCAGGTCCAAGTGCATTTATTTACGAGTTCCGAAATTTGCGCATAATTAGGCATGTGCCAACCACCACCCCAATTCACACTTGCAGCATCGTATGACGTACTGGCAATATCGGTTAGTTTGGCCATATCATCGTTAGGCTTGCCACATTCGGTACTTTCGTATGCATACGAGTTCCACGAATATGTACTCTTGGAAGAAGTTTCGCCCCACGCGAAATAGTCGCCGAACTCAGCCTCTTCGGTTGCACCTACATTCATGCTTGCCCATTTCACCGAAAGTCCCAAATCGACAGCTTCGACATTCATGGGTGCACTTCCGCTGCAACCAACTAATGTGAGTGTGATTGTAATTATAGATAGTATGCGTGTGGCACAAATAGTCATCTCTCTTCGTGTTATAGTTTAGTTTATATAGCGAATGCGAATTTAGCGATTTTTTTTTTGCTAACGGCTGGTTGTGGCAAAATAGACAAAACTCCGACCTATTGCGGCAATCTATCACAACTTACGTTCAAGTTGCTCCTCTGCCTCGGTGATATCGCGTAGAAAATTTTGGTGGTCTTTCAGAAAATCTTTACGTCCGTGCGAGAGTTGTTGGTAGAGTATTCTCGAGTTCGAAAAGCAGTTTTCTATTTATTACGATAAACATACTTAGTGATACGCTCTTTCTCCCAATCGCTTATTCCTGCATTCCATCTGTATTTTATAGAAGATAATATATACCCATATTCATTGTACGAGTTAACGCTCTTTCTGTCTTCAATCCATGTCTGTTTTTCATTGTCCCACTCGTATGACAATTCCGAAATCTTATTATTGTTTTTATCATATACACATTCTTCTTTAGAATATCCTATCCATACATTATTTTTTCCAATGTATGTCACATCAAGAGTTTTATTATCATTCTCGTCATAGGCATTTTCACACTTCGACACACCAATCCAAGATTCATCTATCACACTACCAACACTGTTTACACCAAGAGTTTGGCGCCCTTTTGCATCGTAAGCGGTCTCATACTTGTACAGTCCAACCCATGAACGATCATTGTCATTCCACTTATATTTAGCCTTAAGAGTTCTGCGATTCATCTCATCGTAAGCAAATTCTTCTTTCGATATTCCATACCAAGATTTGTTATCACTATTCCATTTATAAATCACATGTAACATTATACTGTCACTTTCATCATACATGTATTGGTATTTACTATCTTCAATCCAAGATGTGTTTTCACTATCCCATTTATAGCCATATTGAAGTGTGAGGTTGCCTTTTCCATCATAGGTGTATTCATATTTATATTTAGAGTAATCATTCCAAACGTGATTTATACTATCAAATGTTTTGCATACACTAAAAGTCACTCCGCCATTATCATTGTATGTATACTCAATTCTTAAGCGCTCTCCTTTACCATTTCCCATATCCCAATTATAACAGTCGCACATAATCTTGTTACCACTCTTATCATAAGTGTATATACGTTTCTGTCCTTCAATCCAAGAATTAAGTTCGTTATTCCAGTCAAATTCTACATAATACGTTTCATCTCCACGTTCATTGTAGCCTATTTCTAATTTTGATGAGAAAATCCAAGAATCATTATCATCATCCCAATTGTACTTTTGTTCAATTATCGCCTTATTATTAGCATTATAGGCAGTTTCAGTTTTATAAACACCTATCCAAGAGCTATTTTCTTGATTCCATTTGTATCGTGCATTAAGTGTCTTATTTCCATTATTGTCGTAGGAACAGACTCTTTTCCATACACCAAACAATGCTCTATGCTTGCGACTCCATTCGTATTGTATAGTAAGAGTATCATTTCCTAGTTCGTCATAGGCAAATTCGCTTTTCGAAGTCACTACCCAACAATAATACTGACTATCCCATATATAATTTGCAGAAAGCGTTTTTTGTCCTTTTACATCGTATTCGGTTTCTGATTTCGAACCCCATAGATGTTTAGAGCTATCCCATTTATATTCTGCATAGAGTGTTCTATTGCCACTTTGGTCAAAGGCATATTCTCTCTTTGCAATACCCAAAGAATCCTGCGTAGAATCCCATTTGTAATATGCCTCAAGAGTCATATGATTACTATCATCATAGGTGAAATAATTTTTCGCTATAATTTCCCAATTATTGTTCTCCTCATTCCATTTATATTCAGTAGATAAAATACGATTTCCTCTTTGGTCATACACGCATTCTGTTTTGGCGACATTGTCACTATCGGCGTTTGTAGTAATAGTAAAGTCTAATAAGACTCTATTTTCTGCAAATAATGAGAAAAAGGGTAACACACAAAGGATGACAAGAGCTATTCTATTCATAGAATATCAATAGTTAAACGGACAGTATTTTTATAGTAGGCTAGGCGCTCTATATTTCTACAAGCTAAACATCACTTTCTCTAAGGTTTCCTCTGCCTCGGTGATATCGCGTAGAAAATTTTGGTGGTCTTTCAGAAAATCTTTACGTCCGTGCGAGAGTTGTTGGTAGAGCTCGGCGTTCATTTCGTCTACATACGATGCTATGGCATATTCTATGTCGTCTTTTTGCCATTCGAGCGTAGAATGCTCGTAGATACGCCGTTTCTGATGAACGAAGCTATACGTTGTCTCTATGCACTCCTTAGTAATCATGCGTCGAAACCTATTGGGCGAAACTGCCGTTGTTCTGTGTTGTATACGTAGCCATTTTCCTGTAAATAGGCGCACACTTCGCTTGGTTCGCGGTTGAAATTGTAGCAAAGCGCATCGAGCGTATCGAACTCATCGTCGCGCAAGAGCATATTTATGCTCGACACAAGTATGGCTGGGTCTTTAGGTAAGTAGTCCATTAGTTATGAATTACGAGTTACGAATAAAAAACGGTGCAAAGTTACTCAGACGGCATAAGGATATGATATGCGTTATATCTTTTTCACTTTGCGGAAAGATGCATACTTTTGCTACACATATCACAGGCTTATTTATTACTAAACAAATAATCATTACAAACTATGTTTTCTTTTATAAAGTCAATATTGGTAAAAGGTGCATTACTAATTATTTTATGCGTCTTCGCCCAAACATGTATCAGCAATTATGTCAACGGTGGCGATGCTGAAAAAATTGAGCAATTGAAAAAAATGATCGAAGATCAGACTATCGTAACAGCCGACTTATCAGAAAATTATATCGAAACAACTGTACTAAAAAGTGCCAAAACATATCAATTCGACTACACTTTCACGCTTAATGGTCAGAATTATTGTGGTAAAATCATGCTTAATGGTATCCCCAACACAACCAAATTGAATCTCTACTATTTGAATAGCAATCCACAAATTGTATCTCAAGATCCTTATTCAGAACTAAATTCAGAGCAAGAAAAGGGTTCTATTTCCGATTTGATTTGGGGTATTTTATGGGTGATAATAGCTGCATTAATATGTATTTCGTTGATTAGAATGTTTGTGCAGAAAAAGGCAGCACATACAAAAGAAGAAGAGCCTATAAAAGAGCCTGTTACAGAAACCCAACAAGTTCAAGAGGAGCCAAAGGCAGAACCTCAAATAGACAAAGAAGATCCGAGTAGATTTATGCCGCACTAACATGCGGCTACCTAATATTGTAATAGATACATCTTATAACATATTGCTGCACAAAAAATCTATTTTCTGTTTTATAAATAGAAAGTTACTTTTGCGCGCAAAATTTGAACAAATCAGATAAAGAAAATGAAACTATTAGAAGGAAAAACCGCTGTTGTAACAGGTGCTGCACGCGGTATTGGCAAAGCTTTGGCACTCAAATTTGCCTCAGAAGGTGCTAACATTGCATTCACCGACCTCGTTATCAACGAAGATGCTCAGCAAACCGAAAAAGAGATTGCTGCTCTTGGTGTTAAGGTAAAAGCATTTGCTTCTAATGCTGCCGACTTTGCTCAGACAGAACAAGTTGTAGCTGCAATCAAAGAGGAATTTGGTTCTATAGATATACTTGTAAACAACGCTGGTATAACCAAAGACGGACTTATGCTTCGCATGACCGAACAGCAGTGGGACGCCGTTATCAACGTTAACCTCAAATCGGCATTCAACTTCATTCACGCCGTTGTACCTATCCTGATGCGCCAACGCAAAGGCTCTATCATCAACATGGCAAGTGTTGTAGGTGTTCATGGTAACGCTGGTCAGTCAAACTACGCTGCATCTAAGGCTGGTATGATTGCTCTTGCTAAATCGGTAGCACAAGAGATGGGTCCTAAGGGCATCCGTGCAAACGCTATTGCTCCTGGCTTCATCGAAACTGCAATGACCGCTCAACTTCCTGAGGCTGTTCGCGAAGATTGGATGAAGAAAATTCCTCTCCGTCGTGGTGGCAAACCTGAAGATATTGCTGACGTGGCTACATTCCTCGCAAGCGATTTGTCTTCATACGTTACCGGTCAGGTTATCCAAGTCGACGGTGGCATGAATATGTAATTATAATAATTGGTTAATAAAATGCAGAGCCGTATGTCGTGAGATGTATGGCTCTCTTTTTTCAATTCTAATTACGTACATAATTATGAATTACGAGTTACGAGTTATGAATTACGAGTTATGAATTACGAGTTATGAATTACGAGTTATGAATTATGAATTGTGAATTACAAATTATGAAAAACGTCATCTTATCTATACTACTGATACTTACAATAGCATACCCAACGCAAGCGCAGCAGATAGCCGAACTATGCAGCGAGAAGCCGCGCCTCGTACTTATAATTATTGTAGACAACCTCAACAACGAGCAACTCGAAATTGTGCGTCGCGAATGTGGTCGCGAGGGCATAAACCGCATATATAACCACGGCACTCAGTTCACTAATGCATATTACGACGCGGGCGGCAACTACGCTGGCAAGAACCTCGCAACGCTCTTCACCGGTGCTCCCGACTCGACGCACGGAATTGTTGGCCGACAATGGATTGATAGTTTTACGAATAAGAAAGTGGACGCTATTTATGGCGACGCCGTGAATAAAGAGGGCAAGGTAGATTCGTTGGCTGTGCCGCACAATGGTCAACTACTCTGCTCCACCATTGGCAACGAAATACGCAAGATATACAACCACAACGCGCATATTTTTTCGCTCGGATTTCACCCAGAAATGCTTCTTTGGAGCAGCAGCACCAACGAGGGTGAACCAGTAGCTTGGCTCGACGATGTAACTGGCATTATGCGTACGCAGAACGTAATGGATACGGCAGCGTTCAAATGGATTGACGAATTCAATAGCAAGCGCATGTGCGATATTTATATAAATAAGATATGGGCACCGCGCAACGACATAAGTAAATATCACGAGAAACTATACTTCAGCAATGAGCGCGGCAGCGAACGCTCGTTCTACTACCCTATGCGCTCTGCCATTCCTATACACGAGAAATATTCGCTTGTGGCAGGTTCGCCCTACGGCAATCAGCTTATGCGCGACTTCGCGGCTTCGGCGCTGCTTTGTGGCGACTTTGGCAAAGATGATATTCCCGATATACTTACAGTAGAATTTACTGCTCAACCTTCGTGCGGACTAAAAAAACAGCCGCTTGACGCTGAGACAGAAGACCTCTTGCTCTGCCTCGACGACAACATTGCTTCGCTACTGAAAGCTATCGACAGCAGCATAGGTATGGACAATACGCTTGTGGTGTTCACCGCTGCGCAAGGCTGCTACGACATAAAATCGACCGATTCGGCACAATGGAAGAGCAAGGGTGCTGTAAGTATGCATCGCACTACGGCGTTGCTCAACCTATACTTGATGGCTATCCACGGGCAGGCGCAATGGGTGCGCAACTACAACGACTATTCTATCTACCTCGACCGTCAACTTGCCAACGAACGCAAGGTGAACTGGGACACTCTGCTCAACGAAACTGCAAGTTTTCTCACACAAGTGAAGGGCATCGGCGACGCTTTTGCCGCTAAAGATTTGCGCAACATCTACTCCACATCGCCCGTAATAGAAGTGCTACGCCGCAACTATCACCCTAAGCGTTCGGGCGACATACTTATACACCTCGAACCTGGTTGGGCATCGGAACAAGACGACGGCTCACAACTAACGCAACTCTGGGGACAAGAGTTTGTTCCGTTGGCATTCTACGGCTGGAAAGTGCCGCGCGCCACCATTTACGAGCGTCACAATATGGCCGACGTGGCTCCTACGATTTGCCAATACATACGCGTGGCACAACCCAACGGCTGCAGCGGAACGCCTATAAAGATTGTGAGCGAGTAATGCTATAAGTTATGAGTTATATCGTTTTATGAGTTGTAAGTTTTGGAGGTATAATTAACCAATGACTTACTTCTCCAAAACTTATTGTTTACTTGCTCTCCTTCCCTTCCATGAAGCGCTTCTCTTTGATGCGTTTTAGGCGCTCGACCACGCGAAAATGTACGTATGTATTATTCGTAGCTTCTTGCTCTCCGCATTGGTCTATGTATTTATTCCACCATTTATATTCCATATTCTCATCACCAATCATATAATAGCAGTAGCCAATCTGATAGTAAATGATAGGTTGGTTAGGTTTGACTTCATCGGCTTGCTTGAAATACTTTATAGCGGTTTTGAAGTTGTGCGTAATGTAATAGTCGCCCAAGCTAGAATATAGACGATATAGCAGGTCGGGGTTGGGCTGCATCATATCTATGGCATCGATTATGTTTTCCTCGCCCACTTGCGCAATGGAATCCACCTCATCGAGTTGCACAAGGCCAAGCATAGCAAGGGTTAACGCATTAGTGCCGTTTGCCTTTTCGTTGGCGAGGGTGAGGCATTCGAGTGCGCGGTCGTGCTTGTCGCGTTGCAGACATGCCATAGCCAGATAGTAAAGCGTGTTGGCGCGCGTGTCGCCCGCTTCAACAAGTTTTTCGTACATATTTATGGCTTTTGTGGGCTTGCCGGCGTTGTAGTATGCATTCGCCAACACGTTGTTTATAAACATATTGCCACTATCAACTGCGCAGTAGTTTTCGAGCAAAGTTATAGCTGCACTATACATCTTTATAGCTATTAGCGAGCGTGCGTAACTTGCCGTATTAGCCTGATTTTCAATATTACGGCGAGCCTCAATGCTTTGATAGACAAGCATCGAATCGACCCATTCCATCTTCTCGAAGCATCGCGCCATGAGGTATACTTCCGAAGAATCGGGTTCGGGATTTACTTCGGTGGGCGTAAGTAGCTGATGGCAAATGTCGATGCAAGCGTTGTAGTTGCCTCTTGCGAAATTGCAAACAGCCAACTCGCGGCGCACCGTGTCGCAAGGGTGAAGTGCCATGGCTTGTTGCGCATAGATTATGGCCTTATGCGTATTGTTATGCTCGCGGTAATGCTTTGCCGCAGCAATGAGTTGTTGCCAATCGGTGGTGTCGGGTTGTTGATAGGCTTGCGCTTGCACGCTGTTGGCTATAAATGCAACGAGCATAATAGCTAAAATGCGAATTTTACAAATTGTTGTCATACGTTTTTTCGTTGATTTAGATGTAGTTATAGGGTATTATTTCTTTGATTGAGTCTGTTGCGTACTACAAATGTATGTATATTCTGATTTGGATAACTAAATAATATTCAGAAAACCCGAATCGAAATGAACAAAAATTTGGCAAAGACTTAGCAGCAGAAGCAAATCGCGTAATAGTCTCGGTGCCTCATGAACTCCAGGCAAATAAAGAGGCATAGCCGTAAATATTAGAAATCGTGACTAATTTCGCAGCAATTCGTGTTTGTGGGTAGTTACACATTCTAAGTATAACGTCCAAAACATAAAACTCTGGAAATCACCATGAATTACGCAAGAGTACTAACCATAGCGGGTAGCGACCCAACGGGCGGTGCAGGTATTGCCGCCGACATAAAAGCAATTTCTGCCAATGGCGGTTATGCAGCAGCAGCCATCACTGCCGTAGTAGATGAAGATACGCAACGTGTATATAGTATGCAGGCCATGCCAACCGATTTTGTGGTGGCTCAAGTTCGCACGGTGATAAACGACATCGGCGTGGACGCGGTGAAGACGGGCATGCTCTTCTCTACTGAGCACATCGAGGCTGTGGCAAATCTGATGAAAGAGTATGAGGTGAAGAATCTCGTTGTAGACCCCGTTATGGTGGCAACATCGGGCGACACACTCACCAAAGACGACATTGCCGAAGCTATGAAGAAGCACCTGCTACCCATAGCGCGCATAATTACGCCCAACATTCCCGAAGCAGAACTTCTCTGGCGCAAACCGATAAAGAACGTAGACGACATGAAGGAGTGCGCTACCGACCTCGCAGAACTTGGTTGCTCCGTGATGCTCAAAGGCGGTCACCTAACAGGCGATGTGATGATTGACGTATTTGCCAACGCCGAAAACCGCACGGTGATTGAGCTACCATCCGACAAGGTGCAGACGAACAACACCCACGGCACAGGTTGCACACTCTCGGCAGCCATAGCTACGCACCTCGCACTTGGCAAAACGCTCACCGCAGCCATTGTTGCTGGCAAGGAATATATCACCCGCGCAATAACAGAAGGCGCAGCATACACCATCGGCCACGGCCACGGTCCAGTGAAGCATTTCTTTTAGGTAAATCATACTTTACTCAAAACTAACTCGGGCAAAATCACTGCCGATTCTTCGGCATCATCTTGTCCGCGCCATGCTACTATGTAACTTATGCTTGCACTGCGTACGTTGTACCCTTTGACTTGCCAATCTGATAATTCCGCACGGCATTTATTGGAGAGTGAGGCAATGCGCTCTTTTGTAGTAGGTAGGCATAAATAGCCATCAGCATAAAATAGATGTTGACCGCAGCGGAGTTGTAGAATCTGACGTTTGTGACTTTTGAAGAAGTCGAGCCAGACATCGCGAAGTGAAAGTTGTAGCAAGATTTCATTGGGCGTTGGATAGCGCTCAGAGTTGCTATGAGTGGGGTTGGGGAAGGATTAACATCGAGAAAAAAAACAGCAACTCACACCTACAAATTCAGCAACATTCAACTCAAATTGCGCAAAACTGCGAGCACTCATAACGAATGTTAATTTATTGGTTACATTTGCTCACCAATAAAAAACTAAACCGTTTAACTATGCAAATAGACGCATTACTAAAATCAATAGAGAGCGAGAAAACCCTACGAGCTCTCTATGGCGAAGACAATCAAGCAATTGCCACTCAGAAAGCCCGTTATACTCAGGTGGTAAAAGAATTTCAAAAGACATTTAATCATAACGAAGCTGAGGTATTCAGTTCACCTGGACGTACCGAAATTGGCGGTAACCACACCGATCATCAGCTCGGTCGTGTGCTCGCTGGCGCTGTAAACCTCGACAACGTAGCTGTTGCCACACCAAACGGCACACAAACCGTTCGCATCCTTTCGTCGGGCTATCCTCAGTTCGAAGTAGATCTTACCAACTTGAAAGCCGACAAGAGCGAATTTTATACTTCCGTAGCTCTCGTTCGCGGTATTGCAGCTCGCTTGAACGAACTTGGTTATAAAATCGGAGGTTTCGATGCCGTTATCAATAGTGGCGTACCTAAAGGTTCTGGTTTGTCGTCATCGGCTTCGTTCGAGGTGCTTATTGGCGCCATCTTCAGCCACCTCTTCAACAATGGCAAACTCGACGCTGTGCTCAACGCTCAGATTGGTCAGTATGCAGAAAACGTATTCTTCGGCAAGCCTTGCGGTTTGATGGACCAAACAGCTTGCTCGGTTGGTGGCCTTATCACCATCGACTTCAAAGATCCTAAGAATCCTGTTGTTAAGAAGGTAAACTTCGACTTCACCAAGACTGGCTATTCACTCGTAATTACCGACACTGGCGGCAACCACGCCGACCTCAACGACGAATATGCTTCGCTTCCTGCCGATATGAAAGGTGTTGCTAAGCAATTTGGCAAAGAGGTGCTCCGCGAAGTTTCTATGGAACAGATCATCAACGACCTTCCTAAGCTCCGTGGCAAAGTTACCGACCGCGCACTTCTTCGTGCTCTCCACTTCGAAGGCGACAACGCTCGCGTAGCAGAACAAGTTGCAGTGCTCGAAAAAGGCGATTTCAACGCATTCCTTCAGATGGTGAAAGCTTCTGGTCGCAGCTCGTTTATGTATAACCAGAACGTATATCCAGCAAGTGCACCTGAAGAACAAGGCATCTCGTTGGCTCTCGCACTCAGCGACATTGTTCTCGGCGAAGAAGGAGCATACCGCGTTCATGGCGGTGGTTTCGCAGGCACTACTCAGGCTTTCGTACCACAAAACCTTCTCGATAAGTATATCAATACCCTCGAGAACACCTTTGGTAAGGGCAAATGCTGGAAACTCTTCATCCGTCCTCAAGGCTCAATAAAAGTAGAATTCTAATCAACGAAAAATCAACTCAATAGAAATGGAAAATACGAATCAAAAGCAAGGAAATCTTGTGGCGATAGTTACGATGTTCTTCATCTTCGCCATGATTTCGTTTGTTACCAACATGGCCGCACCATTCGGCAACATCTGGGGTATGTCATACGAATGGGCAGGTATGGCTGGTAACCTTATGAACTTCACAGCATACCTCATCATGGGTATTCCTGCTGGTAATATGCTCATAAAATACGGCTATAAAAAGACAGCTCTTATTGCCCTCATCGTTGGTGCAGCAGGTTTGAGCGTTCAGCTCATTTCTGGTGTGGTTAACAATGTATACGTATACCTCCTCGGTGCTCTCATCTGCGGTTTCTGCGTATGTATGCTCAACACTGTAGTTAACCCAATGCTTAACCTCCTTGGTGGTGGTGGCAACAAAGGCAATCAGCTCGTTCAGGCTGGTGGTACACTCAACTCACTTGCTGGCACAGCAACTCCAATCCTCGCAGGTGCTCTTGTAGGAACACTTACAAAGGATTCTTTCCCTAACGTTGCTCCGCTCATCATCACTGGTATAGTTATCTTCCTCGCTGCATTCGTGGTTATCTCTTTCATAAAGATTGTAGAGCCACAGGGCGACCTCAAGAATGTTACTTACGAGCATTCACCACTCGCATTCCGTCACTGCACACTTGGCATCATAGCTATCTTCTTCTACGTAGGTGTAGAGATTGCTACTCCTGGTATGATGAATCAATGGATTAGCCGCGATGGTGGTTTCGAAGGTGCTGCAACCGTAGCAGGCGCGCTTGCCGGTATCTACTGGTTCCTTATGCTCGTTGGTCGTTTCACCTCAACGCTCATCTCTGGCAAAGTATCTTCTCGTGCACAGATGATTACCGTTTCGTCGGTTGCAATTGCTCTGATTATTGCAGCTATCTTCACTGGCGACATCACTACAACATTGAACATCAACCTTGGCTTCATTGAGATTTCTAACGCTACCGTACCACTTTCATGTGTATTTATATTCCTTTGCGGTCTTTGCACATCGGTTATGTGGGGTGGCATCTTCAACCTCTCTACCGAAGGACTTGGTAAATACACAGCTAAAGCTTCAGGTATATTTATGGTGATGGTATTTGGTGGTGGTATGATGCCATTCTTCCAAGACCTCGTTGTTCGTCCATACACTGGCTACCTCGGCTCATATTGGCTTATCGTAGCTATGTTGGCTTACATATTGTTCTACAGCCTCGTAGGTTGCAAGAACGTTAATAAGGATATTCCTGTGGAATAAGGATAAAAAATCTGGATATATAATCGTCGACTTACATCCAGTGAGGTCGTCTGCGAATGGCAGGCGACCTCAATTTTTTTCAAAACTGACACACTTCCTTTTTTTACACTATTTTAGCCGCCCATTTTTATAGATATGAACACAGAAAACGCAAAACAACCTAACTATACTTTCGCACTCGTGGTGGTGTTTGTTGTATGTTTCCTTACGGGCTTCATAATTACTTTGAACAACTCCATGATAGCCTTCTGCAAACAAGCCTTCGACCTCAGCGAACAAGATGGGCAATATGTCAACACTGCATTCTTTGGCGCATATTTATTGTCTATCCCTTTTGCGCTGCTTATGAGCAAGATAGGCTACAAACGCACTCTCATTTTGGGTTTAGCTGTAGCTGGCGTAGGGTTTATCATCAACGCCATTGGCATAGAGGCTGCCATCGAGGCTCAAGCGAACGTATATGTAGTATTCTTGCTATGTATGTGCATAGTAGCTATGGGCGTGGTGATGCTGCAAAATGTGGTGAATCCTTACGTCATGGCACTCGGCGATAAGAGACATGGAGCTTTCCGCATGACGCTCAGCCAAGCGCTCTATTCCGTAGCCACTACCCTCGCCCCAATATTCATCACATACGCAATAATAGGTGATAAAACGCCTGCTCCTGAGCATGTTCCAGCGCCATTCATCGGACTGGGAATATTTACATTGCTCGTCTGCATAACACTCGCTTTCCTTAGACTTCCGCAAATCAACGAAGCACAACAAAGCGCTACAGAGGCCATGCAGCATACGTACAAAAAGAGCATTTTCAACTATCCGCATGTATGGTTATGCGCGTTGGGGCTATTTATGTATTTGGGCCTCGAAGTTGGCGTGCCTTCTATGCTGCCAGCGCGTTTTCGCATACTATTTCCCGACATGACAGATAGCGAAATAACACGCCTCGTGACCTCGTATCTCACCTTCTATTGGGGCGCTATGATGATTGGAAGGTTCATTGGCGCTGGCATACTTACACGAATGAATCCACGCACAGTGCTTGGCGTTTGTCTCGGTGCAGGAGCGCTATGCATAGCAATGTCGCTAACAATGTCGAACATGATGATAGGCATCTGGTTTATGCTTGCAGCCGGACTCTTCCACTCGGTGATGTGGCCACTCATCTTCAACCTCGGATTGAAGGACCTCGGACCTCACACCAAGACAGCATCGGGTGTGATAAACACAGGCGTGATAGGTGGCGCTATACTTATGCCTATCATGGGTAGCATGGTGGATGCGGCTGGAGTCGTTGCAGCTATGAGTGTGATGTTCGTATTCTATGCATACATACTCTGGTTCTGCATAAAAGGCAGCAAAATAGGTGTAGAATAAATTTCTGCCGTTTATTATATCAACAGAACGAGGAGTTTTCATATTTATATACATTTGTAACTATCTAAAATTTAGTCCATAACCACAAAAAAGTATTGTATTATGAAAAAAACTTTCCTTTTCGGCGCTGCATTTGCGCTATTGTCATTGATAAGCTGCACAAACGGCAATGAGTGCACTCAAAAGCCATCATCACCATCGTTCGACGAGGTTTTGGCGTCACGCAGAAGCATACGTAGCTACGATGCCACAAAGAAAATCTCCGAGAACGAAGTACGCGAACTACTAAAGGCTACACAAGAGGCTCCATCGTGGGCAAATATGCAGCCTACTAAATATTATGTGGCCATAAGCGAAGAGAAAGTCGCAGCTGTGCAAGATATGGTTGGCGGCAACAAAGAACGCATCAAAAATGCGCCAGTACTTATTGTTTCTACTTTCGAGCAAGGCAAGTCGGGCTTCTTCAATGGCGAGGCAACCAACGAAATTGGCGAAGGTTGGGGTGCATACGATAACGGCCTGAGCAACTGCTACTTAATTATGAAAGCGCGTGCTATGGGCTTCGATACGCTTATTATGGGTATGCGCGATTCGGAGAAACTCAGAAATTGCTTCAATATTCCTGAAAATGAAACTATTATGGCAGTTATAGCATTAGGCTACCGCGCAGCAGAACCTAATCAGCCTATACATAGAGAATTTGACGAGATTGTGAAATTCTTCTAAGCTTCACAGAGCGAAATAGAATAGAGCGGCACAACCTTTTGACGGATTGCGCCGCTCTTTTTTTATTTATACTAAGAACACCAGTTCGAAATGATAGTGCACTTTATTGTTGCATTTACTCACTTTTAGGTATTGTTTACCTATTTATGACCTGATAAAATTGCAGAAACAAAAACGAACTTTGTTCATATATGCAATTTCAGAAAGACAATATTAGAGACGAGATACTGCGAGTGTCGCAAGAGTTGTTTTTGAGCGCTGGTTATCAAAAAGCCTCCGTGCGCGACATAGCCGAACGTGTAGACATTAGTGTAAGCAATCTTTATAACTATTTTCGCAACAAAGACGCCATTTTCTGCACTATTGTTGAGCCTGTCGTTATTCACTTCAACAACACACTTGAGGAGTATCACGGCAACACGGGGCATAACAGCAACGAAAGCATCGACAACATTTCGCCCGAACAAGTTCTCGACGTCATGACAGAGCGCTACGCCGATATTCTGCGCAAATACCGTCCACAACTACGTCTGCTGCTGTTTCAGTCGCAAGGCACATCGCTCGAGCACTTCAAAGACGAATTCACCGACCGCAGTACCTACATGGTGCAAGAATGGTTTGCACGCCTCAAACGCCGCGTGCCCGAAGCCAAAACAGAAATAAGCGACTTCTTTGTACACATCAACACCGTATGGCTCTTTACCGTGATTGAAGAAATTATCAGCCACAACATATCCGACGACGATGCCAAACGCATTTTTCATGAATATGGCATGTTTCAGATGCTTGGTTGGGGCACAATGCTAAATGTAGACCCACGATGGTTTATGACGAGAGTGTGAAAGAACACTACTACTTGCTCTTTCAGCCAAAATGGAATAGTCATTTTTAGGTATTGCTTGCACGTTCTTCACCATATAATTTTGCCATCATAAAAAGATTTTATGACTGCACATATAAAAAACATACTAAAAAATTGCGATGGTTTATTGTAGATACATAAACGTTACCGCCTACTATTTATCAGATATGTGGGAATTGCCCGAAAGCAGTTCCCACATATTTTTTTTGAACAAAGTTGAACAATGTTCGTTTTTACACTTTCGCATTAACAGATAACAACTATAAACAATAAAAAATATGCAATTAGAGAGAATCAACGAAAAATTTGGCTCATGCGCCAAAATGTTAATTAAACGCCGATGGTTAGCTATCGCCGCGTTTATCGTAGTTATGGTCGTCTCGTTCCACGCCATGCAGAGTATGGTGATGGAGAGTTCGTTCGACGACTATTTTATGGAGGACGACCCCGTGCTGAAGATGACCGACGAGTTCAAGTCGCATTTCGGCAACGACTATTTCGTGGGCGTGCTTACGCAGTGCGACAACCATTTCACGCACGACAATCTGCAACTGCTGCGCAAGCTCTGCAACGAGCTGATGGACAGCTTGTCGTATGCCGAGAAAATCACGTCGCTCACCGACATCGAGTTCATGGTAGGCAGCGAAGATGGCATGACGATTGAGCAGATTGTGCCCGACGAGATTCCGACATCGCAGTCGGCGCTCGACTCGGTGCGTATGCGGGCCTACAGCAAACCCAACGTGGCGCGCAAACTCGTTTCGGCCGATGGCAAACTGTCGTGGATATTGGTCAAACTGCGCACATTTCCCGAAGATTCTGTGTGGAAACAGACCTCCAACATTGCGCCCGACATGATTACTGGCGCCGAAACGCACCGCATCATCACCAAACCCGAATATGCCTCGCTTCATCCATTGGCCACGGGCATGCCCTACACTTCGCAGCAAAAGGTGGAATACATCAACCATGCTATGGGCAAACTGATGATTATGGCACTGATTATCTGCGTCGTGGTGATGCTCATCATGACGCGTTCGCTACGTGGCGTGGTGGCTCCTATCATAGCCATTGTGGGCGGGCTGTTCATGATGTTCGGCCTATCGACCAAGATTTTCGACTACGTGGATATGACCACAACCATGGTGCCCGTCATCTTGGCGTTTGCCGTGGCGATAGCCTACAACATCCACTTCTTCACCTACTTCAATTCGCGTATGCGCATACACGGATGCCGGTTGAAGGCTGTAGTAGAGACGGTGAGCGAGATTGGCTGGTCGGTCTGTTTCTGCGGACTCACCACCATCGTGTCGCTGCTATCGTTCCTCGCCATCAGCATAAAACCGATGCAGAATCTGGGCATCATGTGTTCGTTGAGCGTGCTGTTTATCTTGCTCATAACCATAACAATTACGCCCGTTTTGCTCTCGTTCGGCAAAGACAAGAAGGTGCTGTTGGCCGATGATTCTCCACGCGAGAGCCGGATGTCGCGGCTGATGGTCGGTTTGGGCGATTTCAACATGCGCCATTCGCGTGTGCTATGCAGCTGTTTCGCAGCCGTTTGCGTAGTGCTGTGCATAGGTATGTTCAAGATTGAGCCAGCATTCGACGTTGAACGCACAATGGGCATCGAAGTCGATTATGTAAGCAAGTTGATGCAGGTCGGGCGCTCGGAAATCGGCTCGCTCTACTCCTACGACCTCATGATAGAGTTTCCCGACAACGACGAGGCCAAGCAGCCGCAAAACCTCAAGGCATTGGAAGAGATGGAGAGGGTGGCTCGCGGATATAAACAGACCAAGCGCACTACGTCGATTCTCGACATTCTGAAAGACCTCAACCAGACGATCAACGCGGGCGACACTGCATTCTACGCCATTCCGCAAACCGAAGAGGAGATTGCGCAACTGCTTATGCTCTATGAGAATGCTGGCGGTTCCGAAGCCGAATATTGGGTCGATTACGACTATCGCCGCCTGCGTCTGATGATTGAAATATCGAACTACAACTCAGCCGATTCGGAGTACGAGATGGCCGACATACAGGCCCAGGCGCACAAGCTGTTTCCATCGGCGCAAGTGACCGTTGTGGGCAATCTGCCTCAATTCACCACCATGATGCAGTATTTGGTGCGCGGACAGATGCAGTCGTTTTTCATCTCCATACTCATCATAGGTATAATTATGATGATAGCCTTCCAGAGCATTCGTCTCGGACTTTTGGGCATGATTCCTAATGTTATGCCAGCCATTTTTGTGGGCGGCTACATGGGTTGGGCAGGCATTCCGCTCGACATGATGACGGCTACCATCATACCTATGATGCTCGGCTTGGCGGTGGACGACACCATTCACTTCTTCAACCACTCGAAACTCGAATACGACCGCACTGGCGACTACGACGAGAGTTCGCGCCGCACATTCCGCGTGGTGGGCGTGGCCATCGTTTCGACAAGCATCATCACATCGGCGGTGTTCGGCACGTTCATCACCGACCAATGTCTCAACATTCTCTATTTCGGATTGTTGGCCATAATCGGTATTCTGTCAGCTCTCGCTGCCGACCTCATCATCACTCCAGCATTGATGAAGTATTTCAAGGTTTTTCATTGAGAATTGACAATTGAGAATGTCATCCTGAGCGTAGCGAAGGATCTCATAATTCGTAATTAGTAACTCGTAAATAACTATGAAACAGATAATTATTTTAGCAATAGCAATGACAATCAGCCTCGGCTCTGAGGCACAAACGCTTGACGGCCGAGCAATAGTGCAAATGGTGAAAGAACGTGCCGATGGCGACACACGCAGCTCCGACATGGAACTGACGCTCGTAAAGAAAAACGGCTCGACTCGACAGCGCAAACTCACGTCGTGGGCTATGGACGAAGGCAAGGACACGAAGAAAATCATGTTCTTCACCTATCCAGGCGATGTGAAGGGTACGGGCTTCCTCACATGGGACTACGACAATCCGCAAAAAGACGATGACAAATGGCTCTACCTGCCGGCAATGAAGAAGACGCGCCGCATAAGTGGTTCGTCGTCGAAAACAGACTACTTCATGGGCACCGACTTCACCTACGACGACATGGGCAGCCGCAACGTCGATGAAGACACGCACACGCTGTTACGCGAGGAGGTTCGCGACGGACAGAAATGCTGGGTCGTGGAGTCGCGACCTATCGATAAGCGCGAGATTTACAGCCGCAAGGTGATGTGGATTCGTCAGGACTGCCACACGACAATATACGTTGAATATTACGACAAACTCGACAAGCTGCATCGCGTCTTTTCGGTCGGCGACATCAAGCAGGTGCAGGGCTTCTGGACTGTTATGCGCATGGAGATGAAGAACGTACAGACGGGACATAGCACCATCATCGAGATGAAGAATCCGCAATACAACGTGGGCGGAGTGGACAAGAATATGTTCACCGTGTCGAAACTCGAAAAAGGTCTATGAAACTCGTCGCATCATTGGCCATAGCCATATTTATATGCACCGATATTTATGCACAAACGTCGGATTGGAGCGTGGGCGTAAAGGGCTTCGTGGATACGTATCACGCCATGCGCACCGAAAATCCGAACGACCTTATGGCGTCGCGTAGTCGTGTGCGAGGCGAACTGACCATGAAGCACGGGAACGTGGGGGCATTCGCATCGGCCAACCTCGTCTATAATGCCTTGCTGAACAAAGAATCGGGTCTGCACATGCGCGAGTGCTTCGTTACGTATGCCGACGACAATTGGGATATTCGTGCCGGACGACAAATCATCACGTGGGGTGTGGCCGATGCCTTGCGCCTCACCGACATCGTCTCGCCCATGGAATACACCGAATTTCTTGCCGACGACTACGACGACATTCGTGTGCCTGTCGGCGGATTGCGAGTGCGCTACAGCCGCAGCGCATGGAGTGCCGAAGTGGTGGCGTTGCCCGTAAGTTCGTTCTACATATTGCCCACCGACGCCGACAATCCGTGGTCGATAAACCTGCCCGATGCCACTTTGCCCTACATCATCAACACGGGCGACGAACCGCAGAAAAAGATTGTGAACGGCGAAATCGGCGGGCGGCTCATGTTCTTCCTGAGTGGCATCGACTTCTCATTGTCGGCACTACGTACGTGGAACAAGATGCCTGTGTTTACCACAAGCATTCTGTCCGATACTATTAGGCTCGATGGTAATTATAGACGCCAGACAATGCTCGGGGTCGATATGTCGGTGCCCGTGGGAAAGTTTGTCGTCAGAGCCGAAGTGGCAGAATACATTGGCGAAGCGCAGACGCCCGTTTTTGGCTTCGACGTTCAATGCGCCAACTCGTTGAACGCCCTCATCGGCATCGACTGGTATGCAGGCAACGACTGGAGTTTGTCGGCTCAGTACGCGCATAAAAGCATTGCAAGCCATAGCGCGCTTATCAGTACTTATAAAAACAGCGGAACCGCCACCGTGCGCATAGCCAAAGAGCTGCTCAACAACACACTCAGCGTGCAGACATTCGCCTACATCGACGTCACGTGCGGCGGCATCTACAACCGCCTTTCGGCCGACTATTCCGTAACCGACCAGCTGCATTGCATCGTCGGCTACGACCTTTTCAGCGCCGACAGCGGCATGTTCGCTATGTATGCCGACAATTCGGAAGTGTGGCTGAGGTTGAAGTATAATTTTTAGTATTCATAGAATAATTATGAAACAGTTTTTTTCAGTCGTAGGGCTTGTATTGCTCTTTTTCGTGGCATCGTTCGCATGCTGCTGTCTTGGATTTTTCCACCCCTTCTTGTGGGTCTATTCGTCGCTCACATCGGCCGTGTTGTGCGCATGGCCATACTGCCGTTTGGTCGATAGGCATCCGCGCTTCGGCATGGCATTTCTGGTTGTCGCCGTCACTACGTTGCTCTATTGGGCTATGGGCGAGGGCGATGGACTCTTTCTCGGCATTGCAGCCGTCATTGCTGTTGCGGCGGAGTTGGTCAGACTAATCAGCCAATATAAATCACTGACAAGCAAGGTGTTGAGCTATGTCATAGTTACACTCTTGCCATTTGCCAACACTTTACGTATGTGGGTTTGGCCGGAGCAGTCGATGGCACAGACCATAGAGGAGATGGGCGACGGATATACTGCACAGATGCCCGGAGTTCTCTCGCCGTGGCTATTGGCCGCAATGATTGTTGCATCGGCACTATTGGCCATAATCATGGCGTTGGTATGCTATCGGAAATCCGCCTACCAGACTATGCTCGACACCTGTGCCCGTCCCGCAAACAACTGGTTTGGCACCCTGATGCTCAAGTGGGGCATGAACATCGGCCACAGACCATTGTCGCGCTATGCGTTCGGCTTGTTGGCGTTCACGGGCAACGAACAGAAGTTGCTCGACATCGGTTGTGGTGGTGGCTACAACATCGGCCAAATGCTCGCCATGTCGCCGCAAGCAACAGTTTACGGGCTCGACTATTCGGAGAAGAGCGTGGCTCTATCGAAGCAGGTGAATGCCAAGGCCGTTGAGGCAGGCCGATGCATCGTCAGTCAGGGCGATGTGGTCGATTTGCCGTTCGAGACCGACAGTTTCGACGTAGTGACCGCCTTCGAGACCATCTATTTCTGGCCCGACATCCAGCAGTGTTTCAACGGCGTATGCCGCATTGTGAAACCTGACGGACGCTTCATGGTGGCTGGCGACAGCACACAGATGGCAAGCAAATGGGCCAACGGCCACAGCATCATGAATGTATATACCTCACAGCAAATTGCTGACATGATGAAAGCCGCCGGTTTCCGCGAAGTCATCGTCAACGACAACGGCATGGCGATGTGCGTCATTGGCAAGAAGTAGATTAGGTCAGAGGAAATAATTCTATTAGGAGATAAGCACAAGGCCCGTGTTTATCTCCTTTTTTGCTCGGTATAAATGAGATAAATATCGACCAATAATTCAAAAAAAATAAGCGGCACAACCATATCAGATTGCGCCGCAATTATCTTGTTTATACTAAGAGAAGTATGAATTGATTATTTTTCTGCAGCCTCTATTTCAGCAATGATTTTTGCTACATCATCTGAAGTGCGAGTGTACTCTTCGGTGTAAGAGAAAGGACCTTCTGTGTAGGTATTACAGCAATTTCTGCAATGCTTTGATATTCTCTTCGCTTGTTGCCCAACTTGTGGCAAATCGAGTTACAGCTCGTCCATCGTCGAGACGTTGCCATATTTCAAACGACACTTTGCCTTCAAGGCGTTTCATCTGCTCAGCAGTAAGTATCGGAAATTGCTGATTGGTAGGCGATTCTATAAAAAATGGTATAGCTTTCTCTCTAAATATTGCCTGCAATTTCATAGCCAAATCGATAGCATTATGGCTTATGCGCATATAGAGATTGTCGGTGAAGAGCGTATCGAACTGAATGCCGAGCAGACGACCTTTTGCCAACAATGCTCCATGCTGTTTCACAATAGTAAAGAAGTTACGTGGTGCATTACCACGAGGAAACACAACAGCCTCGCCACAGAGCGCGCCAACTTTAGTGCCGCCTATGTAGAACACGTCGCACAAACGCGCCAACGTAGGCAAATCAATATCAGCAGCTGGACTTGCTAAGCCGTAACCCAAACGCGCACCATCGACAAAAAGCGGCATCTCATACTCCTGACAAACGCTATGAATACCAGCAAGTTCTTGTTCTGTATATATAGTGCCATACTCGGTAGGAAACGAAATATAGACCATGCCAGGATTTGCCATGTGAGGCCAAGTAGAATCGGCATAGAAGTCGGATAGATATTTACGCAAATCGGCAGCGAGCATCTTACCTTCGTGCGCAGGAATTGTAATAACCTTATGGCCTGCATGTTCCACAGCTCCAGATTCGTGAGCAGCTATATGCCCCGTTTCAGTAGCAACAACGGCTCCATAATGTGGCAACACGGCATCGATAACCGTCGCGTTGGTCTGCGTGCCACCAACAAGTAAGGTAATATCGGCATCGGGACACTGAATGGCCTGACGAATTTTTTCTTTAGCTGATATAGTAAACTTGTCGTCGCCATAGCCTGGCTCCTGTTCTAAGTTTGTCTGCATCAATCGGCGCAAGATTTCAGGATGCGCGCCTTCGTTGTAGTCACAATTGAATGAAATCATAAATATTTATTTGTTTTAATTGTCCTTATTCCAAATCTTGGATGTTATTACCGATTCTGTTATCGGTTGATAAAATTTATCCTCTTTCCAATTATTAGGATTATTGTGTATATATTTTTCTATTCTATTCAACGCATAGTTATTGCGAACAATATTGTCATAGAACCTTGATTGCCATGAAAAATCGTATCCCAATCGGTGGGCATGCCTTGAAACCGCCGATTTGTACGCCCCTACAATGGAGGATAATGTTTTAGAACCCTGGTGTTGAAAACGTTTTTGTCCGATGGTTGTGGACGATGATGGTGATGATGATGATTGTGGTGACAATTGTAGAGACAATGCATACCGTAGAGACAACGCATGCGTTGTCTCTACGGTATGCATTGTTTCCCCATTGTTCCCGTTGCCACCATCATTATTAATTGCGATAATACCATGAATATGATTAGGCATAACCACAAACGCATCCAATTCAATATTATCGAAATGGTTCCTTAATTCGTACCACAAAACGTCGGCAATTGCACCGATTGGCGATAATTTCATTTCGCCATTATCGATTTCGCCGAAATAATGAATTCTGTCTTTTGTGCAAATGGTTACAAAATAGATGGCCTCCCACCCATAATCCCAATTCTGCAATCGGGTTGATGGTATGCGGTATTTATTTTTGTATTTATTGTTATTCAATCCCATTGTACATATTCATATTTAAGTCGAATGGGGCATTTTTTTCGATAGGAAAAATATTATATAGTGGATTTTATCCATTTGTTTCATTGTTGTAAAACAACAATACATACAGAAGCAAATGTAAATATTTATTGGCTCATATAATGGGGATTGGCGCTTACATAAGCCAACATTTTCATAGCCAGACAAAAAACATCAAGCCCCAAAAAACACATTGTCTTTCAGGGCTTTATTACAATTACAGAAGGATATTTTTACTGACAACCGTTCTTTATAAAGTCTTCGAGCACGTTGAGATTACGCTCATCGAAATAACTAATATTATGGTATTCAGCTATGCCATACAAAGCTTCATTATCTTCTTTAGTACGGCTTTTTTCATATTCCTTATTCTCCATTTTCTGCTGGATGCGTGGGCAATCAGCAAAATCTTTTTTAGTGAGATGGTCAATCATTTCTGGTTTTTCCATTCCCTCACGATAATATGCGAGGTGAGGATTTTTGAATATTTCAGTCATTTCTGCTTCGTATGCACCTTCACCAGTATAAACAATACTTGGTGTATTATAATGCAAATAAAAAGTTACAGGCCCATTAACCTTTATTTGTCTCATAAACATATTTCGAGGAATCATATTGAAGCCAACAGCAGAACTATCGGCATATCGGCGGACGTCGAACGTTTCATTTTCATAAGTAAAACCTTGACAGTTCTTAGGTGTGTAGGTCGTATACATTTTCCTCTTTATCTTTTCGGTATTCTCGAATGTAGACTTGTCGATAAATTTTATCGATTTTTGTAACGAGTAGTACGCAATATGAGTTTTTTCGGCAAAAGTGACCTCATCTTTCTGATATAGCCTTCAATAGTCTCACCATTGACTGTAATTGTACCACGAACAACTCCCTCTTCTTGCATTTTTTCTTCGTACTGCGCAAAAGCTACCGACGACACACACATAATTAGGGCGGCAGCAATAATAACTTTCAATTCCATCTTTACTTTTTTATAAATATTTATAATAAATAGAATTATGGGGCGGTAAAACCTCAAGCATAAAATTAAGTTAATTTTTGTTTATTATTATATATACATAAAGAAAAGCTGCGGTTATAAACAACAAAAGAGCCCCTGTACTGTGGAGCTCTTTAGATTTTATAATTATGTAGTATGCTAACTTTGGGTAGATAAGGCTATTCGGTTTTCACAACCAACTTGTCACCACTCAAATCGACTTCGAAGAAGTGAGGCGTGCGTACGGTGCGGCCGTTGGCGTCGTGGGCATGACTATGAACCGACATCATCCATTGACCGTCGAAACGCTGGAAGAGCATCGAGTGGCCGAAGTTGGGCGGTGTGATAGGTTCAGGCTCTTGAATCCATGGGCCATCGAGCGTACCGCTCTCGCTGTAGGCAACGCCCTGTGTATAGTCGCCAAACACCCACGAAGTCCAGAGCATTCCAAGTCGGCCAGTGCCTGTATGGAAAAGCCAAGGTCCATCGGTGACTTTGTTCCAAGTGACATTGCCCTTGTCGTCCTTCTCGCGACTCCAAGGTGAATCACTGGCGCGGAAGAGGACTTGTGGTTCGCCAACGGTGCCGCTGAGGGCGGGCTTGAGTTCGATTTTTTCCATTGTGCCGTTCCAGTTCTGAAGCCATTCGCCGCAGAAGACCATATAGGGCTTGCCGTCGGTGTCGCGCCAGAAAGTGCCGTCGAGCGTCGGACGGTCGGCTGGAAGGTAAGTTGAATCGCCGAAAGCGCGATAGGGTCCCATAGGATTGTCGGCACGGAGCACCTGACTTGCACGGCGTTCGATTACGTTGCCGCGCACAGTGTCGATTTTCACAGCGCTATTGGTGAAGGTGGCGAAATAGTAATAATAATTATCGCCCGGATTGCGATGAAGCTCGGCAGCCCAAATCATCGGATGCGCGCCCATCCACGAGTCGGAGTCGAACTCGGTGACGCGGAAAGGTCCATCCCATAGTTTCAAGTCGGAGCTGCGCCACATCAAGCCGCTTGTGCCGGTCATATAATATGTATGCGAAGCCGAATCGGCCAAGATAGCTGGGTCGCTTAGGCGGATGGAATCGGTAGGAACGTTGTAGCGGGCAAATCGGCTGCAATATTTTTCGTTCCAATAATTCTCCATACGTTTAGCCTCATCGAGTGTGATATGTATGACGCTGCCATGCTTAGGCGAGGTGAAATTTTTCATCTTCATCACACCTTCGTTGAAACGGCCAAGAGGGGTGAACGTCTTGAAATCGCAGGTTTCCACAAAGCCGAAGTTGTGCGGATTTACACTATAAATATCGTACATAATCACCCACTTATTTTCGCCAATGCGCTTCCAAACGTTAGGCGCCTCGCAGCCGCGGTTTTCGCCATCGATCTGCTCATCGACATAGGCGTCATAGTGGTTAATCTGGTCGGAAATCATATATTTTATGCCACCAGGATTTTCCTGAGCCACATACGACATGAAGTAACGGCCGTCGGGCATCGGGCAAATATCGGCATCGAGCACCTGAATGGTGGTGTCGGGATATTCAAAAAGGAGCTGAGGTTCGGTCTCGAGTGTGGTGAACGCCTCATCTGCATAACTATAATATAGCTTTGTACGTCCGCCAGGGTTCTGACGAATGGTGAAATAGACCATCGGCTTGCCTGCCTTCGGATCCCAGATGGTCTGTGGAGCCCACGCGCAACCGAGTTCGCCGAATTTTTCGGGGAATAGTTGGTCAATGCGAGCCTCGTTGTGAGTCCAATGTATGAGGTCGTCGCTTGCCATAAGTACAAGACCACGATTGTTGCCCCAACCATATTTATCGGGACGTTCCCATTGAGTGTCGCGCAAACCTTTTTCCTTACCAAAGACGTGGAGATCGGTCATAGCTATGTAGAACTTGCCGTTTGGCGAGCGGTAGATATGCGGATCGCGGATGCCTCGTTGGTCGGCAATGGAATCGCCGCCGATAATAGGTTCGCCGCCGTTCAAGGGCGTGAATGTATAGCCATCGTAGCTGATGGCCATAAAGAGCGAGTGCGTAGGGTCGCTGAAGTAGGTGAACAGGTAAGCGCCCATGTCCTCCTCGGTGAGCTGGTGCTGCGTATTGCACGAAGCGAGGAGCATTGGCATGGCAGCCAATAACAACAATAGTTTCTTCATAATTATCTATAAATAACGTTTTTATAACGTGCAAATATATGATGTTACATATGTATCGAAGGTTGCCGGATTGGTCAATAGACATACACAATTCTGCATTTTTTATATTTCGCAAGTATCGTGCTTGGAATTCTGAGCAATGGCTAAGATATACCTACAAGCGAAGAAACTCGGTCGATTTTTTCGTTTCATTCGGTGATGTTGTAACTTCGCGGCTCGTAAGCGGAGATTAGCTAAATATGCGCAAAAGAAAAGCAATAATAACGGCCTCATTCATAGGCACTTTATTGTTCATAATTATCATGTCGGCTTGTAATAGTGCCGATTCTGCCCTCTTGTCCTACCAGCATACCGTGCAGGTGGGGCTCTACTCGTGTCATACGCAGAACGACACGACTCTCACCAACGTGCAAGTGCGCGGCGTGGGTGTCGATTCGCTGCTATACGACGAAGAGGAACTCGGCGAGTTTTTTCTAAATATAAATATGAACGCCGACGAGACGCAGTTCATACTACGCACGCAAACGCTTCAAGATGAGATGACTATCCGATACACCAAGTCGCTCGAATCGGTGGGCGGCTCGGGCATAGCTATGGAGTTGCGCATAGATAGCATTGGCAACACCAACACGTTCATCGACTCCGTTTCGATTGTAAATAAATATATCCGCTACAACGAAAGCTCTGAAAATGTCCAGATTTTTATCTATTAGCATAGCTATACTTATAAGCATCGCGGCGGCAGCACAGAGCTCGCGAATATCGTCGATGACGTCGGCTGTGTCGTCAAACTCCAACAACGCCAACGGTCAGCAGGAAGAAGATGACGATACGCCACAAAAACCTAAAATCATTGTGGTGAAGGACCAAGGCATCTCTGTGGGTGTCGACATTGCACCACTCATTATGCGTATCATCGACGACGACCGCGTAGGCATTGGATTCGTGGGACGCTACGGTTTTGCCAATCGTTGGTATGCCAACGCTGAACTTGGCTACGAGAACGCCAACTACTCCAATAAAGATTTTTCGTACAAGTCGAATGGCTCATACATACGAATCGGTGCGGACTACGACCTCTTTGAATCGGAAGATTTTCCTACCAACGACAACATCTTCGTAGGTATGCGCTATTGCTACGCTTGGCAGAGCCACGAGAGTGAATATTTCCGCATAGTAGATAGCTATTGGGGCGACTACGAAGGCAGCATAGGCAATTCGTCGGTCAACTCACACTCGCTCGACATATTGTTTGGCTTACGCTGTGAGGTGCTTCGCAACATCTATTTCGGTTGGACGTTTCGCGGACGCTTTATGCTCCATTCGGCTCACGACGATGTGCTTGCTCCATACGCCGTTGCTGGTTATGGTAAGTATGCCAACAAAGTGACGCTCGGCTTTACGTATACTGTTGAATATCAGCTTCCTTTCAATAGGAAGAAAAAACAAGCTTTGAAATGAAACGAATATGCATATTCTGCGCATCGAGTCCGCGCATACCACAAATATATTTCGACGACGCACGCCGCTTGGCAGAGCTTATGGCAGAGCGCAACTTTGAAATGGTATACGGCGGTGGCGGCGTAGGCTTGATGGGCACTATGGCCGACGTGATGCTCGAACGCGGCGCAGGCGTGATTGGTGTGATACCAAAATTTATGGTCGAAGTGGAGTGGCAACACAAAGGCGTGAAAGAGATGCACTTGACCGAAACAATGTCGGAGCGCAAGCAGATGATGATAAAGATGTCCGACGCCATAATTACGCTACCAGGTAGCACCGGCACACTCGACGAACTTTTCGAAGCTGCGAGCGACAAAAAACTCGGACTGATAAACAAACCGCTCGTAATACTTAACACTAACGGCTTCTACGACAACCAAATAAAGCAACTGCAACGTATGGTGGATGAAAATTTTATGGCAGATGTGCATTTACGTAAAATTTCCGTTGCCAATACACCCGAAGAAGCTATAAACTTGTGTTGCAAAACCGAAGAACCTACTTCGCTAAGCGACGCACAACTATAACACGCTGAATATGTTGCAAATAGCAGAACAAACAACCGCACCCGTTGCGCAAACCACAACACCAACCGACACCACAGCAAAGCCGGTTGCACCACGACGCTCGGTAGTAGTTGCACCTGCTAAGCACCTCTCAGCCTCCGACTCGGTTTTCTTCGGTCTTACGGCCGATGGCAATACATATTTCGACACCAATCATTTCGTGCGTGACGTGCAAATGCGTAATCTTCAAGGCATTGAGCCCGCCGCCATCGATAGTACATACTTATATAGTAACGCAGCAGCGCACACCACGCAATCGCCTGTTGAGTTGCAATATCATCCGCGAGCAATAGCGCCATTGGCTGCTGACGTTCAGTGGATTACGATACTTTTAGTGGGCGTAACTATTATGCTTGGCGTGGTAAAAGCTATCTCCAACGACTACATATCGCGCGTAATGACGCTCACTTACAGCGACTTCAACTGGAATAGCATAATAGAATCCATCGAAGTGCGCAACTTCTGGTCGAGCCGCCTGCTGCTATTGGCATCGCAAGTGACATTTTCGATATTACTCTACGAAATAGCAATAGGCAGTGGATCAATCACTTACATACCATTGCACGGACCTATGCTATTGCTACTGATATGGGCTGGCGTACTTGCCTACCACATATTCAAAATATCGATGCACAAACTTATTGGCTACACATTCGACATAAAAGAGCGCACGAGCTACGTCATCAGTCGCAGATTTTTGGAGCACAGCATACGTGGAATACTTATACTGCCAGTGGTTATATTGTTTCCATTTGTACCCTCAGCCACCTATCCGATACTAAGCAAAGTGGCCGTAATCATTGTGATAATGATGTACTTATGGCGAGTGCTGCGCTCTATAAGAATAAATTTAGACAACATCTTTTCACTTTTCTACGTTGTTTTGTACCTTTGCGCCGTTGAATTGATGCCGCTGATATGTCTATTCAAAGTGGCCGTTTTGGTGGTATCGCAGCAACAGTAGTATAGATTCTTACACATAACAATAGTAACATTGAAGATCAAGAGGATATTGGTTTCGCAACCAAAACCAGTTGACAGCAAGTCGCCATACTACGAGATGGCCGAAGCAAACAATGTCAAGTTGGAATTCCGCCCATTCATTCATGTTGAGGGCGTTACAGCAAAAGATTTCCGCAAACAACGCGTAGATATATTGGCGCACACAGGAGTTGTCTTTACAAGCAAAGTAGCTATCGATCATTATTTCCGTCTTTGTGAGGAACTTCGCGTCTCAGTGCCCGATACTATGCACTATTTCTGCATTTCGGAACAGGTTGCACTTTACTTGCAGAAGTTTATAGTATACCGCAAGCGCAAGATTTTCCATGGTACGGGTAAATTTCCAGAATTGCTCGAGTTGCTCAAGAAGCACAAAGAGGAGAAATTCCTCCTTCCGCTCAGCAATATCCATAAGCAAGAAAACCTCGACGCGCTCGACGCTAATGGCTTGACCTACACGAAAGCATTCTTCTACAACACCGTAAGTAGCGATCTTTCGGACATCAACACCGACGATTTTGATGCGTTCATCTTCTTCAGCCCGCAAGGAATTGCATCGCTTGGCGAGAATTTCCCGAACTTCGTTCAAGGCGAGAAGATTATCGGTTGCTTCGGTGCCACCACCGCACAAGCCGTTCACGATGCTGGTCTTCGTCTCGATATTGAAGCTCCATCGCCTACTGCACCTTCGATGCCAATGGCAATAGATCAATTCGTAAAGAAGTACAACAAAGAGCATAAGAGCTAACACGCTCTACTAAAGCATAAAACCCAAGCGACAGCCTCAGCGAAATGTTGGGGCTGTCGTTTTTTTATTACGCCATATAGGTACGTGCTTCATATTGGCAAAACTGCATCGAAAGCAATGTGAAAATAAAAAGTTGCATCGAACCCCCATTTTAGTCTAATTTGCGCCTCGTAAATAAGCATAATATATATAATAGACTCCTAACAACCGTTGCCGTTCTGACCATCACACAGCACAGCCCATGGTGAGCGACAAAATCCGCTACGACCTTTTGGTGATGGATTAGAGTATGTATGATAGGAAAGCGCCACATTGATAGAGAATAAATATTTATCTTGCATGCAAAAAATATTTACAATGAAACGTCTTTCCACTCTTGCTATCATTCTTTGTGCAACAGTTTTGCAAGCGCAAGCATCTGTAGTAGTCGCTAAAACCGACACAAGCATAACATTCGTTGTGGACGAGGATTTGCCTGCACCACAGGAAAAATATTACGACTCAAGCAGACAAGATGTCTTGTACTATTGCTGCGTTAGTGCTTATGCCGACCATCATCCACTCGTGTTGTCGCCCGACATGATATGGATTACCATTTGTCAAGGTTTTTCTAAGTATGTAAATGCACATGCTGAGGAGTTGCGCAGCCGTTTCGTCGAACATGAAGGGAAAGCGACGTTGAAAATAGAATTGAAAGAGCAATTGAATCCCAAACAATATAATTGGGCGGCAATGGTCGACACTTTTTCTACAATGATTAAGCGCAACACAAAAAACGGCATTGCCGATATTATAACTGCCGATTTCTCAACCACCACAAAAAACGCGCGAATAGCATCAGAAGCCACGTTGATGGATTGCGTGAAAGCGTATTTCGATTATGAACTATTCTATGCGGCCTGTGGAATTCCAAGCATAACACTACAAGGCACAGCTGACGATTGGAGACATCTACTTGAGAAGGCAAAGCAATTGGCAAAATTCGGAATGGAAGATTGGATAGACGAGTTAGAACCCATACTTACGCAATTTATCAAGGCAGCAGAAGGCAAACCCAAGCAACGTTTCTGGAAGAGCATAGTTAGAAAATGGGAAACTGACGAATGGCGCGGTCCAAGTTGCGCTCGATTTGGTTCGAGACCAACAGAGGTTAATGGCTGGATATTGAAATTCTTTCCAGATAAGAATGGGAAAACCATCAAACATCAAGCTTGGACTTTGTCAGTATCACCAAGCCAAGTTTGCGTACCTATAAAATACGTAGAAATTTTGCTAAACGGCGTAGTGAATGAGTATGATTATGAGCTCATTGCAGGCATAATCGATGTAGATGCCGATGTCGCAACAGGAACCTTTACGCCACAAATAGGTTGGTATGTCCGCGAAAAAGAGGAAGAGACTTTGAATGATTTCGGCCAGCCATTGTAGATAAAGTATTGAACCTCATCTTACGCGAAGGGTGGCGAGCGGCAGAAAAAAAGTTGCATCGGAAGTCCATTTTAGTCTAATTTGCGTCTCATAAATAAGTATGACATATATGAATAGACTACTAACAACCATTGCCATTCTAACCATAACGGCGACTGCCAACGCACAGCTGAAGGCGGGCAAAGAGCTACCAGCCGTTCCTACTATTCCCGAAGTAGATAGCCCAAAACCTATAGCCAGTGTTCCGTTGGCCGACGTGAATACATTCAAAGACATTCAGCTCGACATACCTATATGCGACGGACCTTTCCGACCGTCGTGGGAGAGCATCGAGCAAAACTACCCCGGCACGCCTGAATGGCTGCGCGAAGCAAAATTTGGCATTTGGGTACACTTCGGACCTCAGTCGGCAGGCGAAAGTGGCGACTGGTATGCGCGTAATCTCTATAAAGAGGATCATCATGCATATAAAAACCACGTGAATCGCTACGGACACCCATCAGAAGTGGGCTACAAAGAGGTTTTGCGCGACTGGAAACCCGACAAACTCGACCCAGAATACCTGACGAAACTCTATTTGAAGGCTGGTGCGCGTTTCTTACTCATTCAAGGTGTTCATCACGATAACTACGACTTATGGAATTCACAATATCAGCCTTGGAACTCGGTGAACATTGGTCCGAAGCGCGACTTCTTGCGCGAATGGGCCGACGCTTGCCATAAATATGGGATGCGCTATGGCGTAACATTCCATCACGAATACACATGGTGGTGGTGGCAAACAGCTTTTGGCGCCGACAAGAGTGGCGACAAGGCTGGCATTCCCTACGATGGTCATTTAACATTGGCCGATGGCAAAGACAAATGGTGGGAAGGTTACGACCCACGCTTGCTCTACGGCATAGATTTGCGTGAATATGAAGACGTTGATGAAAAGGCACATACGCCATGGTCGCCACCAAAAGACGGAATTATCTGGCAGCACCTCGACTATGCCAAATGGTATGCAACGCAATGGACGCTACGCATGATGGACGTCACGGCAAACTATGAGCCCGATTTTATTTATACTGATGGCACAATGGAAGGTCCGTTCTGCGGCAATGGCACAGGCACATTCTACAAATGCAACGCAATGCCTTTGGTGATGGCCGACTTCTACAACCGCACATTGAAGCAGCGCGGCGAGGTGAACACATTCAGCATAGTTAAGTTCCGCCACCCGACCAATGGCACCGTAAATACCGAAGAATTTGGTTGGCCCGACAGCATCAACACAGCTCAACCGTGGATGCGCGAAGGCCCTGTTGGCGACTGGTTCTACGCGCCGGGGTTCGTCTACGATTCGGGCAGCGTGATTCGCTATATTATAGAGAGCATCTGTCGCGACGGTTGCGCAGCTCTGAACATACCTATGCTTCCAGATGGCAGTATTGATGCGGCTTGCGAGCGTATGCTCGAAGAGGTCGGAAGTTGGATGGAAGTCAATGGTGAGGCAGTATACGGCAGCAAAGCTTGGACTACTTATGGCGAAGGTCAGCTCGACAAAGATGGACATCTGCGCAAATTGCCAGGCCACGCATTAGGCAAACACCACGCCGAATTTCCATTCACAGCGCAAGACATTCGTTTCACCGTGGGCAAAAACGGCAACCTCTACGCCTTCTGCATGAAGTCGCCCGAAGCCAACCAAACCATCACCATAAAGACGATGGGCAAGAGCGCCGGCAATATTGCTAAAATCAAAAAAGTGTCGCTGCTCGGCTACAACGGCAAACTAAAATGGCGACAAACGGCTGATGCTCTTGAAATTACCGCACCAACGATGATACCTTTTGCTACTTGCGTGGTTTTTAGAGTAGAATAAGATTCACGAGGAAGATTTGCAACTTAATTGCAAATCTTCTTTCGTATTTTTGCTGTCGATATGAGACAAGTGAGGCGCATATTATTATCCGTGTTGATGCTAATGGCTTTTATGGTCACGAGCCACGGCGTGGATATGGTTAGATGCAGTTGCACGGGAGCTGTGAATGTTGTGCCGTGCGGCGTTGCTGTCGACGATGAGGCTTGTCCGCCTGATGACGATTGCCACACGTTGATGCATTTCGACCTCTCGCCGTCTGATATTGTCTGCACTTACTCATTTGTAGCTATGCCGTGTATGTTGGCATTGCCGCAAATTCTATCCAAGAGTGTTTCGCTCATAAGTAATAAAAATGCGGATTATCACGATGTTGTAATATGCAGTCCGCCACGCAGTTATCTCTCATTCATACGCATACTGATTATTTGAACCTTTCTGCCTCCGACGATGGCAGCTTGCTTCGTCATTCCCATAAGCAAGAAATAAATTTCAATAATCAGTAAATCAATGAAATACATAATAATATTATTATGCTCAGTTGCGTCGGTTGAATTATTGGCGCAAGTGCAGCAGCCTCACATATTCAAAGCCGACACCATCATCGAGCAAGAGCTTGACGAGATGCAAGTTACGGCTCGCAAGGCTGGAACAAAACGCCTTATTGGTGCCGAAAATGGCATTCAGATAAATAGAGAAGAACTCTTCAAAGCAGCGTGCTGCAATTTGGGCGAGAGTTTCACCACAAACCCATCGGTCGACGTTAGTTATAGCGATGCAGCCACAGGCGCTAAGCAGATAAAACTATTGGGGTTGAGTGGAACTTACGTGCAGATGCTCACAGAAAACATGCCCAACTTTCGCGGCGTGGCTGCTCCGTATGCACTCGACTATGTACCAGGTCCGTGGCTTAGCGGCATTCAGGTGTCGAAGGGTAGCTAGTCGGTGCGCAATGGCTATGAGAGCATTACGGGACAGATTGACGTTGAATACTTGAAGCCCGACGACGAAGAAGGCCTGACAATAAACGTTTATGGCAATAGCAAAAGCCGCATAGAAGCTAATGCCGATGGCAACATACATATAGGTAAAATTGGCACGGAGATTCTCGCTCATTATCAGAATGATTTGGGTAACCATGATGAAAATAACGATGGTTTTCTCGACCAACCCAATGTGCGCCAATACAACGTGCAAAACCGATGGCACGGCAGCGTTGGCAACTACATCATGCATGCAGGTGTTGGCTATGTGAAAGAGAATCGCGATGGCGGACAAAACTCCCACACTGCGCACCATGTGACGAATCCGTTCACTATTGCGCTTGCTACCGACCGCATCGAGGGTTATATGAAACACGCTTTCATTATCGACCGCGAACATGGCACAAACATCGCTTTGCTCGGCAACGCATCGCTGCACAAACTCGATGCTACATTGGGCAAAAAACTCTACAATGCCGATGAGCGCAATATATATGCACAACTGCTTTTTGAAACTGATTTCGATTCGCCCAACGATGCCGAACACAAGATAGCCACGGGTCTGTCGCTCAACTACGACGACATAGCTCAAAACTTACAAAATGCCAACCTCATAGCTAATGATGAACGCGAAACTACGAGTGGAGCATACGCACAATATACCTACAATTACCACGGCAAACTGACTCTTATGGCAGGCGTGCGTGTCGACCATAGTTCGCAGTATGGCACTTTCGTAACACCGCGTTTTCACGTCAAATTTGTGCCTGGACAAATAGCTACAGTGCGCATTTCGGCAGGCAAAGGCTATCGCACGGCGCACGCGTTGGCAGAGAATAACAATCTGCTTGCAAGTGGTCGTCAGCTGATTATCGACGATTTGGAGCAAGAACAGGCGTGGAACTACGGCATTAGTAGTTCGTTCTACATACCTATATTCAATAAGACGCTGAAACTCAACACCGAATATTATCGCACGCAGTTCAAATCGCAAACCGTCATCGACTACGACACCGACCCCACGCAGCTACATATAGCCAACCTCGATGGACGTTCGTATTCCAACACGTTTCAAGTCGACGCTTCGTATAACGTGGTTGGCGGATTGGAACTTACGGCAGCCTATCGCATCAACGACGTGAAGTGTACGTATGCCGGAAGTCTTCGTCAGAAACCACTTACAAGTCTCTACAAAGCCTTAGCCACGCTTAGCTACAAGACGCCGCTCGGATTGTGGCAAGCCGATGCTACACTTCAGCTCAACGGAGGCGGACGATTGCCACGTTCGTACACACGCCCCGACGGCAGCGAAGCGTGGGAGAGCAATTTCGGTAGTTATGAGCAACTATCTGCTCAAGTGACGCGTTGGTTCCGCCATTTTTCTATCTACATAGGTGGCGAAAACCTGACCAATTTCCGCCAAAAGCAGACCATCATCGACGCCGAAAATCCGTGGAGTTCAACTTTTGAGCCTACTATGGTTTGGGGACCAGTGCACGGCGCTACGTTCTACGCCGGTGTGAGAGTGAATATTGGAAGATTGTAATTTTGTAATAAATATTTATCACGATGAAAAAGAGAATATTTACAACACTGCTGACCGTGTTGGTTGCCGCAGTAAGTTATGCCAAAGACATAAAAACGGTAGTTGTAACCACCACACCGCAGATGCACTGCGAGAGTTGCGAAAACAAGATAAAAGGCAACCTCCGCTTCGAACGCGGTGTGAAAAAGATAGAGACAAACATCGACAACCAAACCGTAACCATCACTTACGATGCCGACAAAACCACGGTGCAAAAACTCATCGAAGGCTTTGCAAAATTTGGCTACACCGCCAAAGAGGTGAAGAAGAACGAGAGCGAAACCGAGAAAAAATAACGCACGAAAAAAGGTTGCTCACAGATAATACGGATTGAAAAAAATAAAAATCTGTATTATCTGTGCTTTCATGATTTAGAGTTACGTATAAATTTGTCATTGCTATGATAGTATATGACGTCTTCGTAATTATAACGGCAATTCTGCAAATCACAGCCGCCGTTGTGGCCATAATGCTGATGAAGTACACGAAATTCAACATCTCGTGGGTGCTATTCAGCGTGGGTTTGGTATTCATATCTATACGCAGAGTAATAGATTTCGTAGGTCTCTTTTATCCCGATTTTGGTTTCGATTCGCCGGAATTCTACTCGTGGGGCGGCATCTTCGTATCGTTCTGCTTCGCCATAGGTATATTTATGCTCCGACGCATATTTAGGCTACAACGCGCCGCCGAAATCAAGTTGCGCGAATACGAAAAGAGACTTCTTCAGTCGGTCATACACGCAGAAGAGAACGAACGCCGCCGCTTTGCTTCGGAACTTCACGACGGTCTCGGTCCGCTGCTGTCGTCGGTGAAGATGGGCGTTTCGGCAATTAGTGACGACATTCAAGACACAGAAATAAGAAAGAACCTCGAAGACGCTGTAAATGAAGCCATTACTACAACGCGCGAAATTTCCAACAACATATCGCCACATATATTGTCGAGCTTCGGCCTCGAGAGTGCGGTGAAGAGATTCGTGTCGAGCCTCACACTCAATAACTTAGAGCCAAAATTCGACCTCGACATATCTATAAAAAACAAACGCTATCCAGAAACCATTGAGATAGTGGCATATAGAGTGATTTGCGAATTGATAAACAACACCATACGCCACGCTCATGCACACAACGTGCAACTGGAGATAAAGGACGAAAACAACACTTTGCTAATAAACTATTCCGACGATGGAATTGGCTTCGACTTCAACAAAGCCTTGAAGTATTCTAAGCACGGAATGGGTTACTATAATATGAAATCGCGCGTTACATCGCTAAAAGGAACCATAGAATTTAGCAATGAAAACGGGCATGGAATGAAAGCATTTATAAAAATACCTACCTATGACTTCTGACAAGAATTTATCAGTATGGATTGTTGACGACCACCAACTTTTCCGCGTTGGTTTCCGCACGCTGCTCAACCGCATCAAAGGCGTGAAGGTAACCTTCGAAGCCGACAATGGCCAAGCATTTATCGATCAACTGAAAAACGAGCATCCTAACATCGTATTTCTCGATATAGCTATGCCCGAACTAAATGGCATAACCGCCACTCAGCAAGCAATGCGCATATTCCCGAAGATCAACATCATTATTCTATCGATGTTCGGCGACAAGGAATACTACGATCAACTTGTAGATTTGGGCATAAAGGGTTTCTTGCTAAAGAGTTGTGATTTTCAGGAAGTTGTGCGCGCCATCGAAGCCGTTTCTACTGGCGATTTCTACTTCTCGAAGGAGCTTTTGGACCAACTGAGCAAAGCCAATAGCAAAGAAAACAACATATTCTCCGATCGCGAGAAAGAGATTTTGACCAAGATTTGCGAGGGTAAATCGAACCAAGAGATTGGTGATGAGCTATTTATAAGCAAACGCACCGTAGAGAAGCACCGCGCCAACCTGATGGTGAAGACGGGCTGCTCGAACACAGCTTCGCTTGTAGTTTATGCCGTGAAGACGGGTAAATACAAGGTTTAGCAAATAGAGAGTTGATGGGGAAATGCAGTGTGTAGCTACGTAGAAACTACATCTCTGCATACCCGAAAGCTCCGAAACTTCTATTCACACCCAACGCAGAAAGGCGGAAAAAGCCGCTAACTATCTTACCATTCTCTATCACAAGCGGATGCTTTGCGCTCTCTGCACAGGCAAAGTTATTCCACTCATTTTCAGCACAATAACTACCGATCTGCCACCAAGCACACGTATTAGGCGCAAAGAATTTACTAACGCCAATATTTACATTGCCCATCGTCATACGTAGGTTGCACTCTACGCACGGGCGGAATTTCAGCGCGCCAGTTTCGTCGCGGAAGAGCATACTATCGAAGCCTAAATAGCCACGATATTTTTTATTTATACCGCTGTTTATTAGCGCATTAGCATGTACGTCGACTATTTGTTGAATGTAGTTCGAAAGCCATTCGGAAAGCGATTTGTCATATTGATGAATTAGTTCGCGACCAAAGCGGCCAGCCGAGTCGGAGGCGAAGACGTTATAGCCTAAGAATGAAACAGTTGCATCATCATCGATATAATATAGAAATGCCACGTCGCTTACTTTGCTAAGCAATGGCTCTACTACGAAAGCTCCATCTGCACGGAGGCGAGCAGCCGCCCAACGTTCATAATATTCGTGCTCAGGGAAAGAGTCGGTCTTCACAACTCCCCTACCCGACGAACTCCACAGACTCTTGACCACAAATTGCCCAGAAAACATTTCTTGTGCTCTCGCGAAGTCGCCCATACTTCTAATTATCTGCGGATTAGCATTTACAAAAAAAGCGTCGTCTGATATGCAGTGACGCTCAATCTCAACCGACGAAAGGCGCGAATGGAGCATACGCTGCGCATCACCAAAATCATTATCGACACCATACGTATGAAAAACACTCTTGCTACTTCCCCACGGCTGCAACGTGTAATTGCCGCTGCGAAGCATCTGCCGCGCCTGCTCTTGCGACATAAATTGCGGCATCGGTGCGCTGAGTGTCGTAAGTACACTAACAAGTTCATCGTCAAGTGGTTCAGCGACAACAGCGTCACCTTGTTCGGCGGCAAACATAAGTAGCGACGCAAGCTCCGACTCGAAAACTTGCAAGCGCTTGGGCGGGCAATAGCCAGCTAAGCCATTAGCAACAGCCATCTCGCACGTAGGATTGTAGACGAATATTCGGTTTGTCATACGTATAAATTCTGATGCAAAAATCACCAAATTGAACGAAAATAAAACGAAGTCACAATCAATTAGTAAAAGTTTAGTTGTAGCGAATAACACAATCTATACTTACAAAACTTGCGCTATATTTGCCGCTCATTTCTGAAAAGATGGTAATATACGTATTGAGTTTGTTGCTACTTGGCGAAGGCGCATTTATGCTGCTTCCAGCCTTAGTCTCAGCCATTTACGGAGATGGCGACGCAACAAGTTTTCTCTTGAGCGCACTGATTTGCAGCGTACTGGGAGGCGTAGGAGCATTACTGACGCGCAAAAATCGTTTCCACATGACCAAGAAAGAGAGCTACATAATAGTGGCTTTCACGTGGATTGTGTTCTCCATTTTTGGCATGTTGCCATACCTATTCAGCGGTTTCATGCCTTCGACAATTGACGCCTTTTTTGAGACCGTTTCGGGCTTCACCACCACGGGCGCGACACTCATAGCCGACATCGAGAGTTCGTCGCACGGCGTGCTGCTGTGGCGTAGTCTATCGCAGTGGATTGGCGGTATGGGTATCATCACACTATCAATGGTGCTTCTGCCGACACTCGAACTTGGCGGCATGAACCTCTTCTCCGCCGAAGCAACGCTCACCCGCGCCGACAAGATGAAAGCCAAAATCACCGAGATGGCGCGCTACACTTGGTGTTTCTACATTGTACTTACTGCGCTCAATGCCGTTCTACTCGCCTTGGGTGGCATGTCTGCGTTCGACTCCATCTGCCACGCGCTTTCTACACTATCCACAGGCGGTTTCTCTACGCGTAGCCTAAGTATGGGTGCATTCGAAAGCACTTATTTTGAGTACGTTACAATAGTATTTATGTACTTAGGCGGCATAAACTTCACGCTTTATTATGTGATGCTTATTGGCAAATTCTCGCGCATAGCTGCCGACGACGAGCTAAAATACTACACAATGACCGTTGTTTGCGCTTCGCTCGTAATAGCGCTATCACTTTATCTGACAGGAACTTACGACACAATAGAAAATTCGCTTCGCAAAGCCTTTTTCCACGTAATAGCCGTAACGACAAGTTCTGGTTTCACCACGGCCGACTACACACTTTGGCCTTCGTCCACCATAACTATTTTGGCAATACTTATGCTTCTCGGCACATGTACAGGTTCAACGAGTGGTGGTTTGAAGTTTATGCGACTAACCATAGTTATGCGCAACGTGCTAAATGAGTTCCGCCGCGCCATTCACCCAACAGCCATTGTACCAGTAAAATACAACGGGCACAGCATCTCAAGCACCGACGTTTCGAGTGTACTGTCGTTCGTCACGCTATACATAACAGTATTCACAGCCGGAATGGTGGCCATATCGCTCTTTGGATTCACGCTTGAAGACTCTTACGGATTGGCAGCCAGCAGTTTAGGCAACGTAGGTATAGCTATCGGGCACTTCGGTCCATTGGCATCGCTCGCTTCACTACCCGACACCGTGAAACTGATAATGACAGCGCTAATGATTATGGGTCGTTTGGAACTCTACACGTTCCTAATAGTACTTACGCCTTCGTTTTGGAAAGAGAGATGAAACGTTTGCAACAAATTTCGGCGTGGCTAAGTCGCTATACGTCACTATTTATAATACTTATAGCCATACTTACACTCCTTGTGCCCGAAATTTTCGCGTGGGTGAGGGGCTACACACAAGTCAGCATTTTAGGCTTCATAATGCTCACAATGGGACTCACGCTCACCGCCGACGACCTGAAAATATTGGTTTCGCGCCCATTCGACATTTTGCTTGGCACGCTTTCGCAATTCACCATCATGCCGCTCGTTGCCTACACGCTGACGCGCATCTTCAACCTCGACGCATCGCTATCCATAGGTATAATATTGGTCGGTTGCTGTCCGGGCGGCGTGTCGTCGAACATCATGAGTTTTCTCTGTAAAGGCGATGTGGCCTTCTCGGTAGGCATGACAACCGTCTCGACGCTCTTCGCGCCTTTCGTAACGCCGCTACTCGTACTTATGCTTGCCGACAAAAGTGTCGACGTCGACGCTGTGGGCATGTTCATCAACATACTTATAGTCACCATAATACCAGTATTGATAGGTTTTGCGCTAAACATGAAGTTTGGTAAAACAGCTCAGTTTCAGCAAGTTCGCAGCATCATGCCGGGCTTCTCGGTGATTGGTTTGGCATGTATAGTTGGCGGCGTAATTTCGAGCGTACATAGTTCACTGATTGAGAATGGATTAGCACTATTTATACTTACGTTCGCCGTAGTATTTTGCCACAATACTATTGGTTATGCGCTTGGCTACGTGGTGGCGCATGTGGCTAAGTTCAATAAAGCCAAAAGTCGCACGTTGTCTATAGAGATAGGTATGCAGAACGCAGGTTTGGCAACGTCGCTGGCAGCTACGTTTTTTATGGCTACTAATCCGCTTTCCATTGTGCCGTGCGCTATCTCGTGTGCTTGGCATTCCATTTCGGGCACTATCTTAGCAGGACTTTTCAACCGCTGGGAAGAGCATAAAAATCAGCATTAATATGGACGAAAAAATTCTCTACGAGCTTGCCAACATGAAAATGCCGTTCGGACGTTACAAAGGCGTTGTGCTCTACAAATTACCCGAGACGTACGTGCTGTGGTTCAAGCAAAAAGGCTTTCCTGCTGGGCGTTTGGGTGTGCTGCTTGCAACGCTCTACGAGATAAAACTCAATGGTTTGGAATATTTACTGAAACCCTTTGAACAACAATAATTCATACTTATTCAAAAATTGACATTCGCATGAACAAACTCAAACACAGCGCTTTAGCAGCAATGCTGATTATTGGCACAGCAGCCGCAAGCGCACAATCACTTACAACGGATTTTACAGACAAGCTCCGCGCCGAATACAAAGAGACGCCAGCCGAACGCGCCATTCGCAACGCTATTGGCAGCAACGAGATAAAAAAACTTGCTGTAAATCAAGAAAACAACAAACCCGTCGATGACCACTTCAGCGTGGAAGTAAAGACGAAAGGTATCACCGACCAAAATAGCTCAGGTCGTTGCTGGCTATTCACTGGTCTTAACGTACTAAGAGCTAAGGCGATAGACAAATTCGACCTCGGTTCGTTCCAATTCTCGCAGTCGTACGTATTCTTCTACGACCAATTCGAGAAGTCGAATCTCTTCCTTCAAGCCATCATCGACACGCGCAAATTACCTATTGACGACCGCAAAGTTGACTGGCTCTTCAGCAATCCGCTAAGCGATGGCGGCACGTTCGCTGGCGTTGCCGACCTCGTAACTAAGTATGGTCTTGTGCCATCTTCGGTGATGCCCGAATCGCACTCGGCAAACAACACAAGCCGCATGGCTGCTCTTATCAAAGAGAAACTACGCGAACAAGGTATCGAACTCCGCGAAGCAGCAGAGAAGGGCGCTAACGAGAAATCACTCATAGCTAAGAAAGAGCAAATGCTCGGCGTAATATACAAAATGCTGGTAATCAACCTTGGTATGCCTCCAAAAGAGTTCTCTTGGGCACAGTACAACTCGAAGGGCGAACTCGTATCGAACGAAACTTACACGCCGCTCTCTTTCGCTAAAAAATATGCCGACAATCCTATTCTCACCGATTTCGTGATGCTTATGAACGACCCTGCTCGCGAATACTATAAGGTGTACGAAATTGAGTACGACCGCCATACATACGATGGCCACAACTGGGTGTACGTAAACTTGCCTATCGAGGATATTAAGCCTATTGCCATTGCATCGCTCAAAGATTCTACGGCTATGTATTTCTCGTGCGACGTATCTAAGCAGCTCGACTCAAATCGCGGTTTGCTCGACCTCAATAACTACGATTACGCATCGCTTATGGGTACAACGTTCAATATGAACAAACGCCAACGCGTACTGACACATCAGAGCGGTTCGTCGCACGCCATGACGCTCGAAGCTGTTGACCTCGACAAAGATGGCAAGCCAACAAAATGGAAAGTAGAAAACAGCTGGGGCGCAACAAGCGGCCACAATGGCTTCCTCATCATGACTGACGAGTGGTTCAACGAGTACATGTTCCGCCTCGTGGTAGAAAAGAAATACGTATCGGAGAAAATCATCAATCTCTTGAAGCAAAAGCCAATCCAACTCCCCGCTTGGGACCCAATGTTCGCACCGGAGATGTAAGGTTTATGTATTTGCAAAATATTATGAGACGCCACGTTGTGACGTCTCATTTTTATTTATAACCACTTTCAATTAGGTCTGAAAATAAAAGAAGAGGTTGCCAAACCGGACAACCTCCTCACATATGATAAAAAGCACAAATCGATTTCTAATTATAAGAATACTCGTACCTATCGGAATCGATCCACGAAGAGGTCAACTCATCGTATTTATAGGCCGAATATGAAGTGCGATTGCCATCTTCGCCATAGGTACATACATACTTATTTGAACCTACCCACGAAGAATTTCCCTCATCATATTTATACGATACAAACGATGTGCGATTACCCGATTCGTCGTAGGTGTACTCCTCTTTGCTCGAATTAACCCACGCATTCGCCATTGGATTGTATTTATATGATGCATACATCGTGCGATTGCCGGCAGCATCGTACGTAAACTCGCCGCGACTCGAATAGACCCACGATGACGTATTTACGCTATAGCAGCAATACACATACGTTGTGCGGTTGCCCAGCTCGTTGTAGGTAAACTCTTGCTTGTTGTATCCTACCCACTTCGAGTTGTTGTAATCGTAGTTATACATCACCTCTGACGTGCGATTACCATTTGCATCGTAGGTATAGCACTCCTTGCTCACATAGTACCACGAAGCACTTTCGGGAATATATCCATACTTGATTTTTGAGGTGATATTGCCAGCATCGTCAAATACATACTCCTCTTTGCTCGAATATGTACCTTGCTGTTTTTCCGAATCGTATTTATACGAAACGGTTGAGGTAGTGTGTCCTTCATCTCCTACTGTGTGGTTTTTCTTGAAAAATGGTATCGCAACAACCGACACCAACAATACAAGAATTACTAAGCGTGCGTTGAAGGTCAACTTATTACAACCTCCCTTCCCCCAACGAGAGGTTTCTTTGTTCCAATGTGTTAACATTTGTTCGTTGATAATTGATAAGTTTGCGCGAATATAAACATATTTTTTTATTCTCCAAGAGTATTTATACGAACATTAACATACATCATTATTCAAACAAACGATACTCTTTTAGAGTATATATACAAAAAAAGGGCGGTCACTAATGACCACCCTTTAGCTTAGGCTAACATGGTATGACAACCAAGCATATTCTCAATAATTATAAAATGACGTCAACTTCCACGCTTTTCAGCGTCTTTGCATCCGACGACGCGCCATAATAGATAGTGTATTTACCTGGTTTAGCCACAAGTTCACCCGATTCTGCATCGAAGGTTTGGAATGTTTCCTGCGTAAGTTCGAAGGTTACATTTTCGGTTGCTCCAGCCTTAATATTTACGCGGCGGAAATCGCGCAATGTCAAGCGCGGACCTTCGGAGTCGTCATTTCGGCGTATGTACACTTGAACAACCTCATCGCCATCGAGTTTCCCGATGTTTTTCACGGGAATAGTTATGGTAGCTTTCGTGCTTATATTCAACATATTAGCATTCTGATTTAGAGAAGCTTTGCTATATTCAAATTGCGTATAGCTCAAGCCATAGCCGAAGCAGAAGAGCGGTTCACCCTGCATATAACGATAGGTATGATTCTTCATATTATAATCGTCGAATGCAGGCAACTGAGCCGCTGATTTATAGAACGTTACTGGCAAACGACCGGCAGGATTGTACTTACCGAAAAGCACATCGGCAACGGCATTTCCGGCCTGCTGACCGCCATACCACGCTTGAAGAATGGCATCGCACGAAGCAACCTCAGGCACAAGACCAACAGCCGAACCAGACATATTCACAAAAATCACCTTGTGACCAGCATCGTGCAGCGCTTTCAATGTACGACGTTGAACTGCTGGAAGCTCAATATCTGTGCGGTCGCCACCACTAAAACCGGCGTAATTTACCTTCATCTCCTCGCCTTCGAGCATTGGCGAAATACCACCTACGTAGATAACATAGTCGGCATCTTTCACCTCCGAAACAATCTCTGGAATAGAGGTCGGCGAAAGCACACCAAAGTTGAAATTAAGCTGCGCATCATCTTGACTATAAGCAAAATAGAGACGAATATTGTAAGTCTTACCAGCTTCGAATTTCTTCTGCGCAGTATGCTTCTGCGCGCCATGCCAAGTCTGGAATTTCGCTATAGTATCATTATCGACAACCAAAATACCTTTGCCACACACATACATATCGAACGTAACAGTCTCATTTTTAGTCGATTTATATTTAGCCGTATATACTGCTGAAAAATTCTTCAGCGGCACATTGGGCGCAAAAACGGTAGCACCGGAAGTGCAGAAGTTGAAGGGCGTTGGCAAATTTTGTTTAGCGATAGGCTCGCCAGCGAACTTAGTGCCATTGTAATATACAGCACTAAAACCCTGTCCATCATCACTCTTGCACTCACCATAACGACTAATGAAATTGACCGAATCGACCCAATGCGAACAAGCGTTGTAGATAATCTTATCCGTTGGGCGGAGAATATTCTTTATAGCGCTGAGCACAGTAGACGAGCGTCGCGGCGTACCATTGTAATTACCAAGAATAGAGAGCGAATCGTTGGCATTTGGGCCGAGAACAGCCACCGTCACTGGGCGATTGGGCAATTGGATAGGCAGCGAACCTTTGTTTTGCAAAAGCGTCATTGATTGGAGTGCAAGTTTACGCGCCAAAGCATCTGATGCTTCTGTTGCCAAATCGGCTTCCGAGACATTCGCCCAAGGGACAATCTCGTCTGAATCCATCTCGCCAAGGCGGAAACGCGCAATAAGTATGCGACGAACCGATTTATCTATATCAGTCTCAGCGAGATAATCATTTTTTACTGCATCGACCAAGGCGGTGTATGAACTACCGCAATTTATGTCTGTTCCAGCTACTACGGCCGCCGCCGATGCTGCCTGCGGATTCTCGTGAGTGGCATGTCCACGAGGTTCTGGAGTGAAGAAGTCTCGAATGGCGCCACAGTCGCTCACAACCAAGCCGTTGAAGCCCCATTCGTTGCGGAGTTTTTGCGTAAGTAGCGTCTTGCTGCCGCAGCAAGGTTCGCCTTCAAATCTATTATAAGCACACATAACTTCCTGAACATCAGTCTTACAGATCGCATTTTTGAATGCATATAAATATGTCTCAGCCAAGTCGCGAGCCGAAATGTTGCGCGCATCGAAATTGTGGCGCGTCGATTCGGGTCCGCTGTGCACGGCATAATGCTTGAGGCACGCGTGGAGTTTGTCGTAGCCATTTTGCGGTTTATCCTGCAAACCATTAACCACAGCCACACCCATACGCATAGTTAGATATGGGTCTTCGCCATAGGTTTCCTGACCTCTTCCCCATCGCGGGTCGCGGAAGATATTTATGTTGGGCGTCCATACGGTCAAACCGTGGTAACGTGTGATAGGCAAACCAGCACGACGCATGGTGTGAAACTTAATACGTTGTTCGGTAGATGCCACGCCAAACGCCTGACGCACATCTGTATCGGAGAATGTAGCCGCCATACCTATAGCTTGCGGAAACACCGTAGCCAAGCCAGCACGCGCACAACCGTGAAGGCTCTCGTTCCACCACTGATAACCCGCAATGTCGAGGCGAGGAATGGCCCCCGACACATCGAGCATGAGAGAAGTCTTCTCTTCGAGCGTGAGGCGACTCAATAAATCGTCGGCACGCTGTTCGGGCGTAAGTTTCGGATTTTTGTAGGGCGGTTCAGCATTTTGCGCCACTACCGTCGTAGCCACAAACAAGGCTACCAAAAGTGTTTTCGTTCTCATAATTATTATCGGTAGCATAAAAATACGCCACATCGCTACCGTTGAAAGCGACATGGCGTATTCATAACATATTTATAAATCAAACATTGATCACTGAAACATTGGCAGAATAACCAATTCTTGCAATACGAAATAGAGAGCGCCCACCAAGTAACCAATGAGTGCAAGCCAAGATATTTTACGTATGTACCAGAAGAAGTCGACCTTCTCCAAGCCCATAACTACAACGCCTGCAGCCGAGCCAATGATAAGCATTGAGCCACCTACACCAGCGCAGTAGGCAAGAAAGAGCCAGAATGGGCTGTCGGGCGTATATACACCATCGTACATACCCATAGCGCCTGCTACAAGCGGCACATTGTCGACTATCGACGATAGCATACCTATGATGACGTTGATGATATAGATATTACCTATCGACTCGTCCAAGAATACCGAAAGTTGGTGCAAAATGCCTGCGCACTGCAATGCAGCTACCGCCATCAATATGCCAAGGAAGAACATGATTGTAGACAAATCGATGCGGCTCAACACATTGTTGATACGTCCTTGAAGATTGGTAGGCACGGTATGTTTGCGCAGATACATAATATCAGTATAGGTCCACAAAACGCCTACACCGAGCAAAATGCCAATAAACGGCGGCAAGTGCGTGATTGACTTGAAGATAGGCACAAAAATCAGCGAACCAACGCCCATGAAGAATATCATGTTGCGCTCTTTTACGTTGACGTAATTTGCCGTCTTATCCGAACTGCCATCGGCTACATCGGTGCAAGGAGCAACTTCGCCTTTGAGCATGAAACTAATGATGATGAGCGGCACTACAACCGATAGTAGTGACGGAATAATTATGCTTGGTATTACACAACCAGTGGTGATGTTGCCACGCACCCAAAGCATGATGGTAGTTACATCGCCAATTGGCGAGAATGCGCCACCACTATTTGCAGCCAAAATCACCATACAAGCGAAGAGCCAACGTTCCTTGCTGTCGCTGATGAGTTTGCGCAGAAGCATTACCATTACTATAGTGGTGGTGAGGTTGTCGAGGATAGCCGAGAGGCAGAAGGTGATTGCAGCTATAATCCAAAGGAGTTTTCTTTTTCTCTTAGTGGTTATGTGGTCGGTGATTATAGAGAAGCCTCCGTGCATATCTATGAGCTCCACAATGGTCATCGCGCCCATAAGAAAGAAGAGCGTCGATGCTGTGTCGCCTAAGTGTTCAATAATTTGGTTGCCCGTCACATACGATATGCAGCGTTCGTGCAAGTCGGGCAATGTAGGCAGCGTGTGGTTCACAAAGTTGTCCCAGCCCTCCATCGATGGGCTGATGTTGAACGATTTTCCTACAAAATGCTGAAATTCTGGCGACAGTACCAATATCGACTCGGCATTTATTACATACAATGTCCAAAGCAATACTGCCATTATCAGTGCGGGAGCTGCTTTGTTTACGTGTGTTGTGTGTTCCAATGCTATGCACATATAGCCTATAAGGAACAATACAATCATTAATAGAATCATACTGATAAGTATTTATTAGGATTTAAGTTCTTATAACAAAAATGCATAAAATAAAGTCATAAGCAAAAGAAAGAGCCCACAAAAAAAGGCCGCTGCGAATTTTCGTTCGCAACAGCCTGATTTCTATACCTTTTTATTTTTATGCTCTAAAAACGGAATCCGAGCGTAAACATAAATTTATGCGTCTTCGACTCGCCTTTGGCTGGTTCGTTATCTGCATATAAATATGTATTAGGACCATCGTTTGGCAAAACCCAATAGTCGTATTGATTGAGCGTATTTACGTATGTCAAATCCACAAAGAAATTGTTTGAGCGATAGCCAATACCGCCAGAAACTGAGCGATGTATATAATCATACTTAGTTACGCTATCGTCGTAAGGCGAATTTTGCATTTTATAGCCTGCACGAATTGCCAATGATTCAATAGGCTTAACCTCTGCACCAATGCGCAACGTGTGCGACGCCCCATAGGTATCTTTTATCTGATTGTTTATCTCATCGTAGCCCCAAGTGTCGCTAGACAAATCGTCATCGTGCTCCTTGAACTTGCCACGCTCATAATTAGAGTATTCGTAGTCTACACTCACTATACCATAATTACCAATAACACCAGCTACACTCAAATCCAAACGTCCTGGCGTGTAATAACGATATTCATACTCATATTCCCCAGACGACGCATGTTTGCTGTATGCGTTACCCTCAAAAGAGGTCAGGTCAGCCGAATAGCTCTCTTCTATATGGAAGAATGTTGGCGAATGTATGGCAGCTCCTAATCGAATATATTGAATTGGACGTGCTATTACACCAAATGAGAAGTTTACACCTGCACCATCTTGGTCGAGATACGTAGCATAGTTGATATTGTCATAATAATAGCCATCTATTGTGAGTGGATCGTAATCTCTAAAACTCTCATGAAGCAGCGTTTTCTCTCGGCGTGTTAATGATTGCACACCTATCGATGCTCCCAAATAGAGTTTTGGCGAAATATTAATTGCATATGAGAAATCTATCTCACCTTTGCTTCCTCGTTCTTTCACATATTTTTCGTGATCTATTAGGCCACCATTAGCATCAGCACGAGCATCTTGATCAACTTTATTTTTCCCTATAGGAATTTCCCACACATTGTGAATACAATCTACAAGATTGCCTTCGTTATCTTTATAGCTATCGGCCAAGACGCCTGCCTTAAACCCCAAATCGCCCAAGAACGCATTATCGGGGTATATGCACATATAATCGAGTATCGAATTATTCTTGTTTCTATCATAATACAACGATGTACGATTGTAGTCCGCCATACGCGTGTAGTTGATAGAAAAGGCATGACTAAACGAGTTTTCGCTGCCCCATGCATAGCTAACGCCCATCTGGTCGAGACTAGCAGAGAGTTTATTGTCTTCGTGGCGGAAGCCGAAGTTATCAGTATTTGTATTAGTAGAGTTTACGCCTACCGAAAATGCAAATTCCGTAGCTCTGTAACTTGCCAAACCTGCAGGGTTAATCGTTTGTGACGAAAGGTCGGCACCAAGAGCGCCAAAAGCGCCACCCATTGCTTGCAAACGCGCCGTTCCCTCGTAATCGTTACGATTGAATAATATAGCGTCCGAAGCTACTTGTGCCATTGTAGATGAAGCTACAAACGCCATTATTGCTGATATAACTGTTTTTTTCATTGCTGTTTGTATAAGTTTAATTCCAAATTCCGAGTTCTCAATTCCCAAATTCCAAATCATGAATTATGAATTTCAATAACGTTCAACACACTCGTAACTCGTAATTCATAATTCATAATTATTATCGACGTCCTCCACTGCGACCTCCAGAACTGCTTCCGCTCGAACGGCTGCCACCACTATAGCTGCTCGATGAACGGCTGCCACCACTATAGCTGCTCGATGAACGGCTGCCGCCACTGTAGCTGCTCGATGAACGGCTGCCGCCACTGTAGCTGCTCGATGAGCGGCTTGAGCCAACTGATGAACTGCGCGAAGGCGAATAGCTTGAACTGCTTGAGCGCGAAGAGCGAGAAACAGACGACGAAGATGACGATGAAGATCGCGAACTGCCGTATGATGATGACGAACGCACTGCCGAAGATGAACGTGACGAACGCGGCGTGTATGATGATGACGCATTCGACGACGAACGTTGCGACGATGAAGATGAACTTACTGCCGTGCTTCGTCTTGTTGTGCTCGACGATGTGCCAGACGTCGTTGCTGCGCTTCTGCTCGACGAGGCTTGCGAAACACTGCGTGACGAACTGCTTGATGTAGATACGGCTGTTCTGCTTGTGCTAACTGGGCGTGTATAGTTGCCAGCCGAACTGCTTACGTAGCGGCCGCTCGAAGTGGCGCGCGATGAACTGACTGCGCTACGACTGCTGGTTGCACGCGAAACTGATGTTGCTCGGCCTGAAGTGCTCACTGTATTTGCTGAGCGCGACGAGGTGTAGCCGCCGTTGCCAATGCGAGCCGTACGACCACTGACGTGACCGCGGTGATAATATCCACCATTCCAACCATAATCATAATAATGATGATGATGGTGGTGGTAGTACGGGCTGCCATACCAATAATGGTGACGATAGCCCCACGAATAGTATGGATAACCATAATATCCATAATAATATGGAGAATAGTAGCTCCAGCCCCATGAGCCCCAGCCATAGCCAAATGCCCAGGCACGGTGCGCACGACGCCATCCCCAATAGTCCCAACCGTAATAGAAGTCGTCATAATAAGGATTGCTCCACGTAGGCACGAGGTAAGTGCTATAGCCATCTACATAGATATTCCAATCGCCCGAATAATAGGCGGTAGTAACTACAGGCGAATAGTAGCTAATTGTAGTAAATGGACCATGGAAACGTATAATACGCTCAGCATAGCTCTGGTCGTACGACGAACCATTGAATCCGCCATACCAATAACCCGACTCTTCTTGGGCAGTAGTTATGGTATCTAGCTCGCTGTTGAGCGAAGCCGATTTATTGCCCGAGGTGGGATAATATTGCTGAACGTCGGAATAGTCGCGCGAACTTACGTTTTGCGTTGAGTAGTTGCTAACCCTTTGGCGATATGAAGCTACATCGCTATCGGTGATATAGCCATCGGCAGATTGCACAGAAGCGGAGGCCACTTTAGGTTGCGATGGTGAGTAATATAAGTCATCGTTTGATACAGAACTACTAACCAAACCAGAAGAAGCACAGCCACTTAGAAGCAGCGATGCCGAAAGTGCAGATAATAGATAATGGGGTTTCATTGCAGTAGTTTTTTAGTTGTTTCGTGTAATCTTAACAATTATCGTACCATTGAATATCTTTTCACAATTCAATTTGGCCTCTAATATTTAGTATTTATGTATTAGAAGTATCACAAAAATAAGACTACAAATTGAATAATTGTTATACGCCAAAAATAATCTTGCTTCGCTCCAAAACCAACTTCAGAGACCAACCCTACCCCGCCATGGTGTATGTCGAGAAGGTCATCTGCGAGTAGCCGATGTGCAGTTTTATCCACTTGTACGATGGCGTGAGCGCAAAGCGGTTGAATGGATATGTGATTGTTGAGCTCAGTTTGTTGTTGGTGTATGCGAACGATATTGGCACACTGACCACGCCAAAGTTTCATTATCGGTTCTTTTCTATCAGTCTGACTGGGGTTTTATATTTTTCTATTTGTTCGGGCATAGACACTACCAACGTCTGAGCTAAAAGCAAGGCTCCTGCCTTGCGCGCACAAATTGCTCGCACAGATAACACTGATTATGCTGATTGATAGTATTTTATAGAATTGGATCATTTATTCTTTTTGCTTTTTAGGCTCAAAAGGAACTCCATCTTTATACTTCTGAATTTCTTCGTGAGTTGGGAAGTAATTATTTATCATATAGTCACTTACATTTTTATTAGAATGCACTATAAGAATTGTATCACCAATATTTAGTGCATTGTATATCTCCTTGTATAGGCAATGATCAACTCTTCTAAGTAGTATATTGGTTCGTGACAGATAATGAATATCTAATCTATAATTGTCACCTTTATAGTTCGATTTACTATCAATTATTGCAATAGTTTTCCATCCGCCATAAGTTAAGAAATCTTTTCTTCTTTCTTTTTTGTCAAAATACATTTCTATTAATAGAAAAACTATTATTAAACCTAATGCAGCGAAGAAAGAACGTTCTCCTAACTCAGTATTTGCCTTCAACATTTGATGTAAAATGATGCCAAAACTAACCAAACACAAAAGGTCTATCCCTGATGAAAAATAATGGTATCCTATTATAGAAGCTATTATTCCAATGACATATAGACAATTATATAAGAGTTTACTTTTATCCATTATTACTATTATTCTTTGTATAAATAATCAAGTGCTTTATTAGTCATATCTACAATTATCCTACATTCAGCATCATATAACTTATTAGTAATCACATCTATGGCAATAACTACTCCAGTGCCATTTTGTGCAATCTTATAGAGATACATAATTCCGTTGTCTTCACCATGATAATATGATACCAATTCATCGGAATAATCTATTAAGAATTCTTGGGCGCACATAGTTTTAGAACCTATTGTTATTGTTTTGTCGAACAATTTTTTATCAACAATAATATTCATTGCTTTTAGATATTGTTCGGCAGTGCTTCCAGAATGCCCCCGTTTGGCGTATGCTGCGCCTACGTCCGAGCTAAAAGCAAGACTCCTGCCTTGCACATTTGCTATATCGTTTTGTTGCACTTTCATTCTTTTCTGTTTTTAGTTATGCGCATGGCTGGAGCCTTGTCTTTGGGGCTACGTAGCGAGACGCCGAACGAGGAAGCAAAGTAATATCATCTTATTCGACTTATATGTACAAAACCTCCTTTACGAACGAATTCGCCATCTATCCAGATGATTTCAGCCCAATTACTTTGTGATGCTTTGAAGTACATAATCTTTGTTGAATTGGGAATTTGGTATAATATTTTTGATTTTGCTGTCGGCTCGCATCTGACATTAACGTACCCATCTATATCTGAAATTACCCCCTTTGAATATGAAATGCCTAAATATGATTCATCTACCTCCAAAGAACCATCAGAAGCAATACGATAAACATAGTGTTCTACATACGGAGTTCCGTCAGTTCCTTCATATTCCTCATACGAACTAATGCGCATATCATCGTAAAGTATTGTAAGAGGACCATCATGTGATAAACAAAATGCAGATGTAAACTTCTGAGTTGATTTATTAAGTATATATGCGTCTACTGCAAAGTCGAATACATCGTTATAGTATTTATAGCCGATAACAAACATAGACACATTGCTATTTATATCAACCATTGCTATTGGATACAATTTGCTAAATTCTCCACTTCTAATCCAATCTTCTTGTTTCTCATCATATTGCCATCCTTCTGTGATAGCAAAGACACCTAAATATGCTCCATAATATGTTTTTGTAGTTTTGTCTTTTAATCGTATTTGGCTTGGATGATTTCCATACCAAATCAATTCATTAGCCCTTTCTATAGAAAGAGTATCACAACTATCCATATCATTCAAATTCAAGTTTTGTATCGAGTCTAAATCACTCCACGTTCGCTTTGGAAATTTGTTCACAAACTCTGTTAATTTTACTTGCTTTGATGAGTTTTGTGCACATACCGAACAAGAAATTATACATACGCTCAATATGATAGTTATTATAACACCTTTCATAATACTACTCTTTATCGAATATCATATATATTTTTATTACTGCACATCTCCGTTTGTCGTCGGCTCTGCCTACATCCGAGCTAAAAGCAAGGCTCCTGCCTTGCGCAAAAATTACTGTATTACCTTTTCTATTTTTATGGTCATTGATGAACACCAAAACAAACATTAATAGACGAATTCTACTCTGCAATAAATGCCCAATGAATATCAACAACAATTCTATCTTTCACCAAGAGTTCTGGCGGTCCAAGGCGTTCATTGTTAATAATTGACCTAACAAATATTTCATCATTAACTCGATAGTACACGCGATTACTATCCACCAATAATATTTGACTGTCTCCTTCGTTTGTAACCAAGTCAATTCTATGTCCACTTATAGTGTTGTATAGGTACATAATGCCTGGACTATATATGCCATTATCTCTAAAACAATCATCTACGGTGTATCCTCGCAATCCGTAGTTGGGTGCTTCTGGGAATTCGTAGCGTTCTGTTGTAGAATACCAATCATTATTCCATAGCGACGCTCGTGTTTCTTCGCCAGCACTGACTTTATGTCCATTGGTTTCTTTATCTGAATAATAGACATTGCCTACCAACCAAGTTCCGAATGCATTTATCGAAGATAATTGTCCTTGGACTGAAAATTCGCCCAATGAATTGGTAACGTAACTATAATAGGCAAATTGCTTGCTATTATACAGTGTATCTGGATTGCTATATACTATTTGGTTCTTGTCTATAATATATGCGCGTATTTGTCTATATGGGCATAATTCGCAATTGGAAAAATACTTATAAAATGAAGCATTGGGAATGAGACAATAATCGTTGTAATAGAAATACGAATCACCTCCACATTGTATTTTTGAGTTTGCGTTGGGTTCTATAATAGAATCAGTTAGAGTGATTAGGTTTTTAGCGATTAGTGTATTTTTATCTTCTGTAGAGATCACCTTATATAAAGCATTACCTACTAAATATACGCCATCACTATTGTAATCACCCTCAAATTTCATCTCCGAAAGGCAAATCCTTTGAGGAAAGGTAATTATAGAAATACTTTCCTTATCAAAAAGATGTTCTGGCAATTGATTATCACACCCTTTCTTCACAATTTTTATCACTCCGCAATTATAATTATTGGATATACCTAAAATCTGAAAATTGGTAGAGCATATATCTTGTACAAATTGCAGAGTATTAGATTCAAGTCTTAGTATTTGGGCAGAATCTCTCTTGTACGACTCTATTTCATCTGGTATCGGCCGTGCTTTTATAAAATAAATATGTTTCTGCGCACACACTATTTGCGTCAGCAGTAATAAGCATATTATCAGTAGCCGTTGAACTAAATTTGTAATGCGTTTCTTCATCTCTTGTGGCATAACTATCACGTTGAACGAAACATAGGTTTTATTTCCAAACAACCATTCCGCCTTTATATGGTTTATCTATTGTCCATTTGTCATAATCTTCCGTTCTCGAGCCCTCATTCCAATTCTCATCCCAATTACTAGGCTTTGTCTCAGCATCGCACTCTATAATTGCATTTGTGCAACCGAAGAAAGCACCTTTTTCTATGTATTCTACCGAATTGGGTATGTTTACATTAGTCAAAGAATCGCATTTGAGGAAAGCTTCAAAACCTATTATGTCTACAGAATTAGGAATAAAAACAGACGTCAGTTTATTACAATTTGCAAATGCTTGTTCTGCAATGCATGTAACAGACGATGGAATGGTATATGAGCCCATTTTCGCATCTGGACAATACACCAGAACCGATAGGTCTTTGCTAAAAAGGACTCCGTCTATAGATGCATAATATCCATTATCGCTTGCTACACTTATTTCTATCATTTTACTACAGTCCACAAATGCTTGTTCGCCAATGCTTTTTACCGATTTAGGAATTGTAATAGATGTCAAATTTATACATCCTTCAAAAGCAGCGCTTCCTATTGTTTCTACGCCATCTGAAATGATTATAGACTTTAGTTCTCTACAACCAACAAATGCCCCTCTACCGATGTTTGTAACATTTTTAGGAATAACAATTGACGTAAGAGCATAGCAAAGACTAAACGCATAATCACCAATTCCGCTAACAGAATTTGGAACTATTACGGACGTCAGACTTTTACATTCACTAAATGTGTGTGAGGGAATATCGACTAGTAAATTGGATAGAGTTATTGACTTTAGGCTTTTGCAACCATAGAAAACATCACTACCAATGAAGTTTATCGAATTAGGCAGATTTATAGATTGCAATCTGTCACAATACTTAAACGCCCACTTTCCAATACTTCTAACCGAATTAGGCAGTATAACAGATGTAAGACTATAACAACCGCAAAAGGCAAAACCACCAATACTATCAATCGTATTACAGATGTCTATTGAAGCTAAATACCTACAATCGATGAATGCACGTTCGCCAATTGCCACAACACCATCATCGAGCACAATTTTCTTTATTGTATCACGAATAGAATGCCATGGATATTCTTCTTCATCTTTATAGCTAAAATCACCCGATACTGTCAGTGTACCTTCACTGTCAATAGTCCATTGGAGTCGCGTTTCTTTTCTTGATTCACCGCACGCTCTATCTTTTGCAGCAGCAGAGTTCCTTCCTTGCGCAAAAACTCTAGCTAATAAGTCTGAAAATAGCTCTGCGATAGTCTGTTTTATCCTCAGCATCGTCGTTCTACATAATTATTTTAATACCAAAAATAAACTTTATACAAAACATTTGCTGCACATCGTGTAAGCACATCCTAAGCCTCGCGTAAGCCCCTCGCCGTCATTTCGCCGCATAAAAGCCATATAGTGCATTATGTCGCGTTTTATTGCATCTCAGCGCACATAAGCACATCTTTTGGCGTTTTTTGGCGCCTTAGCGCATTTTATCGCGTGCGAAAGCGTTTTCGCGGTTATCCTAAATAAGTGTAATTTTGCAAGAAAATAAACAAGATGAATACAGAAGCGAAAGCTCCCCTAATAATGATAACCAACGACGACGGCATCAGTGCCGAAGGAATTAAGTTGTTGGCGCACATAGCAAAACGTTTTGGCGATGTGATTGTTGTTGCTCCAGATAGCGCAAACTCGGGCAAAAGCCACTCCATCACTGTTTGTCAGCCACTAAAAGTTTCGGAGACTAATCATATTCAAGGCGTGCAATGCTACGCTGTTAGCGGCACGCCCGTCGACTGCGTTAAGATTGGTGTACATACGCTTTTGTCTCGCAAACCAGACATCATACTTTCGGGCATCAACCATGGTGGTAACTACTCGTCGTCGGTGCACTATTCGGGAACACTTGGTGCTACGCGCGAGGCGGCCATGTTAGGCATCCTCGGCATCGGCTTCTCATATTGCGACTACGATCGTCACATCGACCTCGGCGCTTCGGAGGCTATTATCGAGCGCGTGCTCGAATATGCACTATCTACCGAGGTTTCACGCAACACGTTCTATAGTGTAAACATACCTATAGGTGTGGTGAAAGGTCTGAAAAAGTGTCGCATAGCTAATGGGCATTGGAACGAGGCGTCGGTAAGTTTTGAAGATCCTTACGGACAGAAATATTATTGGCTCGAGGGTACATATATAAACGACGAAGAGAACGCTACGGACACCGATATGTATTGGCTTTCAAAAGGTTATGCAACGCTCAGCCCAGTCACACTCGACACCACCGACTACAAAAATTTAGACAAGAACTATTTCAAAGATTTCGATATATAAAAAACGCATAGTTATGAGTATAGACAAGACATACATTGGTGCAGCGCTTGGCCTCACACTACCAGCATTGACGTCGTTGGCACTTTGGCGATTTGCCTACCGCGGTCAGCAAGTATTTTTGGATTTCGTTTGGTCGCTCGCCTCGCTCGACAGCGCATCAACATTGATTGCCGTATGCTCGTTGCCCAACTTGGCTCTATTCATACTATTCGTCAACTTCAATAAGGTGAAGTTCGCACGCGGTGTGTTTCTTACCACGTTGCTCTATGCGCTTTTATTGGTGATATTCAAATTCGGCATACAATGAGATATTACTTGATAGCAGGCGAGCCTTCGGGCGATTTGCACGCGTCGAATTTGATGCGCGAATTGGCTACTCTCGACAGTGAAGCCGAGTTCCGTTTTTGGGGCGGCGATCTTATGGAAGCCGTTGGTGGTACGCTTGTGCGCCACTACAAAGAGACAGCCGTGATGGGCGTTGTGGACGTAGTTACACACCTTGGCAAGATTATGCGCAACTTCCGCGAATGCCGCGCCGACATTCTCAACTATCGCCCTGATGCGCTCATACTTATCGACTATCCAGGTTTCAACCTCAAGATGGCCGAGTTCGCACATAAACATCACATAAAAGTTCTATACTACATATCGCCAAAAGTCTGGGCATCAAAGGAATACCGCATAAAGTCAATGCGTAAGAATATTGATAGGCTTTACACCATTCTGCCATTCGAAGTGCCATATTTCCAAAGCAAGTCGGTGGATGCCTACTATTGTGGCAATCCCGTTATGGACGCCATTGCCAATAGAAAAGATGCCGACGAGACTTTCCACGCCTTCTGCAAGCGCAACAACCTCGACGAGCGTCCCAAGATAGCCCTCGTGGCTGGTAGCCGCAAGTCGGAGCTGCACTATTGCCTTCCCGAAATGCTAAAAGCGATAAAAGATTTTCCTGAATTTCAATTCGTTATAGCAGGAGCGCCATCGTTTACTATGGCAGATTATTCGCCATACATAGAAAACTACGACGTAGAAGTGGTCTTTGGGCAGACGTATCAGCTTATGAGTCAGGCACGTGCAGCACTCGTAACGTCGGGTACGGCAACGCTCGAAACGGCTATTCTCAACTGCCCGCAGGTGATTATCTACCTCATGTGGGGCGGACGTTTGGCAGACTTCATTGCACATCTATTTATAAAAGTGAAGTGGATTGGGCTCGTAAACCTCATCCTCGGTCGCGACTCGGTGGACGAGCTATTCCAGTGTAAGTATAGCTACGAAAAGATGATTTCCGACCTACGCGACCTCGTCGACGACACGCCCGAACGTGCTCAGATGCTGCAAGACTACGACGAACTTCGTAAGATTGTTGGCGGACCGGGTTGCAGCCGTCGCGCCGCTTCCGATATGATTGATTTTCTCAATAAGTAGACAATGTTTTCCTTATACCGAAAAGAGCTTTCTGCATTTTTTGCATCAGCTACGGGCTACATCGTAACAGCCATCTTTCTCATCACCACAAGCCTATTTCTGTGGATTGTTCCAAGTGAATTCAACATCTTCTACGGCGGCTACGCCTCACTTGAGTCGTTTTTCTATTTAGCGCCGTGGCTTTTCCTCTTCCTTGCGCCAGCCATCACCATGCGCTTGATAGCCGAAGAGCGTCGCGCCGGCACAATGGAGTTGCTACTTATTCGCCCACTCTCATCGCTACAAATTGCGCTCGCAAAATATCTCGCAGGCCTTACGCTCGTTGCCATAGCGATAGTTCCTACGTTTATATACGTAGTATTTATATACAACCTCGGCGAACCTGTTGGCAATATCGACATGGGCGCAACAATGGGCTCATACATAGGACTTTTGCTACTTGGCGCAATATACATAGCTATTGGCATCTGCTGTTCGTCGTTCACCGATAATCAGATAGTTGCATTCATAGTAGCTACTGCAACGAGTTTCGTGTTCTATCAGGGTTTCGATGCGCTTGCAGGCATTCCGGCGCTGAAGAGTATTTCTGGCATCATCAGCGCAGCAGGCATAGACGCGCATTACTCGTCGCTGAGTCGTGGCGTGATAGATAGTCGCGATGTGGCATATTTCCTCTGCGTGGCGGCCATTTTCATATTTATTACGGCACTAATTATCGAACGCCGCAAAAACATTCGCAAGGCTCTTATTGCTATAGGTATAACTATATGTATAACAATCATTTGCAACTTCATACATATACGTATAGACCTCACGCAAGAGCATCGCTACACACTTGCCAACGTGACGCGTACATTTCTACAAAAGCAAGAGAATGAGGCAGTTGTAAATATTTACTTAGATGGCAACATCAACCCTGGTTTTCGTCGATTGAAACGCGCCACCATGGATATGCTCGACGAACTGAACCGCGAATCGGCAATGGGCGTGACAACAATAGATGTAAATATAAATGACCTCAAAGGCGATGCCGCCAAAGCTTTCCGCGACGAACTCGAAGGCATCGGTTGGGGCGGCATATCGGTGTACGAGACCAAGGAGGACGGGCAGAAAATCCGCTCTGTGGTATATCCATACGCCGAGGTCTCGGTGGGCGAAAACTACACTTGGGTCAATCTGCTCGAAAATGTACAAGGATTGTCGGGCGAAGAGAATCTCAACAAATCCATCGAAAGCCTTGAATATAAACTTGTTGACGCCATTCGCCGCGTAACTAATACCGAAAAACAACGTGTAGCATTTCTCGAAGGTCATGGCGAACTCGATGAAATCGACGTTGTGGAGGCTACCGATGCGTTGTCGTCGCACTTCGCTGTAGACCGTGGCAAGATTGGCAACGATGCTTCTATTCTCGACCCTTACAAGGTCATAATTATTGCCAAACCAACGCAGCAATTTTCGGAGAAAGACAAGTTCGTGCTCGACCAATACTTGATGCGCGGCGGCCGCTTGCTCTACCTCGTCGACGCTGTAACTATGACGCTCGACTCGCTACGCAACCTACCAAGCACCATAGGCCTCTATGCCGACTTCAATATCGAAGATCAACTTTTCGTCTACGGATTCCGCATAAATCACGAAGTTATTGAGGATGTAAACAGTTCAATGATAGCCGTTAGCGTGGCACAAGATGGCGGTTCGCAACTCGTGCCAATGCCTTGGCGATTTGGGGCGCTTCTTGCTACAAATTCTAAACACGCAGTCACGCGCAACATCAATCCCGTGCGTGCCGACTTCGCAAGCTACATCGACACCGTGGGCGAGAATCTGAAGATTGTACGTACGCCGCTGCTAACAACGTCGAACTTCACCAAAGTGCACCCAACGCCCGTGTTTGCCTCACTGCAAGACATCGGTCGCAAACCGATAAAGGAGGAGTTCTCGCGTCATCATCTGCCAGTTGCAATGGCTGCCGAAGGCGTTTTCCCATCGATTTTTGCGCATCGCAAAGCGCCCGCAGGACTCAAGAACGCTACTACCATCGCCAAAGAGAGCAAACCCACGCGCATGATAGTTGTTGCCGATGGCGATATTATCCGCAACGACGTGCGTCTGCGCCATTCGGAGCAGCCCAACATCATTCCGCTTGGCTACGATGAACTCTCACGCCAAACATTCGGCAATCGCGATTTCATCGTAAACGCCGTACAATACTTAGCCGACGACGAAGGTTGGTCTACCCTCCGCAACAGAACCATCACGCTGCGCCTACTCAACAAGCACCAACTAACCGAAGGTACAACTATTTATAAGATTCTTTCTATTGCCATACCGTTGGTGATGCTCGCCATTGCAGCATTAGCAGTATTCTATATACGTAGATATAAATACAGAATCTCGCGGACTTTAGACCCTCACACAAAAGATAATTAGAATAAGAGGTTTGCTAAACGAAATCTTATCCTTAGACGAATAAACAAAAGCCCTCGGCAATTGTCGGGGGCTAATTTAGCAACTATAAAATACAATAGGCATGGAATATTATGGTAAAAAGGTAGCCGACGTAGAACGCTACAAAGAGAGCCGAAAGGGCGCAATACTATACAAAGACTTAGCTCTGATGCTACAATTTGAAGAGCTGGACAAAATCATAAACGTAAGCAAGTTCAGTAAGCGGTTTATGCACAAATCGCAATCATGGTTTGCACAACGCACAAGCGGAATGACAATAAACGGCGAAAAAGTAAAATTCAAGCCCGACGAATACGCACGCATTGCCGAAAGTTTCCGCGAACTTGCACGGCAACTAAACCAGTACGCCGATGAAATTGATGCGGCAGAATAAAACGATTGCAAGCCGTCCTTTTTTCTTGGGCGGCTTTTTTATTTAGTCTGATATATACAAAAGAAAACGGAACTAATCTTGTTTGATTAATAATTCCGTCTAACTAAGCGGAGAGACAGGCTCTTTTTGTGTGGTGTGACACTATGTGACATTGTGACACGAAAAACTACCATATTATTATGCTTTACGTCGTTAGCTATCGGCTATCGATGTTTGAAGGCGGTGCGAAGTTGACGCGATGGGCGAACAATTGACGCTGTTTAGTCCCGCTTTTTGTACCGTTGGGTTATTTGTTGAAGAGCGACATGGCTTGTTTCTTTGCGCTGTCGGCTATCGCGATGTATGGTTTCATCGATGAATAGTCGGCGTGACCAGTCCACTTCATAACTATCTCGGGCGGTATACCAAGCATGAGAGCGTTGCAGATGAACGTACGGCGTCCGCAATGCGTGCCAATGAGTTCGTATTTCGGGTGAACCTCTTCTATGCGTTTGTTACCTTTATAGTATACGATGGTCGTTGGTGTGTCGATGTCGCAGAGGCGCATAACATCTTTGAGCGCGGCGTTCATCTTTTGGTTGCTTATCACTGGCAAGCATCTGCCATCGGGCAAATCTGCATTGCGGTATCGGTTGAGTATGGCGCGGCTATGGTCGTTGAGGTCTATGTTGAGGCTGTCGTTGGTCTTTATTGTAGTAATACTTATGTAGTCGTCGAAAACGTTGCTCCACTTGAGGTTTGCCACGTCGGAGTAACGCAGCGAAGTGAAGCAGCAAAAGCAGAACACATCGCGCACTTGTCGGAGGTGAAGCGTTGGCAGCTCTGCCGATTCTACGCGCATCAGTTCGTCCCATTCGAGGAAAATCACCTTCTTTTCGCTCGATTTGAGTTTTGGTGCGAACGTCTCGAAGTCGTCCACGTTGAGATATTTATTGCGTTTTGCCCAGCGGAGAAACCACTTGAGGAAACTCAGTTGCTTGGCTATTGTAGCGTTGCGTAGGTCGCTGGTGATGCGAAGCGATTCCACGAAGTCCGATAGTCGGTCGGTGGTGAAGTCGTTTATATGTAGATTCTTGTCGAAGGCGAGAAGGTGGTTACGTAGAGCGTTGAACTTTGTATAGCTGGCATCAGACCAGTTGTTGAGTTTACCTTGGTGCGACACGAATTCATCGAGCAATTTATATACATCGTGCGCTTGCTGCTGGTTGTCGGTGGTGCGACCTATAAGTTTGTTCACCTCGGCGCGTATGGCATCGGGCGAAGCGGATGGTGTGAGGTTCTCGAAAGCCGATTCTATGGCATCGAGGTAGCGTTCTATTTCGCGGTTAATCTTAGCAGCTGGTATCTCTGCTTTGCCATGGTTGGTGTTGCGTTTGCAGCGTTGCGCCGTACGATCCCATTTATCAGGGTTGACGCGATAGCCAACGAGGAAAGCAATGTTTTTGCCACGATAGCGCACACGAATGCGCACACGGGCATCGTCTTTGCCAGCTTCGCGGTCGGGGAATACACAAGTGGAATAATCTTTCATCGGTTTCTTTTATCCTAAAGAGCTAATCACGCCCACCACCATAGCTATATGTCGGACGGTGGCTAATGGTATGGTGAAGTCGGTATAGCGTTCGTTGAGCGAGTGACATATTATAGAGCCCTCTTCGGGTGCTCTGTTTATCTCCTTCATTATTATGCCGCCAGTGGTATCGAGTACGTATATATGCCCCCATTGCAGGAATTGCGGCTCCGACACTTTGCGACATGCCACAATATCGCCATTCTGGAATTTTGGCGACATGCTGTCTCCGTTTATCTGAATAAGGAAATCGGCGCTTATGTTAGAGAATAGAGGTACGACGTATTGTTCGCATTCGGAGAGTTTCACGCCCTCTTCGTCGAAGCCGCTGAGGAAACCCGCCGCCGCGCGTAGTGGTATGAGTGGAAGCGATTGTTGTGGCTTCTCGGTTGGCTTCTCTTGCACTGGCTGCGTTTTGAGCATTGCGCCTTCGCCATTTAGTAGCCACTCTTCATTTATATCTATGTAATGTCTAAGTATTTGTGTGATGAGTTTGTGACTAATGTCGCGTTGCTCATCATTCTTGTACTTACCTATCGCACCATTACCCCATTCCAAATCCTTTTCAGCCCTATAATTACTGATTCTCTTGTAGTTGGTATACTCAAGAAACCTGTCTATAACTCTCGTCTTGCCCATAGTCGTATTATTTAGAATTAGTATAAATTGCTAATATTTTTCTATATATCTAATATCGGTCTATTATTTGTCTATATATTTGCATCATCGACTTCACCGCAATAGCGAAGTAAGTAAAGAGAAAAACCGACAAAGTAAAAAAATAAACACGATGAATGCAACGATAAACAGAGCGGTGACATACAGCTACGCCGAGCAAGAGCAGGCGAGCGGAATACGCTACGTAGCCATGGTGACAATGCCTAAGCCACGTATGGTAGACGAACCCCAAGAGGCTCGCAGCGAAGAGATTAAGGGTGTGCAAGTGAATGTATTGAACGCATTCCTCGACGCCCGCGAACTTGCCGAGGTGCTCAAGTGCTCGTATCGCACAATTATGCGCTACAACGAGAAGGGACTATTCGAGAAAGCACGTTACCGCGTTGGTGGTAAGTACTTCTACAAAACCGCAAAAGTTCTTGAGGTGCTCGACAAAATCAATAAAGCATAGAAATAACAATCAGTATACGCAAAAGACGGAGTTATGGTTACAACAGAAACAAAAAACAGAATTGTTGGCGGCTTGAACAAAGTGAACATGTTTAGTCACTACACATTCACCGTTGAAGAAGAAGAGCTTCAAAACGGCGAGTCTACATGGCGGATTCTTGCCAAAGTGGCATCAAAAACGGCAGATGGTATACCACTCAATTATATCCACGATGATACTATGAAGTGGCTTCTTGCCATAGGCGAAGCACAACGCGCCTTAGTAGACACCGACCAGCCTTGCTGGTTTATGTCCTTCAATATCATCGTTGACCCAATCGACGGCTTGATGACAATCGACATTCATTAGAACAACTTCTAAAAATCATCATAGATATGGAACAAAATCAACTCGAAGTGCAGAGCGTCAGCTCAGCCGAAATGCTTCAGGCCATCGACCGCGCGGAAATCGATGTGCAGATAGCAACAGCCAAGAAGTATCCGCGCAACATCAACGAGGTGCTCAACGCCATACGTACCTACGCACAGATGGATATTGAGACGGCGCAAGAGTGCTTCTACAGCCTATCGCGTGCTGGCAACACCATCGAGGGTGTGAGTGTACGCTTCGCTGAGATAGTAGCTGGCGCATGGGGTAACCTACGCGTTGCTACACGCATCATCGGCAACGATGGCAAGACCATCACCGCTCAAGGCGTTTGCCACGACCTACAAACCAACGTAGCAGTGAGCGTAGAGGTTAAGCGCCGCATCACTGGCAAAGATGGTAGGACCTTCTCAGAAGATATGCAGGTGGTAACGGGTAACGCTGCCAGTGCAATAGCATTCCGCAATGCCGTTATGAAAGTTGTACCGAAAGCCATCACAAAGAAGGTAACCGACGAAGTGAAAGCCGTTGCCATAGGTACGACGAAGGACATCGAGACGCGCCGCAAAGCACTCATCGACTACGTGAAGAAATTCAGCGTAACAGAAGAGCAAGTGTTGTTCTACTGCAACGTCAAGACCATCGAGGAAATCGACAATCAGATGCTCTTCGACCTTCGCGGTGCTATCAACGCCATCAACGAAGGCTCTACAACCGTTGAAGAGGTTTTTGTAACGCCTATGAAAGAAGCACAGAAAGCAGCCATAGCAGCCAAGAAAGCCGAGGGTGCGCAAGACAAAGCAAAAGCCGCAATGGCACAAACAGTAAAGCAGTAGAGCCATGAGAACGAGACTACAATTCAAGAATCGTGAGGAGTGGCTCGAAGCCCGTACGCAAGGCATCGGTGCAAGTGAGGTGGCAACCATCGTAGGACTCAACCCCTACGAGACACCTTACCAGCTGTGGCGTAGAAAAATGGGAATGGATGCACCCAAACAAGAGACATTCGCAATGAAGGCAGGACACTACATGGAGGAAGCCGTGGCGCGTTTCTTTGCCGATGAAAGCGGGGTAAAAGTGATTGATAGTACAGCGCCCGACTTCATGTTCATCGACAAAAACAAACCATTCCTCCGTGTGTCGCCCGACCGCCTCTATTGGCTGCCAAACATGCCTAAGAACGACGACAATAAGGGCATACTTGAGTGCAAGACCACCCAAAAGCAAATCGACCCCGACGACCTACCAAAGACCTGGTTCTGCCAAGTACAGATGAATCTCGGTGTGGCTCACTACGAACACGGTGCGCTTGCATGGCTCACAGCTGGACGCGAATTCGGCTACGTGAATATCGACTTCGCCCCCGACTTTTTCGAGTGGCTATCGGGCGAGGTTGAGAAGTTCTGGGTAGATAACATTCTCGGCAAGCAAGAGCCCGATATTGTCAACGTAGACGATGTACTAAAGAAGTTCGCACGCCCCACCGACGGCAAAGCCATAGAAGCCGATAGCGAGATAATAGCTCACATCCTGAAGCTACGCGATGCACGCAAAGCCATTGCCCAGCTCGAAGAACAAGCCAAGCTAAGCGAGGATGCCATAAAGCTATTCCTTGCCGATGCCGAAACACTGACACAAGCAGGTGAGACCCTTGCCACATGGAAGAGCACCACCAGCGCACGCCTCGACACCAAGGCGCTCAAAGCCGATATGCCCGACATATACGCCAAGTATGCCAAAGAGAGCATATCGAGACGATTCTTACTCAAGTAATTACGAATTGAGAGTTACGAGTTACGAGCAACCAGCAGACACAGCTCGTAATTCATAACTCAAAACTAAAAACTAAGAAAATGACACAGATAGAATTCGACCGTGAGATGGCGCGACTCAGCATACTACGCGCCGAGGAAATAAACAAAGCAGAACGCGCCTACAACGAAGCACGCGGCAAAGCTATTCAACTTATGCAAGATGCCGACAAAGCATTGCGCGAACGTCTTGCAAGCGCCGAAACAACACGCGAAGAACTACAAAAAGAACTCGATACCGTTGTTATAGAGACGGGTAACAAAGATTGTCCACGCGGCGTGCAAGCTATGGCACAGATACGCCAGCAAAAGCTGTTGATAAGCAACATAAACCGCGAAATCGGAGCCCTCAAGCGCAACCATCGCACGACGCTCGACGAGTTGACACAAGACTATCATTACCTATGCCGCGAAGCTAACCTAAGCTACTCGAAAGCCAAGATTGACCTTGAGACCGATAAGGACTCAATAGTGTTTCATGTAAAAGAAAGCGTGTAGGTAGTTACGAATTCCTAATTACGAGTTAGGAGCTGGGAGTTACACATACCAACGGAATCGGCAAAGAAGGGACATAACGCCGTAACTGGTTGCTTTCTGAAAGGTCACGTGCCATTCAATAAGGGCAAGAAATGGAATGAGTGGATGAGCAAACGCGGACAAAGGAAAGTAGCCAAAGGGTGGAAAAATCTTGAAAAATACCGACCAACGTCACGCCCTGACAATGCTGGACGTTGCCGCAAAAAGGTGATAGCAATAGCCGATAACGGGCGATGGTGTTGTTTCGACTACTTTGGCGAAGCCGCCGAGCGTATGAAGTGCAACCGCGAAAATATTCGCCGATGTTGCCAGTGTAACCAAGCGCGACACGTTGACAAACGAAACGGCAAAGTAAACACCGACCACAAGTATAAAGGCTTCAGGTGGTATTACGAGACCGACAACATCTGGACTTCTAAAATCGCGCAATAGTTACGTTCTACCTACCACAGTCCGTCTGAGTAAGTATGCGATAGTTGGAAAGCCGCATAAGGAGTAAAAGCCACGGAGACGCTTTGCGAGGTTCGATTCCTCGCCTCAGATCAAGCAATAACCGAAAAAAAAATTAGAGCTATGTACGAAGAAGAATACGACGAAAAAGCCGAGTTCTACGCCGAAGAGCGCAGAGCCGAAGCAAGAGAAGAAAATTGCCACGAAGAAGACCTTAGCGACTTCGAGGCATACAGAGAACACCTCGCAGAGCAATACCGCAGAGGTAGACGTTGGTTTGGAAGATGATGAGCCATGAGTAAAGCATTTATCATACATATGGAAAGCGTAGACCTCATCGAAGAACTTACGATGGAAGAGAGAGGTGAAGTATTCACGGCTCTTATTCATAAGTGTTTCGATGGCAAAGAGCCTGAACTATCGCGCGTACCTATGATGGCTTATCGTGTTCTATTAACTCGTGCCAACATGTCACTGGAAGCATACGAGAAGCGTAAAGAAAAAGACCGTCAACGCATAGAACGTTGGCGCAAAAAGCAGAATGTAACGTTACGTAACGTTACAGAACGTAGCGACACGTTACGTACGCGTATAGATATAGATATAGATAAGGATATAGATAAGGATAAGGATAGGTACATAGATAGCAAGCTATCTATAAGTACTAATTCTAATAAAGAAATACTCACTAACGTGAGTAAAGAAAGCGCGCCCGAAAAAACGAAAAGCGAAGTCAAAAGATTTATCAAGCCAACGCTCGAAGAGGTGAAGAAACGCATAACCGAGAAAGGCTACATGGTAGACGCTGAGCAGTGGTATAGCTATTACGAGAGCAACGGCTGGATGGTTGGACGCTACAAGATGAAGAGCTGGCAAGCATCCTTAGCATACTGGAATAGCAAAGGCATGGGCAACCGACGCAGTGGCGCATACCGTCACCCAACGGCGCTCGACACGTCGCAAATCGAATACAAGCAATTCTAAACCCTTGAGATATGAAGCTAACAAGAACTCAATTGAACGACATCTACGCCAATCGCACCGACGTAAGCAAGCTATTCAATAGCGGAAACTTCAGCGCACCGAAGCGCGGCATCTGTTGGCAAGCCACCGCGAGCCTCACCGATGTGAAGCGTGTTATGTGGAATGTGCTTTGTCACGCAATATTCCGCGAGAGCAATGGCGAGAAGCAGCCAGTAGTGATGAAAGAGCAATTCAGCGCCATAGCCGAATGGCTTCACCACAACGACGGCAAAGGTTTACTCCTCTATGGCAGCTGTGGTCAGGGCAAAACGCTACTTGCTAAGTATGTGATACCAGCTTGTCTTGAGATTATACACCACAAGATAGCGCACTACTACGACGCAGCAGAGCTACAAGACAACCGCGACGAGATGAAGATGGCGCTGTGGTATGGCATAACCGTTATCGATGACGTAGGAGCAGAGGCAACATCGATGTTCAAAGAGCAAGCCTTTTCGCGCCTAATAGACAATGCCGACAAGAACGGCAAGATAGTCATTGCCACAACCAACTACAGCGAAAAAGAGCTACAAGAGCGCTACGGAGCACGTGTCGTTGACCGCATCAAAGGCAACATGGTTCGCGTTATGTTCGACGGCAAAGAATCGCTACGCACAAAATAGCCTCAAATTTCGATTATCTTTTCAAAGATAATCGAACCACCAAGTAAGCAGAGAAAATGAAAAATAATGATACAAAAAGCACCAAAATGAACGCAATAGAGAAAGAATATCAAATGAAAGTTGACATACGCGCCCAAGCAAAGGAGCGTGTGGTACGTCAAATAGTAAAAGAATTCAACCGCCAAACGGCAATGAACGGCTTTTTGTCGCGCTCGCAAATCATAATGCGCATAGCCTACAAACTTGGCTGCTCTACAACCTTCGTACGTTCAAAACTTTTGGAGTGCAACTGCATTCAGAAGGTGACCACGTACAGCTACAAGCTAAACCGCGAAGCCGACAAAGAGAAGTTCACCGAGCAATACGAGAAACTCACCGCCGAACACCCAGAACTAAGCTACTACGACAAGACGCAAGAGGTAGCCAAAATGAACGGACGCGGTGGTACGTATGTACGCAAGTTGCTCAACGAATCGGGCATCTACTCTTTACGTCAAACCAAAGAGATGGAAGCCGATGAGTGATAAACAGAAAGAACGTTGGGCAGTAGCCACGGTGATAAGCTTCATTGTGGCATTCGCTTGCCTGATATTGATGCTATTCCGTGCTTTTGCACATGCCGACGTGGTGATGCTCGTAGCCTTTGGCGCGTTTGCCGTATGTATGGCTGTTGTGCAACGTATGGACGGTGAAAATTGAAAATTGAGAATTGAAAATCTGTACAGACGCGATTCATCGCGTCTCCTGGAATAAGACGCAATCAATTGCGTCTCTACCTATCACTTCAAAACTTACAACTGAAAAAAAATGAGAAAGAAAGACGCGGCAAGACAGCTCGGTGTGAGCGACACAATGTTCACGACCTACTTAGTGGCAGCTGGTGGCGAATTCAAACGCACCATCGACGGGAAATACATCATGGATAGCCACGATTTGCAACACCTCAAGGAGATAATACTTGAGCTACGCAAAGAAGGTAAACGCATCTGCGCAAGGTCGATAGCCGACAAACACGCCGAGAAAGAGAAAGCCGATCCATACCAAGGCTTAACTGCCGACGAAATGATTGAAGCACTCAAACGCGAAAGCATACGCCGCAACCACCTCGAATGTAAAGCCTTCTATTCCCGCTCATCGCACAGCGGACAAGACTGGAAACGTTGCGGTGCAGTGTCATATCACATCAACACGAATATTAACAGCAACAATCACAGAAAATGAAAAAACTTACAAACCGCGAAAGACAGATTCGCAACAAGAGCTTAGTAGACCGCATGTGGGCTGATCCGAATGTATTCTACAGAGTGCAACAGAACTTCGAGGCAATGGTAAACCTTGTTTCGATGCTCGATATATGTGTGCAAGACATCGACGACGATGCGCCATTCCTATTCCACAACAAGGCGCACTGCTTCAAAGACCTCAGCAAAGCGTTAGACGCTTGCATGGAATGGCTACGCAAAGACCCGATGCTCTTCGGACGCGAAAAGAACGATGATAAATTCTTCGACCAAGTAGTATTCAGCAACGACCTACTCAAGGTGTTCAAAAACATCTTGCTGCGCGTTGGTACGCAAAACGGACTCGTAGAAGTGGATAGCGTAGTGAAGCTACACCTCGTAAACCCCAACATCGAAAAATACGACCGCTGGCGCATAGCACATGAGACGCTTCGCCGCCATCGATACGAATTCCCGATAGAATATCTACGCACATGGGAAGAATACGAGAAGGCAAACTACACAGAAGGTCATGGAGAAGAAAAGCAGTAGTATGCGCGGCGATGGCATATTACTACAACTATCGCTATTTGGTAGCCACATCAACACTTTCGGCACCATGCTCACCGATGACCAGCTCCGCGACTACTATCGCTATTGTAACCAATTCATTGCCGAGGCTCAACGAATACAAAAGCAGATAGTAGCCACACACGAGAAGAACAAACAAAAGAAACGTTTATCCGCTTCGCCCAGCTTCACACGTTCGCGATACCTTGCCACCGTAGCACGAACGATGGCTTTCACCTCTTCGGCTACACCTTCGGGCACCGAAAAGGTGATTGTGCATTTAGGCTCATTGTCGATTTTCTTGCGTCCAGCACCCAATCGAGCGCCGCCGCGTTTTGTTGTCGTTTTCTGTTCCATTGTGTAAAGGTTTTTAGTTATGTTTGTACAAACAAATCAAAAGTGGGAAGGCTTTCGCCCTCCCGAAAGTTCAGCGTCTGAAGATTAGTTTTACGCTCCACTTTCCAATCTTGAATGAAATTTCGATCCTCATCTTCGATTGCTTTTGATTTGTTTTTCCTACTCTCTTCGAGGTTTTCGGATTCCCCTTGCAACCGCTATTTGATTGCACTACTAAGATAGTATTTATATTTGAATTTACAAAGAAAAAATCAAAGAAAAGCTGAATTTTGTATAAAAAATACAGCCACTAAAGCGAATATTTGAATTATTTGGGCAATAATTATTTTCTTGTACGTATTTTTGCATTCAAAACAAAACCAATAAACATGAGCGCAGAGGAGTTGATATTAGCACAATTAGATGAACTTTCTCGTACGTTAAGCGAAGCAGAAATAAGTGAGATTGTTGGCAACGCAAGGAGAAAAGAGACTGATGTTGACGATGTCAATGCTGACATCTATAGGCAGTTTCTTGCTGATGAAATATACAAATCAGAATACTATTCTACAGAAGAATATAGCCACGCTGCATAATGGAAATTGCAAGATTCAGATTAGTCGATTACAAATTTACGCGCGCTTCGTTCGACTTTGTGTCTTTGAATAAAGAGGGCGCGTGGAATATTAACATAGAGCCATCAGGTATATACGACGAAGCGCATCACACCTACAAGCTCACTTTTGACTTTGACGCAAAAATTGGAGAGCAAACATCTTTGTCGGTTAAGTGTGTGGCTAACTATGAATTCGAGCGAAGTTTGGAAAATAACGAAATACCTGAATACTTCTACGCCAATAGTATAGCAATAGTATTCCCATATATTAGAGCATTCATAAGCACTATAACACTGCAAGCCAACATGCCAGCTCTCGTAATGCCTACATACAACTTATCATCACTAAAGGAAAAGCTAAGGGACAATACGAGGACCATTTGAGGCTAATAGTACGGCTATGTTGGATGTCCTATATCATACTTCACAAGGGGAAGGGAAAATTTCGGAAGTAGTAAAATCAGCTCCGTTTCGAAGCGAAAATGATGGTTGGCTAAGCCAAGGTTATTACTTCTGGGAAGGCTTTATAGAACATGCGCATTATTGGGGCAAAACTCATTACCACGGCTCATACTACATATTCAAAGCAAAAGCCGTAAACAATATATGTGTATTCAGTTTATTAGAACCGATTCACTTGAAAATATTCAATAAGACATGTGACTTAATTGGCAAAAACAGAAACGATATAACCGTACGAGACGTCATCAACTTCTTACGAGATAAAACTAAATTTAGCTTCGATGCAATAAAAGCGTATACATCTTTCGGTTCAATACGTGAAAAATGGATTCCATACGTAGAGAGCAACACGCGTCAATTGCCAACGATGCCAGCTGTACAAATTTGTATTTTCGACAAACGCTCCATAGCAAGAATTGAATTCGTATATAGTAGTCTTGAAAACGATTGCTCAGAAGATTTTATAATGGTGTAATTGTTGTCCAATTCATTATTTCGCCCTCTTTTCGTCCGCTTTTCTCAATTTTTCGCCGTTTTTTATTGCTTTACGCCGTGACTGCTCTACTTTTCGCCCAAACATCAAGAGCAGCACATGTCAGCAGAAAGCCGTGATATTTCCATTCGCAAGCTCCGTATCAATACGGGACAAATAACAGGACTGCCAAAGAACCCGCGTTTCATCCGCGGCAATCGTTTTGAGGCTCTCAAGCGCTCTATTCAAGATGCGCCCGAGATGCTTGCGCTGCGTGAACTCATTGTTTATCCTTACGACAAAGAGTACATCGTTATTGGTGGTAATATGCGCCTTCGCGCTTGCTCCGACCTCGGCTATAAAGAGCTACCATGTAAGGTGCTGCCAGCTGATACGCCCGTAGAGAAACTACGCGAATATGCCGTGAAGGATAATCTCGCTTTCGGCTCTGATGATTGGGACATCTTAGCCAACGAATGGGACGAAGATGAACTATCCGATTGGGGTATGGAATTGCCGCAAGACTGGAATGCTAACGAACCCGATGACGAAGAAACAGAAACAAACGAACTAAGCGGTAAATCGTGCGTCAAAATTGCTTTCCAAAGCGACGATGACCTACTGCAATTTCTCGATATGTACACCTCCGAAATTGAGGGGCGTTTTACTTGCAAAATAACTTCAAGTGCAAAGTGATAACTATCTAATTTAGTGTACTATGAACGAGCAAAATTTGAAGTCTTTCGATAGTAACCAAAGCCGAGAAGAAGCCAAGAAAAACGGCGCTAAAGGCGGCATAGCAAGTGGCAAGGCTCGACGCGCCTACAAAAACCAACGTGCAACGCTCGAATGGCTACTAAGTAGGCCGTACCAAAAGAAGGGCGAAGATGTAATCTCACCCATTACTGGCAAACCTATTACGATAGGCGAAGGGCTAACCACAGCCCAACTAAAGAAGGCTCTCACGGGCGATACTAAGTCGTATGTTGCTCTGCTCGATGTGCTTGGCGAACGTATACAAAACATCAACCAAGAGATAACCATCAAGAAGGATAAGTACGACGAGATGAGCGAAGAAGAGCTACGCGCCGAGGCTGAACGACTAACAAAGAGCATGGAGCAACAATAAGATGGCAAAAGGATTGGCAGATAACGTGCGTAGGCTCGCAGATATTAAGCGGAGATTGGCGCAAATGCGATTCGCCGATTTCCTCGACTACATTACGCCTACATACGACCGCCAATGGTTTCATACCATCATCGCAAACAAATGTCAAGCACTCATTGAGGGCACGCTCGGCACAAATAGGCTTATGGTGTTCGTTCCGCCGCAACATGGCAAAGCCTTGCCTATTGATACGCCAGTGTTTACGACAAAAGGATGGAAGAATCATGGCGATTTGAACGATGGCGATTACGTATTTGGCGCAGATGGCAAGCCCAAAGCGGTAATCGCGAATAGTGGAGCATACGAATGGAATGTGCAGACAATGTCGTTTCAGTGTGGTTATTCGATTGAGTGCGCGAAAGAGCATTTGTGGAAATTGAGCGTTGAATATGATGACCACAAAGGACGCAGAGAAGTAGTACAAGAAGCTGGCGAGATATACAAGCGTAAGCATCGACGCAGTCCAGCAATAGAGTGCGCTCCAGCACTACAGACAGAAGAACGACAACTACCAATCGACCCATATATATTGGGCGTTTGGCTTGGCGATGGATTGAAAGGACAAGGTGTATTTGTAGAAGGCGAAGACATAGAGTATTGGTCGCAATTCGGCGAAACGAGACGCGTCAAACCTACGTATTATCGAATAAAGGTTGATGGTCTGTATAAAGCCTTGCGAGAATCAGGTATACTCCGATATAAACACATACCGATAGACTACCTTCTATCAAGCGTAGAGCAGCGAACAGCATTGCTTTGTGGTATTATGGATACCGATGGCACAGTAGGACGCGACAACGGAAACTGCGAATTTTGTCAGAAAGAAGGACAATTAGCTGAAGATGTTTACACGCTCATTCGCTCACTTGGTTATAAGGCGCGTCGTAATACATACGATATGAAGCTAAATGGTCGTATCGTAGGCAAGAAGGTGCGCATATTGTTCAATCCAGATAAAGATGCTGAGATTTTCCGTTTGCCTCGTAAAAAGGTTCGACTAATTGACAAAACGAAAGGCGATAGAGGTGATAAAAATAAGTTCTTTATTACGTCGTATGGGAGCAAACCTCGCACTACTATGGTTAATTGCATACAAGTTGAAGGCGGTATGTATTTGGCTGGGCGCGACTTAATACCTACCCACAATAGCCAAATTGTATCGCGCTCGTTTCCAGCGTGGTATTTGGGTAAAAATCCGAAAGCAAAGATTGTCGGTTGCTCCTACTCCGCAGAACTCGCACAGCAATTTTCGCGAGCCATACAACGCACCATCGACAGCGAAGAGTATAGCGCTGCTTTCCCAAAGACATATCTAAACTCGCCTAACGTAAGTACAGATGCTCGCAAAGGCTACCTACGCAACATAGATATATTTGAGACCGTTGGCTATGGCGGTTTCTATAAGGCAGTAGGCGTAGGCGGTTCGCTCACGGGTACGCCAGTAGACCTTGGCATCATCGACGACCCAGTGAAGGACGCGATGGAAGCTAATTCGCAGACCTATCGCGATCGCGTTTGGGCGTGGTATACCGACGTATTTCTCACCCGATTGCACAACGAGAGTAAGCAAATATTCATTATGACGCGTTGGCACGAAGATGACCTTGCTGGGCGACTACTCAAACAAGAGCCTGACAAGTGGACGGTCGTAAAATTTCCAGCTCTCAAAGAAGATGACACTAACCCCGAAGACCCGCGACAGATTGGCGAAGCACTTTGGGAAGCACGTCACAGCCGCGAGCGCTTGTTAGAGGTTGAAGCACGCAGCCCACGAACCTTTGCTTCGCTCTACCAACAACGACCAGTTATCATTGGCGGTAACATCGTAAAGCGCGAATGGTTTCAGCTTATGCCACTTGCTGAGTTCAATCGAATACACAACGGCGAACCTATCATATTCTTCATCGATACAGCCTACA
>JAFYCM010000043.1 GCA_017539645.1 Bacteroidales bacterium
GCTCAGGCACAACGTGGATGTTCTGGAAGCCCCATGAGCGCAAGCACATAGGTATAATTACGCGACCAGTGCCGTGGAGTGGCGAGTATACGATGTTGAGGTCTTTTTGGCGAAGAATAACGTCTTGGTCGACCATAGCCTCTTTTACAGCCTGCATATAGTCGAAGTCCATCTCGCCGCCAATGATTTGGATGAGGTCTTTGTTAGGAGTGCTCTTAACGTCTTCAACCTTCACTTTATTTACCTCATCGATGATGCCCGTGTCGTGCGGACTGAGCACCTGAGCGCCGTCTTCCCAATAAGCTTTGTAGCCGTTGTATTCTTTAGGGTTGTGACTTGCGGTGATGTTTACACCAGCCTGCGCGCCAAGTTGACGAATAGCGAATGAAATTTCAGGCGTTGGGCGCAATCCTTCGAAGAGGAACACCTTGATGCCGTTGGCAGAGAAGATGTTTGCAACCGTCTCGGCAAAGAGGCGGCTATTGTTGCGGCAGTCGTGACCAACAACAACGCTAACATTCTTTTTGCCAGCAAACGCCTTGTTGATGTAGTTGGCAAAGCCTTGTGTAGCCATACCTACTACGTATTTGTTCATGCGGTTGGTGCCAGCGCCCATCACGCCGCGCAGACCGCCAGTACCGAATTCGAGTGTACGATAAAAAGCATCGATGAGAGCCGTTTTGTCGGGATTCTCAAGCATGGCCTTCACTTCGGCCTTTGTCTCTTCGTCGAAACCGCTACCAAGCCATGTCTTGGCAGTAGCCTCGCACTGTGCTAAGAGTTCGTTGTCCATAAATGATTGTATTTTGTATTTTCTGTTAATTCGAATTTCAAAGGAAACGAAAAAAAACGAGAAACAGCGCCACAAACAGCCGAAAGTTGCGACGGTAATTAGTCAAAATGCTACTTACACATCTGCCGACTCCATTCCATCAGAGCTACAGCGGTGGCATGACTTACGTTCATACTTTTGCACGGACCCGTCATTGGTATATGCACGTGCATAGCACAACGGCTCAGCACTTCTGGCGAAATACCATGGACTTCATTGCCTACCACGAGCGCCATTTTTGCAGGTAACTGCGTTGCAAAAATATTGGTGCTTTCGGGCGTCGTCTCGAGAGCAACTATGGTGAAATCGGAAGGAATAGCATCGAACCAATTGTCGACCGTTCGGCGGAGAATAGTTATATCGTTGAACGCCGAAAACGCAGTCTTACGAATACGGCGCAAGTTTAGCTCATTATCATCGATGCAAACGAGCGTAGAGTGCGCCACATTGGCCATAAGCCTAATTATGCTTCCAATATTCTCGGGCGTACGTATGCTGTCCGTAACAACAATGGGAGCATTTTGCGGCTCATCGTCAGTGGCGAACAATTCGCGCGATGCGTTCGGCTGTGTCATTGCTTTTTGACGAGTTTTAGACCCAATTCTTCACCTTTCTTCACCATCAGATCATAGGCTTCGTTGTAGTCGTTATGTATTATGCCGTCGAGAATGGCATCTTTGATAGCATTTTTTAGTATGCCCACTTCGCGCGAAGGAGCCAAACCAAAGCACTCCATAATCATCTCGCCTGTAACGGGCGGCTGGAAGTTGCGAATGTGATCTTTCTCTTCTATCTCCTTCAGCTTTCGTCTGACTATCTTGAAGTTACGCAGATAGCGTTGAACTTTTTCTTCGTTTTTCGATGTTATATCGGCCTCACAAAGCGACATCAAATCCTCAATATCGTCGCCAGCCTCAAATAGCAGACGGCGGACTGCCGAATCGGTTACTTCGTCCTCACTAAGTATGATGGGGCGCATGTGCAAATCGACCAACTTCTCTACGTAGTGCATACGCTCATCGGTGGGAAATTTCATGCGGCGAAATATTCCCGGAATCATCTTTGAGCCTACATAATTATGGTTATGAAAAGTCCAGCCAATTCGTTCGTCGTAGTGCTTAGTGCGCGGCTTGCCTATGTCGTGGAAAAGAGCAGCCCAACGTAGCCAAATGTTTTCGCTCTTAGCCGCCACAGAGTCGAGCACCTCCATAGTATGATAAAAATTATCCTTATGAGCACGCCCGCCAACTTTTTCAACACCTTTGAGCGCTTTCAGCTCTGGCAATACGTATTCCAAAAGACCAACTTTGTCGAGCAGTTTGAAGCCCATCGAAGGATATTGGGCGGTCATCATCTTCATCAACTCTTCGGCGATGCGCTCTTTCGATATTATCTCTATGCGCTTGGCGGTCTGCTGAATGCCGTTGATTGTATTCTCTTCTATGGTGAACCCGAAGCGAGTGGCAAATCGAATGGCGCGCATCATGCGAAGCGGATCATCCGAAAAGGTTACAACGGGGTCGAGCGGCGTACGTATAATGCCATTTTGCAGATCTTCGTAGCCACCGAATGGGTCAACGAAATCGCCAAACGAATCGGAGCGAAGACTCAGCGCAAGTGCATTTATAGTGAAATCGCGGCGGTTCTGGTCATCTTCCAATGTACCATCTTCCACAATAGGTTTGCGCGAGTTGGCACGATAGCTCTCTTTGCGCGCGCCCACAAATTCCACCTCAACATCGCGCAAGCGAACCATAGCCGTACCAAACGATTTGTACACAGCCAAGTGCGAGCCGCGGTGCTTCTTAGCCACTTTCTCGGCCAATTCTATACCGCTGCCAACCACTACAACGTCGATGTCCTTAGATTTTTTGCCCAAAAGCAAATCTCTAACGAAGCCGCCTATCACATAAGCCTCTTCGCCCGTCTGCTCTATAATATCTTTTATGGTGCTAAACACCGGATGCTTCAACGCATCGGCATAGTTACGCTTCTCTCCTACCATTTGTCTTATAGGCGTTCTGCAATTTGATATTTATTGCGTTCTGGAGAATTGCGCGTTACCAATTCTGCCACAAAGCCTGCAAGGAACATCTGCGTACCCATAATTATGCCTACTAATGCAATGTAGAAATAGGGATTACTTGTCAATAGTTGCATAGGTATGCCGTTGTATACGCAATATAACTTCTTGGCGCCAAGCCATATAGTAGCTAAAAAACCTATGAGAAACATGAGCGTGCCGAGTGCGCCAAAAAGATGCATCGGGCTCTTGCCAAACTTTGTAGCAAAGACTACAGTGAGCAGGTCGAGGAAGCCCTTTATGGTGCGCTCTATGCCGAATTTCGACACACCGAATTTTCTCTTGTAGTGAGTCACCACTTTTTCGCCAATGCGCTTGAAGCCAGCCTCTTTGGCTATCAATGGTATGTATCTGTGCATCTCGCCATAGACCTCGATAGTCTTGACAACATCTTTTTTGTAGGCCTTCAGTCCACAGTTGAAGTCGTGGAGTTTTATGCCTGATATACGGCGAGTTACGCGATTGAAAAGTTTCGATGGAAGGCGCTTGTCGAGTGGATCGTGACGAACTTTCTTCCAACCGCTCACGAGGTCGTAGCCATCTTCCAAAATCATGCGGCGCATCTCTGGAATCTCGTCGGGACTATCTTGAAGGTCGGCATCCATAGTGAAAACCACTTCGCCTTGAGCAGCTTCGAAGCCAACGTTCAACGCTGCCGATTTGCCATAGTTGCGACGGAATTTTATGCCACGCACGCCCTGATTTTCTTGGCTCAGACGGGTTATCTCCTTCCAAGTGTTGTCGGAGCTACCATCGTCTACTATAATTATTTCGTATGAGAGTTTTTCTGCTTTAGCTACACGATCAATCCATGCAACGAGTTCGCCCAACGACTCTTCCTCGTTGTAGGCAGGAACTACTATAGATATATCCATTATGTATTAATCTGTTGTTTTTACGTTTTCGATGGTCTCTTTCTCACGCATAAATGCCATAACTATTGCGCCAACAACCAAGCCGCCAATGAGAGCACCTAAGAATTGCGTGATGAACATAGGTATGGGTTCGAGCATCGTTGCAGCTGTTTTGTAAGCCACTTGTGCCTCCTCGCCTTTTAGGCCTGCGGTGGCCAACATCTCACGTATTTGATTGATGGATTTGTTCATCAACTCGGTGTCGAATTGGAATATAAGTACAGAGCTTATTGCCGATACGAACGATGATATTAGGTATGCTATCGAAACCGTCTCCATACCGCAGCCGAAGGTGAATACTCTGTCGGTAGTAGCGCGTTTATACGTGCGCAAGCCTAATATCAGCACTGCCAGTTCTATAAGGAAAAACAGGAACGATACCGCTGATGAGTTTGGTATTAGGTATGTACTTACAAGGATTTTTACGATGGCTACAAGCGACAATGCGCAGCCAAACTTTATTGAGAAATTCCAGTTCATTGTTTTTGATTTATTATTCTATCAACTAATATATTGAGTAGTTTTCTATCCTCATTCACTTGCGTTTGCAAGTTATCAATCATTCCCATAAGTTTTGCAATGATTGCAGTACTATCGTCGTTCATCGACAATTTCGCGTTTTTGAGCGTATCATCAGCTTTCTGCGCCATAATACGCATATCGTTGTTCTCTTCGAGAAGTTTAATTCTCGTCATCAAGTTTTCTGTGAGTGGGAAACGGCCATTTACAACGCTTGATAGATACGATGCATTCACGCCCAAACGCTCAGCAAGTTGCGCCTGCGTGAGGTTGAGTTTGGTCTTTAGCTCTACTATGATATGTTTCAAATCACTATTCGTTGTCATAGCATAACATTTTGATTTATATATATTTATAATGATGTAAGTTCGATTTCTTGCTCCTTAACTTCAATAAGCATCGAGTTTTCGCATTTGAACGTTTTAGCTGGATATTTATTTATAACGTTGTAGTTATGCGTAGCCATAACAATAGCTTTGCCCGAGCGGTTAATCTGCACAAGGAGTTGCATCAGTTGGTCGGTGGTATCGGGGTCGAGGTTACCAGTGGGCTCGTCGGCCAGGATTAGTTCCGGTTTGTTGAGCAAAGCGCGCGCAATGGCAATACGCTGCTGCTCGCCACCCGAGAGTTGATGCGGCATTTTGTAACCTTTGTGCACCATATCTACGTCGGTGAGCACTTCGCGAATGCGATGGTCAATCTCCTGCTTGAGTTTCCAACCCGTTGCGCGAAGGACAAACTCGAGGTTGCTATACACCGAGCGGTCTTGCAGCAGTTGAAAATCTTGAAATACCACGCCCATTCGTCTGCGTAAGTATGGAATCTGATAAGAGTTGAGTTTACTAAGGTCGAAGCCGCACACCTTGCCTGCCGTGCCGCTGAATGGGATTTCGCCGTAGAGCGTCTTCAGCAGACTCGACTTGCCGCTGCCCACTTTACCAGTGAGGTAGACCATTTCGCCACCGCTAATCTTGAAGTCGATGTCGCGCAAGACGATGTTCTCCTCTTGCATCACTGTAGCTTTTTCGAGTGATATTATGTTGCCATCAGTATCGATGGTCGGCAGCTTGCTGTATTTATTATTTACCATTGTGTTTCAAGGTTTTACCTATAGATTTTGCGTCGATTAAGTTCTTTCTGATATTTCGCAGCGTTGCGGCTGTGTTCTGCGTTTGTACGCGCGAAGTTGTGTCCGCCAGAGCCATCTGGTTTGGCACACATAAATAGGTATTCCGACGGCGTAGCGTTCAACACGGCATCAATCGTCGTCGACGATGGCATACGTATTGGCCCAGGCGGAAGTCCTAAATATTTATATGTATTATATGGCGACTCAACGTCTTTGTCCTTCGCCAAGATGCGTCGTATGGTGAAGTCGCCAAGCGAATATTTCAGCGTTGGACAAGCTTGTAAGAGCATACCTTTGCGCAAACGGTTCAAATAGAGTCCGGCAATGATTGGATATTCGTCTCTGCGATTTGTCTCCTCTTCCACTATACTCGCCAAAATGCTCACTTCGGTTATTGTCAAGCCAATGGAATCGGCTTTGTGCGTGCGCTCGTCGGTCCAAAATTTATCGTATTCGTGCTTCATGCGCTTCACCCATTGCTCGCCCGACGTATTCCACAAAAATTGGTATGTATTAGGAATGAAAATCACCGGAAAAGTCTCTTTGTTCAACCCAAGCGATGCCACAAGTGCCGTGTCGGTCATAGCAGCGAGGAGTTCGGCAGAGTCTGCTTCCAAATGACGCGAAGCAATGCCAGCCAATTGCGGCAAAGTGCGCACATTGTTGAACGTAACATTCACTGGCAATTGATTGCCACTGCGCAATAGCTGAATAAGGCTGCGAATGGTCATGCCATTTTTTACCTCGTAACGACCAGCGTGAATGTTGTAGTTGTATTTCATCAATGCCGAGAGCGTGCTGAACTTCGTCTTGTCGTAGTCGGCAACCACCTTGAGCAATGTGCAAACATCATCGAACGAAGCGCCTGTTGGAATCAATATTTCTGCTTTATTCTTGTCGTCGTGTAGCTTGATAGTGCCGCTATACATGAAGCGCAGCGCAGCAACAGATGCACCAATAACTATTAAGCCTAATAACGATAGAGCTACTATCTTCTTTTTGTTGAGCGTAAGTGGTAGAATATTTCTTTTTATACCCATTCCGTTGTAAAAAATTTTTCAAAGTTACATATTACTAAAAACATAAATATTGGTAATGTGATATTTTTTATATCTGCGAATTCAACTTACAATACTATCGCTCTGCGCAAACATTTCGTTCGCACAGATTACACTGATAACGCTGATTGATAGTATTTGGCGGAGGTGGTTCATTTATTATTTTGCTTTATGCAAGGCTGGAGCCTTGCTCCTATTTTCGATGTAGCGAGACGCTACGCCGATCGGAGGTGGAGTTTTGATTATTGCTGAGAGAAAAACACATGTCAATAATCATCATTCTCCCCACAATAAGGTTCTCAATTCAGATTTTGACATTTTTCTAACCCCTTCGAATATAGAAGAATCATTGATACATAGATGTTTCTCCACATCTTCTATTGACTTATACTCTCTCGGAATGATGTTTTTGTCTATCATTATTTGAATGTCTATCTTGCTAAAAGTATACCGACCATCAGGGTCATAAAATAAGCCATATTGAGATTCTGTTCCACTAGATATGCCATTTCTGAAAATATAAGTACTATCATATTTATCTTTATTCCACCAGATACTACACTTCCACAAATATCCAATAGGAACAAATCCTTCAAACTTGACATAGCTACTATTAGGATATGGCTTGCGCCATTTATTTACGTTAACCAATGCACTATCGATATATTCCAATACGTTAATATATAAACCATCTTTTAGCAAAAAGATATAATGCAGATTGTCGTATTGTGTCTTTTCGTAATAACTATAATACATACCACTAACGTCATAATTATAGTCGTTACATTGTCCCCTATCAAAAGAGCAAGAGATTACAAATGCGACTAGACAAGCCAAACAGATTAATTTATTTATTAAGTCAATTAAATAGTTCATCCTCGCGTATTATTATATTAGTAATTATTAATTGCTTCTTATTTGAGAGTTGTGTACCAGGGATCTCAATATCTTTTGTTATGTGTAAAAACAAAGATTTCATTCCTGTAAGATTCTCTATTTCTACATTAATAATACTTGGATCGTCTGTAGGCTTTACTGTTGCTACAGCACCACCGATGAAAATTTGCTCTAAATTAGATGAAAAATGCCTTTCCACTGATTGTAGTGTAGACAGATTTTTGTCAGGTGTTAATTCTAATGAGATTGTACCCCCTTTGTTTGAATATAGATTTTTGAAATCATCGTATGTACGACAGCCATCTTTGATAAGTTTTGCTTTTAGATCATTGATTATTTCCTCCCCCGTTGGGCGTAAGCTGCGCCTACGTCCGAGCTAAAAGCAAGGCTCCTGCCGTGCGCAAAATATTACCAATGGTTATAAATAATTGATAAACAATTTGCCTTCGCTGGTTATCGATATCACTGAATACAAGCGCACTGCATCTTTGGGGATGTAACACAAAAAGAAAAAGCACAGAACGCACTAAATATGCGCATTCTATGCTTTCGTATAGGATATTTATATTTCTAATTAATCGTAGGTAAACGAGCTACCGCCCAAGAACTCACGAAGTATCGATGTTGGCGGAATAGAGCGCGGCTCCATAGGCTTGATGTAGCTAAGGAACTTGAGCAGTCGGCGCGCTTCGGAATAGACTGCCGAGTTGGGCGCAACCTCAAGCAAGATAGGCTCTGCCTGCGCCTTGAGCACCGAGAGTTCGTAGAAAAGCGCCGAGTTGAACATCACGTCGGCCTCCTCTTGGTTAGGGTATATATATTTATCCTCGCCTCGGCGCACACTCGCCCAACGCATAAGGGTATCCTCGGCAGAATAGCCACGATACTTATAATCGCGTACAATGCGGCGAATCAGGCGGTTGTCGGTGGTATTGATGCGCGAAAGATTGTCGAAGTTGATGCTGGCAAGTGGCGCTACGTATATACGAAACTTAGCCTCTTGCGGCACTTGCGCACTGAGCTGTGGCGTAAGGCCGTGTGTACCTTCTATCACAAGCATGTCGTTGGCATTGAGACGCAAACGCTCGCCGTCGAAGTAGCGCTCGCCTTTCTCGAAACTGAATTTAGGTATTTCAATCTCCTCGCCATTCATCAGTTGAAGCACTTGCTGGTTGAAGTATTTTGTATCTACAGCATCGATAGTTTCGAAATCGTAGTCGCCATTCTCATCGCGCGGCGTCTCTTCGCGATTCACGAAATAGTTATCTATAGAGAGCGTCACTGGGCGAATGCCGTTCACCATCAGTTGCACGCCAAGGCGCTTGCTAAACGTAGTCTTACCGCTCGAGGATGGTCCGGCGATAAGTACGAGTTTAAGTTTATCTCGACGTGCAGCAATCATATCGGCTATGTCGGCGAGTTTCTTTTCGTGCAGAGCCTCAGCTATTTGCACCACGCTCTCGCTATGCCCACTATCTATATGATGATTCAAATCGGCCACATGGCGAATGTTCATAAGTTGCTGCCATTTATCGAACTCGCGGAAGGTGGCAAACATCTTATCTTGGCGAATCATTTTTGCAATTTGTTCGGGTTCAGCCGATTGTGGAAGCTGGAGCAACATTCCATTGTAGAACGGCTTCAAATCGAACATATCTACAACCTTGGTATTAGGCACAAGTTCGCCATAGAGAACCGCCGAATACTCACCCAAATGGTGAACCGTGGTATAAATCTCGCGACGTTGACGCAACAAATTCGCCGTAGCCACAAGGTGCGAATCGAGCAATTGAAGCACAGTTTCGGTTTCGGCCTCTTCGCGCACAATGGGAAGTCCCTCATACACAATATGCTCCATCTGGTCTTTGATGTTGGCAATCTCATTCATCTGCAGTTCGACACTTTCGCCGCGATGAACCTCGCAATACAAACCGCGCGAAACGGAGTGCATCACCGAGAGAGTGGCATCGGGCATCAATCGACGCACAGCCACATAGAGTATAAAGATGAGCGAGCGTGTATATATACGCATACCCTCAACGTGCGTAATATCAAAAAAAGTGATGCGCTTCGGCTGATAAACACGATAATTCAGCCCGATGTATTTATTATTCACCACAGCACCGAGCATCGTGTATTTCAGTTTTATCTCTAAATATTCAGCTATTTCACTAAGGGTTAAGCCAATAGGCACTTCGACAGATTTGTCGATGTTTGTACAATAAATTCTAATTTGATTATTCATGTGTATGATGTTTATTGTTTCTACAATGTTAATGCGAATAAATATAAATGCCAATCAGCGACCATAACTATTCAC
>JAFYCM010000044.1 GCA_017539645.1 Bacteroidales bacterium
AGGATACTTATTGGTATTACCAGCACCCGATTGGTATGAGTTGTCGTATGAAGGCGTAACACCTACTGGATTCGTACCAAATTGATAGCCACCAGGCACACCACCATTCGTTTCTGCTAAACCTACGTTTGAGTTAATTGTTACAGGGTCGGAAGTGTACATAAAGCGCGAGCCGCTAACCTTATCGTTACCTACGAGACCCCACGAAGCACGGAATTTCAAGAAGCTAACTATGTCGCGTGCATTCTCGAAGAAATCCTCCTCGCTAAGTGCCCAACCAATAGAACCTGCTGGGAAGCTACCGTAGCGCTTCTCTGGAGCAAAGTTCTCAGAACCGTTGCGGCCATAGTTGAACTCTACCATGTATTTATTAGCGTAGTCATACGACACACGACCTACAAGGCCTACGTATGTACGAGGAATGTATTTGTACGTCTTAGGATAATACTCTTTGCTTTGGTTGTAGAGAACAAGAGCCGAAACGTTGTGCAGGTCGAATGAATGCGCATAATTCAACGAACCTTCGAAATACCAATTGCGACCTTTACCAAGGTTGTTTTTATACGATGAAGGCTCCTTGTCTTCGCCGGTCTTGCGAAGTTTCAACTCACCATTAGTATATACTGTTGTATAAGAAGCTACCGAACCACCATTGCATTCTTTCTGAATAAAGTAGTCACTATTATAAGAACCTTTCAACTTCATGCTCAAGCCTTCGGTGAGAGCATCAAGTTTTTGTGTAAGTTGAAGGTCAGTAGAGATCTTCATATTATCCTGACGATAGTAGCCGCCAGTGGTATAGTATGCAAAAGGTGCAGTGCCAACGAATGGAAGTACAAGACCATCTGCATTATCTTCACTATTCGTTGAAGGATAGATCAGTTTACCATCAACAATACCCGAACAAGAGAATGGTGTAGAGAAGTAGATATTCTTAATCATACCCTCTGCGCCTTGACCCGTAATAGGTTTATTAGTACGGTCGAGTTTTCCTGCAACATTCAGACTCAAGAGCGTGGTCTTGGTAACGTCAATATCAACGTTCGTGCGATAGTTCAATCGTTTGTATCGATAGTCACAATCATAATTGAGATCGAATGTATCGAATACACCTCCTTGCGTAAAGAGGCCAACGCTAACGAAGTATCTAACCTTGTCGTTACCACCATCAATGCTGAGGTTGCTCTGTGTCTGAAGCGTTACGTCCCTCATGGTATAGTCGACCCAATCGTGACTTGGGAAACGAAGTTTATCAGCCTCACTCTTAGGATTTTTGAATTTATCTATCAATGCCTCAGAGAACAATGGTGAGTTACCATCGTTTGCACGCTGTTGGTTGTAGAATGTTGCATATTGATATGAATCGGTCATCTCTACCAATTTGGTAGGTACGAGAGCCGAGAATGCTGTAGATACATTGACATGAGCCTTACCCTCTTTACCACGCTTGGTGGTAATAAGTATAACGCCGTTTGCACCGCGAACACCGAACACTGCCGTTGCCGAAGCATCTTTCAATACGGTTACGCTCTCAATTTCGTTCGGATCGATGTCATACATTTCACGTTCTACACCATCCACCTGAACAAGAGGAGCTTGAGCACCATCTTTGTCATTGAAGGTTGCTTTACCACGCACGAAAATGCTGGTAGCATCATTTTTACCAGGCTCACCAGAATACTGGATGGTGGTGACACCCGAAAGCTGACCAGCCAACACGTTGGTAACCGAAGAAACAGGCGTACGCACCAAATCTTCCGATTTGATACTTGAAATAGCACCCGTAACGGTAACTTTCTTTTGGGCACCATAAGCCACAACTTCTACGTCGCCAAGCATCTCCGAGGCATCTATCATAGTTACCGACATGCCGTTCTGTGCTGGCAATGAGACGCTCTCGTAGCCAATGAATGAAAAATTGAGTGTAGAGCCAGCCTTAGCTGCGATGGCGAATTTACCATCCATGTCGGTTACAGCACCTTGTGTAGTACCATCAACCATGACATATGCTCCCGGAATAGGTACACCATGGCTATCGACTACAGTACCAGAGATTGTCCCCGACTGTGCCCAAGCCACCGTCCCTGCAAAAAGTAAAAAGATTGCGAGCAAGGCATAGCCTCGCAACAACCTCTCTCTCAAAGCTTTTAGTAGCATTTAGATAAGTTTAAGTTAGTAATGTTAATTGTCTCGTTTTTCGTGTTCTCGTTGCCGCCTCTTATTGGGAAGCATCTTCAGAATGATGTAGTTGCGGGTACACTCCAAATGGGCTAAAACTCTTGAATAGGCCACACACACAACACTTTTTCATCGAAGCAACGGCGACAAAATTAACCTTTTTTTACTATTCTATAGCAGATTGTTTATTTTTCTTGTGTTTTGGCTATTTTTGCTAATAACTGTTTATGAATATAGTGCTGTTAACTTATTGTATCATAGGTGTTATAGGCGCTCAGCGCGACGCTTGCTTGACACAAAAAATATAGGGACGCAGCGCGCTACGTCCCTATTTATAACTCCAAAACGTATTCCTTAATCAATTTCCGTCCGGCTTTTCAATTTCGGCATTAGCGGCGGGCATTAGGTTGAAGGTCTGCCAATCGTCGGGCTTAGCAGGGTCGAAATCGTTCCAATCGTTGCGCAAGTGGCTCACAAATGGCAAATTGAGCGCCTTCATACCCATAATTACGCACTTTGCCACCTCGTATGCACCGAAAACATTGAAATGCGTATTGTCGGCAAGCTCTTTGTCTTGTCCGGGGAAGGTGTTTGCTGCGTAGTGAACCAATAGTCGTTTGCTGCCCTCCACACCACATGTTTCAAAGAGCGTAGTAGTCATTGCCGTGAGGTCGATTAGTCCAACGCCTTCGCGCTGAGCAATGGTGCGCGTAGCTACTGGATATTCGCCGTGAGTGTCTTTGAGTTTGTCGCCATCGAAGAATCGACGCGCAGTTGGCGTAATAAGAATTGGTGTGCAGCCTTTTGCTTTTATGCGGTCGATGAAGGTTTTGAGATTGTAGCTGAAGTTATACCACGCGCCCGAACCTGCGCCTCGATCTTTTTCGTCGTTGTGGCCAAACTCTATAAGGAAATAGTCGCCAGCCTTAGCCATCGAGAGCGCCTTGTCGAGGCGTTTGCTTGCCATAAACGACGTCGTACGCTCGCCACTCTCTGCATAATTTGCTATGCAGACATTCTCGTCGAACCAGCGCACAATAGGTTGTCCCCAGCTTGCCCACGGTTCGTTCTCTTGGTCGACCACAGTGGAGTTGCCGCAAAGGAAAAGCGTAACTGCCGTTGTGTCTGGCTCAATATGTATGCTCTTTACGGCAGGCGCTTCGCCGTTGAAGGTTAGCGTGAGTCGGTCGTCCCAGTTGAGGTAATCTTTTTCGCGCGGTTTGGTTTTCACTCGCTCATCATCGTTGATGCGTGGCGAACGTTTGTGAATAGTCCACGAAATGGTTTTGAACTCCTTTTTTTTCGTCTCTATCTGCTCAGTAAGTATGCGGCGGCTCTCTGCGCGAACAATTGTTTTGCCTGCGTAATCTTTACTTCCAAGCGTAACTACAACGCGATAATTGCCATCGGGTACGCAAAACGAATAACTCATCTGCGCAAGATTCTTTTTGTTTATCTCCGTCGTGCCGAAGTCGTAGCCATTCGTACCATTGTATTTAGGCTGTTTCTGCGCAAAATCAATATCGAAAGTTTGAGCATTGATAAGTGTACTTACTGCCAATAGTATAGCGGCGAATAAGCCTTTGGATTGGGTAGTCATAGTTCTGTTATGGTTGATTTTTTGATTATAACTAATGCCGCGAAGGTAGCATTTTTTGTATTCGGCACAGAACACGCCACAAAGCTTCCTTTACAGCAAAAATGCCGCACTAATTATTTAGCACGGCATCATTATCAGTTTATAAGTAAATACTTACTTTTTCACAAACTTGTTTATGCAGTCGATATAAGCCTCGATGCTGGCTGCCACGATGTCGGTGTTTGAGCCAAAACCGTAGTAAACGTGACCCTCAGTCTCCACTTGCATGTGAACTTTGCAGGCATCGTCGGAGCCTTTGTTGATGCTCTGGATTGTCATCTCCTTCAGCACCATTGGGCGCTTAATGATTTGCTTCAACGCGTTGATGGCGGCATCTACAGGACCGTTACCCGTGTCGGCAGCTTGGAATTTCTCGCCAGCTATATCGAGTCCGATGCTTGCCATTGGTTTCAGTCCCACACCGCTAGTAACTTGCAGATAATCAAGTTTTATATGATTATTAGCTGCCGTGTCAGCACCTGCCAAAATGAGCAAATCGTCGTCGTTGACCTCCTTTTTCTTGTCGGCAAGTTTGAGGAATTTCTCGTATAAGCCGTCAAGTTTTTCGCCTTCTACATCAATACCGAGCGTATGCAGACGGTGTTTGAGCGCCGCGCGACCGCTACGAGCTGTAAGCACGATGCTATTTACATCGATGCCCACATCTTGCGGATTCATAATCTCGTAGGTCTGCACGTTTTTGAGCACGCCATCTTGGTGAATGCCGCTCGAATGTGCAAAGGCATTGCGTCCGACAATGGCTTTGTTGGGTTGAACCGGCATATTCATGAGGTTCGACACCATGCGGCTTGTCGGGTAAATCTTTTGAGTGTTGATGTTAGTCTCGAGAGTTATGTCGGTGTGGCAACGAATAATCATAGCTATTTCCTCGAGCGAGGTGTTGCCCGCGCGTTCACCAATGCCGTTTATAGTTACCTCTGCTTGGCGTGCACCATTGAGCAAACCTGCCATCGTGTTGGCAGTAGCCATGCCGAGGTCGTTGTGGCAATGCGTAGATATTATAGCTTTATCTATGCCATCAACGTGGTCGATAAGGTACTTAATCTTAGCGCCATATTCGGCTGGCAGGCAGTAACCCGTAGTGTCGGGAATATTTACAACCGTAGCGCCTGCTTTGATGACAGCCTCAACCACGCGAGCAAGATATTCGTTGTCGGTGCGACCGGCATCTTCGGCATAAAACTCAACATCTTCAACATACTTACGCGCGTACTTAACTGCACGAACAGCGCGTTCGATAATCTCTTCGCGTGTAGAGTTGAATTTGTATTTTATGTGCGAGTCGGACGTTCCAATGCCAGTGTGGATGCGCTTGTGTTTAGCATACTTGAGTGCCTCGGCAGCCACATCAATATCTTTCTCCACGGCGCGAGTGAGGGCGCAGATGGTAGGCCACGTAACGGCTTTAGAAATCTCTACTACCGAATTGAAATCGCCGGGGCTCGAGATAGGAAAGCCCGCCTCAATGATGTCGACACCGAGAGCTTCGAGCTGCTTTGCTACTTGTATCTTTTCTACTGTATTTAGTTGGCAGCCTGGCACTTGCTCGCCATCGCGCAATGTTGTGTCGAATATATAGACGTGATTTTCCATTTTCTTGTTTTTATATATAGGTATGTAAATATGAAAAAGTCAGCGAGTCGGCTCAGAGCAAACTCGCTGACTATCTTTATAATGCTCTGAGTATTAATTATTCTCAGGACGTAGCTTACGTACGGTAACAGCGGTTTGCCACATTTCGCTTTCGCGTAGGGCTTTTAGCTCTTTCTCCAAGCCAACGCGGTAGTCGGGTTTAGAGTTTGCATCGATAGAGATTTGAGCTTCGTTACCACATTTTACGTTAGCATAGAGTTTCTCAACAACTGGTTTGATAGCGTCGTGGAATGGACCCATCCAGTCGAGTGCACCACGCTGAGCGGTGGTTGAGCAGTTTGCATACATCCAGTCCATACCATTCTTAGCGAAGAGCGGCATGAGCGACTGTGTGAGCTCCTCAACAGTTTCGTTGAATGCTTCAGAAGGAGTGTGGCCATTCTCACGAAGTACTTCATACTGTGCAAGCAACAAACCTTGGATTGCGCCCATGAGTGAGCCACGCTCGCCGGTGAGGTCAGATGTTGCCTCGCGCTGGAAGGTGGTCTCGAACAAGTAGCCCGAACCGATACCGATACCAAGAGCGAGTGTGCGATCCATTGCACGACCAGTAACATCTTGATAAACAGCATATGAGCTATTCAAGCCACGACCTTGAAGGAACATAGTACGGAGTGAAGTACCAGAACCCTTAGGCGCAACCATAATTACATCAATATCCTTTGAAGGAACTACGCCTGTGCGGTCGTTCCACGTAATAGCAAAACCGTGTGAGAAATAGAGTGCTTTGCCCTTTGTGAGATACTTTTGGATAGTTGGCCAAACAGACATAACGGCAGCATCAGAGAGAAGGCACATAATGATGGTACCCTTGTCGCAAGCCTCTTCGATGCCGAAAAGTGTCTCACCTGGCACCCAACCATCAGCTACAGCTTTGTCGAAGGTCTTGCCTGGACGCTGACCAACGATAACATTGAAACCATTGTCGCGAAGGTTGAGCGATTGGCCTGGGCCTTGCACACCATAACCAATAACTGCTATGGTTTCATCTTTGAGGATCTCTTTTGCTTTCGCAAGTGGAAATTCGTCACGGGTCACAACATTTTCGATGACACCGCCAAAATTCATTTTTGCCATTTGTATTAGTATTAATTTTTATGTGTTGTATCGTTTTTCTTAGGAAGTAACAAATGTAGCTAACAAATTGATACTTCCACTTACTTATATTCTAATAAAGTGTTAGTTCACATTTCGACCAACCTCCGCACGTTCTGCCAAAAAGCGCGAAACTTTTTCTTCGGTCGATTTGGTTATAGCTACGCGACCCGAACGTACGAATTGCAACACGCCATACGGAATGAGCTTCTCGTACAAATCCTGAATCTCCTCGCAGTGTCCAGTTTTTTGTATTACTGTATACGTACGGTTAATCTCCATAATATGAGCATGGCTACTACGCACAAGTTCCTCGAAGTCGTTGCTATCCAAGAGGTTTTCGGTTTGCACTTTGTAGAGCGCAACTTCCTGATAGATAATCTCGTCGTTGGTATAGTAGAACGCCTTCAACACGTCTATCTTCTTCTCTATCTGCTTCACCACGGCCTCAATCTGCTTCTGCGATGTGCGGCAGGTGATGGTGAATTTATGTACGCCCTCAATAGCCGATGCCGACACCGTGAGCGACCAAATGTTGAGGTTGCGACGTGTGAATATTATCGATATTTGGTTCAGCAAACCAACTTGGTTCTCTGAGTATACTGTTACTGTAAATAATGGATCCATGGATGCTTAGCTTTTAGAATACCATTCGTGTTCGTTCAACATTATCTCTGTTATGCCCTTTCCGGGTGGAATCATCGGCATAACCATTCCCTCTTCCACAACGCAGACTTCGAGTAGGTATGGCTGATCAGGGTCGGCAAGCATCTTTTCTACAGCATCGCCGAGATCTTTACGCTCTATCACTCGCTGATGTCCGAAGCCGTATGCCTCTGCCACTTGTTGGAAATCGGGGTTTTGGAGACGCGTCTGCGAGTAGCGCTCGTTGAAGAATAACTCCTGCCACTGACGCACGTTGCCAAGCCACGTATTGTTGAGTACTATTATTTTGACGCCAATCTTTTCCTGCATTATGGTGCCAAGCTCCTGCATAGTCATTTGCAGACCACCATCACCTACGAATAGACATACTTGACGTGTCGGCTTGGCAATCTTCGCACCTACTGCTGCTGGCAATCCGAAGCCCATAGTGCCCAAACCACCAGAGGTTACGAGGCTGCGAGGTTTCGCAAATTTCGAGTAGCGCGCCGACAGCATCTGGTTCTGTCCAACATCGTTCACCACGATAGCTTCTCCTTGCGACGCATCGGCAACGAAACGCACCACTTCGCCCATATTTATAGGACCTTCGGTAGGATAAATCTCGGGGCTAATGACCTTTTCGTATTCCACGCGCTCTGGCTCTTCGAAGGTCTGTAACCATTCGGTGTGCTTAGCCTCTTTTACACCGTTTGTCAAGCGCGAAAGCACGGTCTTAGCATCTCCAAGTATGCCAAGCGTTACGGGTATTATCTTACCAATTTCGGCTGCATCAATATCTATATGTATGATTTTTGCCTGTTTTGCATACGTACTTACAGTGCCCGTGATGCGGTCGGAGAAGCGCAAGCCAACGGCAATAAGCAAATCGCACTCGTTGGTCTTGATGTTCGACGCTATGCTACCGTGCATACCGAGCATGCCTTTGAAATTCTTATAATCCGATGGCAATGCCGAAAGCCCCATAAGCGTTGCGGCTGCTGGAATATCGGTTTTGTCGAGGAACTCTTTGAGCTCTTTCTCGGCACCGCTCAGCGTAACGCCCTGACCGAAGATAAGCAACGGCTTCTTTGCGTTGTTTATCATATTTACGGCTAAGCTGATGAGCGAATTATCGATGTTTGGATATGGATTATAACTACGTATGAAGTTGCACTTCTTGTAGTTGAATGTAGTCTTCTCTACCTGCGCATTCTTAGCAAAGTCGAGCACAACCGGACCAGGGCGACCGTTCGACGCTATGTAGAAGGCACGCGCCACAGCCCACGCCACATCTTCGGCGCGACGAATCTGATAGCTCCACTTGGTGATAGGCAAGGTGATGCCAATAAGGTCAGTCTCTTGGAATGCGTCCGAACCCAAAGCCGCCGAAGCCACCTGCCCAGTGATGACGACGATAGGCGTAGAGTCAATCATAGCGTCGGCTATGCCAGTTATGGCGTTAGTTGCGCCAGGTCCCGAGGTGACTATGACGACACCCGTCTTGCCGCATGCACGCGCAAAGCCTTGTGCTGCATGCACTGCACCTTGTTCGTGACGAACCAACACGTGGTGAAACTTGTCTTGATAGTCGTACAACGCGTCGTAGACGGGCATTATACTTCCACCGGGATAACCAAAAATTGTCTCTACTCCCTCTTCGAGGAGCGATTTGAGCAGTATCTCCGAACCGGAATATTCATTCATACGTATTCCTTTCTATATTAATTATTTACAGCGAATATTCGCCTACAATATTTATATCAATCTTATAGCACCCTTGTCGGCCGATGACACCATCGATGCGTATGCGCGGAGGCTCTTAGGTATGTCGCGCTGACGGCGAGGAGCTGTGAATGCTTTATCGCCACGCTTCAACTCTTCGGCACGACGCGCTGCCAACTCTTCGTTCGTTAGTTTAACCTCGAGTTTGCGGTTTGGTATATCTATAACTATAATATCGCCATCGCGAAGCAAACCAATGTTACCACCTGCCGCAGCTTCTGGTGATATATGTCCGATGCTAAGACCTGATGTTCCGCCACTAAAACGACCGTCGGTGATGAGTGCGCACTCTTTGCCGAGGTGCATAGATTTTATGTACGACGTCGGGTAGAGCATCTCTTGCATGCCCGGACCGCCCTTAGGACCTTCGTAGAGGATAACAACCACATCGCCCGATTTCACTTTGCCGCCAAGGATTCCCTCGCAAGCCTCTTCTTGCGAATCGAACACCTTTGCCGGACCTTCGAAATGCCAGATGCTTTCATCTACGCCAGCGGTCTTTATCACGCAGCCATCGAGGGCAATGTTGCCGAAGAGTACGCCAAGTCCGCCATCTTTAGTATATGCATGCTCAAGATCGCGGATGCAACCGTTGGCACGGTCGGTATCGAAACTATCGTACGTACAACTCTGCGAAGCCATCTTGGTAGAGAATTTACCCGCAGGTGCACTTTTATATATACGCTCAGCCTCAGGGTCGATGGTTGAGCCGGTAATGCAATATTTCTTCAAGTCGTCGGCAAGAGTTGCTCCGTTTACTCGCTTGAGCGTAGTGTTGAGCAAGCCGCCCTTGTTGAGCTCGTTGAGTATGCCGAGAATGCCGCCTGCGCGGTTGCACTCTTGAATAGAGTATTTCTGTGTATTTGGCGCGAGCTTGCAAAGGCAAGGCACTTTACGCGAGAGCGCGTCGATGTCGGCCATCTTGAAGTCGACGCCGGCTTCGTTGGCAACGGCCAAAAGATGAAGCACGGTGTTGGTAGAACCGCCCATAGCTATGTCGAGCGTCATGGCATTGAGGAATGCTTCGCGCGTAGCTATCGACTTAGGCAGAACCGACTCATCGCCATCGCGATAGTATTTATATGCATTTTCTACAACAAGTTTAGCAGCGTCTTTGAAGAGCTGAAGGCGGTTGGTGTGGGTAGCCAAAATGGTTCCATTGCCTGGCAGCGAAAGACCGATAGCCTCGGTGAGCGAGTTCATCGAGTTGGCGGTGAACATACCCGAGCAGCTACCGCAACCCGGACACGCGCAATGCTCAATTTCGTCCATCTGTGCATCGGTGACTGATGGGTCGGCACCTTTCACCATAGCGGTGATAAGGTCGGCGTTCTCGCCATTCCAATGTCCTGCCTCCATAGGTCCACCGCTTACGAAAACGGTAGGAATATTTAATCGCATCGACACCATAAGCATACCCGGCGTAATCTTGTCGCAGTTCGAGATGCAAACGAGCGCGTCGGCTTTATGGGCATTGCACATATATTCTACAGAATCGGCAATAATATCGCGGCTTGGAAGCGAATAGAGCATGCCGTTGTGTCCCATAGCTATGCCATCGTCGATAGCAATGGTGTTGAATTCGGCAGCATAGCAACCAAGTTTTTCAATCTCGGCTTTCACAATCTGACCAATCTCGTGGAGGTGCGTGTGACCTGGAACAAACTGCGTGAACGAGTTGGCAATAGCAATAATCGGCTTACCAATCTGTTCTTTCTTCATGCCATTGGCAGCCCACAGAGCACGTGCTCCTGCCATACGGCGGCCTTCGGTGGTTGCGGCGCTTCTAAGCTTGTTTTTCATCGTTCTTTTCTTGGTTTTGCTGCTTTAGTATAGCTACATATTTATAGTATACTATTATCTGCATTGTTATTTTTTGGCTTGCAAAGTTATAAATTATTTATTCTATGAATATATAAAACACGCGTCAACTAACATAAAAATGTATAAAAACACAACTTGCAAGCAGATTTGGTGCAAATATATTCATTTTTATTGCGTTTTTTCGTCAGTGTATCGCGTAACTATTGGGAAAAACTCGTCGCGCGTGCTTTGCTTAGCGAAGTTAGGGAATTACATAACAATTCGCTACCTATAACTTTGCTATATTCGCCGCACTCATTTTTTCGCATATCTACATACCATTATGTGTGACGTCAAAAAGATTCTCTTCTTGCACGGGTTCTTCGCCAGCGGGCAATGCACTATGGCGCAAGCTCTTCGCGAAGCCGTTGCAGATAAAGCTACTGTAATTACACCCGACATGCCTCTCAACCCTAAGGCCGCGATGGAATACATACGCACCATCATCGATGCAGAACATCCAGACTTGCTTGTGGGCAATAGTTGCGGGGCTTTCTATGCTCAGATGCTTGCGCCCATCGTTGGACTGCCGGCGCTACTTGGCAATCCGCATTTCGAGATGCCCAATTTTCTGCGGGCTCGCATTGGTGCGCATACATACAAATCGCCGCGCTCTGACGGGAAGCAAGAATTTGTTATAGATGAGCAACTTATCGCGGACTTCGAAGAGATTTGCGCGGCACAATTTTCATATTGCAACCCTTACTATCGCGCGCGTGTTTGGGGATTGTTTGGCGAACAAGATACTTTGGCGCACTACGAAGCGCAATTCTGCGAGCACTACAGCCGCGCATTCCATTTCCCCGGAGCCCACACTCCTACTGCCGACGAGGTGAAGCAATATTACGCGCCTCTTGCCGAGGAACTTCTTGCGCTCTACCCTCGCCGCAACGAACGCTTCTTCCGCCACTTCAAAGGTGGGCATTATAAATATATACGTACAGCCTTCGACTCCGAGACCACGGAACGAATGGTGATTTATCAGGCACTATACGGCGAACATAATTATTGGGTGCGCCCCGAGAAGATGTTCTTCGAGAATATCACAAGAAACGGCGAACACTTTGCACGCTTCACGGAGATTGATAGCGCCGCAACAAATGGAAGCAACTGAAAATAAGTTTATTACCAATAAAAAAGGGCTGCCACGATATGACAACCCTCTTTATATATATTTCTCGAAAAACGTTCTACTTATTCCTTAGTCATCTGCTTCCAAAGGACATCTTTGAGCTCCATAAGTCCTTGCTGTGTGTGCGATGAGAACATCACAGTAGGTATGTCTGTAGGAAGATTCTTGGCTATCTTGGCGCGCTGTTCATCGTCGACGAGGTCGAGTTTCGAAACGGCAAGAACACGCTGTTTGTCGAGCAGTTCGGGATTGTATTTCTCCAATTCGTGAACCAGCACTTTGTACTCCTCCGTAACATCTTCGGCATCGGCTGCCACAACGAAAAGCAGAATACTGTTGCGCTCAATGTGACGCAAAAACCTCAAGCCCAAGCCTTTACCTTCCGCTGCGCCCTCGATAATTCCAGGTATGTCGGCCATACAGAACGAGCGGTCGTCGCGATATTTCACAATGCCGAGATTTGGCACAAGCGTGGTGAATGGATAGTCGGCAATCTCGGGCTTAGCTGCCGAAACAACGCTAAGCAGCGTAGATTTTCCTGCGTTCGGGAATCCTACAAGACCTACATCGGCAAGCACTTTGAGCTCCAAAATGGCTGTTCGCTCTTCGCCCTCTTCGCCTGGCTGGGCAAAACGCGGCGTCTGGAATGTAGGCGTCTTGAAATGCGTGTTGCCAAGACCACCGCGACCGCCTTTGCAAATGATATACTCTTCTCCATCGCGCGTCACTTCGCAGATAATCTCATCGGTGTCGGCATCTTTCACCACCGTTCCGAGCGGCACTTCTATGTAGTTGTCCTGCCCTTCTTTGCCGAAAGAGCGCATACGTCCGCCAGCTTCACCATTCTCGGCAAACACGTGGCGCGCAAATTTCAGGTGGATGAGCGTCCATAGCTGCGCGTTGCCTTTCACTATTACGTGACCGCCACGACCACCATCGCCGCCATCAGGTCCACCCTTTTCTACCATCTTTTCGTGGCGTAGATGTGCCGAACCTGCGCCGCCATGTCCCGAACGGCAATATATCTTTACGTAATCAACAAAATTCGAAGATGCCATATTTATACTTACACTAATAATTACCGCGAATATCCCTACAACGGGTAGTACACCTCATTGTTAGAGAGTCAAAGTCCATTCGGATGATGAAAAATACCGTAGTTATTCCACGAAAAAAGCCCCAACCGTGGGCGAACATTTCGCGTGCACGATTGCGGCTTTGTTTATTTAGCTTTCAGACTACTTTACAGCGTCGATAGCTTTGCAAAGGTTAGCAAAGATTTCGTCTACCGAGCCAACACCGTTGATGACAACTTTCTTGCCTTCTGCAGCATAGAAATCCATCACAGGTTTAGTCTTCTTGTTGTATTCTGCAATACGATTTTTGATAGTTTCGATGTTTGCATCGTCGGTGCGACCAGAGGTCTTGCCACGCTCCAAGATACGCTTGGTGAGCTCATCTTCTGGAACTTCGAGGTCGAGCAATACAGCAACATCGGTATCGTATGAAGCAAGCATCTCTTTGAGTGCTTTAGCTTGATCGGTGGTGCGTGGGAAACCGTCGAAAATAACACCCTTCGACTTTACGTTCTTGTCGAGGAAACTGTCAATCATGCCAATAACAACCTCATCGGGCACAAGTTCACCTTTGTCCATGTGTTGTTTAGCGAGGTAGCCAAGCTGCGTGTTTGTTTCAATCTCGTGACGAAGCAAATCACCAGTTGAGATGTGATCAAAACCATATTTCTTGATAAGGTTTTCACTCTGTGTTCCCTTGCCTGAGCCGGGAGGGCCAAAAATTACAATGTTGAGCATTGCTGTAAAAGTGTTATAAATCGATTATTACTCAATTATTTTATAAATGTCGACAAGGTTACGACCATAACCATCGTAATCAAGTCCATGACCGACAATAAATTCGTTAGGAATGTTCAAACCTATGTATTCCGGAGTCTTCTCCTTAGGACAAACGCCCGGCTTGAAGAGCATGGTGCATACATGTACATCGTTAGCTCCGAGACCTTTCACCTGCTCAATGATATTGGTAATGGTAGCACCCGTATCTACGATGTCTTCCACAATCACCACCGAACGACCGTGAAGGTCTTCGTTCATACCAATGAGCTGCTTCATTGTACCTGTCGACTGAGTGCCTTCGTATGACGCCAACTTCACAAAAGAAATCTGACAATCAATATCGATCTGCTTCATAAGGTCGGAAGCAAACATGAATGCGCCATTGAGCACCACAAGGAAAATAGGCTTTTTACCTTGCAAATCATTATTTATGCGCGCTGCTACAGCGGCAGTAGCCTTATCGACTTCACACGCCGGAATCGACGTTTCGAACTCTTTATCAAGTATTTTTACTCGTGCCATGTCTCTATTCAGAGGTTTCGTGCGCAAAAGTATGAATTTTGAATATAAAGTATGGTCTTCTGATAATAGAGAATTTATTTTTGCGCGTGTTAATTATTATTATCCAACGATGAAACCAATAGTAAGCATCATTATGGGTAGCACTTCCGACCTGAAGGTTATGGAGGGCGCTGCCAATTTCCTTGAGTCACAAGGCATACCATTCGAGATAAATGCCCTCTCGGCTCACCGCACTCCCGAACAAGTGCTCTCGTTTGCTGCCAAAGCCCGCGAACGTGGCATACGTGTAATTATAGCCGGCGCTGGTGGTGCCGCTCATCTCCCTGGCGTCATTGCTGCCATGACTCCGCTGCCCGTGATAGGCGTTCCCATCAAAGCCTCAATATCGATGGATGGTTGGGATTCGATGCTCTCTATGATACAGATGCCTCCCGGAATCCCTGTAGCTACGGTTGGTATGGACAATAGCACCAACGCCGCTATCCTCGCCACACAAATCCTCGCCATTGCCGACGATGCCATTATGCAAAAGGTTATCGACTACAAAGCTGGTCTCTCCAAGAAAATAGAGAAAGCCAACGAAGACCTCGCAGCTCTCAAGCAGTGGAAGATGAAGACAAATTGATTTTTATGTACATATATGGCTGTCCTTCGTGGCAGCCTTTTTTGTGTCTATAACAAACTGTCATAAACAAAAAAAACGCAACAAGCATCACGCCTATTGCGAGGTATAATAATATATGAAAAAATGATATGGGCTATTTAGTAAGGCCTTTCAGCGCTTTGTTTTGCGATATTACCGCTACATATTCCTTCAGATAGAATGGCTCGAAGTAGGCCACGTTTTCAAACTCTTCGTTGGCAAATTTACGCGAAGCGAGACGTGCCATGTTGCAAGCCAGAGGGTTGATGTCGTCGATGAAATGCGCCGATTCTGAATTGATTACCGATTTGCATTTCTCGGCACCATCGCCACCAAAATATACATCGCCCATAGATAGGAAACGCGCGTATGCCGATTCGTCAACCACCAGGGCGCAAGGTTCAGCCAAGCAGCCTTTGTCGCGGTTGTATACGGCTGTGTAGACCTCCATGCGGCGTGCATCAATCATAGGAGCAACGGTCTGAGACGCAGGATTTTGCGCAAACATCTGCTCCGCCATTATCTCGAGCGTACTTATAGCTATGAGCGGCACCGACAGCGCGTAGCAGATGCCTTTGGCTGTGCTGGCACCAATGCGCAGACCAGTGTAAGAGCCCGGACCTTCGCCAATGGCAACAGCTTCGATGTCGTTCATCGTCTTACCTGCCTTTGCCACCACGCGCTCTATCATGAGCGTAAGGTTCGAGGCGTGCGGCGCGTTCTGACCCATAAGTTCCTCGTGTGCCAACACGTTCATGCCGTTGCTCACTGCCACAGAGCACACGTTTGTTGACGTATCTATAAGAAGTATCATATATCTACTCTGATTTTTTCCGGCTGCGAAGTTATCACCGAATTGAATGAATGAATCACCGAAATGAACGAAATTCAGACAAACACTTCGTTTACATACCTATTAATTCGGCGAAACAATTACGCTACTCATCGAATGGCATCGATTCTACTAAAAGTTTGTACATAGAGAAAGGCAATCGTTCACCATCGACGATGAGTTTTGCCTTGCGGTAGAAAGGTTCGCGTTCGGCGAGTTTCTCTTTTATGTATGCAAGGAGTTCTTCGTCGGTTTTTTCTGCAATGAGCGGACGTTTGTCTTTGGCTTTACTTAGGCGAGCAGCAAGAATTTCGGGCTCTACGCTTATGTATATAGTAGCACCAGATGCTACCATTTTGTCCATATTGTCGAAAAAACAAGGAGCGCCGCCGCCAGTAGCAACCACGGCATTGCTTATGCTGCAAAGTTCTTCAACCACAGCGTGCTCGGCATCGCGGAAGCCATCTTCGCCATATTTAGCAAAATACTCTTTGATGGTGCATTGGTGTTTTTGCTCAAAATAGTCGTCCATATCTATGAACGACCAACCCAAGTCGTGCGCCAAATAGCGACCAATGGTGGTTTTGCCACTGCCCATATATCCTACAAGAAAAACTCTGTTCTTCATCTGTTGTTGATTTGTTTTCGAGCGCAAAAATAAAATTAGTTCAACTTTACGCATATAAATTGAAAGTTCGAACCACGTAAAGCATAGAATTCACGGAAAATGGTTCTCTGTTTTTATATAACAATATGGCTTGCCCCATTGTCAGAAGCGGACGGGAAGCGCTAAAAATATTCGTGTTTTTCGTGTGTTCCGTGGGTACTATTCTACGCAAAGCGAAAGTTGATTTATCTTTACATACTAAATAATAATTATAAACACTTTTTTGCTTATGGATTCTACCATGTTTACTCTCGTCGCAGTGGCTATCATTGCATTGGTCATCCTACTTTTTATCTCTTATGTAAAGGCGCCGCCTTCATCGGCTTTCATCATTTCGGGTTTGTCGAAGGAACCTCGTGTGCTCATTGGTTCGGGTGGTTTTCGCATTCCGTTTTTCGAGCGTTTGGACCGTGTCTACCTCGGACAGATTACCGTTGACATCAAGACGGAAGAGAGTGTGCCAACTACCGATTTTATCAATGTAGACGTAGATGCCGTGGCCAAAATTCGTGTTATGCCTACAAATGAGGGAACACGTCTAGCTGCCAAGAACTTTCTGAATATGATGCCCAATGAGATTGCCGAACAGCTGCAAGACTCTTTGCAGGGTAACATGCGTGAAATCATAGGTACGTTGGATCTTCGTTCGCTGAACACCGACCGCGACGGATTCTCCGACCAAGTGATGACGAAGGCGCAACCAGATATGGCTAAATTGGGTATTGAAATTATCTCTTGCAACATTCAAAATGTCACCGACAAGGAAGGCCTTATCAAAGACCTTGGTGCCGACAATACTGCAAAAATTAAGAAGGATGCTAGTATCAATCGTGCTATTGCCGAGCGCGATGTGAAGATTGAGGTATCGAAGGCCGATAGAGATGCCAACGATGCCCGCGTAGATGCCGACACGGCCATCGCTATCAAAAACAACGAACTTGCTCTGAAGCGTGCTGCCTTGAAACAACAGGCCGACACTGCTCAAGCCGATGCCGATGCTGCATACGCTATCCAGCAACAAGAGCAGCAGAAGACGATCAATATCAAGACCGTAGAGGCTCAGATTGAGAAGACTAAGCGCGAACAGATTCTCTCGAGGGAGCAAATCGAAATTCGTCAGAACCAACTTGCTGCCGAAGTGGAGAAGAAGGCCGATGCCGACAAATATCAGATAGAGAAGAATGCTGCAGCAGAACTGGAGCAACGCAAGCGTGTGGCAGAGGCCCAGAAGTACGAGGCAGAGCAGCGTGCACTCGCCCAAAATGCCGAATCGGATGCCGTCCGCTATCGTTTGGAACAAGAAGCTATCGGTATCAAGGCAAAGGGTGAAGCTGAGGCTTACGCCATTCAGAAAAAGGGTGAGGCCGAGGCTCAAGCTATGGACAAAAAGGCTGAAGCTTACAAGAAGTATAATAATGCCGCTGTGGCTCAGATGATGATTGAAGTTCTGCCTCAGATTGTGGAGAATGTTGCTAAACCTATCGCTGCTATCAAGGATGTACATGTCTATAGTGGCGGCCAAGATACGGGAGCTGGCATCGCTGCCATGAGTGGTGGTGTACCAGTAGCCATCAAACAGGCTTTCGACGTGTTGAAGTCTGCCACTGGCGTAGATATGGCTGACATTATGCGTGCAGGCACCATAGAGGCAAAGACAAACCACAACATCAGCCTCAACGACAAGGCTCGCGATGCAGTTGATAACATAACAGGGAAAGGAACAAACAACAAAAAATAAAAACCTAAACTTTTGTAGTTGATCTTGTTTCACACAGACAACACGAGAGTTCACAGATTAATTGATAATTACTACCACGGCATACACAGAATTCACGGTAAACATTCGTGTCTTTCGCGTGTTCCGTGGTTATTTTGTACTTATGCAATCCGTTCCGGCTGATTCCTAATCCGCAAATCAATGTTCGGGGTTGCAAATACCTTGTTCGGCTTTGCGTCTCGCTACGTCGCTTCAAATAGCAAGGCACCAGCCTAGCAGAAACAAAACTGTAAAGATGAATGCGCAACAAAACGATATAGTGAACGTGCAAGGCAGGAGCCTTGCTTTTAGCTCGGACGTAGGCACAGCCTATGCCAAACGGAAAAGATATATTTACTGATGACACCTCTAAAATAGATTCAATATTAAATGAAATTAGAGAAAATGATCGCTAATATTTTTCGTAAGCTAACTAGGAATAAAGACACCCGCGATAATGTCAATATGATATGGAAACTGGTTTTGATTGTATTTGGTGTCTTTTGTTATCACATGAGGCCATTATTCTTGTACACCTCATTTGAAGGTCAAATTGATGATGTAAAAAGAACTCACTATGAAATCTATAGAAAATGGCGTACCATCAAGCATAATTATATTGTTATTACATATAATTACAATAACAAAGTGTATTTGTTTGCTGATTCTCACAAAGTTTCTGATTTTAGGAAAGGACAATATATAAAAGGTCGTTACTATAAATTCTATTTTATAACACCTGTGGTGGCATACGCAGAATTAGATGGCAAGATTATAGAACCTTATACACTAAGACAAGAGATTTGGGGATGGATAAACATCGTAATGGTGATATTGTGCATCATATTCAAATTACTATTGGTCTCATATTCCTATGATGCAAAAAGACAAGATAACAAAGTAGTTGTTAGAAAACCTAAGGATGTTATACAAGATAAGTATATGCGTTGCTATGAAGATTACAATGTCTATTGTAATGGTGATTTGTGTGTAATAGAAGTTCTATTCGAAAAAGGTAATTCAATGTATGGGAAATGTTATCAAATACAAGAGTTCTCAAATAGAACTGATTATAAGCAAATTGCAGATGACATCCGACGAAATCCTGAAAAATATAATGACAATAAAGTGTAGATGTAAAAGCAACGTCTTTTTCCCCCACTCGGCGTAGCGTCTCGCTCCATCGCATAAAATAACCAATGGATACATTCCGTAAGATACTATCAATCAGCGTTATCAGTGTTATCTGTGCGAGCAAAATTATGCTAACGAACAAATTCGAGTTCACTCTTTGTAACTATCTCACGCACAACGTCGCACACGCCATCGAGGCGGTCGTGGAGGAGAACGATGCTGCCAGGGCGCATCTGCGTTAATACTCTCTTTGTAACTATTTCGCGAGGCTCGTTGCGTGTGTCGAACGAACGCACATCCCACGCAACTACATGCAGACCAGCCTTTTTGCAAGCCCAAGCTATCTGTCGGTTAGTAATGCCGAGCGGCGGACGGAACAGGTTCGTATGTATGCCTATGCTTCGCAAGACCTCATCGGCAGCCATAATCTCGTCTCTATAATACTTATGTGGTCCCCAAAATCCATGAAAGGGATTGTGATGCATCGAGTGGTTGCCAACTTTATGACCTCGGCGGACAATCTCGCGCACTATTTCGGGGTGCTGCTGCGCTTTCTCGCCAATGACGAAAAAGTATGCTTTTATGTGCAGTTCATCAAGGAGGTCGAGTAGACGCGGCGTATTTACGGGGTCGGGTCCATCGTCGAAAGTGAGCAAAACCTTATTGCTGCCCGACATTGTTTGCGCTTTCACAAAGCGTTGAGCTTTGATATTTGCCGCGCTATATACTTCGTAGGCGAGCAGTGCTAATAATATTACAACTACCGCCCAAATCAATTTGCGAGCAGAATGGCTTTGGCGCGAGCAGTGAGGTTGCAGGCGTTGGGCAGGTGACTTAATACGTATTCTGAAGTTGGTGTAGTCTCTTCGGCATAGACCACAAGAACGGTCGATTTTTCGGTGGCTTCGTTGAGGTAGAGACGAGCGTCGAGCAGAGCGTCGTCGAGGCTGTTGGTGCGGTTGACGTAGGTCATGTTATAACCATTGCACCCCGTAATTATAGCTATTTGGCTGCCGATGGTGTTGAACGTCGATTGAATGAATGGCGTTGGCGAAGGTTGCACATCGTCGACAACATTGCGCAAAAACTTCTCGCTATCGGCAATGCAGCCCAGAGCGGTAGCGGTGATTATGGCCGTGGGTTTCTCTATGCCCGCACGTCGCAAGCACTCCATGCCGCAAGCCACACCGCTTTTCACTATTGCGCTCATGCGACGGCGCATGTTGGCATCGGGAATAAGCGATTTGATGTCGAGTGCGTCGCTAAATTCTACTACCGATAATTCTGTCATCATAATTACGTTTTACTACCTCAGTTTTCGTTAGCTATTTATCCTTTCCTTTTCTCTGTACCGACAGAAAAAATTCAATTCTCAATTTTCAATTTGAGAATATCAACGCCGTACTATTTCCGCCAAAGCCGTGCGACGTACTCATAACATTATTCACCGTGGCATGCTTCAATGTGGTAACAGGCTTCGTAACATCTTCTGTTATTGGAGTCTCGTAGTTGAGCGTAGGCCAGAGCATTCCATTATTTATACTAAGTATGCTAAATACAGCCTCTATAGCACCAGCCGCAGCGAGCGTATGACCCGTGAATGCCTTGGTGCTGCTGAATGGTGGCACATTGCCAAAAACAGCTTGCATAGCAGCCATTTCAGAGGCATCGTTGTTTTGAGTGCCGGTTCCATGAACGTTGATATAATCAATATCCTTTGGCTCAATATTCGCTTTGCGAAGTGCCTGTTGCATAGCCATTTGAGCGCCACGACCATCGTCGCTCATTGCAGTTTGGTGATGGGCGTCGTTGGCATTGGCATAGCCAGATAAATATGCATAGATATTAGTAGCATTCTCGGCGCGCTGAAGCACCAAGAAGGCCGCGCCCTCGCCAAGGTTTAATCCCTCGCGGTTGCGGTCGAATGGGCGGCAAGGCTTGGTGCTGAGCAACATAAGCGAGTTGAAGCCTGCAAAAGTGTAATCGCATAGGGCATCGGTGCCACCAACGACCACGGCGTCCGCCTCGCCAGCCTCGAGCATTCGTGCACCAAGCATAATAGCATTAGCCGACGACGAGCAAGCGGTGCTTATGGCGGTGTAGTATCCACCCAAACCGCAATAGTCGCGAATCATCAGTGTTGATGAGCCACAGTCGTGCTGCGCCACGTAGTGCAAATTTCCACTTCCGCTATTTACATAATCTTTATAAAAAGTCGGCGTCAGGTCCATGCCGCCAACTGTGGTTGACGAGATGAATGCAACATTTTTCAGGTTGGCAAGTTGAGCAGAATCGACAGCCTCTTTGGCGGCAAGCATTCCGAGTAGCGTGGTGCGCGAAATGAGTTTTTCGGTAGCTATGCCAAGCATCGATTTCAATTCGTCGTTGGTATGCTGCACTTCGCCTGCTGGCACATGAAACTTTTCGGTAGTTATGTGCGCCTCGCGGATGCCCGTTTCGCACTTGCACAGCTTCTGCAAGTTGGCCTCAACGCCCACACCCAACGCACTCACTATACCTATGCCGCTAATTGCTATCATTATATGTACTTATGTTGTTCTCGTAATTACAATTGGCTTCGACAAGCTCAGCCAACCCACTTTGATTTGTCGCATTGAGTTCGTAACTCGTAACTCTCAATTCGTAATTAATCTGTGTCATCTCGCGTCATCTGTGCGAAATACACAAAAGTTGAGATTCTTATTTGGTACGGTTTTTCGCAATGAACTCTGCGAGCGTATTTATCGACTTGAAGCTCTCTTTGGCGTCGGCTGGCTTCTCCACTTTTATGCCATAATTACGCTCCAGAATAAGTATGATTTCGAGTGCATCGATGCTGTCGAGGCCAAGACCTTCGCCGAAAAGTGGTGCATCGTCTTCGATGTCGGCTGGCGTAATATCTTCGAGGCTCAGTGCGTCGATAATCTGCTGTTTTAGTTGCTCTTTTAGTTGTTCCATATTTTAGTGTTTCAATGTTAATAGATGAATGTTGAGGTTATAGTTTTCGCCTAATAGCTCGCACTTGCCGAAGAGCACGTTTCTGTAACGATGCGAAGTCAATAGATATTTAGCGTAGGCCGCCACTTGCGCCTCTTCGCGTGCATTGGCACAGACGAAAAAGGTTGTCTCGCCGCGCACTCCGCAACTTATAGCTATCTCGCCAAGCACAATGTTGGGCAATGTATATACGAACGTGGCTGGACTTGCTTCGCCCTTTGCCAAGTCGCGCATGTGCTGCACATCGGTGTCGAGCGATGATGCGTGATTGTATAGTATTATGGCAGTGTCGGTTGGCTCACACACGGCATGGGCGCTCGACTTGCCTATTAGGTATTGCGCACCCATATAGCCCAATTTCGACAGCCTATCCATCTTGAAAAACTTCAAGTTTGGCTCATTCTTTTGGTGATAAATCTCGCGAATGAATGTGTCGAAATCCGTGTTGCCGCTCAATATCTCTTCCCCATCAACGACCAATTTGCCGTTTGCTATTTGGCAAGAGGCAACCTCGTCTATATCGTTGATATTATTAGTATTATCGTAATTATTATTTACAGAATGATATGCCGCAGCCGAAAGCACCACGGCCGCGTTGCATCCGCCAAAGCCCGAAGCGCACTTAACGCAATGGCGAGCATCGATAGTTCTATTCTCCGCAGCTACGTTCAGTGGCATAGCTGTGCCACTTGTCTCGAAACGCTGTGTGCCAAGAATCTCGCCACGTAGGAGTTCCTCTGCAGCCATAGCTATCTCTATCACGCCCGAAGCACCGAGCGTATGTCCAAAGAGCGGTTTTAGACTATTTATGGGCGTTTGCCCCAGCCCAGCAATATTTATTGCCTTCGACTCCATGTCGTCGTTGTAGGCAGTGGCGGTGCCGTGGGCATTCACAAAACTTATGTCGCGAGCATCGAGACCAGCCTCGCGCATAGCAGTATTTATGGCATTTGCCAGCGGTTCGCCAGTGCGCGATGGCCCGCTGATGTGGTTGGCATCGTTGGTTATGCAGCCGCCATCGATAGTTATGCCGCTACTAAGTTTCTCATCTGTAGTGAGAAGAATGGCTGCTGCAGCTTCGCCCATCGAGAGACCTTTGCGCTGGGCATCGTAGGGGCGGCAAACCTCATCGCTAACCGATTTGAACGCCATGAAGCCCGAAACGATGAAGTTCGTAAGTTCGTCGATACCTACGACGATGGCATTTTCGCACTCGCCGCTGGCTATCATTCTATATGCAACGATAGTAGCCGAAACGCCCGAAATGCAAGCGTTGGAGATAATTATGGGAGTTGTGCTAAAACCCGTTCTGTGCGCAATGCGCTCTGCTGTTTCTGCTAAAAATGTTGGGCTGTCGGGTGTAGGTATATCGCAGCCGAGCACACCAACGTTTCCTTTGGTTGTGGCGAAAACGAGCGTGCAGGCATCTTTATTTATGTTGGAGCCGGCAACAATCTCGTTTATAACTATTTCGGCGAGTTGCTCCAAGCGCGAGATGTCGCTCGACGCCTTCACACCAACGGTGGAGTCGTTGATGAGAGCCATAGGATAAGTAGCAAAATCGGGTGCGCGTCGAATTTTTTCTGCTTTTAGCGATGATTCCGTAGCGCAGAAGCCATTCTCACCGCTCGATGCGCGGTCGAAAATATCCTCCACCGACGAACCCATAGCCGTGCGTACTGCCGACTTTCCTAAATAACCTACTCGCTGAGCCATCTCTTTTTCCACTCTTCGTAAAAATCGGGACAAGTGTATTGCAGATTGCCGTCGGGGTCGAGGAAGACTTGCGTGGTAGTGCCTGTAGCCATCACTGCCATATCTTTTTCGCGATATATGGTGTAGTCGAAAATCACCTTTGCGGCAGGCGATTTTATGTAGCGAATTTCAACAATAGCATGGTCGCCACATTTGAGCGACTGCTTGTAATCGATATTCAAATTGACAACTGGAGCTACATATCGTGTGCGGAAATAGTCGTCGTAGCCAAGACCAGCATAGTGAATGCCAAACTGCTCGCGACCATCTTCCATATACGTAACGTAGGAGCCATGCCACGCCACACCCATCATATCCACTTCGCTGAAGCGAACCACAAAATGGTGCTGATATGTAAGCGCTGCTTCGCGCTGAACGTTTTTGTTTCTCATTGCGGCTGTGTTGCAACTTTCATTTTTCCCGTAGCTATCACCTCGTCGCCTACGCGCACTTCGGCAGCAATAAGCGACACCGGGCCAACTACGGCTTCAAATTTTATTGTGGTATATAGCTCGTCGCCCACTTGGGGTAGAGCGTTGATGGTGAGTTTCGACACATTGCCTATCACGCCAAGAGGTACGCCATGACCATTGTTGACGCTTTCGTAGCCAATATGCATAGCTCCCGATTGGGCTATATGTTCTATTATGCCGCCATCGGTGAGGTGACCGTTCTCTACAAGCATGCAGTCGGGCTGAATGGTAAGTCCGCACGATGAGGTGTCGCCTTCGATGCCGAAGAACTTGTCAATCATTACTATGGGTGCGCGTTGCGGTATGTAGTCGCATATTGCTGCGCCGCTTACTACTGGGTTCTTCATAGCTTATTTTACGATTTCTACAATGGTATGTCCATAACCAATATTATCGTGGAACGCCTTCACCTTAAGTCCTGCTGCAGCAACCAAGCGTTCAAAATCGTCCGAGAGGAACATCTTGCTATTGCCGTTGGCCATGGCAGTGAAGTATGGCGATGTGAGCGTCAACGAGAGTGCAGCTGGCTCAAACTGCTGCCGATTCCAGAAAGTCTCCATAACGTATAGCGTGGTGGCATCGCTCATGGCTTTGGCTGCGCGCGTAAGTATACTTATGACTTGCTCTTCGCTGAAGCAGTCGAGGAATTGGCTCATCCAGATGGCATCGAAGCCTTCGGGGAATGCGGTCTCGGGGTTGAGCAAATCGGCTCCGTAGCCATCTATTCGCGCAGCATCGGGATTGGCAGCTGTGGCTTTGCGCATCATTTCGAGTTGCTGCGGAAGATCCATAATAGTTACGCGCACATTCTTATCGTATTTGACGCATTGTTCAGCCCAACGACCAGTGTTGCCACCGACGTCCAAAAGGCGCTTGGGGTTGTGCTGAAAAGCTATCTTGAGCGCCTCGTCGAACGAATTGTCGCTATAGAAATGATCGAAGCCAAACCAACTCTTTTGCACCTCTTCGGGCAGTTGCGAAAGGCCTTCGTAAATAGTGTTCCACGAACCAAAGACCTTCAGACCTTCGGGCTTGCCATTAAGCAAAGCAGCTTCGAGGTCGAAGAGACCGAGGTAGTTCACGTCGTGGTTGAAATTCAAATTGGCTTGCACGGCTTTGTCGCGCAGAAGGAACCAACCCGTCTTAGAGAGGTGAAACTTGTTGCTGCCATCTACATACACCGTGCGCGATGAGAGCGATGCCTCGAGCAGTACCTGTGCTGCATAATGAGATAGTTTGCATTTGTTTGCTACTTCGTCTATGGTAAGTCCATTTTGTGCATTTGATAGCTCCTCGAACACACCAAATTTTATCATCAGACGTGCTACTTGAAATATCACAGGAGCAAAGGCTATGAAATGTGCGAGAGTTTGAGCTTCGGGCGCTTTCAGAGCCTCTTTGGTATATGTTTTTTCAACTGCTGGCGACAGATTCATTCTTTGTAAATGTTTATTGGTTACGGCTTAGCTGTGTTTTTTTCAGCCGATGGCAAAGGTACTTATAATTACGAGTTATGAGTTATGAATTACGAGTTATGAGTTACGATGCGCTATTTTCGTTCGTGGGAGGATGTTGTAGAGACGTTGCGCGCAACGTCTCTACACGCAAACATTCGTTCCAGCGGATGCTCTCCCTTGCTTTTTTCCTATACGAGTTTGCGAAAAACACTTTAGCACGCGAAAAAGTGTCAAAAAACGCTTTAGCACGCCAAATGATGCGCTTAGTGTGCTCTACAACGCGATAAGGCGCGATAAAGTGCGCTATATGGCATTTATACGGCGAAATGACGGCGAGGGGCTTACGCGAGGCTTAGGATGTGCTTATATAATGTTTCTTTCTGCACCGAGTCCATTTGTGAACATTGGTTAAATTTTGTTTGCTTTGGCGAAATTATGCATATATATTCGCAATGATTAGTTCTACATAATTATGAAACCGATCATCTTAGCTTTTGTATTAGCAATAGTATCCATTGCAGCATTTGCCCAAACTATAGAATATGGCTACGACGCTTGCAGCAACCGCGTCACACGGCAAACACAGCATCAAAACTAAAAATCAATGTTCTTGCTATGAAAAGAGAATGAATGAACAACGTAATATATCGCTGCAAGGCAGGAGCCTTGCTTTTAGGCAGCACCGTAGGCAGAGCCTACGGAGAACGGGGGATGATATTTGGATGAAGTATGCAAGTACATGGCATCCTTCTTATGGCTTTTTGTGTTATACTGAATAATGATTTGTTTATG
>JAFYCM010000045.1 GCA_017539645.1 Bacteroidales bacterium
CAAGTATTTCATAGGTCAGAGCTATCTGGCTGATGTAGGTGGCGGTGTGATGAACGTCACCTTCGAGCCTCGTTGTCGCAACAACTGGCACGTTCACCACAAGCAGGTGCAGGTGCTCATCTGCGTGGCTGGCAAAGGCTGGTATCAGGAATGGGGCAAGGAGCCCGTGGAGATGGTTCCCGGCACTGTCATCGCCGTACCTGCCGAGGTGAAGCACTGGCACGGTGCTGCCAAGGACTCATGGTTCCAGCATCTGACATATCATAAAGATGTGCAAGAAGGAGCATCAAACGAGTGGCTGGAGGCTGTCAGCGACGAGGTTTATGGCCAATTAAGATAAATCAGGAAATTGCGACAAACAAACTAAAGAGAGTATTCCTGCATTAGCAGATAAACTCGTGCAAACATGAAAGTATTAGGAAACATCATTTGGTTAATCTTTGGCGGACTACATATAGCCATTGAGTATTTCAGCAGTGGTCTGATTTTGATGATAACAATCATCGGCATTCCATTCGGCTTGCAATGCATGAAAATGGGCCTACTTGCCATCTGGCCATTCGGTTCGAAGGTGAATAGGAAAGAGTCGCAGTCGGGCTGCTTGAGCATATTTATGAATGTGCTGTGGTTCTTCGTTGGCGGCATTTGGATATGCCTCACCCACATCTTCTACGGCCTACTGCTCTGCATAACCATCATCGGCATTCCATGGGGGAAAATGCACTTCCGCTTGGCAAAGTTGGCTCTATCGCCTTTCGGAATGGAGGTCGTGTAGTACACGAGAGATACTATTAGCACCAGCAAATAAAATATTGGTAGTGAACCATATACATTCACTACCAATTTTTTTTATTTTATCTCTATACCAAGAACGAAATAGTGCGGGGTATATTTTAGAATTTCAGCCGAGAAACTGGGATTGATTGTCTTTTCGCCGCAACAGCGCACGCGTCCGGCATTGTCGTACCAAAACGAGCAATGGAGTACAAGCGGAATGAATTTATTGTCAGTTTTGGGTAGTTCAAATGGTATGCTACGGTATCTGTAAATTGGGCGCGGATAGATAGGCGCAACCACTGGGCGAAGTTTTAGCTGTCCGCGAATGCTTCCACCCCAATCGGAGTAGAAGGTGTACATAATGGTGGTGTCGTTGTAGGTCGGCATAAAACCTACAACAAGTCGTTCGCCTAAAGTGAAAGCCGAATTCCAATCATTATCTGAATTCTGGATCTCTTTACCATCGATATACTCTTTGACAATAGGCATAAACGATTTATTGCTAAAATCTTTAGTATCAAAGCTATAGACTTTATAACCTTGAGCGTCGAGAAGAATTTTATAGTCCTCGAATGTTGCTTCTGCCGTTTTCAGCTCTTGAGCCGATGCTACCGATGCAAAGACAAGCAGCAGCGCAGTAATAAATTTCTTGTTCATAAGTATTATTTATACCGTCCCTCTCCACTCATCAATCATGCGACGAGCGATAGACATAGGCGCAGGAGGCTCGGGCATATCTTCAGGAGTAAAGAATCGGCCATCGGCAAGTTCCTCTTTTTGCAGATGAATCTCGCCACTCTCGTAGTCAGCATCGAAACCAATCATCAACGATGACGGGAACGGCCACGACTGAGAACCGTAATATCGTATATTCTTGATTTTCAAGCCAGTCTCTTCCATCACTTCGCGAGCTACGCACTCTTCGAGCGTCTCGCCTGTCTCCACGAAACCAGCCACAAGTCCGTAGTGATTGCCGCGAAAGTTGAGCGCACGCACCATAAGCAATTCACGTCCACGATGTATACGTACGATGATGGCAGGCGCAATGGTCGGATAAATCTCGAAGCCACATTTGGGACATTTACGCGCGTTGAAAGCTAATGGCTCTGTAGGTACGCCACATGCTGGGCAGAAGTGCGAATGCGTCTCCCACTGCACCATCTGACGCGCTTTGCATGCCACAGCAAACTGCTCGGCTGACATCGTCAAGAATAGTGGGCGCAATGGCTGGAATTGCAAATCGGGCGCAAGAAGCGGTTCAACTTCACTACGCACCACGGCTGCAGCCTCGGCATCGGCAGCTGCAAAGACTTTCTCGGCGGTTGGTATGCCTTGCAACTCATCGGCGGTAGGCAGTTCAGTGCTGCCATCGGCATGCGTACGCACAACCAAGTCGCCACCATCAAAAAGGCAAAGTTTTTTCATCGTTTTGTGTATTTATATTTACATTAATACCTACAATATCAACTGTTTAGCAGCCTCCCAAAGTACTATTCCAGCCGTAACCGACACATTGAACGAGTGCTTTGTACCAAACTGCGGAATCTCTATGCACGTGTCGCAATTGTCGACCACCGTCTGCTCTACGCCCTTCACCTCATTGCCCATAATGAATGCATATTTTGCATTTCGGTCGAAGCGGAAATCTTGCAATGCCACACTGTTAACCACCTGCTCTATGGCGCACACCGTATAGCCTTGCGCTTTGAGGTCGGCAATGGCAGCGAGTGTATCGTCGTAGTGTTTCCAATCCATAGAGAGTTCGGCACCAAGAGCCGTTTTATGTATTTCGGGCGAAGGTGGCACGGGCGTTATGCCACAAAGGAGAATCTGCGCCACACGCAACGCATCGCACGTGCGAAACATCGAACCGACATTGTTGAGACTGCGAATATTATCGAGCACCAAAACGATGGGGGCTTTCTCCGCTGCATGGAACTCACTAACACTCAGGCGGTTCATCTCCTCTATCTCTAATTTTCTATGTTCCATTATTATTCCTATTTACAGACTGCGAAAGTAGCCACGAATTACAGTGAATTAATAATTAGGAAGCAAAATTTAGAACTTTCATTCAGGGAACACAGATGCCACAGATTTGTATGGATTTTCGCAGATTCTTATTCTGAATTAACTACCAAAACACACGAAAAGCACGAAACCAAATTCCGTAAATTCAGTGCTTGGGGTGGTTAATCACTCACAAATTGGCACAAATTGAATTCACTAATTGTGATAAATATTTGTCATGATTTGTGGAGTAATTAACCTCAATTTGTGTGGCATATTCTAATTCATAGATAACCTACAACCTTTTACTATCAACTTTTTACTTTCAACTTTCAATTACTTTCCACTCTTCCTTCTATTGCATTCGCGGCAAAGCATCTGGCAATTCTCAGCTGTCGTTTTGCCACCTGCGTGCCATGGCGTTATGTGGTCGGCTTCCATTTGCGAGAGTTCAAAATGTTCGCCACAGTCGGCGCAGATGCCTGCTTGTCGTTCGTAAGCTGCCAATTTCTGTGCATCGGTGAAGGCACGTATCGATAAGTATTTTTCTTTGCGCGTAAGTATGTATGGATATATGCCCGACTTCTTCGTCACGTCATCGTCTAAGATGAGGCGGCTTACCTCTTCGTCGATAGCTTTGGTGTCGAGAACTTGGTCTTTGTATTTTTTGTATAGCTCGCCCCAATTGACGCCTTTCATTATCTTCTTGCGCTCCTTGTTTGGGCGAAACGACGATTCTATCCACGTAATTACCGACTGAAAGAATTGCCACAGCGGTGCTGCATTTGCATCGTGCTGATGATTAGCCATGTGTGCCTCGATGTTGCCGTCCGACATCCACGAAATGGCCGTTTCGAGATACTCTTGGCGATTGGCAGAGCCAGTCAGATAGTCGCTACCGATTTTAGCGGCAGGCGCACCTATTTTGCTGAAATATCGTTTGGCATCGCTCACCCACGAACCTGCATACACGGCGTTGCGAAGCTCTTGTTTCGTAAGTTCCTCGCCTGCTATATTGATGGTTTCGAACCACTTAAGTTTCTCGCTATCAGTGCCGCTGCATATATACACTTGAAGTTCGTAGTTGAGAATTTTCTCCTTCTCATCATCTTGAAGGTTATGAAAATAGCGCATATCGAAAGCGAAATCGCCGTTTACGTATTGACAAATACTTATTGTACGCTGCTGTCCGTCGACGATCTCAAATGTGCCATCGTCGCGCGTTGCCCAATACATCACATTGAGCGGAAAGCCTTGCGTGAGCGTGTCTATTACGGCATTGCGCTGATTCTCTTTATATACAAACTCACGCTGATAAGGCGGACGAACATCTAATTTGCCGCCGAAGGCACGCACACCGTTTTCTGCATTGTCTTCGTAGCCGTTAGTTAGCTCACGGACGCTGATTTTGTGAAGCTCTATTTTCATAGATTATTGATTATGTAGTTTTTACATATAATTATTCTGTTTCTGCCGCCATTGCTGTTGGTTGTTCATCGCTTTGCGGGTATGGCTTAGCTTGACGGCGGCGGATAAGGATGCGTGAATAAGGACATTTATGAACCCCATCAATAGTGAGTGCAATATCGGTTCTGCCACGATAGTTTTTCGTAACTCCAATACTTGCAGCCATTGAACCACTACCCACTCCAATTAGTTCAAATTGTTCAGGATTATAAAAATCCACAAACGTATCAGGAACTCCCATAACACCATAATAATCCATTGGGATGTCAGCAATTTTATCAACATTTATCGCATCATAATTGTCATAATGATGATACTCCGCAGCATTATATGACCTGAACAAAATTATTTCTTCGTGTCTTTTTGCTATATCTAAATTAGTAAACCACGTTATGCCAGGGACTTTTCCAACCTTTTTCTTTTCAATTTTATCACCGTATTTAAACTCCTTTTCTTCCCCAACATAACTATCAGGCATAGCAAAAGTCATCGTTTGATTCGTATTGTATCCCAACCAAATTTTATCATTTTTTATAAGAGGGAATATTTCCGAATAGTGAATTGCATTATGGCTTCCGATAATTATAAATTTTTTATCGTACTCAACCAACTGCGCAACATACTCACGAAACAGCGAAAAAGGCGGATTTGTTACAACAATATCTGCCTGTTTGAGAAGTTCGATACATTCTTTGCTACGGAAATCACCATCACCTTTTAGATAGTTAATTCCAATTTCTTCGGGGTCGGGAACATTGTTGCCATTTTTGTCACCGTTGTATTCGAGCCAAATGGCACGCTCCGAATCGTTCTGACTAAATAGGTCGCACGCTTGGCTTTTGTAGCAAGTGGTTATGAGCTTTTTCAAGCCCAATTGCTCAAAGTTGTAGCTGAAATAATGAAAAAAATTACTTACGCGTGGGTCGTCGCAATTGCACAAAACAACCTTGTCTTTGAAATGCTCCTTGTAGTGCTTCAATTCGTTTTCGATGTCAACGAGTTGCGTATAAAACTCATCTTTCTTGGCACTTTTCGCATTATTGAGAATTTTGTTTGCCATAGTGATTGATAGATTGATTGTGCATTCTCTATCAATCTCGCTATGGGATAAAAAGAAAGGTGCGAGCCTTCCATCTTGTCCACGAGGAGCCTGCAAGAACCCCGTTCCACTACTAGAATAGCCCACACCAAGCGGTGCGAGCATCAACTCCATGTAGTGGAACGGCAAGTGCATAACTTCCCGTGGATTAGCGTTTATCCGATAATTCTAAATCATCAGTTTGCAGGCTTTTGATTTGGACAAGAATAATAGCTAATGCTGTATGTTATTAATATTTAGAATATTACTTCTTCTGTTTCTTCTCTTTTTTTAGATATTCAACAAAACCGTTGTCCTCACCCGAAAACAACAGATACAAATTTAGGAAATTTTATGTATCTACCTCGCCGGCTCCGCGCGCGAAGTTTCAACATCTATGTGAAACCTTCCGCCCAACGCGCGCGAACCTTCAACATCTATGTAAAACCTTCCGCCCAACGCGCGCGAACCTTCAACACCTATGCGAAACCTTCCGCCCACCGCGCGCGAACTTTCAACATCGTATGTGTGAACAAGAATTTTATGAATTCAATGTCGATATGCTAATAAGGCACAGAAAAACACTCGTGACAATGATGTCTATTTTCAACTCTGCATAATTTGAATTTTCTGGTTCAGATTGATATTTTTACAACTGTTGAATCATAAAAAACACAGACACAATGACAATTTCCACAACTAACAATAATGGTCAGGTGACGCTACACATAGGAGGGCGTTTGGACACATCGGTTGCAGCACAAACAGCAAGCGAAATAGATAATCAACTAAAGGAATGCGGCTCGATACGCGAACTGACTTGCGATGCAAGCGAACTGGAGTACATATCGAGTTCTGGCCTGCGAGTGCTACTTGCGCTTGCCAAGCGAAATCCACATTTCAGCATCAAGGAGGTGCAACCAGATGTATATCAAATATTTGAAATGACAGGGTTCACCAAGATAATGTCCGTAGAGAAAGCCATGCGCCGATTCAGTGTTGACGGTTGCAAAGAGATAGGTCGCGGTGGCGTGGGCGTGGTATATCGCATCAGTGAAGATACTATCATCAAGGTTTTCCGCGAAGGCACTACAATTGATGATGTTCAGACCGAAATAACAATGGCCAAAGAGGCTTTTGTGTTAGGTATGCCAACTGCCATTTCGTTCGATATAGTCCGCGTAGGTAATCAATATGGACTTGTGTATGAACTACTTAACGCCGACACACTAAGCACATGCATAAAGCGCGAGCCAGCGAGAATCGATGAATTTGCGCATCTCTATGCCAATCTTTTCCGTCAGTTGCACAGCATCAGCGTACCTATCGACGGCTCCATTCCCAATGCGCTCGACCGCGAACGCAAGGCTATCAGAATAATTAGCCGCTATTTCGATGCTCCATCTACCGATTTGCTCATGCGCATTATAGATACCATACCACAAGCAAACAGACTGTTGCACTGCGACTTGCAAACAAAAAACGCCATGATGCAAAACAACGAGTTGATGCTCATAGATATGGGCGAAGTGGGCTACGGACATCCAATTGTAGACCTCGGCCACTCCTACTCGGCAATGATGGCTCTTGTGGGCAACTACGAACAGATAATAGGCATTTCAGAAGAAACTTGTAAATCGTTGTGGAGTAAAATGATACGCTACTATTTCGAAGGCGAAAGCGAAGATTACGTAAAGCATCGCATAGAGCAAATAGAAGTGGTAGGCTGCGTGCGCAACTTCACATGGCTATCGCTGAGCAACTCATTCCCCGACGAAGTCATACGCACATGTCAGCAACTTTTCGAAGAGCGCATAACCAAACGCAAAGACCACATTTTGGCCGTATGTGACACATTCAACGATTGGAAGCTTTAGATATGAAATATCTTTCATTCAAAAGATGGCGTAAGTCATTGAAAACCAAGTCGGCATTGGCTATAATAGTTACCGTAGGCGTACTTATAGAGACAACATCTATAATACAATACAAATTCGCCTACGATGGCATTCGCGAAGAGGTGCAGCACCGCGCCGAAAGCGAACTGAAATTGCGAAGTTTTGAGATTCGCAACGTTATGAATGCCGTCGAAGTTGCCGTTACTAACATGGCATGGGCTGTAGAGCAAAATCTGTCGCAGCCCGACTCTATGTATGCCATCACACAGCGCATCATTGAGTGCAACAGCATAATTATAGGCAGCGCAGTGGCTTTTGAACCTAATTATTATCCACAAAAAGGAAGACTGTTTTCTCCATATTCGTATAAGCAAAGTGACAACATAGTACGTAGCAAACAATTGGGTACTGATACATATAACTATCACGATATGGAATGGTACACCGAGCCTATGCGAAAAGGTCAACCACATTGGAGCGAGCCATACTTCGACGAAGGCGGCGGCGAGATGATGATGTCTACCTATTCCATACCTATCCACGATGCAAACGGCCGTGCTGTAGCTATTTTCACTGCCGACGTATCGCTCGATTGGCTTGGGGCTATCATCAATACAAACAAGCTCTACCCTTCTTCGTTCAACATGATGGTTTCGCGCACAGGACAGATGATGACTTGCCCCATTGAGAGCCTCGTGATGCGTAAGAATATCAATGACTTAGCAGCCGAAATAAAAGACACAACAGCCGCACTCATCAACCAGAGAATGATGGCTGGCGAAAGCGGAATGGCTTCTGTGACAGACGAAAACGGCGAACTCAACCATGTATTCTACGCTCCTGTCGACAATCACACGGGTTGGTCGATGGCCATTGTTTGTAGCGATCGCGAGATATACTATGGATTGCGGCAGGTTAGTTTCAACCTATTCATACTCATGATAATAGGTATGTTGCTGCTTGGCTACATAATTATGCGCACAGCCCGTAGCGCGCAAAGGTTGCAAATGGTGAATGCCGAGAAAGAGCGCATAGGTAGCGAACTGCACATAGCCAGCGAGATACAAAAAGGAATGCTGCCAAAAATTTTTCCGCCCTACCCCGACCGCAACGACATCGACATCTTCGGAAGCCTTGTGCCTGCCAAGGAAGTGGGCGGCGACCTATTCGATTTCTACATTCGCGACGAGAAACTGTTCTTCTGCATTGGCGACGTATCGGGCAAAGGCGTTCCTGCATCGTTGGTGATGGCCGTTACGAGAGCTCAATTTCGCACCATGTCGGCACACGAATCATCGCCCGACCGCATAATTACAGCTATGAACGAAGCGATGTCGGAGATGAACGAGGCAAATATGTTCGTTACATTCTTCATAGGCGTGCTCGATTTGCCTACGGGTCGAATGCGTTTCTGCAATGCCGGGCATAATGCGCCATTGCTAATTGGCTCTGGTGTAGGCACGTTGAAGTGCAATTCGAATATTCCGCTTGGCATCATGCAAGGTTGGAAATTCAATATGCAAGAGACGCTTATCGACTGCGGCACAACAATTTTCTTATATACCGATGGTCTTACTGAAGCAGAGGATAGCGAACATGCTCAATTTGAAGAGAGTAGGATGATGGTCGTTGCGCAGAAAGCGCTTGCTGATGGCACTCACAACCCTACAAATCTCATAAATAATATGGTGGAGGCTGTGCATAGTTTCGTAGGCAATGCCGACCAAAGCGACGACCTAACGATGCTTGCCGTGCAATACACCAAACCTCAAAAAGACGAAAAATTTCAACGAAGCCTAACGCTGACCAACAATGTACAAGATGTGCCACAATTAGCCGCTTTTGTCGAAGGCGTGTGCGAAGAGACTGGATTCGACGCAAGCACAGCAATGCAGATAAATCTCGCACTTGAAGAAGCAGTGGTAAATATTATGAACTATGCTTATCCACAAGGAACGTTCGGCAACATAAACATAAAAGCGCAAGCCAACGACGTACGATTGAAATTCATCATCACCGACAGCGGCTCACCCTTCGACCCAACGGTGAAAGAAGATGCCGACATCACGCTTTCGGCCGCAGAGAGACCTATTGGCGGTTTAGGAATCTTCCTCGTCCGTCAACTCATGGATTCTATTAATTACGAGCGCATTGATGGTCAGAACATTCTGACACTGCGCAAGAAACTTCCGAATATAAATTGATATAGATATGAATGTTACGATAGAAGAAAAAGATGATGCTCTCGTGGCCATTTTGGAAGGTCGACTCGACACCGCCGCTGCTGCCGAAGCAGAAAAAGAGTTAACGCCACTCTACAACGCGAATGGGAAAGACATAGTGTTCAGCTGCAAGCAGTTAGAATATATTTCGTCGAGCGGACTGAGAATTTTCCTCAGCGTACTGAAAAGCGCTCAGCCACAAGGTTCACATGTGCGCATTGCAGACTTGAACGACGACCTAAAGAAGATCTTTTTTATGACGGGATTCAATAATCTATTCGAATTCGTTTAGTATGTTGAAAAAAAGCGCACCGAACAATCTGTCCGATGCGCTCTATAAATATTTATTGTAAGTATCGATACTAACTACTCGGTCATCTTCTTAAGCTTCTTGAGAAGCGAGAACATCAATAGTGCGCTCACGAGACAGAGGGCGATAAGTATTGCCCAGTTATACATAAGCGGAATTTTGTTCCAAAGCATCGAAGGGAGCATACTTGCATAATTACCAATAGCCGTCGCTACGAACCAACCGCCCATCATAAGGCCTTTGTACTTAGGAGGTGCAACTTTCGACACGAATGAGATACCCATTGGCGAAAGAAGAAGTTCGGCAAAGGTGAGGGTTAAGTATGTAGAAATCAACCAGTTTGGCGAAAGGATACTTTGAGTCTTGTCGCCAAGATCCATCGGAGAGATGAGGCTTGTAGATGCAAGCGTAATAACACCAAAACCAAGAGCTGCTACAAGCATACCCCAAGCAATACGCGTTGGAGCACTAACCTCATGACCTTTTTTAGCAAGGTTATCGAAGAGAATCATGCTAAATGGAGTCAGAGCAACCACGAAGAATGGGTTGAACTGCTGGAAATCAGAAGGTTGAGCCATCGTTGGGTCGTCCATCATGGCATAGAGGCCGTAGGCACAACCGAGAAGCGCAACAGTAACTACTGAGCTGATAGCTTTCGCTTTGCTCGTTTTCGACTGAATGGCAGCAATACCAGTATAAACAGCAACAGCAACAAGCGCAAGGCTGAAGATGTTGAAGCCAAATCGCATAGGTCCTTCGATGGTGAGATTTGTATATTTCTTAGCAAAGAAGGTAAGTGCAGAACCATTCTGGTGGAAAGCCATCCAAAAGAATATAACTACAAAGAATACGAGCAATAGCGCAATAATGCGGTCGCGGGTCTGTTTAGGTGTAAGTTCTTCTACATTTGCATCGCCGCTTGCTTTAGCTTGTTTAGCAGTAACGTCGGCATGTTTGAACCAGCCGCGGAATGCAAAATAGACAATAGCCGAAAGAACCATCGATATGCATGCTACGCCAAAGCAGAGTCCATAACCACCTGAGAGAACTTCGAGGTATTTAGGATCGGTGTTGGCAGCGTCGTATACCATTCCATAAGAAGCAAGATACTGATTAGTAACCCACTTAGCCATCGAAGGAGCGAACATAGCACCAATGTTGATAGCCATATAGAAAAGGCTGAATGCCGAATCGCGTTTCGAAGCATATTTAGGATCGTCGAAAAGGTTGCCGACAAGCACTTGCAAGTTGCCTTTGAAAAGGCCTGTGCCTAACGACACTAAAGCCAAACCGCCAAGCATAGCAGCTTTAGCAGTATCAACATCGTTGGTAGGGATAGCGAGACCAAGGTAACCAAGGAACATCACGGTCATACCTATTGTAACGCAACGGCCATAACCAATTTTATCGGAAATGAAGCCACCAACAAGCGGCAAAAAATATACAGCAGCCAAGAAAATTGCGTTTACTTGACCAGCTTCGGCTTCGCTCCAGCCAAATTTTGCCTGCATAAAGAGCGTGAAAATCGCGAGCATGGTGTAATAACCGAATCGCTCGCCAGTATTTGCAATGGCTAATGCAAATAGACCTTTAGGTTGTCCTTCAAACATGTTATTATTTACTTTTTACAATTTTATTATTTGTCTATTTATTCATTTGGGTTGCAGACGCGGTACGCTACATCGTTACATTTTTGGAGACGTGACACGTCACGTCTCTACGATTTATTTCACGTTCGGCAGCTCGAGTCCGTAGCCTTTCTTCTTGTCTTCGCGAAGCAAAAGCACCGAAATAATTATAGCTATCAAGCCAAACGCTGCAAATATTACCATAGACTCGGTATAGTCGATAATACCTTCGGCATTTGTATTCTCCTCATTTACAGAGCCAATCCACATTGGCACCATCGAAAGGCCGATGTTTTGTATGTAGAATATCAGTGCGTATGCCGTACCAAGCAACTTCATAGGTATAATCTTAGGTACTGATGGCCACATAGCCGATGGAACCAAGCCAAATGCCACGCCAAGTATTATCATCATAATTATGGCTACAACCCAATTGTTGATTGGGAATGCGAATACAGCATGAACGAGCATAAGTAGCACCGAACCCATAATCATAAGCGTTGCACCTTTGCCATATTTATCGTAGAGTCCACCAAACAATGGCGTAAGTATTATTGTGCCAAATGGCAACATGGCAGGAATAAGACCTGCTACATTCTCATCTACACCATATTTGAACACCATAAATTTTGTAGCGAATTTGAGGAATGGAAACACGCCAGCGTAGAAAGCCAAACAAAGCAATGTAACATACCAGAAACCTTTATTGACAAATAGTAGCTTGAGGTCAGCAAATTTGAAGCCCTCTTCAGGCTCTGTAGCAACAGCGGCTGCTGCTTGATCCTCTTTTTTATCCATAATATTATATACTATGAACGAAATCAGAGCAATGCATAGGCAAACAGCACCTAAACCAACTGAAGCCGAAACTCCGCCCATAGCTTTAGCAAATGGCAATGCAGCGCCAAGAGCCACAGCCGTACCTATACGTGCCAAAGCCACTTGCAAACCCATTGCAAAAGCCAACTCATGACCTGTAAACCATTTCACAATAACTTTAGATACCGTTATACCTGCTATTTCGCAACCTACGCCATATATAGCAAAGCCCAAGCCTGCGTATGCAACTTGCGCTTGAACATCGCCACCAAAAGGCACCCATATAGTAGCATTGCCAAAGTCGGTACTTACTGCCCAATATTTTACTATTGCGCCAATAAGCATCAGCGATGTACACATAACGCCTGTTAGACGTATACCGAATTTATCGAGGATTATACCGCCCAAGAATAGCAATAGCAAGTATACATTCATCAAGCCATAAGTGCCCGAGAACCAGCCATATTCGCTCGAAGTCCAGCCTAAACCAAGACCACCTTCGCTACCCTTTGCCGCCGTAAGTAGCGGTTCGAGAGGTGACATGACGTCGGTAAAGAAGTATCCGAACATCATGGTAACCGACACGATTATAAGCGCTGCAAAACGAAACGCCTTACTATCGCTCAGTTTCTGTATTTTATTTCCTTCCATTCTAATGTTTTATTTGGTTAAGTATGTGGAAAAGTATTATTCAGCAGGGTTCTTTATTGCTGGCTCTTCTTTATCGAAGAGTGGGAAATACTCCATAATATTCGACTCCGTAACGCCCGTCACCACAAAGTCGGCCGTTGTGCCGTTCATGCCTTGAACAACAGCGTCTACAGCGCCTTTTATGTCATCGGCCATGACGAGCACATTCTGCGCTGTGCGTTTCTCCTTGCCAGAACGTTCGTCGATAGTTATAAACGTAACGCGGCACTTGAACCAGCGATCGCCTTCCGACGGGATAATCTCGCTATATTGAGCTTTGCGAATGCTTGCAAGGGCGAATTCACCCGATATGTATTCGGGCATTTTTTCAGCCACACGAGCTTCTGCCTCGGTGTAGGTAAGTGCATCGAAAAGATAAGCCTCAGTAACGCGTTTCTCTTTGCCCGTTTCTTCGTCGGGTTTGTTGTAGCGTATTCGGCATTCAAATAATGTTAACATAGGGTTAGCGTATAAATATTTATATCATATAATCTGTATCCTTCAAGAAATCCATATTCTTCATGAGCTTGGTTTTGCTCTGCAATACGTGCGTATATGGCGCCACACTATTTGTCACCCACACGTTGCCACCAATGACAGAATCGTGTCCTATAGTTATGCGGCCAAGCACCGAAGCGTTACTATATACAGTGACGTTGTCTTCCAAAATCGGGTGTCGTGGCACATTTAGCGGATGGCCACTATCGTCATACGAGAAATTCTTAGCACCAAGCGTAACACCCTGATAGAGCATAACATGCGAACCTATAATACACGTCTCGCCAATAACAACGCCCGTTCCGTGGTCTATACAGAAGTGGTCGCCTATGGTAGCGCCAGGATGAATATCGATACCGGTAGCAGAGTGCGCCATTTCGGTAATTATGCGCGGTATTATGGGCACTTTTAGTAGATGCAACTCGTGCGCAATGCGGTAATTTACAAGCGCTTGCACCACTGGATAGCAAAATATCACCTCACCGAGGTTGCGAACGGCAGGGTCGTTATGCGCCATAGCAATAACGTCGGTGAAGAGCAACTGCTTGATTTTGGATATGCTATGTAGAAACGCCGCCGAAATCTCCTCCGCCTTACAGCGAGCCTCTTTGTCGCTGGTGCCATAGGTAAACTGAAGTCCGCGCGCCACTTGCTTTTGCAGCAGGTTATAGATATTGTCAATATCTACACCGATGTAGTGCTTGCGAACCGAAGCTTCGGTGGAACTTTCGTCGAAGAAACCAGGAAAAACCACACGACGTACCAGCGAGACGAATTCGTTCAACGCTTTTATCGAAGGCAGTTTTGAATGATTGAATGGTATGGCGCAACGCTCTTCAGGCAATTCCTGCGAGAGTTCGTCAACTATCTTTCCAAAATCGACGTTTGTCATTATATATTAATTAGCTTTCTGAAAAACGCTGCAAATTTAGAAAATTGAAAATTGAAAATTGAATTTGAGTTTCTATTTCTAACCAACTGAACGCGCAACTATTGAGAATTGAAAATAGGGAAATTGGAAATTGAAATGCTTCTGTAAAAACGATATGTACTTTGTCTCTACGTATATATATAAAAATAGAGACGCCACAATGTGTCGTCTCTACATCGTATTCAATTTCAAATATCAATTTCCTTTGCTGTCTGCCACCGAAATTTCACCGCCAGGATGTTTTATTTCGTATTTCGACATCTTCTCGTCCGATTCGAAGCCAATGCCAGTAATCACCTGAGTAGCAGTGGTTATCTTCACGAACTTATCTGAATATATACGATGTTCGGCGGTATTCCAATATAGCTGTTCGGTATTGAGAATCTCGTTTTTGGCTGTTACGGCTTCTACGTCGTTGTTGAGTTCCCAGAGGTTTTGCTGTTTGAAGTAGCGCGCGTTGTTGCAGCGTATTTGCGACTTCACTATTTTGCCACCTTCGCCAAACATTTTGAATTTCAATCCGTGAGGGAAATCGGTGTAGGGTTCTTCTGCGTTGTCGTATTGAGCGAGGTCGGGCGTTTCAAATTCATATTTATACACACCCGTATCGGTAACGAAGGTATGCAGATTCTGCGCTGTGAATGTAGCTCTCTCCTGCTCTACTTCCACCTCGTGAAGCTCTTCGCGCGTGTTACGCATGCAGCCCGACAAAAAAACAGAAACAGCAAGCAGCACCATAGCACTGCTTGCCGTATGAAGAAATATCTTATGTAAGGAATGCATTTACTTATTTTGCTCTTACAGTAGTTGTTTCACCAATGAATCCACCAACGGTGTAAGACTGACCAACTTGCATACCGTGCATGAAGAGGTCTTCTTTCGATGGGAAGTATTGTGAATACTGACGAATAAGTTCGGTTGCTTCAGCAGCGCAACTCTCGTCAACAGCTTTAGCTTTAGCAAATTTGTCGATAGCTACCCAGTAACCTGCGCGTTTCTCCCAATCATCTGAGCCTACAAGCTTAGAACCAGCAGCGTAGATACGACCGAGCATGAGGTAAGGTGCGCCCCAATCGCCACGATTCTTGATAGCGTTGTAGCAAGCTGCTTTTGCCTGACCGAACTGACTCTCTGAGAAGTAAACAGCTGCAAGTTCGTTGTAGTATTTAGCCTTCATCATTGGGTCTTCTTCGAGTTCGATAGCCTCATTGTAGTATTGAGAAGCCTTAGCGAGGTCGTTTTTCTTCATATACATACGAGCAAGACCGCGAGCTGATGATGCCATAGGCTCAATCTTGTGCATATTTTCCGAAGTAGCATAGTAGAGTTCCTCTTCGGTGCAGTCGCCACGATCGAGGAAGCGGTTAACCTTCTTGAGCCAATCGATGTTGTCTTTGTTCTCTTCGAGTTGCGGAGTGAAAATCTTTATGATTGTCTCGCAATCGGCAGCACCACTCTGAGCGAAGATTTGCTCAACTTGGTTCTTTGCTTCGTTGATGTTCTCTTTCTTCTTGTCGTCAGCAACTTTGAGCATTGCTGCAAGAGCGTCAGAGCAAACCACGTAGCTGTTTACAACTTCTTCGGCACCAATCTCACTTGCTTTGAAGAGGTCGATAGCTGCGAGGAGATATTTCTGCGTAAAAGCAGCGTCGATTGTGGTTGGATCACCTTTGAGCGATTCGCTGAGAAGGCCGTAAGCCTCTTTTGATGCTGCGAGGTCGTTTGGCTTGTAGGTAAGAATATCCAATGCCTTCATACCCTTAATCCATGAGGTAGGATATTTCTTGTTTTTGCCTTGGTATTTCATACGCTGGTCATACACACGCATAAGCAAGTCGTAGTATTCTGCTTTTTTAGACGCGTCTTTTTCAAGCTTATATACATTCTTAACGATTGTAGCACCACGGCTAAAATTATTTTTATCTGACAATGGGCATTCATTGAAAACAATAAGCCAATGGGGATAAGCATCTGCGTAAGCCTTCAGTTTATAAGCATCACTAAACTGAACATATTCCATAACACAACGAACACTATCCTCGCCGTGACCGTACTTTGATCCATCCTCGATACCTTTCTGAGCACTTGCAGCCGTCACCGTCATCAATGCAGCTGCCATCAATTTCAATCCTTTCATTGTTATACAATTTTGTTTTTGTTCAACATGAAAATTTATCGAGCACCTCTTTGGCAAATTGCTTGCCAAACTTGGTCTTTTACTCTTCAGTCTTCAACGTCGAACACTATAAAGCATTTATTATCAGTTATATTTATAAAAAATAGTTTCTCATTAGTTTCGCTCACTTAACACTCGTAAACCATGAAGTGCTAAATTTTGCGACGCAAAGATGCTATTTTTCGTTTGGAGTGCAAAAAAATTATAATCACCTCCACCTAATATTATGGCAAAATCATCTCCCAAAGTGTTCTTTGCAAGCTCTTCATAATACATCAATTCACTGCGCAAACCATTAGTAATTCCAGCGGCTATAGCCGATTTTGTATCGTCGCCAATGGGCGATTTATAGTCGCTTGCAGAACAAAGTGGTAATTGTGAAGTATAGTTATGAAGTGTTTCAAATCGCAAACGCATTCCTGGGGCAATATTTCCGCCTACATACGTATGCTCGCGCGTAACAAAGTCGTAGGTAATGGCAGTGCCAGCATCGATGACGAGCAACGGGCGGTCGGGGCAAATGTCGATTGCAGCGGCAATGGCTGCTATACGGTCGGCTCCGAGAGTGTTGGGCGTGCCATATTTACATACGAAGTTTAGTTTCGACTGCGCTGTAACTATATGTATATCAATATTATTACGTCTCAACGCATCGATAATTTCATCGCCATATTTAGCTACTTTACACACAACACAACGCTTTACATCATGCTGCGCGGCGTAGCTAACAACCTCGCTCATAGCCACATCGCGAAGAAACGTATGTACGTTATCAATATCGTTGGCTAAAGCAACTTTGGTGGCTGTATTACCTATGTCGAGAAGAAGCGTGCACATAACTATTTTGCAAGATTTATCTTCACCATAACGGGCAAATGGTCGCTGTAGCCATTGATGTATTTACGGCCTAAATATGTACGAAATGGCTTATCGCCGCCAAGACGGTCCTCTTCGAGCAAGAAGGGCAAACGGCCAACAGAGAAGATAGGACGACCAGCACGCGCAATCACCGATGGCGACACCACCACATGGTCGATAGTGCCCCACACACCGCGATATTTATACGACGATTCGCGCACATCGTTGGAGAGATTCACGTAGTCGGTGCCCGCAGGCTTAGCACCAAAAACTTTGGCGAGCGGTTCGGCATCATACGTATCATTGAAGTCGCCAATGAGAACGATGAGCAAATCAGGCTGCTGCGCGGTTATGGAATCGCAGTAATGGCGCACTTTTTCGGCCACATAATTACGTTTCCAAGCCGACTCTACCGCGCCACCATATTTCGACGGCCAATGGTTGACGAGCAACAAGAGCGTATCTGTATCGTACTGAAAGCGAGCGCAAAGCACGTCGCGAGTAAGAAAGCCACGAGCAGTGTCGCAAACTACAAGCGGCTCTGCACCGATGAGCGTAATGCGCGTGGTGTCGTAGACAAGCGCTGGCGCAATGCCACGAGCATCGGGCGTGGGAAAACCAAGAGGTTTGTAGCCACAATTATTGAGTTCGCCAACACGAACGAGCGTCTCCACAGCGCGCGGTCCTTCCACTTCGAGAAGTCCAACGATGTGTGGCAAACGCGTCTGATTTATAGATGTGATGACACGAGCTATACGGCGGCATTTTGTTTCCATGCGTTCGTAGCTCCAATGATAGTCGCCTTCGGGTGTGAAAGCGTCATCATTTTTGTTAGGGTCATCGTCGGGAATAAACAGATTTTCAACGTTGTACGACACTATCACGAGTGTATCGTCCGTTGCTGTTTGCGCATAAATATTTATAAATATAAATAGCGCCGATAAAAGGGTTAATATTCTCATAATCAACAGGAATCAAGGATTATATTCAAAAGCGCCAATTTCGGGCGAATCCGACGAGCGCGGCATATTATCGAGGTCGTATGGATATTTGGCAGCCACATCGAGCGAAGCACCATCGATGGCAGGCGACTCGTCGGTGAGGTGGTAGTCATAAGCGTCAATATCAACGAAATTGAGCTTTTTAGTAATTTGTACGTCGGTGAAATGCTCGTTGTCTTCTTTCCAATCGTCGCCAAGGCGAATAATAGAATTCTCGACATGCAACACGTCTAAATATGCGCTATCAATCTCCATTTCGTCTGATTTTGAGCCACATACAATACTGTTCGCAATATATACATTGCTAAGCGGCGCGTCGCCTTCATCGGCAGTGATGGTGAGTGCGGCTTTCTTACGTATATCCCACGTATAATAGCCTGCCAACGTCGACTGCTCGATGGTGAGCGAGCCGCCTCTGACCTCCACAAGTGCGCCACCGCAGCCGAAGAGCAGCGAATTGCCAATATTTACGTCGGCAGAAGCGGCATAAATGCCCGATTTCCCAACGTGCGAAATGATTGAAGAAGTCATTGTGAAGGTCGCAGCAGAATCGACCACAAAGCCGTACGTAGCGCCGTTTATGCGCAAGTTGTCGACTATGTTGTTCTGCGAATTTTTATGTATGAAAATATAGCCCCACTGCGACGGTATATTTTTATAGAAATCTTCAAGTCGCGCTTGATGAATTACGACGGGCGCTTCGTATGTACCGGCGATATTCAACGAGCCATAAATATGCATTTGAGCGCCGTTCGCCATATAAATTTTCGTGCCTTGCTCAATAGTTAGGCACGCTCCTTCGGCAACAACGAACGAATCGGCAATCAAGTACGTGTTCTCGGCAACAAGAGTAGAGTCTGAAGTCATCTGGCCGCGTAACACATTTACACTCAATGCATAAGCAACTATAGTAAGATGCGTTGTGCAACTGCCGCTCGTCACAGTGATGCCATCGGTTATGGTGCGAAGAGGCTCTACTGACGAAGCGGCTACAGGTCTTAGCGACACAAATACGTACAAACTATCGGAGCTACGTAGGCGAATATTTTCAACAGAAGGCTGCGTAAAGCCATTGATATTCACCGTATAAGGTGAGTTCTCAGCGCCATCGAGAGATATGCGAGAGATAATAATATCATCGATGGAATTGTTATGGAGGCAAATTTTGGCCACAGGCGTCGTAAGCCCAGTAAATATGGTGTCGAACGAGAGTGTGTCTGTAGAAAACGAGAGCGAAGAGGCATTTGTGGCAAGTTTATAGTCGCGTTCGCAGCTGGCAAACACAACCATAAGCACGGTCATAAATGCATATATAATATTCCTATACATATCAGAATTCTAATGTAAACGACACATTCAAACGTCTCGACGTCAAGTAATTAGGTACAGCATAATTACGACCGTCGGTATCTTTCACCCAGAAATATGAGATGGTATTCGAGAAATCGAATAGGTTGAAGACGTCCACACCGAAACGCGCAGAATGGATGCGACCTTTGCGCGAACCGTCGTGATTGAGTGCAAAATCTTTATAGAGACCAAGGTCGACGCGCTTGTAGCCCGGCATACGTAACGTGGCATATTTACGCTCCGAATTGGGCGGACCAAACGGCAGTCCAGAAGCAAAATAGAGGTTGAGCGCCATACCTACAGATTTGTTGGCAGGCAAACAATCTTGCATCACCATCGAGAGCGAAACGCGTTGGTCGGACGGGCGCGGAATATAGCCAGCATCGTCGTTTTGGAGGTCCTCTTTGCTATTCATGAGCGAGAGAGTAATCCACGATTCCAGGTCGTTGATGAGCTCGCCATTGAGTTTGAAGTCGATGCCGTAAGTATAGCCATCGGCACAGTTCTCAGCCATATAGCGAAGTCGCACATTATCAATGGAATACGGATTTATTTTCGACAGCCATTTGTAATATGCCTCAGTTGTAAACTTGAACGGGCGCTCGCCAAGCGAGAAAAAGAGGTCGGCACCAAAGAGAAGTTGCCACGACTTTTGTGCCTTGACATCGGTGTTGAGTGAGCCGTCGTCTTGCTTGAATTCCCTGAACAGAGGCACTTGACAATAGCGTCCAAATGCCAAACGCAGAACCCTATCACTTCTGTTGTAACGCAGTGACAATCGCGGACTTACGATGTTTTGTCCATTAGCCGCAAGACGCGAAAAACGCAAACCTGCATTGAGCGTCAATCGTCCGCGAGGCGTGGCGAATGCGTATTCATCAACTAAGTATCCAGCTATGTATGAAGTATTTAGCTCCGAATTGGCATAAATAGCTTCGTCCATAACGAGGTCGGCATTGTTGCGCGAGGTTATGTAGCCAGCCGAATCGGTAAGACTCCACTCGTCGGTGTAGTCTGTAAAGATCTGTGGACGAGCCATAATCTGCGCCGAGAGCTGATGTCCAGCAATGTCTTTATCGAGTGTGAGCGAAAATGTAGATATTGTGGTATACAGTTCATTACGAGCATGTTGCAAATATCCACCCACGCCGATATTCTCACTTTGGTCTACCACCGTATTACTCTGCGACTGCGATGCTTGCTGAAGCCAATATTCACCGAGGATGTCGAAATTTTCCTCCTCTGCCGAGCGATATATCGACGAGCGCAACGTCAAGCGCGTAGCATCGTTGGCTTGCCAAGCAGCCGAGAAAGCGCCAACAGCCGTTTTGTACGTATCGCTCTCGTGACCCTCGAAGTAAATAGTCAACTTACGAGCATCGGAGATTGTGCCAAACGTGGTCTCGCGATTTTCGGGCGTGAATTGGTATTTATTATGTGCATAATATGCCAACACGTTGAACGTAAGGCTATTCGACGGGCGAATCGTCCAATACGACTGCACATCGAAGAAGCGCGGATCGTAGTCGCCTTGTGTGTCGAGCGAACCGAGCATATACTGATTCGTTTTATAGCGAAGACCCGTGTTGTGGCTGAGTTTGCCCGATTTTGACGCGCCAGCAAAATGAGCCGAAGCGCCAAGCAGCGAAATACGTGCGCCACCCGAATGCTCCTTTGGACTTTTGTAGACAACATCGAGCACCGAAGCCATACCATCGGAATAGGCAGCCGAAAAGCCACCAGCCGAGAAAGCCACTTCAGAAATCATGTCGGGATTGACAAACGATAAGCCCTCCTGCTCGCCAGAGCGAATAAGGAACGGACGGTAAATCTCAACACCGCCCACGTAGACCATATTTTCGTCGAAATTGCCACCGCGCACTCGATATTGCGAACTGAGTTCCGAGTTGCTACTTACGCCCATTTGGCTCTTCACAACTGTCTCTATACCACCCGAAACCGACGGCGTGACGGTGTTCACGTTGGCCTCGATAGTCTGAAATCCACCGCCACGGCGATTGCCGACGACCTCTACCTGATCAACATCGTACTGCCGTTCGCTCATAACTATACTTATGCCCTGCGCTGACTCCCGCGAGGTTAGCTCAACGATAGCTTCATCGTAGCCTACCATACGCACCTTGATGGCAAATGGCAAGCGCGATTTTGTAGCTAAGTCGAAACGTCCTTGCGCATCGGTGACGGCAGAGGCGTTGGTGAGCGTGTCGACTACAACCGCCCCAACAAGAGGACTCTTGCCGTCGGTTACGGTGCCTGAGATTTGCACCTGTGCGTGAGCGGCAAGAGTTGTAAGTAGTATAAATATTAGCGATATGCAGATGCGCATCGGGCTATTTTTTCTTCTTTACGAGGCAAGCATCGAGGTCGCGCGTAATTTGCTCTTTGTCAAGATTTTGACCAATGAAGACAATTTTCTGCATCTTATCGCCATACTCATCGTCCCAATCGCGGAGAATTGTTGGGTCGTTGGTTATCATCTGCTCAAGCTCGTCTTTAGGCGCGGTGCAAAGCCACAAGCCACACTCGGTGACCTTCTTCTGCACGCCAGCTTGCTCGAATATGTACGACATATCGGGGTTAGACGTGAAGTAGCAAATGCCCTTCGCGCGAATGATGTTACGGCTCCATTTTTTAGCTACGTATGCATCAAACTTATTCAAATCGAACGCATCGCGGCGATAATATACAAACGTACCTATGCCATACTCTTCCACTTCGCCGCCTTCGTGATGATGGTGGTGATGATGATGTCCATGTTCGTGTTCATGCTCGTGATGATGTTCATGCTCGTCATCGTCGTCGTCATCATCATCATGGTGATGATGTTCGTGGTGATGCTCGTGTTCGTCATCATCATCGTCATCATGGTCGTGGTGATGAGGGCCATCGTGAGCCTCTTCCTCTTCTTCGTCGGTGACAGGACGGTCGAATTCGCGAATCCAAGCCGCCGACATAGCTGCTTTATTGAAGTCGAATCGATGAGTATTGATTAGCTTAGTTAAGTCAACATTTGCATAATCAGATTCGATAATCAAAGCCGAAGGTTGCAATGCACGAATTATCTGCTTAATACGTTCAAGTTCTTCTTTCTTGACCTCCGAAACTTTGTTTAGCACTATAATATTACAGAACTCAATCTGTTGAATAACAAGGTTTTCAATATCTTCATCGTCGATATTTTTCTTCATAAGGTCAGAACCACAACCAAATTCTGAAGCCATACGCAATGCATCAACAACAGTAGCAACACAGTCGAGGTGACAAGATTCTTGACCCTTTTGACGGCTCATTTGTTGCATTGTACATATAGTTTGTGCTATAGGCACAGGTTCGCAAATGCCGCTTGCTTCAATAACGATATAATCGAACTTATCCATCTTCAAGATGTCCTCAATTTGCTTCACAAGGTCCATCTTTAGTGTGCAGCAAATGCAACCATTCTGTAATGCTACAAGGCTGTCGTCTTTTGTATCAACGATACCACCTTTTTGTATGAGGTCGGCATCAATATTCACTTCTCCAATGTCGTTTACGATGACTGCAAACTTAATTCCGCGCTCGTTTGAGAGAATGTGGTTCACAAGCGTAGTTTTTCCACTGCCGAGATAGCCCGTCAGCAGTAGGACGGGAGTAGATGTATTTGCCATTGTCGTTATATATATAATTACGAGTTTCGAATTACGAGATATGAATTACGAATTACGAATTACGAGTTATGAGTTACGAATTCTGAATTCTGAATTCATGAAGTTCGTACTTACTTTTTATCGAAATAGTGCAATTCATGATGCATACGCAATTTTTTGGTAAGCATGTATCGTTCGTTGTACTTATTAGGAATTATTTCAATAGGAACATTTTCAACTATTTCAAGTCCATAAGCCTCAAGACCAACGCGTTTAACTGGGTTATTGGTCATCAGTCGCATCTTGTTGACGCCCAATTCTTTCAGTATATGGGCACCAATGCCATAATCGCGTTCATCGGGGTCGAAACCGAGGTGAACATTGGCATCTACGGTGTCGTAGCCCTCTTCTTGGAGTTTGTAGGCCTCTATCTTAGCCATCAAGCCAATGCCACGACCTTCTTGATTGAGGTATACGATAACGCCTTTGCCCTCTTTTTCAATCTGTTGCATAGCTTTATGGAGTTGCTCGCCGCATTCGCATCGCATCGAGCCAAAGATGTCACCCGTCATACACGAAGAATGAACGCGCACAAGTATTGGTTCATCTTGTTTCCATGTGCCTTTTATCAAAGCAATATGCTCTTTGCCATTGAGTTTCTGGCGGAATGGTATGAGGTCGAAATCGCCGAACGCTGTTGGCAGATGCACGCGCACGCCCTTCTCGATTATCGATTCTTGCTTCAATCGGTAAGCAATGAGGTCTTTTATAGATATAAGGCGCAGATTGTGTTCACGAGCTATCTCGAAGAGCTGTGGCAGACGCGCCATAGTGCCGTCTTCGTTCATTATTTCGATAAGAGCAGCAGCTGGGAAAAGTCCAGCGAGACGTGCCAAATCGATAGCAGCTTCGGTATGTCCAGCGCGACGAAGAACGCCTTTTGTTTGTGCATATAGAGGGTTGATGTGGCCTGGACGGGCAAAATCGGTAGGTTTAGCATTGGGGTCGGCAAGGGCACGAATGGTAGCTGCACGGTCGTGAGCCGAAACGCCTGTAGTACAGCCTTCTACCTTATCTATAGTTACGGTAAACGGCGTACCAAGAAGCGACGTGTTATTGCCAACCATGTGGTCGAGTTCCAACTCTTTGCAACGATCGATGGTAATTGGCGCACAAAGCAAGCCACGACCATACTTAAGCATAAAATTGACCTTCTCTGGCGTGATTTTTTCGGCAGCTACAATGAAGTCGCCTTCGTTTTCGCGGTCTTCGTCGTCGACCACAATAACAAATTCGCCCTTTGCAAATGCCTCAACAGCCTCTTCCACGGTATTGAGCTTTATATCAGTATTTTCCATCTATATATCTTATTGTTGATTAAGCTTATTTTGTCTATTTTCTCTACGCTTTTCTATGCGTCTTTCTATACGTCTTTCTATACGTTCTTTGTGCTTAGCTTCGATATTATTTATGATAGACTCGAAGGTTCGCGAACGCATTTTGAGGCGTCTGAGCAAAAATTTGATAACCGGCTTGGCATATTTCACCATCTTCTCGGCTACCTTGCCATAGGCCTCCGACTTGAATATTGCCGAGTCGGTGGCCGATTTGTATGTAAGGAACGAGCCTATAAACGTAAGTATAGCCGTAGATAGCCACATGCCACACGGCACAGGCCACACACTCTCGCGCGCCATCTTGCCGCCAAGCGTATCTATTACATAATAGAATATGAAGAACAACACCGAGATGACCACCGGCATACCCAAGCCACCTTTACGTATTATAGCTCCGAGCGGCGCACCAATGAAGAAGAAGAGCAAGCAAGCTATAGGCATAGTGAACTTGCGGTGTTGCTCCATCTGGTGGCGGTTGAGCTTAGCGCGCTCCATATTGTACTGAACAAGTCGTTCATCTACATATTGTTTATTGCTCTTAGCCTGACGCAGCGCATTGTCCATTACGTCGTGGAGCTGCTTGTCGGTGAGGGCAAGGGCGACGCTATCTACGTTTACAATATCCAGTGTATCAATGGCTTGAGCGTATACAGAATCGTTTTTATAGCGATAACGAGCCTTATTTAGGTGGTATGTAGATGTCTGCTCATGTATGCTGCCAGCAATGCTGTCGGTGCGATGTTGAAGCGAGTCGGCATCGTGGAAGAGCTGCGTGAGGTCCTTCATGCGGTCGTTGGTCTTGAAGGTCGACTCGTCGGTCATAGAGAAATCGAGGCCATCTACTTTCACCTGCACAACTTCCTCGTCGAACTCGTCGTGGCGATACATCTTACGTGCAGCTTCGGTCATGCGTTTATTGCCTACAGCCACCTTCTCGTCATATGTAATACCACTATAAATAGTAAGTCTAATGATGCCAGCCTTCTCGTCAATATCCATGCGACCCGAATCGGCCATAGTAACATTGATATTCTTATTTATGCGGTCGCGATGGTCGTGGATGATAAGCCCATAGAGCATACCACTGTTTTTATCCTTATGGTTGACCTTGATGCGGAAACCATCTACACCATCGTAGTAGACGCGTTCTTTTATCTCGAGCTCAGGTCGCGCCTGACGTACGCTATACATCAAGGTATAGAATTTTAGATTGGCTACGGGCAGCACATTGTTGGAGAACCAAAAGGCTACACCCGATGTAAATATTGTAAGTATGATGAGCGGACGCATGACACGAAAAAGCGACACGCCCGAGGCTTTGATGGCAGTCAACTCGTAGTTTTCGCCAAGGTTGCCGAAGGTCATCAGCGCAGCCAACAAGATGGCGAGCGGCAATGCCATAGGCACCACCTGAAGCGATACGTAGAACAACAATTCCACCATAACGCTGACGTCCAAACCTTTACCGACGATATCATCGGCATAGCGCCACAAGCCTTGCATCACCAATATAAACACGGAGATGAAGAACGTCATGGCCAACGGACCAGCGTAACTTTTGAATACGAACTTATGCAGCTTTTTCATCGGCCGCAAAAATAACGAATTTGAATGGGTTTGATAGGATATGCATATAATAGTTTTTCGACCCCGTTGGAGGGGATTTGCAATCCCCGACTAATGAGTTGCGGATTTCAAATCCGCATTTCTCAGACGGCGGATTATAAATCCGCCTGAACGGGTTTTCGTAGTTTCTCGTACATCTCGAACAGCCGCACCACAATCTCCTGCTCCGATAATGATGCCTCGAAACCGTAAGCTGCCATCACTGCTTTATCGTTTTCGCGGTGGGCTTTGCGGAGTTCGGGCGGCATAAGCGTTTCGTCGTAGAGGTCGGCAAGCGAACTATCGGGATAGAGCGCTCGAGCATCCAAGATGGCTTGGGCAGTTTTTTCTATTCGTGCTTGTAGAGACGTTGCGCGCAACGTCTCTACCTGCGGCCACGGAAAGTTGTTGTAAACTATATCCTTGCTATATCTATAATCCGATTTCAACCTACCGCATACCGCACGCATCCACGCCATGTGCACCGATGATGTTAGAATGCCGAAATGATAGAGGGTGGCATTGGGGATAACAAAAACGAGGTCGCTGGCGAATGTATCGGGTGTAATAAAGCCTATAGGTATGAATGCACGTCTTTCAGAGCTAACCTTAGGCACGACAATGAAACTCTCTTTGGGCATATTTTCTACGTGGAAATGCGTTGGCGTATCGGCGAGTTTTTGTGTTGGCTTACTTGAACTTGCCAAACGCAATTCACGCACGGCTTGCACACGTTTGTAGCATTCGGGCATTTGCTTTATTTCGGCAGGCGAACAATCGCCTAACCATAAGCACCAACGATGCCAGCGGTTTATAAACTCATCTGAACCAAGCCATTTGTGGAAATATTTTTCAGCTTTCGGTTCTTTCTGCAAAAAAGCATTCTTCTCATCTTCAGTAAATAGGTAATTACCGCCATCGATAGGCTTATTGCCAATGCCAATTTCTGGCACATCGCACAACGGATGTTGCATGCTTTCTATAAATATGTCGGGCGCATCAAGTAGATAACCATTTATGTTTTTGGCATTTATATATGTACCATCGGCGTTGTAGATGCGTTTGGGCAATTGAGACGTTGCGCGCAACGTCTCTACATTGGCAGCACCATCGCACGAAAATCCTACAATCACGCAATGAACATGCGCCTTTTGATTCGATTCGCTGTCCCAACGGAATGTGCGCCAAGCAAAATCAATATGTACCCCCAATTTTTCAAATAATGGTTTCCATAGAATCGCCACTTGTTCGCCTTGCGTAATTGAATTTGTTGAAACGAGGGCTGCGCGTGTAGAGACGGAGCACGCTCCGTCTCTACAATTCGCCATCAATTCTGCGGCTTTCCTATACCAACACGAAACGTAATCGAGGTTGCCAACATTTTTTGTGTCTCCGAAAATTGCAAACACATCTTTTTTCTGCTCATCGCTCATCAATCGCGCACCCACAAACGGCGGATTGCCAATAATATAATCATACTCGTGCCGTTCGCCGTCGGTTTGTGTGGTGAAGCCGCTGAAAAGTCCTTCTGTTGGTGCGCTATCGGCATCTATTGGTTGCAGCGTAGCCCAATCGGTGCGCAAGGCATTGCCTTCCACGATGTACGCGTTTGTTTTGAGCGGAAGGAAATCCTTTTTCACTATAAGTATTTCGTTCACCTTAGCAGCCACTTGACTTTCGGCAATCCAAAGCGCTGTTTTAGCCACAGTCACGGCAAAGTCGTTTATCTCTATACCATAAAACTGACTAATATCAACCTTGTTTTGCCCATTTACGAACATTTCGCCCACATCTTTAGTGGCTTCGAGAGCGTCTATTTCGAGTTGCGCAAGCAGGAGGTAGCTTTCAGTAAGGAAATTACCACTGCCACACGCCGGATCGAGGAATCGCAGTGACGAAATCTTGTCTTGAAATTTAGCAATCTGCTTACGGCGTTCCTTTAGAGACACAATCTGCTTTATCTCAGCAAGTTCCGCCTCTAAATCTTCCATAAATAGCGGATAGACAACTTTATGGATATTGGCTACCGAAGTATAATGCATGCCGCCTTCGCGACGAGTGTCGGGGTTAAGAGTGCTCTCGAACACAGCGCCAAAGATAGTTGGCGAAATCTCGTGCCAGTCGAACGGAGCACACTCATTCACTATAATATCTACTATTTCCTGCGTAAAATTGGGGATTTCAATATTCTCATCGTGGAAAAGTCCGCCATTTACGTATGGGAATGGCTTCACACTCTCGTCGTATGGATCGCGGTTTTCGAGTTTGGTATCGAGCGCCTTGAAGAGATTGATAATGCCCATACGCAAATTAGGGATATTGAATGAGGTGACATAATCCTCAAAACTTGTACGCGAAGCAAATAGTCCAGCATCTTCGGCATAGAAACAGAACACAAGGCGCACACAAAGTATATTTAGCGAGCGGAGACTCTGCACATCGTCGGACTTATATTGCTCTTTTATAGCTTTATATAGTTTCTTCACACGTTGCCCAGCCTCAACAGACAACTCCTCTTCGCGACGAATTTTCTCATTCTTCTCATCGACAAGGAACTGCAAACGATAGAGTTCATTGGGCAAATTCTTCAGTAAAAGTTGCTCAGGCTCATCGGTGGGCTTATTCATATTGTAGATAAGGAACTCATCGAAATTGCAGGTGATAATCCATTTAGGATGCATATCTACGGGCAAATCTGCTACGTATTTCTTGGCTTGCTGAAATGGTGTAAGTAATGTGCCATCGCTCTGTTTGATAGGTTCGCGCAAGTCTTTATGACTCGACTTCTGCTCTATCATGACGCGCATTGATGGTATGTATGCGTCTATAAAATTGGTGATGGTTTTATTGCCAGTTTTACTCTTAACTTGCTCTTCGAAATATATGAATTTGGTTATGTCGCAAACGCCCAATACGTTGCTAAGAAGGTCAATCCAAAACTTTTGAGTTTCGCCTTTTTCGTATCCATGTCCTTGCCAATTGTCGACAAAAGACTGAGCGGCTTTTAGCTGATTGATGTTTGTCATATTGCGTGATTAGTTACAAACAAAAGTAGTTACGATTTCCCAATTACGTGTTTCCTGATAGAATATCGCATAGATAAGATTATACAAATAGAGACGCCACAATGTGACGTCTCTACAATTGTTTGGATTTATAGAGACGTTGCACGCAACGTCTCTACATTGAAATGGAACGTTTTATTTATAAAGACGTGGCACGCCGCGTCTCTACATAAATAATTATGGTTTCATCGGCTCGCCTAACGACGATGCCTCAGCGTCTTTTTCGTCCAATTTGAAACGCATAAATTGTTGATTTTCGGCGGTGTAAGGTTTCCAGTCGCCGCCGTTTACGCCGTTGGGGTCGCTGTATTTGGCGAAATTAGACCATGCGGTGAGCATCTTTTCCGACAATTCCCAATCGCCCTTCGTCCACGGACGCCAACAATGTTTCAACGATTTGAAAACATACCACAAATCCGATGAATGGAACGCGCCTTTGAGATTGTCTTCGGGATGACTGCCGTCGTCGGGGAGCGGTCTTGCAAACTGGTACGCCCACGCCTTGCCGCCGTTTTCTTGGCGATTGAGGCAGAAATCCTTGATTTGGTCAGCCATATTGCCCGGGTCGTTGAGCGTGCAACCAATCATATAAGGCACGGCTGCAATTTCGTTTGCGATGCAAGCGTCATCGAAAGCCTTGGGCAACACGTAACCATCAACGTAAGGCGCAATTGGTCCAGCGTTGAGGCAACTGCGCTTGCCAGTGGCGCGGGTGTAGAGTGCGCCGAGGGCGTAAATTTCCTCTGTTGATGCCGAGCGGAGGTCTTTGAGGGTTTTGAGGTTTGCCCAGTCGCAAACTTCCTTGATTTGTTTTTCAGCCTCGGCGAGTGTCAACTGGCTCTGACGGAAAAACGGCGGCAGTTTGTCGGCTTCCTCTTTGGGCAACGGCTTCTGCAAACCGCTAGCACTCATTATGACAGCCTTGTTGAACAGGCCTTTGGTGAGCGGCGACGATGAGAGGAATTTTGTGCTGCGACCGCCCGCGCTCTGTCCTAAAATCATCACATTGTCGGGGTCGCCACCAAATTGAGAAATGTTTTTCTTGACCCATTTTATCACTTCAATTTGGTCGAGAGTACCCCAGTTGCCGGTGGCGTGCGCGGGGTCTTCGGCGGAGATTTCGGGATGAGCAAAGAATCCGAATGGACCAACGCGATAATTGAAGGTTACGAGGACGACATCTTTTGCCGCCCATTCCTGACCGTCGAACTCAGGCTCAGAGCCCCACCCTTCTCTCAGTCCGCCGCCAAAAATCCAAATGGCGACAGGCAGTTTCTTTTCGGGCTGTGCGGACGCCTTGGTATAGACGTTGAGATAGAGGCAATCCTCGCTGTAAGCCTTCTCCTCGCCATATCCCCATTCTGTGGTGTAGCCGCCGTCATAGTGCGCACCCTGAAACGCCGGATGACCAAATTGGTCGCAAACCTTGACGCCCTTCCACGGCACAACCGGCTGCGGAGCTCGCCAACGGTTTTCGCCAATCGGCGGCGCGGCGTATGGAATGCCTTTATAAACTACGACACCCTCAATGTCGGTGTCAACGCCCTGAATCTGACCGCCTTCAA